>NZ_BAAAWO010000001.1:0-653360 GCF_039535115.1 Paeniglutamicibacter sulfureus
GTTGCTCCAGAGCGAAGCGCCGGTAGGAATTGTTAGTCCGGTTGTGGGTGTTGGAAGTGTCTGTTGTTTGAGAACTCAATAGTGTGCCAAGTTTGTTGATACCAATTTATTTATTTTATTGGTGAATGGTTTTAGGGTCCGCACCCCCGTGTGGATGCCTGGGGCAATTTGCCAGGATGTTTTGCTTGGTGCAGCCCGGTCGATTTTTTCCAGTCGGCGTGTTGGTTGTGTCTGTATTTTTTTACGGAGAGTTTGATCCTGGCTCAGGATGAACGCTGGCGGCGTGCTTAACACATGCAAGTCGAACGATGACTTTTGTGCTTGCACAGAATGATTAGTGGCGAACGGGTGAGTAACACGTGAGTAACCTGCCCCTGACTCTGGGATAAGCCTGGGAAACTGGGTCTAATACCGGATATGCACCGTGGACCGCATGGTTTTTGGTGGAAAGATTTTTTGGTCAGGGATGGACTCGCGGCCTATCAGCTTGTTGGTGAGGTAATGGCTCACCAAGGCGACGACGGGTAGCCGGCCTGAGAGGGTGACCGGCCACACTGGGACTGAGACACGGCCCAGACTCCTACGGGAGGCAGCAGTGGGGAATATTGCACAATGGGCGAAAGCCTGATGCAGCGACGCCGCGTGAGGGATGACGGCCTTCGGGTTGTAAACCTCTTTCAGTAGGGAAGAAGCGAAAGTGACGGTACCTGCAGAAGAAGCGCCGGCTAACTACGTGCCAGCAGCCGCGGTAATACGTAGGGCGCAAGCGTTATCCGGAATTATTGGGCGTAAAGAGCTCGTAGGCGGTTTGTCGCGTCTATCGTGAAAGTCCGAGGCTCAACCTCGGATCTGCGGTGGGTACGGGCAGACTAGAGTGATGTAGGGGAGACTGGAATTCCTGGTGTAGCGGTGAAATGCGCAGATATCAGGAGGAACACCGATGGCGAAGGCAGGTCTCTGGGCATTAACTGACGCTGAGGAGCGAAAGCATGGGGAGCGAACAGGATTAGATACCCTGGTAGTCCATGCCGTAAACGTTGGGCACTAGGTGTGGGGGACATTCCACGTTTTCCGCGCCGTAGCTAACGCATTAAGTGCCCCGCCTGGGGAGTACGGCCGCAAGGCTAAAACTCAAAGGAATTGACGGGGGCCCGCACAAGCGGCGGAGCATGCGGATTAATTCGATGCAACGCGAAGAACCTTACCAAGGCTTGACATGTGCCAGACCGCCGTGGAAACACGGTTTCCCCTTTGGGGCTGGTTCACAGGTGGTGCATGGTTGTCGTCAGCTCGTGTCGTGAGATGTTGGGTTAAGTCCCGCAACGAGCGCAACCCTCGTTCCATGTTGCCAGCGCGTAAAGGCGGGGACTCATGGGAGACTGCCGGGGTCAACTCGGAGGAAGGTGGGGACGACGTCAAATCATCATGCCCCTTATGTCTTGGGCTTCACGCATGCTACAATGGCCGGTACAATGGGTTGCGATACTGTGAGGTGGAGCTAATCCCAAAAAGCCGGTCTCAGTTCGGATTGGGGTCTGCAACTCGACCCCATGAAGTCGGAGTCGCTAGTAATCGCAGATCAGCAACGCTGCGGTGAATACGTTCCCGGGCCTTGTACACACCGCCCGTCAAGTCACGAAAGTTGGTAACACCCGAAGCCGGTGGCCTAACCCCTTGTGGGAGGGAGCCGTCGAAGGTGGGACCGGCGATTGGGACTAAGTCGTAACAAGGTAGCCGTACCGGAAGGTGCGGCTGGATCACCTCCTTTCTAAGGAGCAACTAGCACCAGGCAGGGATTCCACAGTGTTTCCCGTGCGGGTGTTCAGTGCTGCTCGCATCCATCACTTGTGTTGATGGGCGAGTGCTCAAGGGTGGAATATCAACAAATCATGGCCGTCCATCGTTGGTGGGTGGTTTTCTAGTACGCTTCCGGGATTCGTTCCGGTGGTTGGAACGGGAGCCGCCGGCGAACGCGGGTGGTCTTTTGGCACACTGTTGGGTCCTGGAATAACAGGCCCCGATCCGGTTTCGGGTTGGGTTCTTGTTTTTTCTGGATTGTCCCGCGCATGGCCTAAGCCGCACGAGCCCCCTGGGGGTGTGTTGGTGGTGGGTGTGACGGGGTTGTTGTTTGGGAACTGTATAGTGGACGCGAGCATCTTGTGAGGCAAGGGATTTTTTCCTTGTCTTGCATAGCAATTTCTTATGAATTATTGAACCTGGTGAACGCACTTTCGGGTGTGTTTTTCTTGGTTCTTTCGATTGTAATAATATATAGCTCATGTAAATTTTTGATCATGTTTGTGGTCAAGTTTTTAAGGGCGCACGGTGGATGCCTTGGCATTGGGAGCCGAAGAAGGACGTGGGAATCTGCGATAAGCCTGGTGGAGTCGATAACCGGACGTTGAGACCAGGATTTCCGAATGGGGAAACCCCGTACGGTGTCATGCCGTATGACCCGCAGCTGAACACATAGGCTGTGTGGAGGGAACGCGGGGAAGTGAAACATCTCAGTACCCGCAGGAAGAGAAAACAATAGTGATTCCGTTAGTAGTGGCGAGCGAACGCGGATGGGGCTAAACCGAGCCATGTGTGATAGCCGGCGGGCGTTGCATGGTCGGGGTTGTGGGACTTTCCATATCAGTTCTGCCGGACTGGTGAAGTGAGGTGCGGGCGCATAGGCGAATCGGCTTGAATGCCGGACCGTAGAGGGTGAGAGTCCCGTAGTGCGAATGCGTGCCGCCGCTTTGTGAGAGTATCCCAAGTAGGACGGGGCCCGAGAAATCCCGTTTGAATCTGCCAGGACCACCTGGTAAGCCTAAATACTACCCAATGACCGATAGCGGACAAGTACCGTGAGGGAATGGTGAAAAGTACCCCGGGAGGGGAGTGAAATAGTACCTGAAACCGTGCGCTTACAATCCGTTGGAGCCTCCTTGTTGGGGTGACAGCGTGCCTTTTGAAGAATGAGCCTGCGAGTTAGTGTTACGTCGCGAGGTTAACCCGTGTGGGGAAGCCGTAGCGAAAGCGAGTCTGAATAGGGCGAGTGAGTGGCGTGATCTAGACCCGAAGCGAAGTGATCTACCCATGGCCAGGTTGAAGCGCGTGTAAGAGCGCGTGGAGGACCGAACCCACTTCAGTTGAAAATGGAGGGGATGAGCTGTGGGTAGGGGTGAAAGGCCAATCAAACTTCGTGATAGCTGGTTCTCCCCGAAATGCATTTAGGTGCAGCGTTGCGTGTTTCTTACCGGAGGTAGAGCTACTGGATGGCTAATGGGCCCTACAAGGTTACTGACGTCAGCCAAACTCCGAATGCCGGTAAGTGAGAGCGCAGCAGTGAGACTGTGGGGGATAAGCTTCATAGTCGAGAGGGAAACAGCCCAGAACGCCAACTAAGGCCCCTAAGCGTGTGCTAAGTGGAAAAGGATGTGGAGTTGCGAAGACAACCAGGAGGTTGGCTTAGAAGCAGCCACCCTTGAAAGAGTGCGTAATAGCTCACTGGTCAAGTGATTCCGCGCCGACAATGTAGCGGGGCTCAAGCACACCGCCGAAGTTGCGTCATTCACATATTTGGCAGGCCTTCGTGGTCCAGCCGTGTGGATGGGTAGGGGAGCGTCGTGTGGGCAGTGAAGTCGCGGTGTAAACCAGCGGTGGAGCCCACACGAGTGAGAATGCAGGCATGAGTAGCGAATGACGGGTGAGAAACCCGTCCGCCGAATGATCAAGGGTTCCAGGGTCAAGCTAATCTGCCCTGGGTAAGTCGGGACCTAAGGCGAGGCCGACAGGCGTAGTCGATGGACAACGGGTTGATATTCCCGTACCGGTGAAAAACCGCCCATACCGAACTGGTGATGCTAACCGCCCCAACCACCCACCTCAAGGCCTTCGGGCCTTGTATCGGGTGTGCGGCGCGGGACCCGAACCAGGGAGGTAAGCGTATTAACAGGTGTGACGCAGGAAGGTAGCCGAGCCAGGCAATGGAATTGACCTGGTCCAAGGATGTAGGGCGAGTCGTAGGCAAATCCGCGACTCACATAGCCTGAGACCCGATAGGCGCCCCTTTTGGGGGGTGATTCGGTGATCCTATGCTGCCAAGAAAAGCATCGACGCGAGGTTTTAGCCGCCCGTACCCCAAACCGACACAGGTGATCAGGTAGAGAATACTAAGGCGATCGAGAGAATCATGGTTAAGGAACTCGGCAAAATGCCCCCGTAACTTCGGGAGAAGGGGGGCCTGCCCCGTGATGAGGATTTACTCCTCGGAGCGGGTGTGGGCCGCAGAGACCAGGGGGAAGCGACTGTTTACTAAAAACACAGGTCCGTGCGAAGTCGCAAGACGATGTATACGGACTGACTCCTGCCCGGTGCTGGAAGGTTAAGAGGACCGGTTAGCTCTTTGGAGCGAAGCTGAGAATTTAAGCCCCAGTAAACGGCGGTGGTAACTATAACCATCCTAAGGTAGCGAAATTCCTTGTCGGGTAAGTTCCGACCTGCACGAATGGAGTAACGACTTCCCCGCTGTCTCAACCATGAACTCGGCGAAATTGCACTACGAGTAAAGATGCTCGTTACGCGCAGCAGGACGGAAAGACCCCGAGACCTTTACTATAGTTTGGTATTGGTGTTCGGTGCAGCTTGTGTAGGATAGGTGGGAGACTGTGAAGCCCGGACGCTAGTTCGGGTGGAGTCATCGTTGAAATACCACTCTGGCTGTACCGGTCACCTAACTTCGGCCCATGATCTGGGTCAGGGACAGTGCCTGATGGGTAGTTTAACTGGGGCGGTTGCCTCCTAAAGAGTAACGGAGGCGCCCAAAGGTTCCCTCAGCCTGGTTGGCAATCAGGTGTCGAGTGTAAGTGCACAAGGGAGCTTGACTGTGAGAGCGACAGCTCGAGCAGGGACGAAAGTCGGGACTAGTGATCCGGCGGCACGTTGTGGAACGGCCGTCGCTCAACGGATAAAAGGTACCTCGGGGATAACAGGCTGATCTTGCCCAAGAGTCCATATCGACGGCATGGTTTGGCACCTCGATGTCGGCTCGTCGCATCCTGGGGCTGGAGTAGGTCCCAAGGGTTGGGCTGTTCGCCCATTAAAGCGGTACGCGAGCTGGGTTTAGAACGTCGTGAGACAGTTCGGTCCCTATCCGCTGCGCGCGCAGGAAATTTGAGAAGAGCTGTCCTTAGTACGAGAGGACCGGGACGGACGAACCTCTGGTGTGTCAGTTGTACTGCCAAGTGCACCGCTGATTAGCTACGTTCGGAAGGGATAACCGCTGAAAGCATCTAAGCGGGAAGCCCACTTCGAGATGAGATTTCCATACACTTTTGAGTGTGAGAGGCCCCCAGCCAGACCACTGGGTTGATAGGCAGGATGTGGAAGCGAGGACTAAAGACTCGTGAAGCTGACCTGTACTAATAGGCCGACAACTTAAACCACAAACACCACACCACCCCCCGCGGGTGGTTGGCAAGAAACGCTGCGTCCACTATACGGTCCCGAAACAACAAACCCAATTTGTTTTTCGCGGAACAACAACAACCATAACTATCATGGTCGTAACCCACAGATTCACCACCCCCAAACCAGCTTTGGGTGGCGGTAACAGAGTTACGGCGGTCATAGCGTGGGGGAAACGCCCGGTCCCATACCGAACCCGGAAGCTAAGACCCACTGCGCCGATGGTACTGCACTCGGGAGGGTGTGGGAGAGTAGGTCACCGCCGGACACAACGTCCCGAAACCCCCAAGCCCCACCGGCTTGGGGGTTTCGATGCTTAACCACCACACCACCAAAAACCAAACTTTTAGTAGCGGGAATGGCGTGGACGCTAGAAAAACTGCCCATTCTGCATCCAAGAATTCCACGTCGGGCGTCCTTCAATGTATTTGTGCAGCAGCCTCGATAAAATTCGCGGTTTTCATGATGTCATCGTCATGCCAATCGAGCGAATCGACGAGTTGGAGGTGCAGAAGAAGGTTCGCGACTTGGAAATGTGCGGCTGCTTGAATTGGTCCCGTCTTCGACACGTCGCTCTACTCCAAGCAGGTTAGCTCCATGCCGAGTGAACTAATTCGTGGGATTGAAATTGCTCGCCGGCGATTCGAGATCTTGAGTCCAATCGGATTGGCCTGATGATCCACGGGAGTTGTCGAGATCCTGCCGTAGTATTGATCAGTTGCGTTGCGCACTATTGGTTCAAATCACGAAGGCGACTCGGTACGCTCGACTAAGATAGATGCAGGCGTTCAATGCCCTGGTGAGGGCAAAAAGATTTTAGTGTGGGCTTCCGTGAGATGCGGAGGTCCACTGGTTCATGCGTGGGGTCCAAAACTGAAGACCCTTTTGAGAGGAACACATCTAGTGTCAAACGAAAACAAGGGCTTCGGGTCAAAGGACAACCGCGACCGAAATGGTTCTAAGCCGAACAACAGCGACGGCTTCCGCCGGGATGGCGATGACCGCCGTGAAGGTGGCTTCAAGCCTCGCGAAGACCGTGGTGGATTCCGTGGCGGCGATGACCGCCGTGAAAGTGGTTTCAAGCCCCGTGAAGATCGTGGTGGCTTCAAGCCCCGCGAAGACCGCGGTGGATTCCGTGGCGGCGATGACCGTCGTGAAGGTGGTTTCAAGCCCCGCGAAGACCGTGGCGGCTTCAAGCCCCGCGAAGACCGCGGTGGATTCCGTGGCGGCGATGACCGTCGCGAAGGCGGTTTCAAGCCCCGCGAAGATCGCGGTGGATTCCGTGGCGGCGACGATCGCCGTGAAGGCGGTTTCAAGCCCCGCGAAGATCGCGGTGGATTCCGTGGCGGCGATGACCGTCGTGAAGGCGGTTTCAAGCCCCGTGAAGATCGTGGTGGATTCCGTGGCGGCGATGACCGTCGTGAAGGTGGTTTCAAGCCCCGCGAAGACCGCGGTGGATTCAAGCCTCGTGAAGATCGCGGTGGATTCAAGCCTCGTGAAGATCGCGGTGGCTTCAAGCCTCGTGAAGATCGCGGTGGCTTCAAGCCTCGTGAAGATCGCGGTGGCTTCCGTGGCGGCGATGACCGTCGTGAAGGTGGTTTCAAGCCCCGCGAAGACCGCGGTGGATTCAAGCCCCGTGAAGACCGCGGTGGATTCCGTGGCGGCGATGACCGTCGTGAAGGTGGCTTCAAGCCCCGTGAAGACCGTGGTGGCTTCAAGCCCCGTGAAGATCGCGGTGGATTCCGTGGCGGCGATGACCGTCGTGAAGGCGGTTTCAAGCCCCGCGAAGACCGTGGTGGATTCCGTGGCGGCGATGACCGTCGTGAAGGCGGTTTCAAGCCCCGTGAAGACCGTGGTGGATTCAAGCCCCGTGAAGACCGTCGTGAAGGCGGTTTCAAGCCCCGTGAAGACCGTGGTGGATTCCGTGGCGGCGATGACCGTCGCGAAGGTGGTTTCAAGCCTCGTGAAGACCGTGGTGGATTCAAGCCTCGCGAAGATCGCGGTGGCTTCAAGCCTCGTGAAGACCGTGGCGGCTTCAAGCCCCGTGAAGATCGCGGTGGATTCCGTGGCGGCGATGACCGTCGTGAAGGCGGTTTCAAGCCCCGTGAAGACCGTGGTGGATTCCGTGGCGGCGATGACCGTCGTGAAGGCGGTTTCAAGCCCCGCGAAGACCGTGGTGGATTCCGTGGCGGCGATGACCGTCGTGAAGGTGGCTTCAAGCCCCGTGAAGATCGCGGTGGATTCAAGCCTCGCGAAGACCGTCGTGAAGGCGGTTTCAAGCCCCGTGAAGATCGCGGTGGATTCAAGCCTCGCGAAGACCGTGGTGGATTCAAGCCCCGCAACGAAGCCAGCACTGCTGACCTCGAAGCGCTGCGCGACGAAGAGAACCGCCGCGCCCACAACCCGGCCGACCTTCGCAGCTCCAACAGCCCGGAACGCGGACGCTCACCGGAAATTGATGACGATGTAACCGGCAAGGAACTGGACCGCATTACCCGCGCGGAACTGCGTTACCTTGACGACGTCAACAACGAATGGGTATCCAAGCACCTGGTCATGGCCGGTCGCTTGATCGATATCGATCCGCAGTTGGCGTATGAGCACACCATCGCAGCTTCCCGTCGTGGCGGCCGCGTTGCCGTTGTTCGTGAAGCAGTTGGTCTGGCCGCTTACGCTGCCGGTGAGTTTGCCGAAGCATTGCGTGAATTCCGTACCCACCGTCGCATCAGCGGCAACAACCTGCACCTGCCCCTGATCGCCGATTCCGAACGTGGAATTGGTCGTCCGGAGAAGGCGCTGGAAATTGCCCACAGCGAGGTCATCGAGACACTGGATACCAACGGCAAGGTCGAAATGGCCATGGTCGCGTCCGGTGCCCAGAACGACTTGAGTAACCTCGACGCAGCCTTGGCTGAACTTGAGATCCCGCAGCTGGACATGAACCGCGCGTTTAGCTACAGCCCGCGCCTCTTCTCGGCCTACGCAGACGCCTTGGAAAACCTGGGCCGCATCGAAGAAGCGTCGACCTGGCGCAAGCAGATCTCCGTGGCCGAGGAAGCCCTGGGCACCGGCGAGTTCGCCGAACCGGATATCATCGACCTCGGCGAAGACGACGAAACCGATGCACGCCGCCCGCGCGCCCGCGATCTCGTCGAGTCGGAGACCCCTTCCTCGGAAGACGGCGACGAATCCTCGGAAGAAGCCGTAGAAGAAGGTCTCTCTGACGAAGACGCCGTCGACGTTGTCGATGCGTCCTCGCTGGAGGAAGTGGCCGAGGAATCGAACCCGGAACTCGATGACGAGGCCCCGGCCGTCACCGAGGCCAACGGAACGTCCCCGGTTATCGACCAGGACGAAAACGACGAAAAGTAGGAATTCGATCCATCCATGCTGATTACAGGTTTTGACGCGCTGCTCGCCGATCTCGACGGCGTCGTCTATGCCGGCAACGGTGCAATTCCCAAGGCCATTGAGGCCCTGAATCGATTGCAGGAACATTCGGTGGTCCTGGCGTATGTCACGAACAACGCCTCAAGGTCCCCGGGTGCCGTTGCCGCACACCTGAATCAACTTGGCGCTCCCGCGTCGGCCGAGCAAGTCTTTGGCTCGGCCGACGCGGGAGCTGAACTCCTGGCCAAGGAACTTCCCCGGGGCGCCAAGGCCCTGGTGGTGGGCAGCGCCCACCTGCGCGATTGCGTCAGCTCCTTCGGAATGGAAATCGTCTCCAGCCACCACGACGGCCCCCAGGGTGTCATCCAGGGCTTCGACCCCGCCGTCGGCTGGAAGGACCTGGCCGAAGCTGCATTCGCCATTAATGGCGGTGCCATTTGGGTCGCCACTAATACCGACCTGACCATACCGCGGGCCGAGGGCATAGCCCCGGGCAACGGTGCCCTGGTCGAGGCCGTCGCAGCCGCCACCAAGACCAAGCCGCTGGTGGCGGGCAAGCCCGAGCCACTGCTCTTCCGCCGCGCGGCCGAAACTTTCCAGGCCACCCGACCGCTGGTGGTGGGGGACCGGCTCGATACGGACATCCTGGGCGGAAACAACGCCGCATTCAACACCGCGCTGGTGCTTACCGGAGTCGACACGGTGCGCACGGCACTGGCCGCCCGCACTGCCGAACGCCCCGATTATCTCCTAGCCGACCTCTCCGGGCTCTACGAGCCTTACCCGGTTGTCGAGGTCACCGGGTTCGGCGTCCGTTGCGGATCCGCCATGGCCTCGGTCAACGGCGACACGATCACCATCGACGGCGATGAAGCCGACCTGGATTCCTGGCGTGCGGCATGCGCGGCCTGGTGGCTAGCCCACCCGCGGCAGGAACACGCCGTGGAACCTAGGCTGAGCTTTTCCCAAATCGTCGGCATCAAGCCATAGGCTCGATGGTGATGATGAGCAGCAACCACACCCCACTTCCCAACATCAGCCCCGGCGCAGCGGTCCCCGGGCCACGCCCGGGCGCCCCCTCGGATTCACGCGCATCGACGACAGACCTCGAAGTCCTGGAAACCTTGGCATCGACCCACGTTGCCGAACACCTGGCCATCTTCGAGGACCTGCTGGCCTCGTTGACCGCCGACCTGGATGTCACCTCGCAGGAGCAGGCATGAGCCGCCTCGACCAGGAACTGGTCACCCGGTCCCTGGCCCGTTCGCGCACCGACGCCGCCCGGCTGATCGCCGACCAGCGCGTGCGTGTCGACGGCATGATTGCCACGAAGGCCGCCAAGAACGTTGCCGAAACCTCGGCCATCACCGTCCAGGCCGCCGCGGGCGAGGAATTCGTGAGTCGCGCCGGGCACAAGCTGGCCGGTGCACTGGCTGAGTTTTCACACATCGAGGTCGCCGGGAAACGTTGCCTTGACGCCGGGGCTTCGACCGGCGGATTCACCGACGTGCTGCTGCGCCGCGGTGCTGACCATGTCGAGGCCGTCGACGTGGGACACGGCCAGCTCGTCCCCGAGCTGCGGACGGACGCCCGCGTCCACGTCCACGAGGGCATGAACGTCCGCTACCTGGATCCCGCGGACATCGGCGGAACCGTGTCCCTGGTCGTGGCCGACCTGTCCTTTATCTCGCTGACCATGGTCTTGAATGCCCTGGCCAGGGCCACGGAGCCCGACGGCGACCTGGTCCTCATGGTCAAGCCGCAATTCGAGATCGGCCGCGAGCAGCTGTCCCGCACCGGGGTGGTCAGCAGCCCGACCCAGCGGCGCAAGGCGGTGGACGCCGTGATGTCCTGCGCGCACGACTCCGGACTGGCCGTGAAGGGGCTGGCCCGCAGCCCGCTCCCGGGCCAGGACGGCAACGTCGAGTTCTTTCTGTGGCTGCGCAAGGACTCCGGACACAATCCGGAGGCTTTTGCACATCCCCGCGTCGGGACCGACGCCTGGCCGGACGTTGACTATTCTTAGACTGGTGGCATCTGAATCGATGTCCTAACCTTCGGTCCGCCGAGGAAGGAACTCATGCGCAGGATTTTGGTCCTCACCCACACCGGACGAAACGATGCCCTGTTAGCAGCCGTGGACACCTGTTCCCGGCTGCGGGATGCCGGACTCATCCCGGTGATGCGGCGCCTGGAAATGCAGGCAGTGCGCAACACCGCGGAGGGCGAGGACCTCGAGGTTGAGATCCTCGACGAAGACACCAGCCTCGAGAACATCGACCTGGGCGTTGTGCTGGGCGGCGACGGCAGCGTGCTGCGGGCCGCCGAACTGGTCCGCAACGCCGGGGTCCCGCTGCTCGGGGTCAACCTGGGGCACGTAGGGTTCCTGGCGGAAAGCGAACGCACAGCCCTGCAGGAAACCGTGCAGTGGATCGTGGAGAGCCGCTTCACCGTCGAGGAACGCATGACCATCGACGTGCAGGTCTGGCTGGACAACCGCCGGATCGCGCACACTTGGGCGTTGAACGAGGCAGCCATCGAAAAGGCAAACCGCGAACGCATGATCGAAGTGGTCATGGAGGTCGACGGCCGCCCGCTAAGCACCTTCGGCTGTGACGGCGTGGTCATGGCCACCCCCACGGGTTCCACCGCCTATGCGTTTTCCGCCGGGGGACCGGTGGTCTGGCCCGAGGTCGAGGCGCTGGTGATGGTGCCGATCAGTGCCCACGCGCTCTTCGCCAAGCCGCTGGTCGTGGCCCCCACCTCCGTCCTGGCCATTGAGATCCTGACCCGCACCGATGCCGGGGCCGTGCTCTGGTGCGACGGCCGGCGCTCCATCGAGCTGCCGCCGGGCGCCCGAATCGAAGTCACCCGCTCCACCAAGCCGGTGCGCCTGGCGCGGGTGAACCAGACCCCGTTCTCCGAGCGGCTGGTCAACAAGTTCGAACTACCCATCCACGGCTGGCGGGGTCCGGTGGAACCCGGCGAACGCGAGACCGCCACGACCGCGCTGCCCGTCATCACCCCGGCGATGCAGGTCATCGAGCCGCGCCACCACGCGCCCAAGCCCGAACCGGAAACCCTCGCGGACAAAGACCATCGGAGGCAACTGTGATACAGGAAATACGCATCAGCGACCTGGGTGTCATCTCCCAGGCAACCTTGCCGCTGGGCCCGGGATTCAGCGTCGTCACCGGCGAAACCGGTGCCGGCAAGACCATGGTCATCACCGCGCTCGGGCTGCTGCTCGGACGCCGCGCCGACGCCGGGGCCGTGCGCCACGGCGCCAAGCAGGCAGTGGCGGATGCGACGCTTGTGCTGCCCGCCGCCAGCAAGGTCCTTGACCGTGCCGAGGAAGCAGGCGCCCTGGTCGAACGCTATGAGGACCAGGCCGAACTGATCATCACCCGCACCCTGTCCGCCGAGGGACGCAGCCGCGCCTCCGTGGGCGGACGTGCGGCCCCGGTGGGAGTACTCGTGGAACTGGGCGAGGACCTGATCGCCATCCACGGACAGACCGACCAGCTGCGGCTCAAGGGAGCCGCGGCGCAGCGCGCCTCGCTGGACAAGTTTGCCGGCGCCCCGCTGGCCAAGCTGCTGGCCACCTACCAGGAGACCTTCGACAAGTGGGGCGGTGCCACCGCAGAGCTTGAGGAGCTCGTAGCGGCATCCCGCGAACGCATCCGCGAGGCCGAGTCGCTGCAGTCGGCCCTGGAGGAAATCGACGCCGTCGACCCGCAGCCCGCCGAAGACGTGGACCTAAAGCACCAGTCGCTGAAGCTTTCAAACATCGAGGCGTTGCGTTCCAACGCCAACCTCGCCCACGAGTCGCTCAACAGCGAGGACTATGAGGCTCCCAGCGTCATCTCCCTGGTGGAGATCGCCAGGCATGCCCTGGAGCAGGTCGCCGCCGACGACGCGGACATCAAGTCCCTCTCCGAGCGACTCAACGAGATCGGCATCCTTGCCGCGGAGGTGTCGACCGACCTGGCCGCCTACCTCTCCGACCTGGACACTGAGGGTCCAGAGCAGCTTGCTGCGCTCGAGGAACGCCGCGCCGACCTGAACCGGCTGATCCGCAAGTATGCGCCCGACATCGACGAGGTAATCGCCTGGGCCAACAACTCTCGCGCGCGTCTGGCCGAGATCCAGGGTGACGACGGCCGCATCGAGGAGCTGCGTGCCGAAACCGAGGCGCTGCGCCTTGAGGTCGCCGACCTGGCTGCCAAGCTCTCGAAGCTGCGTGCCAAGGCGGCCAAGGACCTGGCAGCCCGGGTCACCGCCGAGCTCGCCGCCCTCGCCATGCCCGACGCGAAGTTCGTGGTCGAGCTTGAGAAGCTCGCCGAACCCAACCGCTTCGGCATCGATGCGATCACCATGCTGCTCCAGCCCCACGCCGGGTCCTCCCCGCGGCCGCTGGGCAAGGGGGCCTCGGGCGGCGAGCTCTCCCGGGTGATGCTGGCCATCGAGGTGGTGTTGGCAGCCGTGGACCCCGTTCCGACGTTCGTCTTCGACGAGGTGGACGCCGGTGTCGGCGGCAAGGCGGCCGTCGAGATCGGCAAGCGCCTGGCCATGCTGGCCAAGCACGTCCAGGTGATAGTTGTCACCCACCTGCCGCAGGTGGCAGCCTACGCCGACCGGCATGTGAGGGTCATCAAATCCTCAAATGCCAAGGCCGCCGACGGTGCGGGATTCACCGCTAGCGACGTGGTACTCCTGGACGAAGCCGAGCGCGTGCGCGAATTGGCGCGGATGCTGGCCGGCCAGGAAGACTCCAGCACAGCCCAGGCCCATGCCGAGGAACTGCTCGGCGAGGCGCAGCTGCTTGTGAGTTCGCTTTCCTGAACCCCGGATTCCGCCTGCCGCTTCCGGCAAGGCTGTAGAGTCTTTCCCAACCGTCCAACAACGAAAAGGTGATAGGGTAGAACCCCGTGGTGCAACGTAATCTTTCTCGTGATTCCCGGTCGTCTGAAACGACAAAGCATATCTTCGTCACTGGTGGCGTGGCCTCGTCCCTCGGAAAGGGATTGACGGCTTCCAGCCTCGGTCACCTTCTTCGCGCACGTGGTCTCTCCGTCACCATGCAGAAGCTAGACCCGTATCTCAATGTGGATCCGGGCACAATGAACCCCTTCCAGCACGGTGAAGTCTTTGTCACCGATGACGGCGCAGAAACCGATCTCGACATCGGACACTACGAGCGCTTCCTGGACGAAAACCTCACCGGCATGGCCAACGTGACAACTGGCCAGGTCTACTCCGAGGTCATCGAGAAGGAACGCCGCGGCGACTATCTCGGCGACACGGTGCAGGTCATCCCGCACATCACCGACGAAATCAAGCGCCGCATGCGCCTGCCGGCCACCGAGCCGGTCAAGGGCAAGAAGGCCCCCGACGTGATCATCACCGAAATCGGCGGCACCGTTGGCGACATCGAGTCCCAGCCGTTCCTCGAATCGGCGCGCCAGGTCCGCCAGGACATCGGCCGCGGCAACGTCTTCTTCGTCCACGTCTCCCTGGTGCCGTACATCGGCCCCAGCCAGGAACTGAAGACCAAGCCGACCCAGCACTCCGTGGCGGCGCTGCGCTCCATCGGCATCCAACCCGACGCCCTGGTGATCCGCTCCGACCGGGATATCCCGGACGAGATGCGCGTGAAGATCGGCCGCACCTGCGACGTCGATCCGGAAGCAGTGATCAACTGCGCCGACGCTCCGAGCATCTACGACATCCCCGTCGTGCTGCATGCACAGGGCCTGGACGCGTACATCGTCCAGCACCTGGGCATGAAGTTCAAGGACGTGAACTGGACCAAGTGGAACAGGCTCCTTGACGCCGTCCACAACCCCAAGCACCACCTGGAAATTGCGCTGGTGGGCAAGTACATCGACCTGCCCGACGCCTACCTCTCGGTCACCGAGGCGCTGCGCGCCGGCGGCTTCGCCAACAAGGCCAAGGTCCAGATCCGCTGGGTTCCCTCCGACGACTGCTCCACCACCGAAGGCGCCAAGAAGGCCCTGGCCGGCGTTGACGCGATCTGTGTTCCCGGAGGCTTCGGCATCCGCGGGCTCGAGGGCAAGCTCGGCGCGCTGAAGTTTGCCCGCGAAACCGGCCTGCCGACCCTGGGCCTGTGCCTGGGCCTGCAGTCGATGGTCATCGAGTACGCACGGAACGTCGTGGGACTCGCAGACGCCTCGTCCACCGAGTTCGAACCGAATTCCACGCACCCGGTCATCGCGACGATGGCTGAGCAGCTGCACATTGTCGACGGCAAGGGCGACCTGGGCGGCACCATGCGCCTGGGCCTCTACGACGCGACCCTCACCGAGGGTTCCGTGATCGCCGAGACCTACGGCAAGACCTCCGTCGCCGAACGCCACCGCCACCGCTACGAGGTCAACAACGCCTACCGCGCCCAGATCGCGGAGGCTGGCTTGGTCTTCTCCGGCACTTCGCCGGACGGCAAGCTGGTCGAGTTCGTGGAATTGCCCAAGGACGTGCACCCGTACTACGTCTCCACGCAGGCCCACCCGGAGCTCTCCAGCCGTCCCACCCGCCCGCACCCGCTCTTTGCAGGGCTGGTCAAGGCCGGGTTGGCACACCAGAAGGCCGGCAAGTAACACCATGGGAACAACAGACGGCGAGGCGCTGGGCGATTCGTTCAGCCCTCGCCGCCTGCTTAAGTCCGAGACCGTCTACGACGGGCGCATCTGGGACGTAGTGCAGGACACCTTTGAATTCGCGCCCGATGCCGCACCGCTGGTCCGGGACTACATCGACCACCCTGGGGCCGTTGCGGTGCTGGTGCTCAACGATGCCGACGAGGTGCTGATGATCAACCAGTACCGCCACCCGGTGCGCATGAACCTGTGGGAAATCCCCGCCGGGCTCATGGACATCGAGGACGAGGCGCCGCACCTTGCCGCCGCACGCGAACTTGCCGAGGAAGCCGACCTGGTCGCCGAGGACTGGGCCGTCCTGGTCGACCTGTTCCTTTCCCCCGGATCATCCTCGGAGGCGATCCGCATCTATCTGGCCCGCAGTGCCCACCCGGTCCCCGAGCATGAACGCCACGAACGCACCGACGAGGAAGCCGACATGGAACTTGCCTGGGTTCCCCTGGACGAAGCCGTTGCCGGCGTCCTGGGCGGGCGGATCCACAACCCTTCCGCAGTTGCAGGCCTATTGGCGGCCGTCGCGGCACGCGCGGACGGATACACATCGCTGCGCCCGGTTGACACCTCGTTCGAAGCCCACCCGCGACTGCGCTCCAACGAGCCAAGGCTCTAGGGGAGCGGCGAAATGTCTTCCGACACGATTGGGCCGGCCACGATCCGGTTGACCCCTGTCGGTTCGGTCCCGGCCACCATCCGGCTGACACCCGTCGAGCCGGCACCTGCCGCTCCGCCGGCACCTGCCGGACCAGACCCGGCAACTTTGCCCATGGGCAAGCACCTGGCGACCTACCTGCAGCATCTGGCCGTGGAACGCGGCATGGCCAAGAACACCGTCAGCGCCTATCGCCGGGACCTGTACCGCTACGTTTCCTTTCTGCACACCCAGGATGTGCACGAACCGTCCCAGGTGACCCTGGGTCACCTGACCTCCTTCGCGCAGGCCGTGCGCGACGGTGCCGACGGAGCTGCGCCCCTGAGCGCACGCTCGGCGGCGCGTACCATCGTCGCGGTGCGCGGAGTGCACAAGTTCTGGGAACTTGAGGGGCTGGCACCCACCAACCCCGCCGTCGACCTGCACCCGCCGGCACCCGGGCGCCGCCTGCCCAAGGCCATCAGCGTCGAGCAGGTGACCGCGATCCTGGATTCGGTCTCCATCGAGACGTCCGCGGGCCTGCGCGACAAGGCCATCCTCGAATTCCTCTACTCCACCGGCGCCCGCATCTCGGAGGCAGTGGGCCTGGATGTCGATGACCTGCACCTGGAACGCCCGGCCAGCGGGCCGGCGGTGGTGCGGCTCTTCGGCAAGGGCTCGAAGGAACGCATCGTGCCGCTGGGCTCCTACGCCATTGACGCACTGAACGCATACCTGGTCCGGGGGCGCCCCGAGCTCGTGGCAAAGGGCAAGGGCACTGCCGCCCTCTTCCTGAACCAGCGCGGCGGACGGCTCTCGCGCCAGTCCGCCTGGTCGGTGCTCACCAAGGCAGCAGAACGGGCGGGCATCGAACAAGACGTCTCCCCGCACACCCTGCGCCATTCCTTCGCCACCCACCTGCTCGAGGGCGGGGCCGACGTTCGCGTGGTCCAAGAGCTGCTGGGCCACGCCTCGGTGACCACGACCCAGGTCTACACGCTGGTCACGGCAGATACGCTGCGTGAAATCTACGCGGCAGCCCACCCGCGGGCCCACAACTAGGGAAAAGAGCTGCCAGCCATGGAGCACGCATCGACGCAAACCCCCACCCGGGTCGTGTTGTGCCTGCCCGTGGAGCACGGACCAAACGGCACCCAGGTGCTGCTGGGGCTGAAACAGCGCGGGTTCGGTGCCGGACGGGTGGTTGCCCCGGGCGGAAAGATCGAGCCGGGGGAGAGCCCCGAGGCCGCCGCGGTGCGCGAACTGGTCGAGGAAACCTCGCTGGTCGCCGACATTGCTTCGCTGCTGCCCGCAGCCCGGGTCTACTTCCGCTTCCCCGCGAACCCCGCCGCTGACATGGACTGCACCATCTTCCTCACCTCGGCTTTCACCGGCATGGCCAGGCCCTCGGCGGAGCTTGCCCCGGAATGGCATCGGGTGGAGAACCTGCCGTTGGAACGGATGTGGGACGATTCGGCTCTGTGGCTGGGGCGGATCCTGTCGGGTGAACGTTTCGACGCCCTGGTGCGTCTTGCCGCCGACAACGAATCGGTGGACGGCTTTTCCACCGTCAACTGGCCGGGACATGGAATTCCCGCCGCTGATGCAACCGAAGCCGACTTCCCGGACATTACCCAGGCATAAGGGAGCATCCGACATCGGGTGCCGTGAGGGGAGGGAACCCGTGGAAGCGAGAACCGCGTTGCACGTGGAAGAACTGCACCGGCAGTACTCCCAGCGCGTTTACGGATACGTGTACCGGCGAACCAGCGATGTGCAGTCCGCCCAGCAGATCACCAACGACGTTTTCCGCATCGCCTGGCAGCACCAGAAGGAGCCGTCGGAAGATGTGTTGCCGTGGCTGCTGGTGACAGCGCGGAACCTGGTCGCCAATGAATACAGGGCACAACGCCGCCAACGCAGCCTCGTCGAGAAGCTGGGCAGCAGTGAACTGGCCCGCCGCCCGCAGCCGGAGAACGATCCCGGTGCCGCGGTCCGCGAAGTCCTGAACACCTTGCGCCCGCAGGAACGCGAAATCCTGATGCTCGCCTATTGGGATTCACTGAGCCTGGCCGAAATCGCGGCCATTCTCGATTGCTCGCCCGACTCGGCCAAGTCCCGGCTTTTCAGGGCGCGCAAGGCCTTTTCGAAGAAGGCACCGAACCAGATGTTGAAGGGTGGAAGCTCAAATGGACAACATTGAACAGCTCCTGCGAGACGCCGACCCGCGCATGCGCCGGGACTCCGCCGGGCCCCTTCCCCTGGACCTGGAAGAACCACGCCCGGTCTTTACCCAGCAAAAGGTGCGCGCAACACCCAAGCAGCGGCGCTCCTGGCGCCCCGTGGCAGTGGGGGGGATGCTCACCGCCGCAGCGGTGGCCGCGGTGATCGTCTGGTCACCGTGGAACGCCCCTCTTCCGGACCCGCTCCCGGCCATACCACCCACGCCAAGCCCCACGGTCCCCGCGCCGTGGGAAACCGGCGCGGCCGATCCGACCTCACAACCGGAATCATTGCCGTTGCCCAACGGGCTGTTCCCCGCCTACGACGGCGCGCACTTCGCCGCCGACGAGGCCTGCAATGCCCTGTCGCTGCCCGAGATGCAGTTCGCCGACGGCAACGGCAAGCTCCGCAATCCGGGACTGGATGCCGAATCCTTCTCGCTCATTGGTTGCCTGGAGGGATTCGCGGCCTTCACGCCATCGGATCGGTATCGCACCGAGCTTAACGTCGACGACGTTTCCGGTGGCATGCTAATAGCCAAGTGGGATCCCGACGCGGGACGCTGGGTGAGTTCGCCCCTGAAGATCGCCGAGGACGGCGTGGAGGTGCACCAGGAACACCTCAGCTGGCCCCTGCTGCGTGGCTACACCTACGAAGCGGATGAAACGCCCAAGAAACGCATGGACCGGGCCATCAAGGACCAGGAAATACCCCGGCAGGTCGCCGCGACGCTCTTCGGGCCGAACGTGCCTTCGTGGATGGAAGCCGAGAACGGGGCCGAACGCGTCGCCTACGGCAACTCCGTCCTGGAAGTCACCCATCCGTCATGGAGCATGTACGAAAACATGCGCGACGAGGACGGCAAGGCCATGGATCCCGCCACGGCGGATCCACGGGACGCGGCAACCTACCAGTTGATGTTCTTCGATGCGCACGGCAAGGCCGTCTTCAACCTCGGCCTCTTCCCCGACGACCGTCCCGGCCAGGACGGTTCCGAAAGCTGCGGCGACCCGGAGGGGACCTACACGCTGCATGGCCTGAACCCCACCTCCGTGGAGGTCGACGAGGGGAAGCTGGGCTTGGGTCTGGTCACCCAGACCGACGTCTTCGGGATCGAGCGATCCGTGGCCTCGCTGGTCCCGGTCGACAGCGCCAAGGAGGGCAAGCTCTGCGACCTGGCCACCGCCTTCCACCACCAAGGCAAGATGGTCCAATCGGACGCCTGGACCGGACCCATGGGGTTCAAGAACGCGGCCGAGCGCGACGCTTACCTGGAATCCAGCGAGTACCTGCGGGCCATCGAGGTTGCCGAGTCGTTGAGACTCACGTAGGCACAGGCACGAACAAAAAAGCGAGGGAGTTGGCCGGCACCCATTTTGGGTCCCGGCCAACTCCCTCGCAACGTGCTGAGGTCCCGAATGATTACAACGCGCGCTGCTCCGGGCCGTTGTATTCGGACAGCGGGCGTATCAGCGCGTTGGACGCACGCTGTTCCATGATGTGTGCTGTCCAACCCGTGATGCGCGAGGCAATGAAGATCGGGGTGAACATCTCGGTGTCGAAGCCCATCAGGTGGTACGTTGGGCCGGCCGGGTAGTCGAGGTTCGGCTTGATGGCCTTGGCCTCGTCCATGGCCGCTTCGAGTCCGTCATACAGCCCGAGCATTTCACTACGGCCGTAGTAGGCGATCATCTTGTCCAGCGCAGCCTTCATGGTCGGAACGCGGGAATCGCCGTGCTTGTAGACACGGTGGCCGAAGCCCATGACCTTTTTCTTTGCGGCCAGGGCCTCCTCCATCCACGCCTTGGCGCGGGCCGCGGCATCCTGGCGGGATTCGTTCTTGTCGATGCCGATCTCGTGGAAGGTGTGCATCACTGCCTCGTTGGCGCCGCCGTGCAGCGGCCCCTTCAACGCCCCGATTGCCGCGGTGACGGCCGAGTGCAGGTCCGAGAGGGTGGAGGTGACCACACGGGCGGTGAACGTCGAGGCATTGAACGAGTGCTCCGCGTAGAGGACCATCGAAACGCGGAACGCGTCGACCACCTCCGGTGCGGCTTCCTCGCCGAAGGTCATCCACAGGAAGTTCTGGGAGTAGTCCAGATCCTCGCGTGGCTCGATGACACCCAGGCCGCGGCGGCGGCGCTGGTCGTACGCGACAACTGCAGGGAACGCGGCAAAGAGTTCCTTGGCCTTGATGAGTTCGGCCTCGGGGGAGGAATCGTCGGCCAGTGCGTGGTTGGCGCCGATGACCGAGACCGCCGTGCGGCCCACGTCCATCGGGTGGCAATCGAGCGGCAGCAGGTCGATGGCGGCCTTGACGTTGGCGGCCAGGGCGCGCCCTGCCCGCTCGGCCGCGACGAAGTCGGTGAGCTCGATTTCAGTGGGCAGCTCTCCGGTCCACAGCAGCAGGGCCACTTCCTCGAAGCTCTTCCTGGCGGCCAGGTCCTGGACCGGGTATCCACGGTATAGCAGCGAATTCGTCTCCGGATTAACCTTGGAGACCGCCGTGTAGTCGACGACGACGCCGGCGAGGCCCTTCTTGATCTCAGTTTCAGTCATCACTTCGCTCCTGATTCCTACAAATTCGCGTTGTTTGAGTGGATATCCAGATCAGGGACCTGGAAATTGAAGATCCCGGTGTCGAAGCGGTTGTACGCCTCGTAGTCAACCAGCTCGTAGAGACGCGCACGCGTCAACATTGAATCTACCCGAGACTCCTGGGTTCCGTCGGCTGCAAGCGCATCCAGGACGCGTTCGGCCTCTCCCATGGCGCTGCGCAGCAGCGTCACGGGGTAGATGACCATGGCCACGCCGACATCCGCCAGTTGCTGGCGGGTGAACAGGTCGGACTTGCCGAACTCCGTCATGTTCGCCAACACCGGCACGTCAACTGCCTTGCAGACTGCCTCGAACTCGGAAAGGTCCTTCATGGCCTCCGGGAAGATGGCATCCGCGCCGGCATCCACCAGGGCCTTGGCCCGGTTGATGGCTGCATCGAGCCCCTCCACGGCGCGCACGTCGGTGCGGGCCATGATCAGGAAGTTCGAATCCCGCCGGGCATCCGCCGCCGCGGCGATGCGTTTGACCATGGTGTCCAGGTCCACGACGTTCTTGCCGTCGAGGTGGCCGCAACGCTTGGGGTTGAACTGGTCTTCGATGTGGCAGCCGGCCAACCCCGCATGCTCGAGTTCCTGGATGCTGCGGGCCACGTTCATTGGCTCGCCGAATCCGGTGTCCGCGTCAACCAACGAGGGCAGGTCTGTCATCCGGGCGATCTGCCCGGCACGGGTGGCCACCTCGGTGAGCGTGGTCAGCCCGATGTCCGGCAGGCCAAGGTCATTGGCCAGCACGGCACCGGAGATGTAGACGCCGTCGAAGCCCTTTTCCTCGATCAACCGGGCCGAGAGCGGGTTGAAGGCCCCGGGGAACTGGCGTGCGGTTCCCGGAACGAGCATCTCGCGCAGTGCCGCGCGCTTCTGCTCCGGGGTGGTGGTGGAGTACAACATGTTAGAACAGTCCCTTCGGGGCTGCCGCGAGGTCGATGACGCCCGGGGCGGCAACGATGTTCAGCTGGTCAAGCTCGCCGGCACCCAGTTTCTCCAGGTTTTCGGCAGCTGCGATGAACCTGTCGATTTCGTCTTCCTCGACCAGGCCGGCAGCCAGGGTACGGAACTTGTTGATGTACTGCTCGCGGGCGAACGGCCGGGCTCCCAACGGGTGGGCGTCGGCCACGGCGATCTCGTCGGTGATGACGGTGCCGTCGGCCAAGGTGATGACCACCGAGCCGCCGAAGGCCTTCTCGTTGATGTCCAGCGAGTGGTATCGGCGGGTCCACTCCTTGTCTTCCTCAGTGGTGACCTTGTTCCACAGTTCCACGGTGTCGGCACGTCCCGCACGCTCCGGGGAGTAGGAATCCACGTGGTGCCAGGCGCCGTCCTGCAGGGCGACGGTAAAGATGTACGGGATCGAGTGGTCAAGGGTCTCGCGCGAGGCGGTCGGATCGTACTTCTGCGGGTCGTTGGCGCCGGAGCCGATCACGTAGTGCGTGTGGTGGGAAGTCTTGATCAGGACCGAGGCGACGTTCTTGGCGTCGGCGGCTTCCGGGTGTTCACGGTTGAGCTTGCGGGCCAGGTCGATCCAGGCCTGTGCCTGGTATTCGGCCGAGTGCTCCTTGGTGTAGGTGTCCAGGATGGCGCGCTTGGCTTCGCCGGCCTCCGGAAGCGGAACCTCGTAGGCTGCGTCCGGCCCGTCCAGCAGCCAGGCGATGACGCCGTCTTCGCCTTCGTAGATCGGCACCGGCGAGGTCTGGCCGCGCATGGCGCGGTCCGCTGCCTCGACGGCCATCTTGCCGGCGAAGGCAGGTGCGTGGGCCTTCCAGGTGGAGATCTCGCCCTTGCGCGACTGGCGGGTGGCGGTGGTGGTGTGCAGGCCCTGGCCCACGGCCTGGAAAATGGTTTCGACATCCAGGCCGAGCAGGGTGCCGATGCCGGCGGAGGCCGACGGGCCCAGGTGTGCCACGTGGTCGATCTTGTGCTTGTGCAGGCAGATCGCCTTGACCAGGTCGACCTGGATCTCGTAGCCGGTGGCGATGCCGCGGATCAGGTCCTTGCCCGAAGCCCCGGTGTGCTGTGCCACCGACAGGATCGGCGGGATGTTGTCGCCCGGGTGGGAGTACTCGGCGGCCAGGAAGGTGTCGTGGTAGTCGAGCTCGCGCACCGCCACGCCGTTGGCCCAGGCTGCCCATTCGGGGGAGACCTTCTCGGTGATGCCGAAGACCGAGGCACCCTTGCCGCCGGTGGACGGGGCGTGGGTCAGGGCCTGGGCACGTGCTGCAACGATCGGACCGCGGTTCAGCGAGGCAATGGCAACGGAGGCGTTGTCGATGATGCGGTTGATGATCATCTCGGTGACCTCTGCGGTGACCTCTACCGGGTCGGCTGCAACGGTAGCGATCTTGTGCGCGAGCTGATCCTCGCGGGCAAGGTTTTCTTCACTGCGGTACACGCGTACGGGGTGGTTGATCATGGGGTGTCCTCTCGGGGTCCAGCATGGGTTTTGATGTGTTCAAGACTGTGGTGCAGGTGCAATTGGGTGGCCGCCGCGGCGACCTCCGGATTTCGGGCCGCGATGGCCTCGGCGATCGCCGCGTGTTCAAGCGCGGACCTCGCCAGTCTTTCGGGGTCGTCCTGTGCCAGGCGGCGGACCCGGGCCAGATGGACCCGCAGTGAGCGCAGGGCCTGTTCGATGTAGGGGTTGTCCACCGCGGCATCGATGCAGCTGTCGAGTTCCCCGGCCAACAGGTAGTAGGCCTCGCGGGTTTCGGGGCCGGTGCAGCGTCCCGCCTCCAGGAAGCGGGAGCGCAGCGACGCAAAGGTGGCCGGCTCGGCTTTTCGCGCCGCAATGCGGGCGGATTCGACCTCGAGGGCGCGACGCAGGTCAAAAAGGTCGTCAACGTGCTCGCTCGAGACGTCGGAGACCACGGCACCGCGGCCGCGCTGCTGAACTGCCAGCCCGTCGGCGACCAGCCGGGCCAGGGCCTCACGCAGCGGGGTGCGTGAAACACCTAGGCGTTCGGCCTGTTCAACCTCGCCCAGCACGGCACCGGGACGCAACCGCCATTCGACGATGTCCGTTCGCAGTGCCTCATAAGCCTTGTCGCTTGCCCTCATGCCGTTAATTGTATACAGAAAAGCCACAAAGTCACGCGAAGCATGAGACTTTATTCCAAAATAGTCCGTTCGTGTATACATTCATCTTGAAATTGTGTGGCGGGAGTCATATGCTCAGTGGGACCCGATCAAGTACCTGATACGAATGGATGGACGGTTCGCATGGCACCGACCTACGCGCAGACCTTTGCCGAAGCCAAGACCGACCCCGCAGCCTTTTGGCTCAATGCGGCCGCATCAATCGATTGGGAGCAGAAGCCCACCGCCGGACTGGATGAGAGCCGCGCGCCGATCTATGCGTGGTACCCCGACGGGGTCCTCAACGTTTGCCACAACGCCCTGGACCGCCACGTTGCGGCGGGTCGCGGGGAGAACACCGCACTGATCTACGACTCCGCGGTCCTGGGCATCCAGGAACGCTTCAGCTACGCCGAGCTGCTGGCCAAGGTCGAGAAGTTCGCCGGTGTCCTGCGGGATGCGGGGATCGGGATCGGCGACCGGGTGCTGATCTATCTGCCGATGATTCCGCAGGCACACATCGCCATGCTTGCCTGCGCCCGCATCGGCGCTGTGCACTCGGTGGTCTTCGGCGGATTCGCCCCCAAGGAACTGGCCGCACGCATCGACGACGCCACCCCTGCCGCCATCGTCACCGCGACCGGCGGCATCGAGCCCTCGCGCCGCATCGAATACCTGCCCGCCGTCGCCGAGGCCATGGGGATGGCCGGCCACAAGGTTTCCACCGTCATCGTCCACCACCGTGACGGCTTCGCGCACCAGCGCTCCGAGTTCGCCGGCACCGACGCCACCTGGCACGACTGGGACGACTTGGCCGCGCTCGCCGAACCCGCCGCCGCGGTTCCGGTGCCCGCCACCCACCCCCTCTACATCCTCTACACCTCCGGGACCACCGGCGCCCCCAAGGGCGTGGTGCGCGATTCGGGCGGCTACACGGTGGCCATGGACTTCTCGATGCGCAACATCTACGGCGTTGGACCGGGCTCCACCATGCTCACCGCCTCCGACGTCGGCTGGGTGGTCGGGCACTCCTACATCGTCTACGGCCCGCTGATCGCCGGTGCCACCACGGTCCTCTACGAAGGCAAGCCCGTGGGCACCCCCGACGCAGGGGCCTTCTGGCGGCTCATTCAGGACCACAAGGTGGACACCTTCTTCACCGCTCCCACCGCGCTGCGCGCCATCCGCAAGGCCGACCCCGCCGCCGAGCTGATGGCCGGCTACGACCTGTCCAGCCTCAGGAACTTCTTCGTGGCGGGGGAGCGACTGGACCCCGACACCTACGCCTGGGCCGGGGAAAAGCTCGGGGTGCCGGTGGTGGACAACTGGTGGCAAACCGAGACCGGCTGGCCCATTGCCTCGAACCCTGTGGGCCTTGAGGTGCTGGAGCCCAAGGCCGGCTCTCCCACTGTCCCGGTGCCCGGGTACGACGTGCGGATCCTCGACGGGCTCGGTGCCGAGGTGGGGGCAGGCGAAGAGGGCAACATCGCCATCAAGCTCCCGCTGCCCCCGGGCACCCTGGCCACGCTGTGGGGAAACGACCAGCGCTTCATCGAAACCTATCTGGAGCAGTTCCCCGGCTATTACGCCACGGGGGACTCCGGCTATCTCGATGCCGACGGCTACCTCTTTGTCATGGGCCGCACCGACGACGTCATCAACGTCTCCGGGCACCGGCTCTCCACCGGCGCCATGGAACAGGTGCTTGGCTCCCATCCCGCGGTTGCGGAATGCGCGGTCATCGGGGTCGCCGATGAGCTCAAGGGCCAGCGCCCCAGCGGATACGTGGTGCTCAAGAGCGGGGCAGGGATCTCCGAGGAGGATCTGGCCGGGGAACTTGTCGCGATGGTGCGGGCCCACATCGGCCCGGTCGCGGACTTCCGCGAGGTCCGCATCGTGGCGGCGCTGCCCAAGACCCGCTCGGGCAAGATCCTGCGCAAGACCATGCGGCAGATCGCCGACGGCAAGCCCTACGCGGTGCCCTCCACCATCGAGGACCCGGCGGTCATCGATGAACTCATCCCGTTCCTGCGCCCGGCGGGCCGGTAGGCCAGGGGGCCTACGCCCTGGGGCGCCAGCTGTATTCGTACTCCGGGCGCCCCCGGGTCCCGTGCCGCGGGGCCTTGGCGGCCTGCCCGGTCTCTGCCAGGTGCTCCAGGTAGCGACGTGCGGTGACGCGGGAGAGGTCCAGCAATTCTGATACCTCGGTGGCCGAGAGTGCCGCGCTCGCCGAGCGAAGCGCCTCGGCGATGGCGCCCAGGGTCTCGGTGATCAGCCCCTTGGGCAGCGGGGCCGGGCCGACCGAACGCAGAGCGGCAAAGGCGTTGTCGATTGACTCCTGGGAGGCCGACTGGCCGGTGGTGCCCAGGTTGAAGCGGAACATCCGGTAGTTTTCGAGTTTCTCGGAAAACGCGGCAAAGCCGAAGGGCTTGATCAGGTATTGGGTCACGCCCGCGGAGATGGCGGTGCGCACCACGTTCAGGTCCCGGATCGCGGTGATCGCGATGATGTCCACGGTGTTGCCGCGCCCACGCACCCGCCGGGCCACGTCCAATCCGTGCAAGTCGGGCAGGTTCATGTCCAGCAGCACCAGGTCGATGGGCGTGCCGGCCTCCTGGGCCGCATCCAGGGCTGCGAAGGCCTCTTGGCCGCTGTGCGCAATGGCCTGCACCTCGAAGCCGGGGACGCGGGCGACGTACTTGGCGTGCGCAGCGGCGGTGGTGGCCTCGTCGTCAACCACGAGAACGCGGAGGTCTCTGTGCGGATCCATGTACCTGTGCTTCCTGGGGGGGTCTTGGTGTGGGGCGGGTGCCGGCGGCCTAAGGCGCGGAACGCACCGGCCGGGAGAGCGGCAGCGTCACGGTGAAAATGGCCCCGGCATCATTATCCACTTCCAGGAACCCGCCCAGGCGTGCGACCGCCTGGCGCACCAGCGCCAGTCCCAGCCCGCGCGACCCGCTTCCCGCGGCCACCGGCTTGGAGGAAACACCCAGCCGAAAGTACTCGTCGAGCAAATCAGGGTCGACGCCTGGCCCGGAATCGGCGACCGAGACCACCACCGAGTCGTCGTCGGCGGCGAAGTCGGCCCAGACACGGCGCTGCTCCGACCCGGCCGCGGCATCGAAGGCGTTGTCCAAAAGGTTCCCGGTGATCGTCACCAGGTCCCTGGCATCCAGCGCGCCGGCGGGCAGGTGCCCCGAGGCGGAGAAGGTCAGCGTGATGCCGCGTTCGTGGGCCTGCGCGGCCTTGCCCACCAGCAGCGAAGTCAGGTAGGGCTCGTCGACTGCCTGCACGAACTCGTCGGTGAGCCGCTGGGACTCCTGACGGTCCGCCACCGCGAACTCCAGCGCCTCGCGCTCCCGGCCCAGCTCGATGAGCGTGGCCACGGTGTGCAGCCGGTTGGCGTGCTCGTGGGTCTGGGCGCGCAGCGCCTCGGTGAGCGTGGTGAGGGACTCGAGCTGCCCGGTCAGCGCCTGGACCTCGGTGTGGTCGCGCAGCGTCGCCACCGTGCCCAGCGAGCTCTCCACCTGCTTGCGGCGCAGCGTCCAGCGCACCCGCGCCCCGGGATCCGAATCGGGCTGCTCGGCGTTCTGTTGGGAAATCACCAGCACCCGGTTCTGGGTCAGGTGGATCTCGTCGGTGGCGCGCCGGCCCGAGGCAAAGAGTTCGGCAACCGTTTCCGGCAGCCCCACCTGCACGACCGGCAGCGGGCGCAGGGAACCGGCGGGCGGCAGGCCCAGCAGCTGGGCGGCCTGGTCGTTGTAGAGCACCAGCCGGCCTTTGGCATCCACCAGGACCAGTCCCTCGCGCAGCGAATGCAGCGCGGAAAAGTAATAGGCGTAGAGCCGGCGCAGCTCCTCCGGGCCGTAGCCCAGGGTGGCGCGGCGCAGGTAGCGGGACAGCGCATAGGTGAACACGCCCCCGAGGCCCACCGCCAGCAGCCCCACCAGCAGCGTGGCGGGAATGAGGGCTGCCTGGGTGACACTGAGGGACTGCAGGGTCACGCCCACCGAGACCATCGCGATCACGTTTCCGCCGGGGTCGCGGATCGGGGAGATGGCGCGCACTGAGGGGCCCAGGGTGCCGGGGTAGTCCTCCACCTGGCTGTCCCCGGCCAGGGCCCGCTCGACGCTGCCCACGTACTTGCGCCCGATCTCGCTTGGGGTGGGGTGGGTGTAGCGGGTGCGGTCGGTGTCCATGATGGTCACGAAATCCACCTGGGCGTGTTCCAGGATTTGCGCCGCAAAGGGTTGCAGCGCCACCGACGGGTCGGGAAGCTGCACCCCGTCGATCACGAACGGATCGTGCGAGAGCGTCTCGGCGACAGATAGCACCCGCTTGGCGGCGAAATCGTGTGCCTGGGCGCGGGCATTGAGGTAGCCCGCGGCGCTGACCACCGACACCACCAGTGCCACCAGCGCCAGCTGCGCGACGAAGATGCGGGCGGCCAGCGAATACGGGCCTCGGCCGCGCGGATGCGCGGCGGGGGAGCGGCGATCGGCTGTTGGCATGGGCGGCTTCCCCCCTTCGTGTGGTTCCTCGGTGGCGCGCAACGCGCACCTCAAGGGTGGCACGTCAACAAACCCGCCATGACCATTATGAACACAAGAGAGATCTCGATCACTCCGGGCCCCACCATGGATGAAGAGCTCACGGCGCATCCAATCGCCGCCCCACACCGAAGCAACATTTTCCAGAAGGAGCCATCATGGCAACGACGCCGGCATCGAGCGGAGTCCTGGACCGGGACCCCATCGGGAACCAGGAACCACCTCTCAAGAAGGACCGCACCCACTGGCTGTACATCATGGTGATCGTAGCCGTGGTCGCCGGCGCCACCATCGGCCTGGTGGCCCCGGACCTCGGCAAGGCGCTCAAGCCGCTGGGCACCGGTTTCGTCGCCCTGATCAAGATGATCATCGCACCTGTCATCTTCTGCACCATCGTGCTGGGCATCGGCTCGATCGCCAAGGCCGCCACGGTCGGCAAGGTCGGCGGGCTCGCGCTGCTCTACTTCATCACCATGTCCACCTTCGCCCTGGCCATCGGCCTGTTCGTCGGCAACCTGGTCCACCCGGGCTCCGGCCTGCAGCTGCAGCCCTATGAGGGTGCCGCCGGCGGAGCCGAAAACGCCACCGTCAAGTTCCTGCTCGAGCTGATCCCGGGCGACATCCCGGTGCTGCCCACCTTGGTCCTGGCGCTCTTCGTGGGCTTCGCCCTGCAGTCCATGGGCAAGAGCGGCGAGCCGGTGCTCGGTGCCATCAAGAACATCCAGGCCGTGGTCTTCCGCCTGATGATGATGATCATGTGGGCCGCCCCGATCGGTGCCTTCGGCGCCATCGCCGCGGTCGTCGGCGCCACCGGTTGGGCAGCCATCGGCTCCATGGCCATCCTCATGGGCGCCTTCTACGTCACCTGTGCCCTGTTCATCATCGTGATCCTCGGCTCGCTGCTGCGCGCCGTGACCGGCCTGAACATCTTCGCGCTGATGAAGTACCTGGCCCGCGAATACCTGCTGATCTTCTCCACCTCCTCCTCCGAGTCCGCCCTGCCGCGCTTGATCGCCAAGATGGAACACGTGGGCGTCTCCAAGCCGGTCGTGGGCATCACGGTTCCCACCGGCTACTCCTTCAACCTCGACGGCACCGCGATCTACCTGACCATGAGCGCATTGTTCGTTTCCACCGCCATGGGCATGCCGATGAACATCGGCGAGCAGATCTCCCTGCTGGTCTTCATGATCGTCGCCTCCAAGGGCGCCGCCGGGGTCACCGGCGCCGGCCTGGCCACGCTGGCGGCCGGACTGCAGTCGCACCGCCCGGAACTGCTTGACGGCATGGGCGTGATCGTGGGCATCGACAAGTTCATGTCCGAGGCCCGCGCACTGACCAACTTCACCGGAAACGCTGTCGCCACGCTGCTGATCGGCAAGTGGACCAAGGAAATCGACATGGAGCAGGCCCGCTCGGTGCTTGCCGGGGACCGTCCCTTCGACGAGCTCTCGCTGACCGCCAACGAGCACTAACACCGGCGCCGCTTCCGCGGCACCCGGTACCAGCGCCAGGGACCCCCGCATCCGGGGCCCTGGCGTTGGTGCGTCCGGCACCAAACCAACGTTGGACTTCAACTTCAAGGTAAAGGCTCGCCGTGACGCTGGTTGGGCAAAGGCCGGTGCACAACCTATACCCTTGAAACAAGTAGTCAACCAGATCGCACAACGAACGGAAGCGTGGTTCATACCGTGAGCGAGGAACAGGGCAGCAAGGCGCGAGGCGTGGGGTTGCTCAAGGAGCCCACCCCCATGGGGCCCACCGGGCGCCCGATGACGATTTTCCCCGAACCGCAGCCACTGGAATCCCACGGCCCGGCCCGCGTGATCGCCATGGTCAACCAAAAGGGCGGCGTCGGCAAGACGACCTCCACCATCAACCTCGCGGCGGCCCTGGCCGAATACGGGCGCAAGGTGCTGCTGGTCGACTTCGACCCACAGGGCGCCCTGTCCGCTGGCTTCGGCACCAACCCGCACGAACTCGACGTCACCGTCTACAACGTGCTGATGGACCGCAAGACCGAGATCCGCGACGCCATCCTGGGCACGGATGTCGAGAACGTCGACCTGTTGCCGGCCAACATCGACCTCTCCGCCGCCGAGGTGCAGCTGGTCAACGAAGTCGCCCGCGAACAGGTCCTGGAACGTGCCCTGCGCTCGGTGACCGATGACTACGACATCGTGCTCATCGACTGCCAGCCCTCGCTGGGCCTGCTGACCGTCAACGCGCTGACGGCCGCTCACGGCGTGATCATCCCGCTGACCGCAGAGTTCTTCGCACTGCGTGCCGTGGCCCTGCTGGTGGAGACCATCGAGAAGGTCCAGGACCGGCTGAACCCCGCCCTGGCCATCGACGGCGTGCTGGCCACCATGTACGACCCGCGCACGCTGCACGGCCGCGAGGTCGTCGGCCGGCTGGTCGAGGCCTTCGGGGACACCGTCTTCGAGACGGTCATCCGCCGGACCATCAAGTTCGCCGACGCCAACGTTGCTGCCGAACCCATCACCAGCTACGCCACCACGCACCCGGGTGCCGAGGCCTACCGCCAGCTCGCCAGGGAACTGATCTCCCGCGGCGGCGCCCCGTAATGACGGCACCCGCCGCCGAAACCACCGCCACCGGCAGAGTCGTCCCAGACGATTCGGCCGGTGGCTTTCGGGTTTCGCTGGAAAACTTTTCCGGCCCCTTCGACCTGCTGCTTTCGCTGATCGCCAAGCGCGAAATGGATATCACCCAGATCGCCATGGCAGAGGTCACCGACGAATTCATCGCCTACCTGAAGCTGCTCCAGGCCCGGCCGGGGTCCAAGGCGCTGGATGAGACCACCGAGTTCCTGGTCATCGCCTCCACGCTGCTTGACCTGAAGGCGGCACGCCTGCTGCCGGGCAGCGAGACGGAAAACGACGAGGACATGGCCCTGCTCGAGGCCCGCGACCTGCTCTTCGCCCGGCTGCTGCAGTACAAGGCGTTCAAGCACGCCGCCGGCTGGATCGCCGGGAAGCTGCACGAGGAAGCCACCAGCTTCCCGCGGCAGGCGGGCCTGGAGGCGCACTTCGCCGCGCTGCTTCCCGAACTGGTCTTCAAGACCAGCCCCGAGGCACTGGCGCAGCTGGCCGCCGCAGCCCTGGCACCCAAGGCACCGGCACCCACCGAGGTCGGGACCGGGCACCTGCACGGCGGCACCGTGTCGGTGCGCGAGCAGGCAGGCATCCTGGCAGCACTGCTGAAGGAACACCGCTCGCTGAGCTTCACCGCGCTGGTCGCCGACGCGGCAAGCCACCTGGAGGTCGTGGCCCGCTTCCTGGCGCTGCTGGAAATGTATCGCGAACGGGTGATCGCCTTTTCCCAGGATGCGCCGCTGGATGCGCTGAACGTGCGCTGGGTTGAACCCGATGCGGACTGGGACCCTGCCGCGCTGAAAGAGGAATACGAACCCGTGGCCGCTGAACCGTCCGAGACATCCACCACGTTGGCACCAGACCCGCAGGGGGGAAATCCATGAACCACACCGCCACACCTGCCGCCGGGGGGCTTCCCGAAGCCGCCGGGTCGGCAATAGACGCACTGCCCGGGGGGCTGGAAGCCGGCATCGAGGCGGTGCTGATGGTGATCGACGAGCCCATCGCCGCCGGCCACCTCGCGCAGGTGCTTGAGGTCAGTGAGGAACGCGTCACAGCGGCCCTTGAAAAGCTGCGGGCACAGTATGATGGTGGGGATACACCACGCGGTTTTGAGCTGCGTGAATTGGCCGGCGGCTGGCGCATCTTCTCCCGACGTGATTTTGCTCCCTTCGTTTCACGCTTCGTCATCGACGGCCAAACGGCAAGACTTACCCAGGCAGCGCTGGAGACTTTGGCAGTGATCGCCTACCGGCAACCGGTTTCCCGCGGCAGGATCGCGGCGATTCGCGGGGTCAACGTCGATTCGGTGGTGCGCACACTCCTGACGCGCGGGCTGATCCACGAAGCACCCGACGACGGTGAAAGTGGTGCCACGTTGTATCAGACCACCTCGTACTTTCTGGAAAGATTGGGATTGGGCAGCGTTTCCGAGCTGCCCAGGCTCTCCCCGCATCTTCCCGGAGTGGGTGACATCGACGACTATGACGTTGATTCGCCCTGGCAATAGGCGAACCACGAAACAACATAAGGACAGATCATGAACCAGGGATCCCGCCCAGGCCGCGGCAACCAGCGCCCACAAGGCTCCGGCTCCGGCAACGGCCGCGGCCGAGGAGCAACCGGTGCTGGCCGTTCCAACCAAAATCCACGCTCGTCAAACCCGCGCCCGGGCTCCGAAGGCGGCAACGAGTCATCTGCCGGTTCCTGGTCCAAGGCACACGGCGGACCCAAGCAGTCCAAGAAGTCAGGTGCCCCGGGCAAGAAGAAGTACACCGGCCCCCAGGCCTTCGGCAAGGAACGCTTCGGCAAGAACCTCGGCCCGGTCAACACCGAGCGCACCAAGCCCACGCAGCGGGCCCAGGCAGCCGCCGCCCACTCCGATCTCGAGGGTGTGCGCCTGCAGAAGGTCATGGCCAACGCGGGTGTGGCCTCGCGCCGCGTCTGTGAGGAAATGATCGCCAACGGCCGCGTCGAGGTCAACGGCGTGCTGATCACCGAGGCGGGCATCCGCATCGACCCCGAGCGCGACACCGTGCACGTGGACGGCATGCGCCTGCAGCTGAACGCCGACATGCGCTACTTCGTCTTCAACAAGCCGCGCAACGTCGTCTCCACCATGGAGGACCCCGAGGGCCGCAAGTGCATCTCTGACTTCATCCGCAAGAAGGGCCAGGAGCGCCTCTTCCACGTCGGGCGCCTCGACTACCAGACCGAGGGCCTGCTGATCCTGACCAATGACGGCGAGGCCGCCAACCGGCTGGCCCACCCGTCCTACGAGGTCCCCAAGACCTACCTCGTGCAGGTCCGCGGACCGATGGCCGCCGGCATCGGCGCGCAGATGAAGAAGGGCATCAAGCTCGAGGACGGCTGGCAGTCGGTCGATTCCTTCAAGCTGGTCGACTCCACCCCGGGCCACGTGCTCGTGGAAGTCATCCTGCACTCGGGCCGCAACCGCATCGTCCGCCGCCTCTTCGAAGAGGTAGGACACCCGGTGACCCGCCTGGTCCGCGTCCAGGTCGGCCCGATCCGCCTGGGCGACCAGAAGCAGGGCACCATCCGCCCGCTGGGCAACCAGGAAGTCGGGCACCTGCTGGCAATGGTGGGGATGTAGCCACATGCCCACCACGCACCTGGCCGGACCGATTCTGGTCATCGGCACCGGGCTGCTGGGCACCAGCGTCGGGCTGGGGTTGAGCCAGCGCGGACTGAACGTCTGGCTTGCCGACCCCTCGCCCAGCGCACAAATCGTCGCGCAGGACATCGGCGCGGGCACCATCGCCGTCCCCGGGCGCCCGCTGGCGCCCGAGCTGGTCGTCGTCGGCGCCCCGCCGGACGTCACCGCCGCGGTCGTGGCGCAGGCCCTTCTCGACTTCCCGATGTCAACCGTGGTGGACATCGCCTCCGTCAAGGGCTCGATCCTCGAGGCCGTGCGGGCGGATCCGCGCATCGGCGAGGAACACCTGAGCCGCTACGTGGGCACGCACCCGATGTCGGGGCGCGAGCGCTCCGGCCCGGCCGCTGCCCGCGGCGAACTGTTCACCTCCATGCCGTGGGTGATCTGTGCCCATGCCGGATCGCGCGGCGACTCGGTGAAGACCGCCGAGGCGCTGGCCATCGACCTGGGGGCCACGGTCGCCCGGATGAATGCCGCCGACCACGACGCGGCCGTCGCACTGATCTCGCACTTCCCGCAGGTGGCCTCCTCGCTGATTGCCTCCCGGTTGCTGAACGCGCCGGGGCATTCGCTGGCGCTTGCCGGGAACGGGCTGCGCGACACCACGCGGATCGCGGCCTCGGACCCGAAGCTGTGGATCCAGATCCTCAGCCACAATGCCGGCGCCCTGGTGCCGATCCTGCGCGGCATGCAAGAGGACCTGCAGCGGCTTGTCGCTACGCTCGAGGATCCCTCGGCCCCCGGTGCGCTGCTTGATCTCGCCCAGCTGATGGGGGAGGGCAACGCCGGGCAGGCCAGGATCCCTGGCAAGCACGGCGCGCCGCCGCAGGCCTTCGCCCTGGTCACCGTCGCGGTCAAGGACAAGCCGGGGCAGGTGGCCAGGTTGCTGGCCGACGTCGGGAACGCCGGGATCAACATGGAAGACCTGCGGATGGAACACTCCGCCGGGCACCAGGTCGGGCTGGTAGACATCTCCGTCATCCCCGGACGCCGGGAAGAATTGATCACGGTGCTCAGCGCACTTGGATGGAAGGTAGTGCAGTAATGCGGAAAATCACGGTTGCAGTCGACGGCCCCTCGGGCAGCGGAAAGTCCTCGGTATCCAAGGAAACGGCGCGCCGTCTGGGTGCCGCCTACCTCGACACCGGCGCCATGTACCGCGCGGTGACCTGGCACGCGCTGGATGCCGGCACCGACCTGTCCGACGCCGAGGCGGTTGCCGCCGCAGTCAAGGCGGCCGACTTGTTCATCTCCACCGATCCGGACGTGGAACGCATCACCATCCACGGCACCGACGTGACCGAGGCGATCCGCGAACCGTTTGTCTCCGAGGCCGTATCTGCGGTGGCCACCAACCTTGCCGCCCGGGCCGAGCTGGTCGCACGGCAGCGGGCCATCATTGCCGCGCACGAACGCATCGTGGCCGAGGGCCGGGACATCACCACCGTGGTGGCCCCGGACGCCGACGCCCGCATCCTGCTCACCGCCTCCGAGGAGGCGCGCCTGCGCCGCCGCGGCCTGCAGCTCGGCGGAACCCAGTCGGACGCCGAATTGCAGGCCCAGGTGCTCGTCCGCGACGCCAAGGACTCCACGGTGGTGGACTTCCACGTCGCCGCCGACGGGGTGGCCACCGTGGACTCCTCGGAGATGGACTTCGAGCAAACGGTGACAGCCGTGCTCGAGGCCATCAAGGCCCAGGCCGACTAATAGAACCTCCCGATCCGCCGCCGGCGGATCACCATCCCCGCCCCGGTGCGCAGCGAATGCTGCGCGCCAAGGCGGGGTACATGCTTGAATTGATACCGGCTTCCGCGTTTGGTGGAGGCACGCAACGCAAAGGAACCACACCATGAGTGAGAGCCTGCTTCCGGACGAGGGCGCCGAGTACGTCCCGTTCAACAACGAGGACCACATCGCCGACCGCCTGGCCGAAATCAGCGACGAGGATGCCGACGCACGCGCCACCGCGCTGCTGGCCGGCCTCGATGACTACGACCTGGACCCGGAAGACGCCGAGCTGCTCGCGCACCTGGGCGATGACTTCGACGACGACGCCGACGAGGTCATCCCGCCGGTCCTGGCCATCATCGGGCGCCCCAACGTGGGCAAGTCCACGCTGGTCAACCGCATCCTGGGCCGCCGCGAGGCAGTCGTGGAGGATGTCCCGGGCGTGACCCGCGACCGCGTGTCCTACCAGGCCGAATGGGCGGGCCGCAACTTCACCGTGGTTGACACCGGCGGCTGGGAGCACGACGCCAAGGGCATCCACGCCCGAGTGGCAGAGCAGGCCGAGGTTGCCGCTGACATCGCCGACGTCATCCTCTTCGTCGTTGACTCCCGCGTTGGCGCAACCGCCACCGACGAGGCAGTGGTGAAGATGCTGCGCCGGAAGAAGAAGCCGGTGCTGCTGGTCGCCAACAAGGTCGATGACGCCAATCAGGAAGCCGACGCCTCCTTCCTCTGGGGCCTTGGCTTCGGCCAGCCTTGGCCGGTCTCGGCCCTGCACGGCCGCGGCGCAGCGGACCTGCTGGATGCCGTTGTGGCCAAGCTCCCCGAGTACTCTGCCTTCGGTGGGATCATCCCGCGCGGCGGCCCGCGCCGCATTGCGCTGGTCGGCCGCCCGAACGTGGGCAAGTCCTCGCTGCTGAACAAGATGGCCGGCTCCGAGCGCGTGGTCGTTGACACCCTCGCCGGCACCACCCGCGACCCCGTCGACGAGCTCGTAGAACTGGGCGACGAGGTCTGGCGCTTCGTTGACACCGCTGGAATCCGCCGCCGCCAGCACATGGCACAGGGCTCTGACTACTACGCCTCGCTGCGCACCCAGGCCGCCTTGGAAAAGGCCGAGGTTGCCGTCGTGCTGCTGGCAGTCGACGAGGTCCTTTCGGAGCAGGATGTCCGCATCCTGCAGATGACCATCGACTCGGGCCGTGCCCTGGTGCTCGCGTTCAACAAGTGGGACCTGATGGACGATGACCGCCGCCGTTACCTGGAGCGCGAGATCGAGACCGATCTGGCGCACGTGGAGTGGGCCCCGCGCGTGAACATCTCGGCCAAGACCGGCTGGCACAAGGACAAGCTCGTTCCCGCCCTGCACACGGCCCTGGAATCCTGGGACAAGCGCATCTCCACCGGCAAGCTCAACACCTTCCTGGGCGAGCTTGTGGCGGCGCACCCGCACCCCCTGCGCGGAGGCAAGCAGCCGCGTATTCTCTTCGGCACCCAGGCCTCTTCGCGTCCGCCGCGATTTGTGCTGTTCACCACAGGTTTCCTGGATCCCGGGTACCGCCGATTCATTACCCGCAGGCTTCGCGAGACCTTTGGCTTCGAGGGAACCCCCATTGAAGTGTCGATGCGAGTGCGCGAAAAGCGCCAGCGTTCGAAGTAGCCCAAAAAATAGGGTAGGGTAATCACGGAGCTTTTCGCAGACGGCACCTTCACGAGAGTGAGGGAGAACGGCTGCGAAAGCAACCGGGCTATGGCGCAGCTTGGTAGCGCGCCTGACTGGGGGTCAGGAGGCCGTGGGTTCGAATCCCGCTAGCCCGACCGGTTAAAACCCCGGCAGATCAACGAAGTAGCGTTGAACTGCCGGGGTTTTTCCATGTCCCGGTGACTCTCACCGTTCCCGCCGTCATGACTAGATTTCGATAATTGCCGGAGGTTTGGAGTCGGAAAGGTAAGTCGTTCAGGCGCTTGTGAAGCTGACAGCCAAAAGCCGAGGACACGCCGTCTTGCGAACCGGCTTTGGCCAGCTTATTGGCGGACGGGGGCGCAGGGCCCCAGCTAGACCCGGCTGAACGCACGAATGAGCCCCGCCGGAGACCGGCGGGGCTCATTTTCGATGTGGACCTTGGGGGAATCCGCATCGCGGACATGGGTACGTCCGGCGGCCATTGGAGATCCGCCAATAGCGTTCACTGAAAGCTATTCACCAAGACTAAGGTGAAGGCGTTGGCAATGTCTAGGGTCGCGACGAATTAGCCGGATCTTTTTCTCGGGTGGGTGCGGTTGTGGTTCATCTGTGAACTGCCCAGCCAGAAGTTGGCCAAACGCGAACGGCGCCCCGCCAAGACTCCCGCCGGATGGGCGGAGATGCTTGGAGAGGCGCCGCTAAATGCGTTCAGGCGGCACAGGGTGTCAGTTGGCGGATTTGGGATGCTCGGCGTTCTCCGTTGGCGACCAGGCCACGGGCCGGGAACCGTCCCTTCCCGATTCGGCGGTCGGGGCGGACGACTCGGCGTCCCGCAGTGCGGCCTGGGTCTTCATGTCTGATTTCATGGCCTTCAACTTCTTGCCACGCGAATGCCACAGGTGCCAGAACGCGGCAATGCCCACGAAGAGCACCAGGGCGGCTGCCGCACCGCCAATGGACCAGGACGGGAAATACGTGGCGCTGATGTCGATCATCGACCTGGCCTTGGCGGCAGCACTGGATGAGTTCGCATAGATGCTCAGGGTCAGCAAGTTCGGGATCGCCAGCAGGATAGCGACTATGACAATCACTGACTTCCACGGCCATGACACCTTTTTGTACCGGGCCTGCCAGATAATGAGCAGGGGAACGAAGGTGAAGACGAAGCCATACACGAGTCCAAGGATGATTCCGCTGCTCAGTGACCCCTGGGTTTGATTGCCGATATTCGTGGCCCACCAAACGGGCAGGAACAGGCGGACGATAAGGTAGACGATCGCCAGCAGCGCCACCGCTGCTATGCCCAGCCCAATCCGCAGGCCCCACCGGGGCTTGGGCTCGGCCTGCCGGGTGGCCACCGTGGGTGACTGGTCTTTTTTCTCGAAATCAGGCATGCCTGCATCCTCCCACGCCGACCGCGCAACTGTGGAGATTAACTGTCTCGTTATTCACGAAAACTGACCGGTGGCTAGTAGGCTAATCTGGTGATAGGACGATTGCCCCATTTTGGGGCCGGGCAACGTCCACAGGGAATTATGATAAAGATTTTTGGAGGACCGGAAATGGCTGAAGCTCAGGTGCCTAACCAGCAGCACGAGTCGTCTACCGAAACAACGGGAATTGCCTTGCCGCCGGTAACGCGTGAACCAGTTGTCTTCTACGGTCTGAGTGTTGAAGAACGCGCCGCCGTCTCCGCGCTGCCGGAAGGCTCCGCATTGTTGATCGCGCACTCCGGACCGAACCAGGGAGCACGCTTCCTGCTGGACCAGGATATGACCCAGGCAGGACGCCATCCGGACGCCGGTGTGTTCCTTGATGACGTCACTGTCTCGCGCAAGCATGCAAAATTCATTCGTGATGCTTCAGGGTTCAGCGTGGTCGACAGCGGTTCGTTGAACGGAACCTACGTCAACAACGACCGGGTGGATTCGGTGCGCCTTGCCAACGGCTCGGAGGTGCAGATCGGAAAATTCCGGCTGACCTTCTATAACGCACTGCCCAACAACCCGGCCAACGTCCGCGACTAAGCAGGACATGGTAGTGAACCAGGCAGCCCGAAACCCGCGACTGGCAGTTGTTGCCGGCGATACCCAGCGCGCCGTTGCGCTCAATATCGGCGAGGTCCTTTCGGAGCTTCATGATGAGTTTCCTCAGGTCACAGCGTCGAAAATCCGTTTTCTCGAGGAAAAGGGACTGCTGACCCCGCAACGCACCTCGGCGGGTTACCGCAAGTACCTGCCCGACGACGTGGGCCGACTGCGCTTCATCCTGGGCCTGCAACGCGACCAGTACCTGCCACTGAAGGTCATCAAGGACTACCTGGACGCGGTAGACCGAGGCGAACGGCCGGACCAGTTGCCCGGCGGGCACACACTGGCACCGCGAAGCATCAGCGAACAGATGACCCAGGACCTGGCTGCCCGCACCCGCCCGGTGACCAAGGCCGAATTGCAGGGGCTGTGTGGCGCCAGCCCGGAGCTGGTCAATGACCTCCTGGCCTTCGGCATGATCGCGTCGGAAAACGAGCGTTTCGATGAACATGCGCAGAAGATTGCCGCCGCTTCAGCTGCGCTTGCGGCGCACGGCATCGAGCCCCGCCACTTGCGGGCCTTCCGCGCAGCGGCCGATCGCGAAGTGGGTTTGGTGGAACGTGTCGTGGCTCCGCACATGAGCCGCGGAGATGTGGCGTCGCGTGCCAGGGCGGCGGAGACAGCCCGCGAAATAAGCGATGCCTGCATGGCATTGCATGGTGCCCTGGTCAACGGTGCCATCGCCAAGTTGGACCACTAGGCCGGACAAACGGTCACTGCAAGTTGCAGCGACCCGGGTAAAGGAGCGAACCATGCAGGAACTTGAAGTTGTGGGAGTTCGCATAGAGCTTCCCTCCAACCAGCCCCTTGTTCTGCTCAAGGAAGCCAATACCCAACGCCACCTGCCCATTTGGATTGGTGCCCCCGAGGCATCAGCCATCGCCATGTTCCAGCAAGGCATCATCCCGCCGCGTCCGCTGACCCACGACTTGATGATTTCGACCCTGCAGGCGCTGCACGCGCCGTTGGTGAGAGTGGAGATCGTATCGGTCCTCAACGCCGTATTCACCGCGGAGCTGGTCTTTGCCGACGACGTGCGCGTCGACGCCAGGTCCTCCGACGCCATTGCCCTGGCGCTCCGGGCGGAATGCCCGATACTGTGCGACGACCAGGTGCTAGACGAGGCCTCCGTCATGGTTTCGGAGGACGCCGAAGTCGCCGAGGGGGAGGAGGACCAGGTGCGTGAGTTCCGTGAATTCCTCAACGAGGTCGAGCCGGAAGATTTCGATAAATAGACGACCGTTCGCGACACGCCTCAAGTTAAGCTTGAAGGTCTTTGACGCAGCCCCAATGTAGTCGTACCGTCGAAGCATAAGTTCCCAAGGTTTGCCGCCCTCGGATTTCGGTTTCACTCGCAACGGAGTCGTTCCACACCCGGCAGCCCTCTTTCCCGCACGGGGATGCTTGAGCAAGGAGATTCCAATGAATCCCATGGACGACCAACACGCGGCCTCACCGGCGCACGCCGCGTCCCTTCGCAACACCCAGGGACTCCTCTTCACCGAGGACCTGCCGGTCCTCGACGAGGACGCCGGTTACCGGGGCCCCGTCGTCTGCAAGGCGGCAGGCATCACCTACCGCCAGCTCGACTACTGGGCCCGTACGGGTCTGGTGGAACCGGCCGTGCGCGGTGCCAAGGGCTCGGGATCCCAGCGCCTCTACGGCTTTCGCGACATCCTGGTGCTCAAGGTCGTCAAGCGGCTGCTGGACACCGGTGTATCCCTGCAACAGATCCGGACTGCCGTCGGTCACCTTCGCGAGCGCGGGGTGGAAGACCTTGCCCAGATCACCTTGATGAGTGACGGCGCCTCGGTATATGAGTGCACGTCCGCAGACGAAGTGATTGACTTGGTCCAGGGGGGACAAGGCGTCTTCGGCATTGCCGTCGGGCGAGTGTGGCGCGAGGTCGAGGGATCCCTGTCGCAGCTGCCCAGTGAGCATGCCACGGACTTCCCGGAGGACGAACTGGCTCTGCGTCGCGCCGCGAAGCGCTCCGCCAGCTAGGCCCGCACCAAGACACGAATTCTTGCGGACGGGATCGGATGCCGCCGCTGCGCCCAGGCGCAGGCAGGCAGCGTCCGACCCCGTCCATTTTTATGCCCGCCTTCGGCTTGGGAGAGCTCTGGCATGGTCCAATCCGCCCATCAAAAAACCGCCCTTCACCGACCGGACATTGGCCAGGCGATGAGCGGAGCGGTTTTGAGGATGGGGACAGTGGTTCGAGGATTCGGTGAAGCGAAGACTAGCTGCGTTCCGGCTTCACAGCGGTATCGGTGATGTTGCGCAGCAACTCGTCAAAGAGCACCGCCGTTTTCTGCGCGGGCCTGCCCGGCCACTGGTGCACCGAGTAGGCGGCTCCCTGGATCTGCTGCCAGTCCGCGAACTCGGGAAGCTCGGGGCTCAGCACGGAGGTGCCAAACATGGAACGCATTTCGGTCAGGCGGAAGCGGTGCTCGTCGGAATCCTTGCGCACCCGGTTGGCGACCACGTCGATGCGGCCGAGGTCCGGCGCGTACTCCTTGCGGAACATTTCCAAGGCACGCTGCGTGCGCTCGGTACCGGCCACGGAGAACAGCGACGGTTCGGCAACCAGCAAGATACGGTCACTGGCGCTCCATGCCATCCGCGTTAGGCCATTGAGCGATGGCGGGCAGTCGATGAGCACGAGCGCGTAACCGGAGGTCTTGGAAAGCAGCTGGGTCAGCCGGCGCAAATCGCGGGCTCGCAGGTCGGGCCGGTCGTAGATGCCGGTGTAGGCGTCGCCGACTGCCACATCCAGCACCGGGACCCGAGTCAGCGAACGCTTGGAGACGGCCTTGGACTGCCAGGAGCTGGAAACGATGTTTTCGGACAGATTCGCCTTGCGCGCGGCCTTCAGCATTCGGCCGATGGTCATCTTGCCGTCGGCGCGCACTCCCAGACCGGTGCTGGCGTCGGCGTGCGGGTCCAAGTCGATCACGAGTGTGGGGATACCAGCGGCTAGGGCGGCCGAAGCGAGCCCCAATGTAACGGAGGTCTTCCCTACGCCACCTTTAAGGCTGCTAATGCTCACTACCTGCACGGAACGGACCACGCCCTTTTCTACTGTTAGTTGCTCACGTCTTAACGATTGGTTCCCTCAACATCATAATCGGCTTCTGGTTCCTTTGCCGCCACGGGTTCAAACGACCACCTGACACCACTGTTTCGTGCCTGCCGCAATCTTTTGCGATACGTGCGCCCCGTCACGGTAGTGTGTGACGTTGGGCGCCGAAACACACGTTCTGCCCCGCAAACACGAACTCAGACCCTGATATTCGTGCGTGTCATTCATCCCTATGTCATTTCGCAGGAGCGCCATGTTTAAGAAGATCTTGGTAGCCAATCGCGGCGAGATCGCAATTCGCGCCTTCCGCGCCGGCTACGAGCTGGGTGCGAAGACTGTCGCCGTTTACCCCTACGAGGATCGCAACTCGATCCACCGCCAGAAATCCGATGAGGCCTACCGGATTGGCGAAGAGGGCCACCCGGTCCGTGCCTACCTGGACGTTGAAGAGGTGATCCGCGTCGCCAAGGAAGCCGGCGCGGATGCCATTTACCCGGGCTACGGATTCCTTTCCGAGAATCCCGACCTGTCGCGGGCTGCCGCCGAAGCAGGCATCAAGTTCATCGGCCCGGCCGCCGAGGTCCTCGAACTGGCAGGCAACAAGGTTGCAGCGCTGCGCGCGGCACGCGCTGCGGGTATTCCGGTACTTGAGTCCTCGGAACCCAGTGACGACCTTGAGTACCTGACCGCCGAGGCCGACAAGATCGGGTTCCCGATCTTCGTCAAGGCAGTGGCAGGTGGCGGCGGCCGCGGCATGCGCCGCGTCGACACCCGTGACCAGCTGGCCGAATCGCTCTCGGCTGCTATGCGCGAGGCAGGGAGCGCCTTCGGCGACCCGACGGTGTTCCTGGAGCAGGCCGTGCTGCGCCCGCGCCACATCGAGGTCCAGATCCTGGCTGATGAGCACGGCAACATCGTGCACCTCTTTGAGCGTGACTGCTCGCTGCAGCGCCGCCACCAGAAGGTCATCGAAATTGCCCCGGCACCGAACCTGGACGAGAACATCCGCCAGGCGCTGTACGCCGATGCGGTGAAGTTCGCCAAGGCACTGAACTACCAGAACGCCGGAACCGTTGAGTTCCTGGTCGACACCGTGGGCGAGCGCGCCGGGCAGCACGTGTTCATCGAGATGAACCCGCGCATCCAGGTCGAGCACACCGTCACCGAGGAAATCACCGACGTCGACCTGGTGCAGGCGCAGATGCGCATTGCCGCCGGCGAGACCCTCGAGGACCTGGGCATCCGCCAGGAGGACCTGCAAATCCGCGGCGTCGCCCTGCAATCGCGCATCACCACCGAGGACCCGGCCAACGGCTTCCGCCCGGATGTGGGAACCATCACGGTTTACCGCTCTGCCGGCGGCTCGGGCGTGCGCCTGGACGGCGGCACCATCTACACCGGCGCCGAGGTCTCCCCGCACTTCGACTCGATGCTGGTCAAGCTCACCTGCCGCGGCCGCGACTTCGCCACCGCGGTGGCCAGGGCCCGCCGTGCGCTGGCCGAGTTCCGCGTCCGCGGCGTGACCACCAACATCCCGTTCCTGATGAACGTGCTCGACGACCCGGCCTTCCTGGCCGGGGAAGCCGCCACGGACTTCATCGACAAGCACCCGGAACTCTTGGCCGGGAAGAAGTCCCAGGACCGCGGCACCAAGGCACTGGCGTTCCTGGCCGATGTCACCGTCAACCAGCCCAACGGCGCCCGCGTCGAGGGCATCGACCCGCGCAAGAAGCTTCCGGCATTCCCGGGGGACAAGTCCACCGAGCCGGAGCGCAGCCCGTTCGACGGTCCCTCGGACCAGGCACCGCCCGCAGGCTGGCGCCAGCGCCTGCTGGAACTTGGCCCGGAGGGCTTCGCCAAGGCGTTGCGCGACTCGACGGCGGTGGCCGTCACGGACACCACCTTCCGCGACGCCCACCAGTCGTTGCTGGCCACCCGCGTGCGCACCCGTGACCTGCTGGCCGCGGCACCCGCCTACGCGCACGTGATGCCACAGCTCTTCTCCATGGAGGTCTGGGGGGGCGCGACCTACGATGTGTCGCTGCGCTTCCTGGGCGAGGACCCGTGGGAGCGCCTGGCGCTGCTGCGCGCCGAGCTGCCGAACATCCCGCTGCAGATGCTGCTGCGCGGACGCAACACCGTGGGCTACACCCCGTACCCGACCGAGGTCACCGACGCCTTCGTGAAGGAAGCGGCGGCCACCGGCATCGATATCTTCCGCATCTTCGATGCGCTGAACGACGTCTCGCAGATGGCCCCGGCCATCAAGGCGGTCCGGGAGACCGGCACCGCGGTGGCCGAGGTGGCCCTGTGCTACACCGGCAACCTGCTGGATCCGGCCGAAGACCTGTACACGCTGGATTACTACCTGAACCTGGCTCAGCAGATCGTGGACGCCGGGGCGCACATCCTGGCGATCAAGGACATGGCCGGCCTGTTGCGCCCTGCCGCGGCGGCGAAGCTTGTCACCGCCCTGCGCGAGCGCTTCGACCTGCCGGTGCACCTGCACACCCACGACACCGCCGGAGGCCAGTCGGCCACGTTGCTGGCGGCCATCAACGCCGGGGTCGACGCGGTGGACGTCGCCGCTGCATCGATGTCGGGGACCACCTCCCAGCCATCGGCCTCCGCGCTGATCGCGGCGCTGGAGAACACCGAGCGCGACACCGGCATCTCCCTGGAGGCCGCAGCGTCGCTGGAACCCTACTGGGAATCGGTGCGCTCCATGTACTCCCCGTTCGAATCCGGGCTTGCCGCCCCGACCGGCCGCGTTTACCGCCACGAGATCCCCGGGGGCCAGCTCTCCAACCTGCGCCAGCAGGCCATCGCGCTGGGCCTGGGCGAGCGCTTCGAAGCCATCGAGGACATGTACACCGCGGCCAACGCCATCCTGGGCCGCCTGGTCAAGGTGACCCCGTCCTCCAAGGTGGTCGGCGACCTCGCCCTGCAGCTGGTGGGCATGGGCGTGGACCCGGCCGAGTTCGAGAAGGACCCGAAGTCCTTCGACATCCCGGACTCGGTCATCCAGTTCCTCTCCGGGGAACTGGGCGATCCTCCGGGAGGCTGGCCGGAGCCGTTCCGTTCCAAGGCCCTGGAGGGCCGCGTCGTGCGCCCGCACGTCGAGGAGCTTTCGGCCGAGGACTCGGACGCGCTGAACGCAGATTCGGCCACCCGCCGCGCCACGCTGAACCGCCTGCTCTTTGCCGGCCCGACCCGCGACTTTGCCGCGAGCGTGGAGAACTACGGGGACCTGTCGGTCCTGCACACCCGCGACTACCTCTACGGCCTGGTCAAGGGCCGCGAGCACGTGGTGTCCCTGGGCAAGGGCGTGCGCCTGTTGGTCATCCTGCAGTCGATTTCCGAGCCCGACGAGAAGGGCCTGCGCACCGTGACGGTGACGCTCAACGGCCAGTCCCGCCAGCTGATGGTGCGCGACGAATCGGTGGAATCCACGGTGGTTGCCGCGGAGAAGGCCGATTCGGCGAACCCCGGGCATGTTGCGGCTCCGTTCGCCGGCGCCGTCACCGCCCAGGTGGCCGTGGGCGACCGCATCGAGGTCGGCGGCACCGTCGCCACCATCGAGGCCATGAAGATGGAGGCCGGGATCACCTCCACGGTCGCCGGCACCGTGGCCCGCCTTGCGATCGCCGGCACCGCCCAGGTGCAGGGCGGGGACCTGCTGGTGGTCATCGACCCGGCATAGCCACACGGTGCCGGCCATCCCTTGGGGGCCGGCACCGCAAACAAGCATGCAACGCGCGCGAGGATGGACCCGCCCGCCCCGATTCCGAGGGCCTGGGACGGGTCCATCCTCACTTGCGTGTTAGGGTGCCAATTGCCAGTGGATGCACCAGCGGCAACGAACAGGCGGCGAACCAAACCCGGAACGCCGTTGGAAGGAGTGGGATCCATGGCCATCAAACGTGCAGGCTTTATTTCACGGATATTCGCGCGGCTGTCACGGTCGGCGCGAACGGAATCCGGATCCGCCGGCGACGTTGCGCCGGCCGAACCCGCCCCTGTCGACACCCCCGGACCGACACCCCCGGATACCACCGGGAGCCAGTCGCCGTCACCTGCCGGTGAACCCACAGCCACTCACGCAGAAGCCCGGCCCGCGGCCAAAACGGGGGATGGATCCGCACAGGAAGCCCCGGCGACCGAGGCACCGGCGACCGAAGCACCGGCAGTCGAAGCCCCGGCGCTCCCGACAGCGCAGTCCGACGAACCTGCCGATGCTGACATGACCCTCCCCGCATCCGGGGATCTTCCGGAGAACGACGCCGACACCCACGCAGACACGGTGCCGGAGCAAGGAACGCCGGAGCCATCCGCTTCCGCAGCATCCGAGGCCCCCGAACCCACAGCAGCCCCGGCACCGATTTCCCGCGACCACAAGGTCATTACGGTGCTCTCGCTGGTCGAGCATGCCGGCGCCGCGACGCTGGCCGCAGCCCTCGAGCGCCGGACCGACGGCAAGGAATGGCGGTTCCGGACTGCAGGCCCCGGCCTGGCCCGCGCCGCTTTTGCCGGAATGCTGGGTGACACAGATGCGCTGGTGCTCGTCTGCCCGCCGGACCCGGGCATGACCGCGGAGCTGGGGGAGAAGCTGCGCTGGCTTGAGGCCAACGGCAGGCCGGACCTGCCGGCGCGCACGCTCTTCGCGATCAACATCGGAGCGGCGGAGAGTGGGGAGCTGCAGCTCCCGGCGGACCTTGACCGGCCGGTGATCCTGTTGCCCTTTGACCCGGCGCTGTCCCACCCCGCGACGGTGTCAAGGGCTCCGCGCCGGGCAGCACGTCAGGCAATCGACCAACTTGTCCACGAAATTTCCACCATCGTTCAGGAGCACTAGGCACCCACCATGACACATTACGACCTGGCAATCATCGGATCCGGATCCGGCAACTCGTTGATCACCGAGCACTGGGACGGCAAGAAGGTGGCGATCATCGATGCCGGCACCTTCGGCGGCACCTGCCTGAACGTCGGCTGCATCCCCACCAAGATGTTCGTCTACCCGGCACAGCTGGCGGCTTCCGTCGCCGAGGCCAAGCGCCTGGGCGTGTCAATGACGTTCGAGGGGGCCGACTGGGCCGGCCTGCGGGACCGGATCTTCGGACGCATCGACTCCATTTCCGAATCCGGCAAGAATTACCGGGCCCACGAGCTGGAGAACGTCACGCTCTACTCCGAGCACGTTTCCTTCATCTCGCGCAACGAGTTGAACACGGCCGGCGGTCAGAGCATCACTGCGGACAACATCGTCATCGCCACCGGATCGCGCGCGGTCCTGCCCGAGGTCCCCGGCATCGACCTGCCCGGCGTGCACACCTCAGACACCGTCATGCGCCTGGACGAGCTGCCTCGGCGCATGGTGATCCTGGGCGGCGGCTACATTGCCAGCGAATTCGCAGCGGTCTTCTCCGCGTTGGGCAGCGAGGTCATCCAGGTGAATCGCTCCGGCGCCCTGATGCGCCAACAGGACGCCGACATTTCAGCTGCCTTCACCCAGGCCGCCACCAAGCGCTGGGGTGTGGAGCTCAATGCGGCGGTGCAGGGCATCGAGAAGCACGGGGACGGGCTGCTGGTCCGCCTCGAGCGTGACGGGAAGCCGCTGGAGATGGCAGCCGACGTGGTGCTGGTGGCCACCGGCCGGACGCCGAACACCGACCGGCTCGGCGTGGCCGACCTCGGGTTCGACCTGCGGGATGACGGCTCACTGGTCGTTGACGAATACCAGCGCGTGCTGGCCTCCGGAGAGCCCGTGCAGGGCATCTTCGGACTGGGCGACGCGGCGAATATCGAGCAGCTCAAGCACGTGGCAAACCGCGAGGCGCGCGTGGTGGCCCACAACCTGGAGAACCCCGACGCCATGCGCCCCATGGACCGCCGGGCAGTGCCAGCGGCGGTGTTCAGCAACCCGCAGATCGCCTCCGTCGGTGCCACCGAGGCCCAGGCCCGGGCCGAGCACGGGGACGAGGCCGTGCTCTCGGTCATCCAGCCCTACGGCTCCACCGCCTACGGCTGGGCCATGGAGGACGAAGAGGGCATCGTAAAGCTGCTGGCCTGCAAGGACACCGGACTCCTGCTGGGAGCTCACATCATGGGCCATGAGGCCTCGCTGCTGATCCAGCCGCTCATCCAGGCGATGGTCAGTGGCATGTCGGTCAACACCATGGCACGCGAGCCGTTCTGGATCCACCCGGCGCTGAGCGAGGTCGTGGAAAACGCCCTGCTGGGCCTCGGCGTGCCGGTCGGCGATTCCGACCCGTTGTAGGAGCAACCGGGCAAGGGCAATAGACGCGCGGGGCGGGCACCGATTCGGTGCCCGCCCCGCGCGTCTTGATGCTGATCCGGCGTTAGGCGCGCGGCTTGGAGCCCGCGTAGATGTCCTCGAGCACCGCCTCGTAGTCCTTGAGCACCTGGGCGCGCTTGATCTTCAGCGACGGGGTCAGGTGCCCCGAGTCCTCGGTGAAGTCGGTGGGCACGATGCGGAACTCCTTGATGGCCTCGGCGCGCGAGACCGCGCCGTTGGCCTTCTCCACCAGCGCGGCAATCGCGTCGCGGACCTGCGGCAGCTCTGCGGCCTGGGCCACCGTCGTCTCGGCCGGAAGGTGGTGGCGCTGCAGCCAGCCCGGAAGCGCATCCGCGTCCAGGGTGATGAGCGCGGCGATGAACGGGCGGGCATCGCCGACCACGACGCACTGGGAGACCAGGGCGTCGGCACGGATCTGGTCCTCCAGCAGTGCCGGGATCACGTTCTTGCCGCTGGCGGTGACGATGATTTCCTTCTTGCGTCCGGTGATGCGCAGGAAGCCGTCGGCGTCCAGCTCGCCGATGTCCCCGGTACGGAACCAGCCATCGGAGAAGGTCTCCGCCTCGAGGTCCGGGCGGTTGTAGTAGCCGCGCATCACGCAGAAGCCCTTGGCCAGGATCTCGCCGTCCTGGGCGATCCGCACGGCGTTGCCGGGCAGCGGGCGCCCCACGGTGCCGATCTTCAAGTTCTTGGGGGTGTTCACCGTGATCGGGGCGGTGGTCTCGGTCAGGCCGTAACCCTCAAGCACCGTGAGTCCGATGCCGTGGAAGAAGTGCCCCAGCCGTTCGCCCAGCGGGGCGCCGCCGGAGACCGCGTGCACGACCTTCCCGCCCATCGCGGCGCGGATCTTGCCGTACAGCAGCACGTCGAAGAGCTTGTGCTTGAGCTTGAGGCCCAGCGGGACCTTGCCCTCCTGCTCGGCGCGGGAGAAGGCGATGGCGGTGTCGGCGCCGGCGTGGAAGATCTTGCCCTTGCCGGCGTCCTCGGCCTTGAGCATCGAGGAGTTGTAGACCTTCTCGAACACGCGCGGCACCGCGAGGATGAAGTTGGGCTGGAAGGACTGCAGGTCCGGCAGCAGGTTCTTCACGTCGGCGGTGTGGGCCACCTTGACCCCGCCGGCTACGGCGAGCACCGAGATGTAGCGGGCGAAGACGTGGGCCAGCGGCAGGAACATGATGGTTGCGGCGCCCGGGTAGACGACCTCGGGAAGCTCGGCGGCGGCGTTGTCGCTGAGCTCGACGAAGTTCGAGTGGGTCAGCTCGCAGCCCTTGGGCCGCCCGGTGGTGCCGGAGGTGTAGATGATGGTGGCCAGCGAGTCCAGCCCGGCGGCCGAGCGACGCTCCTCCAAGACCGCGTCGTCAACGTCCTTGCCGGCCTCGCGCAGGGCATCGAGCCCGTTGCCGTCCATCTGCCACACATGTTCCAGCTTCTCCAGGCCTTCCTGGTGGGCGGCCTGGCGCACGACGGTCTCATGGCGCGGGGCCTCCACGACGGCGGCAACGGCGTGGGAATCGCCCAGGATCCAGGCGACCTGGCTGGGGGAGGAGGTCTCGTAGACCGGAACCGTGACGCAGCCGGCGAACCAGATGGCGAAGTCGACGAGCGTCCACTCGTAGCGGGTGCGGGCCATCAGGCCAATGCGTGCCCCCGGTGCGATGCCGGAGGCGATGAACCCCTTGGCCAGGGCGGAGGCCTCCGCCGCGAACTCCGAGGCCGGCATGTCGATCCAGGTCCCGTTCGGGCCCGGCTTGGACAGCAGTGCCGGGTCGGCGGCGGACCGGGCATGGCGCAGGAGCAGGTCGGTGATGTTGGTCTGCGGCGGGTTCTCCACCAGCGGAGGGACGGCTAATTCCTGCATTTGGAGCTCCTTCGGTTCCGGGGCGGTGTTGGGCGTGCCCGCCAACCCCTCTTCCCCCATGTCACCCATCATAGTGGTTCGGGTCACACATTGTTTACTGACAGGTAACTTACGGGCATTTGCCGCGGTTCGCAACAAATTTCGGCGCGGCTACACGCGGGCACCGTCGTCGCCCTCCTGCCGGTGGCGCGGCAAGCGGGCGAAGAGGAACACCGCGGCGGCCACCGCCACCACGACCAGCCCGATCCACAGCGGCATGGGTGCCCGTCGCCAGAAGATGGCCAACAGCAGCAGTGTGATCGGGGCACCCGCGGCGCAGGACCAGGCCAGGGTCAACAGCGGGTTTCCCGACCCCAGGGCCGGTGGATCCTCCGGGACAAAGGAGCCTTCGTCCTCGTCGGGCAGGTCGTGGTCGCGCGGACCGGACAGCGCCGGGTGCATGCTGAAGAGCCCCGGGTCCACACCGCGCGGGGCGACGGAGCCCGGCACCGGGGGCGCGGGGGAGTCGCCGGAAGCGGGTTCCGTGGGATCGCCGGGCGTCGCCTCCAGCCGGCGGACCAGGTCTTCCCACACCGAATCGTCGGAATCGCCGGATTCGGCCGGCTCGTGCATGGGGTTGGTCATGGCTTGCTGTCTTCAACTTCCTGGAAGAACGCGATGGAACGGGCGAAGATCGACTCCGCCTCATAGTCAAGCGTGGCCACGTGGCGGCTGCGAGTCAACCGGTTCACCTCAAGGTGGACACCGGCATCGAGCCGGGCGCACAACACGTCCAGGCTGGATTCGGGCACCACGTTGTCGGTGTTTGAGCGGAACACGAGGACCGGGGCCTTGACCTGCGGCAACCGACTGATGGTCTCCCTGAAGAGCTTGCGCAGCTCATGCACCCCCGCGACCGGGGTGCGGGCGTAGGCGTGCTCGTCTCCACCTGGCTTGGCGATGTCGTTGGCGATCCCCGCGACGGTCGGGGACAGATGGCGCAGCACCCCGGTGAAGGGCGCCAACGGGGAGGCCAGGGTCAGCCCGGGGTTCACCAGCGCGAGTCCTGCCACCGCATGGGTCGATGCCAGGTGCAGGGCCAGGGCGCCGCCCATGGAAAGCCCGGCGACGTAAACGCGCCGGTGCGTGGCGGCCAGCGTCGCAAATTCCTGTCGCACGGCATCGATGATCGCGGTGTGCTTCACGGCGGCCAGGTCCTGCCAACGCGTGCCGTGACCGGGCAGCAGCGGCAGGCTGACGGTGTATCCGGCATCCGCGAAGGCCCCGGCCCAGGGCAGCAGTCCCGCCGGGCCGGCCGTGAATCCGTGGAGCACCAGGACGGCCGCGCCGTTTGTCCCGGTGTGGTGGAACGGAGCGTTGGGGCCGGGGGCCGCTGGCGTCTCTGGCATGGGGAGCGTGCTCCTGCGAGGATCGGAGGGGTCTGGGACACCTGATTCGGACGTCACCGCGTCGTGCCAAGTGTGACCCATGGCGTAGTTTTGCCTACAGTTAGAGCCTAACCGAGAACCACGTGATCAACACCAGGTCTCCGGGCATGTCCCGGGGCTCCGCGCGCACGGTTTCTCGGTGGAGTCCCGCACCACTCTCGGCCCGGAAGGCGTTCCAAGCATGTTCTACCAATTTATGAAGCGGTTCATCGTGGGGCCGCTCGTAAACGTGTTCTTCCGCCCGTGGGTCAAGGGGCTGGAAAACATTCCTGCCTCCGGCGGCGCGATCCTGGCCAGCAACCACCTCTCGGTCTCCGACTCGATCTTCCTGCCCGTGGCCGTGAGCCGCCCGGTGATCTTCCTGGCGAAGATGGACTACTTCACCGGCAAGGGCCCCAAGGGACGGGTGACCGCCTGGTTCTTCCGGATGATCAACCAGCTGCCGATGGACCGCTCCGGCGGGGCGGCAAGCGCAAACTCCCTGGGAGCCGGGGCCCAGGCGCTTGTCGACGGAAGCCTGCTGGGCATCTACCCCGAGGGCACCCGCAGCCCCGACGGGCGCCTGTACCGCGGCAAGCTCGGGGTCGCCAAGCTCGCCCTGGAGGCAGGGGTCCCTGTCATCCCGATCGCCATGATCGGCACCGACAAGGTCCAGCCCATCGGCAAGCGCGTCCCGAACATCCGGCGCGTCGGCATGATCATCGGCGAACCGCTGGATTTCTCCCGCTATGCAGGAATGAGCGAGGACCGCTTTGTCCAGCGCTCGGTGGTCGACGAGATCATGTACGCGATCATGCGACTCTCCGGACAGGAATACGCCGACACCTATGCCGCCACCGTCAAGGCGCAGCTGGATGCCGAACGTCGCGAGGCCGGCAAGAAGAAATAGCTTCCTCCCCCCGCAGGGCCCGGCACTGTGAACCCGTCGACTCCGAGGGTTACGCACTGAATGTCCCGCGGACCCGAAAGCGGTTTACCCTTAGAGGGTGACTCAGCTATCTTCGACTTCCTCAATGTCCGGACGATCCCCGGCCGGTCCCGCTGCCGACCCCGCACTGGACATCTGGCGCACCTTGCCCATCGCCCAGCAGCCGACCTGGAGCGAGCACCCGCACTATGCCAAGTCCGTGTCCGAACTCGGCTCACGTCCGCCGCTGGTTTTCGCCGGCGAAGTCGACGTGCTGCGCGAGCGCCTGGCCGAGGCCGCACAGGGACGGGCCTTCCTGCTCCAGGGCGGCGACTGCGCCGAGACCTTCGACGGTGCCACCGCCGACAAGATCTCCGCACGGGTGAAGACCATCCTGCAGATGGCAGTCGTGCTGACCTACGGCGCATCGATGCCGGTCATCAAGATGGGGCGCATGGCCGGGCAGTTCGCCAAGCCGCGTTCCTCCAACGACGAGACCCGCGACGGGGTGACCCTGCCGGCATTCCGCGGCGACATCGTCAACGGCTACGAATTCACTCCCGAGTCCCGTGCCCACGACCCTCGGCGCATGGTGGAGGCCTACAACACCTCCTCGGCCACGCTGAACCTGATCCGCGCTTTCACCCAGGGCGGCTTTGCCGACCTGCGCTCCGTGCACTCCTGGAACGCGGGCTTCATGGCCAACCCGGCGCACACCGCCTACGAGCAGCTTGCCGGCGAGATCGACCGCGCGGTGCGCTTCATGGATGCGTGCGGCGCCGACTTCGAGGCACTGAAGCGCACCGAGTTCTTCGCTTCCCACGAGGCCCTGCTGCTTGACTACGAGCGTGCGCTGACCCGCACCGACTCGCGCACCGAGCTGCCCTACGACACCTCCGGCCACTTCCTGTGGATCGGTGAGCGCACCCGCCAGCTCGACGGCGCGCACGTCGACTTCCTCTCCCGCGTGCGCAACCCGATCGGCGTCAAGCTCGGCCCGACCACCTCGCCCGAAGACGCCCTGGCGCTCATCGACAAGCTGGACCCGAACCGCGAACCGGGCCGCCTGACCTTCATCACCCGCATGGGTGCAAAGAACATCCGCGAGAAGCTGCCGAACCTGGTCGAGAAGGTCACCGCCTCCGGAGCCCAGGTCCTTTGGGTCACCGACCCGATGCACGGCAACACCGTCACCAGTGAAAACGGCTACAAGACCCGCAAGTTCGACGACGTCATGGACGAGGTCCGCGGCTTCTTCGAGGTCCACGACTCGCTGGGCACCTACCCCGGCGGCCTGCACGTGGAAATGACCGGCGACGATGTGGCCGAGTGCCTCGGCGGCGCCGATCCGATCCGCCAGGAACAGTTCGACGATCTTTACGAGTCGGTCTGCGACCCGCGCCTGAACCACAAGCAGTCCCTGGAAATGGCCTTCCTGGTCTCCGGGGCACTGGCCAAGCGCGGGGTCCGCGGCTAGCCGCAACACGCACCGACCGCAAGACAATGGCCGGGTTCCTTCACCCTGATACACAGGGAAAGGAACCCGGCCATTGCTGTTTTCCGCGGGTGATGGATCGCTCTGAACTCCGGCAGTGCCGGACGCTGCGCGATCAGCGTCAGCGGGAGCCCGGGGCTGCCGCTGCTAGACCACGACCAGCTTGATGGTCGAGCCCTCCGGGGCCTTGCCATTGGCGGGACTTTGCGAACGAACAGTCCCAAAGAACCCACCCAGCAACTCCTCGACTTGGACCTTGAAGCCCAGGGACTCGAGCTCCCGGCGTGCCTCAGCGAGCTGCTTGCCCTGCATGTTGGGTACCTCGATCATCCGCGGCCCGCGGGAAACCACGTATTCGACGGTGGATCCGCGCTCGACCTGGCCGCCGGAAGGCTGCTGAGAAATGATTGCACCTTCCGGCACCGAGGTGCTGTATTCCTTTCCGGAGGACTTGCCCTTCAGCCCGGCCTGTTTCAGTTCGGAATCCGCCTGCTGGGGCGAAATGCCGGCAAGCACCGGGACGTCCACCGGGGCCGGTCCACGGGACACTGTCAGCCCGACCTTGGTGCCGCGGCGCAGCTTTTCCCCTGTCTCCGGATCATGGCCGAGCACCACGCCCTCGGCGACTTCCTCGGAGTATTTCTTCGAGACCTTTCCGGCTGCCAGGTTTGCGGCCTTCAGGTCCTTCTCGGCCGCTGCCTGCGTGCGGCCGGTCAGGTTCGGGACGGAGAAAAGCTCGGGACCCTTGGAGACCAAGAGCTGGAGCCCTTGAAATCGGCGGATCGTTTCCCCTGCGGCGGGTTCACTTCCAACCACGAGGCCACGCTCAAGCTTGTCGTCGAATACCTCGCGGGTGCCGGCCTGGACGCCGGTGTCCGACAGGCGTTGCACCGCCTCGCTGCCGGTGACCCCGGTCAGTGTCGGGATCGTGAAGGGGGCCCCGGGGCCCATGCCAAAGAATAGGCCGACGGCGGCAACGATTGCTGCCAGGAGCGTCAGCAGGACCCCGAAGAGCCACTTGCGGCGCGTCGGGATCCGGGAATCCAGCTGGCGGGTGGGGATCTGCGCGTCTTTTCGCCACGCAATGTCGGCAGCCTTGGCGTTCCTCTTGGCCTGCCGCGCGGAAACCGGTCGCTGGGGCTGAGCCTGCAGCGCCTGGGTGTGGCCCTGGTCCACTTGCTGGGTGGAGGAGAATGAACCGGCCAGCACCTGCGTGTGGTCCGAACCGCTTGCCAGCACGGTGGTGTCGTCCGGAGAGGGAGTAGCTTCGTCGCCGGAAGCGGCTGACAATGCCATGGTGGCGGCATCGCCGGAAGCCCGGCCGGCGGCTGCGGAGTCACGGTATTCCTGGGCCAGTGCAAGGCGGTCGTGGACGGTGGTGTGGGCGGAAGTCGCCGGCGGAATCAGGTCCTTGAGCCCGCCAAGGGTTTCGGAGCCCAGGTCGAGCTGGTTCGGAGTGAGCGAATCGTGGATCTGCTTGAGGTCGCTGAGCAGGAACGAAGCGTTCTGCGGCCGGTCCTCCGGGTCCTTGTTGGTGCAATAGGCCACCAACTCGTCGATCTCCGGGGAAAGTCCTGGCACGATCGCCGAGGGCGGCGGGACATCGTCGTTGATGTGCTTGAAGGCCAGCCCGTAGGCGCTTTCCGCGGTGAAGGGCTGGCGCCCGGTGAGCAGCTCATAGGCGATGATCCCGACGGCGTAGATGTCGCTACGCTCGTCTGACGGTTCACCCTTGGCCAGCTCGGGGGAGATGTACGCGGCGGTGCCGAAGAAGTTGGTGGCATTGGTGTGGGCCGAGGCGGCGCGCGCCAGCCCGAAGTCGGCGACCTTGATGCGACCCTCGTCCGAAATCAACACGTTGGCCGGCTTCATATCGCGGTGCACGATGCCTTCCTCGTGCGCCACCGACAAGCCGGTGCAGATGGCCTGCAACACCACCAATGCCTGGCGCGGAGTGTAGCGCCCTCGGGAAGCGAGCGACTCGCGCAGATTCAGCCCGCGCACGTATTCCATGACCAGGTAGGCGGTGGTGCCCGAAACGTGGTGGTCGCGAATACCCACGATGTTGTCGTGGGTGAGACCGGCGGCAATGATCGCCTCCGAGGCGAATCGCTCAAGGACGACGGGGTCGGAAGCCAGATGCGCGTGCAGGATCTTCACGGCGACGGTGCGGTGCAGCCTCACGTCCATGGCGCGGTACACGGTGGACATTCCGCCGTCGGCGATGCGGGCATCGAGCCGATAGCGTTCATCAAGCGTCGTGCCTATGCGGGGGTCGGTGTGTGGCTCTGTCACTTATCGATGGTAACCAGTGCTAGGGGGTGGGTGGAGTCCGCAACACGGGAACGGCGAGGTTCTTGCGCTGCCCGTGTTGCCCGGCTTGAAGCCGAAATGCAGGTGAGGGGCCGGTTCCCGTGGAACCGACCCCTCACGTGAAGGTGCTGTGATGCACCGATCAGCCTAGGAGGCTCGACGAGCCCGTGCTGCCCGGCGTTTGAGCGCCCGGCGCTCGTCTTCGCTCATGCCGCCCCAAACACCTGCATCCTGGCCGGATTCGATGGCCCAGGCCAGGCAGGTGTCCACTACGGGACACCGTCGGCAGACACTCTTGGCTTCTTCAATCTGGAGCAGGGCCGGTCCGGTGTTTCCTACCGGGAAGAAAAGTTCCGGGTCCTTGTCCAGACAGGCCGCGCGGCTACGCCAATCCATGCTTGATGATGCTCCTTGTGTCTAGGAAAAGTGAGGGGATTGCCCAGCATAAAAAGCCGGGACAAAAGCAGCGCGGCGGGAAAAATGCCTTACCCGAACGACTGCCTAACAAGGTTTTCATGTTACGTTCACGTAAACAAGAGTCCTGTGTTGCAAATACCTCCACAACCTTGAGTGCTTGGTCACAAGCACCGGTTTTACGGGTCTGACTAACAGGTTTCCACCTCCGTGACAAGGGCATTTTTTGCCTCATTGTGTGGTCGTTTGTCACACCCGGGCAGGCTCCGGCTTTGGCCTCGGGGAGGCTGCGCATACTAGATTTGGGGAGTGATGAACCAGCCAGCGCCAAAGCCCGTCCGCCCCGCGATCCAGCGTCGCCCGATCTCGGTGCTACTCGTTTCCGGGCTTTTGGTCCTCGAGGGCCTCGCCGTTCTCTTCTATGCTTTCACCTACGCCATGGCGCTGGGCCAGGCCGGTGCGTTGGGCATGGGAGCCCGCATCTTCATGCTCATTTTGATCGCAGGAGCCGGCATCTGGCAGTTGCTGGTGGCGCACCACTTCTTCCGGGCGCGGGCCTGGACGCGTGCGGCGGTCCTGATGTGGCAGGTCTTCCAGATCATCCTGGCGATTCCCTACTTCCAAACCGGAGATACGCTCATGGCTTGGCTGTGGCTGGTTCCCGCCGCCCTGATCATCGTCCTCATCTTCGACCCGCGCACCACCGCGTTCCTGGGCGATCGTCCCTCATCCGACGCCGAGCCCGAAAGCTGACCGTCGACACTTTCCGGGACCGGTCCCGCTCGCATGGATCACGCTGCGCGGTTCACGCACTGGATCTGCCGAATCGTTCCGCGATCCATGGCGAAGGCACGTCCCGGCAAGCTCGTGGCCGCGGCTTGAAGCCGGAATCCGCTGGGGTCGGCGTCACCACCGAATTGCGGGTCAAGCACCAAAAATGAGCGTTGGTCCCGCACCACCGATGAAAGTCCCAGTTCGAAGAGCAAGCGAGCCGAGGGCTCGGCGCTAAGGATCACTTGGACGCGGGCTGCAAGTAACACCTCGGCGGCCCGGGAGGCCTGGGCCATGCGCAGGTCGGCACGGTCCACCAGCACGCGTTCGGCTAGTGGGTGCAAGTTGAGGAACTCTTCGGCATGGGCGGGCAACTCGTCGTCCGGGCCAAAGTGCACGGTGTGCCGTTGACCCGAACCGGCCAATCCGGCGAGGTGTTCCAGCAGCGTCCGCTTGCCTGCCCCTTCGTGCCCAATGACCAGCCCGCAGGGGCCCGGGGACCAGATGAATGGCCGGTTGTCCGGACCGCAGACCCCCACGGACAACGACGACGGGGACTCAGCAGCACCACGACTTCCCTGGGTCTGTCCCCAGGCGGCGGTTTCCAGATCCGACGATGACAAGACCTCGGGCAGTGGAAGTGAACGGAGCCATGTTTCTGGCGCTTGGCCCACGGGCATCGGCATGGAGGCGGCCCCGTCGAGCAGCTGGAATTCCGTCCCACGCGGTGGCCCCTCGGGGTCCAGCAACACGCCACGGCCCACGTGCGAGGCAACCTTGCGCAGTTGCGGCCATCCCATGAGTACCTCGGGGCCGGCACCGCGCGGCAAATACCAGCGGCTCTCGCAGAGCGATGCGGCCCGCGAACTTGTCAGGTCCCGGTCCCCGCACACGACCAGTGCACGTCCCAGTTCGGGTGCGGTGCGTGCAAAGCCTGCCAGCATCGCCTCAAGGGTCAGGAACGTACTGCCCTCCAGCGCCTGGGCCCAGCCGCCGAGTCCGCAAACGACCAGCAGCAACGGTTGGCCGCACCCTGGGTCCCCGAGTTGCAGCAGCAGCTCGTTGATGCGCCAAGCGTCGCCGGGGCCGAGATAGCCCGACACCGCCGGATGGTCGCGCAGCGCGCCCAAGGTGCCGTTGCCGTCGAGTACGAAGGACGGCATTCCAAAGGACCCCCGGTTCACGGCATGGACCAGCAATTCCGGCACCCGCTCGATGCCGGAGCCCGGCAGGCCGCAGACCATGAGCCGGGACGTGGACTGAGGGGTGAAGACCAGGGGACCTGCCTGCGGCAAGTGGGGACGATCCAGCATCCCGACCACCCCCTGGTGCCCCGATACCTGCCGGAGCACCGAGCGGGGGATCGCGGGCAGGTGCCGGGGGAGCGCTGCGGAAAACGGGTTCGGGGCGGGCTCGACGTCGCGGTGCCTCTCACGGATGGATTCCACCTGCGCGGTCAACTCGGAACCGGGCACGGTCTGCCCGGGGGCTTCGTCCACCGCTGCCTTGGATGCGGCGCCGGGTCGGGCGGCGGGCACCTCCTCATCGAAGTGCACTTCGTCCAGGCAGGGGCCGAATCCCCGCAACCGCGCCGGGACGCTCGGACGGGCGTTGACGCGTGCCCGGAACTTCACAGGGGAGCCACCCCCGCGCCGGAAATATGCCAAACCGGGGGTCGACGCATCCAGCCGCGCCGCCGCGGCCGAGCCGATCAGGTCATTGGATTCGGATTCGCCGATGGTGCGCAGCGCGATGACCGAGCCGATATTGGCGCGCAATGGTGCACTGATGGTCCCGGCCGGCCGTTGGGTGCTGAGCACCAGGTGGATCCCCAGCGAGCGGCCGACAGTGGCGATGTGGACCACCCGTTCCAGTGCCTCGGGCAGCTCGATGGCGAAAACGCGAAATTCGTCGATGAGCACCACGAGCTTGGGCAACGGCGGGTCGGTGGCGGTGCGCGATCGCAGGTAGTCCCGGTGGTCGGTGGCCGCATGCTGCGCCAGGAATGCCTCGCGCCGGCGAAGTTCGTGCCCCAGCAGTTCAAGGATCCGTTCCCCGGCGGCAGCATCCAGGTCGGATACGAAGTCCTGGACGTGCGGCAGCACGGACAGCGGGGCCAGCGTGGCACCTCCCTTGAAATCGACGAGCATGAATGCCAAAGCGTCTGGTCCGGTTCCCGTGGCCAGGCCCAGCACCAAGGAGCGAAGCAACTCGGATTTTCCCGAACCGGTGGTTCCGGCGACCAACAGGTGTGGCCCGTCGGCGTCGAGGTCCAGGTGCAGTGGCCCTTCGGCGGTGTCCCCGATGAGGGCTCCCGTGCGGTGGGTGACGCCCGTCGGGGTCGCAGAGGTGGCATCGTTGACCGGATCCAACCCAGCCGCATCCAGCGGCACCAGCCGCCGGATGGCACGCGCGAGGGTGTCGAACCCGATCCCCTCCAACTCCACGGGCAGGGAGCTGTCCGTGAGATCGCCGTCTTGAACCGGTCCCGGTCCGGGGTTTTTCGCCGGTCCGGAACCACGAGGTGAAGCGTGTCCCGGCGATCCGGGCGCGCGACCCCCTGCTATCCCACGCGCCGGCGGTGCGGGCCACAGCCATGGATTGTGTTCCCGGCCCGAAGACTGCAGGACCAACCGACCGGACCGGCAGTCGATGTGCGCCTCGGCTCCGGCGACCGGTGCCGAACCGCCGCAGTGGAACCACACTGTCGGACCGGCATCGGTGGTTGCGGGGGGAACCGGTTGGGCATGTTGTGTACTCCGGACTCCGGTGCACAGCACGATCCTGGGGGTGTGGGTCGAGGGCAGCTTAGCATCCGCGGGGAGCACCCGGACACCGGGCAGCATTGCGAATTCAGCGGGCAGAAAACCAGCCGGGCCCAACACCACCACCTCCAGGGTGCCCGCGGCCAACAGCGGAAGCCACCGTACCAACACGCCGCGCAGCACCGGGCCCCAACCTGATTCCAGCCCCGGGAACCACACCATTGCCCCTGCGTGCAGAAGCAGCGGGACGGGGGAATCTTGCAGTATGCCGAGGTTTGACGGATCCGCGTTTTCGGCGTCGGCTCGCGTGGCCCGGAAGTTGGCGAACGCGTTGGTGCGCCGGCGCCGGCGCCGTCGGCTCTGCGGTCCCGTTGTCGTTCGGGATTTTCCGCGTGCAAGCCGCGGGGCGGGCGGATCGGCGCCGGATCCGCTGCACAACCATGCGGCCAGGCGGCCGTGCCCGATGACCAGCGCCGGGAAACCGGCCCCGTCCACGATGCAGCCGCCGGCAAGTCCTGCCGCCACCGCACCCAAGGGAGGAGCCAAGTCCTCGCGCCGCTTCGCATCCGCCACCGTTGCCTGGGCCCAGGCCCGACGGAAGCGTGCCTTGGCCCGAAGCAGCAGCAACGCGGGCAACCCTCCGGTGAGCAGCGAAATGGCGGAGAAGGCCAGGAAGAACACGCTGCGTGTCATCAGGAACAATCCGAACCCGAGACCAAGCGGCGCAAGGGCCCCGATGAGCAACATCGCCAGCCTGCTGCCTGGCTCGTCCGCGGCGAGGGGGACTGGTTCCAACGGCCATTGCACCGGTCCCGGTGAGAGCCCACGAGCCGGGAGCACCGCGAAGTCGCTCCCTCCGGCGGTGAATGAATCACCGATGAGCAGTCGCCGCTCAAGGATCGGCGTTTGGGCGAACCACACGCCGTTGGACGATGCTTCGTCACTGAGCACGATGGAAGTGTCGGTCACCCGTAACAGCGCGTGACGGCGCGAGAGCCCCAGATCGCCGATGGGCAGGTCGACTTCGCCGCGTCCCAGTGCATAGACCCCGCGACGAAGAGGCAGGGCTCCGCCGGGATCGGGACCCCGCATCACCACCAGCACGGCGGGATCATGCCCGTCCGAGCGAGGGTGCCGGTGGGGTTCGGGCCCCACCGGCGAGTCGGAGAGCAGGATCCTTCCCGACAGCGGCAGCCGCGGGACGTCTGTGAGTGCTTTTCCCGCCCAATGCCAGATAATGCCGGGCCAGCGTGGGGCCAGGACACCGGCCAGCCGAAGGCCGCTGACGGGTTCTGCGGCCGCCAGTTCGAGCAGCACCGGCTGGCCCAATGCGGGGGAATTCAGCCGGATGTGGAGTTTCCCTGCCACGAGCACCGCCTTTCGCTGGTTTAGGCCCTTGTGCCTTTGACGGACCGTGCCGGAAGCCGTAGTCGGCAACGTTCTCGGCGCCGGGCGGCGCGCCCTCCCAATCTAGGGAATCCGGAGACTGGCAACCACCGCGATCTTGCCCGTCTGTGGACGGGGGACCGAGACATAGTCAATTGTCCACAGATTTGGCAGGAGCCTTGAAGCTGGCCCGGCGCGCGGGATAGGGTCGCCATATTGCGTCTAGCAACTAACTGGATACCGTCGCTCACCAGCACAAAGGGATGCCGAGCATGGCCACCGCCAAGAACCGCCTCCCCACGCGCTTCGGCGAACGGCGCCGCTCCCGGCAGTGTCCGGGACGGGTCACGGTAGGGAAGCACGATGGCTGACGGACTGGCGATAGTCGAGGATGAGGTACGCGAGCTCATCCGCAGGCATGGGCTCGACCCATCCACCCAGGTGGGCGAGGTCCGGCGTCTGGTTGACGAAGTGGTCCGCGACTACGACGAACGTTCCCTGCTCGGCGTGTTGCCGGCGCTGGGGGAATTGGGCATCGCCCGCCGACGGGTCATGGACGCTGTTGCCGGTCTCGGCGCCCTCCAGCCCCTGCTCGATGACCCGGACGTCGAGGAAATCTGGATCAACGGTCCGCACGAGGTTTTTGCCGCTCGCGGAGGCACCTCGGAGCTGACTTCGATCAGATTGCTCGAGGCCGAGATTCCGGCACTGGTCGAGCGCATGCTCAAGTCCTCCGGGCGCCGCCTGGATCTTTCCCAGCCCTTCGTTGACTGTCAGTTGCCAGACGGCTCGCGACTCCACGTGGTCATCCCGGATATCACCAGAAGACACTGGGCCGTGAACATTCGCAAGTTCATCGCCAGGGCCAGCCGGCTTGACCACCTGGTGGAGCTCGGCTCGATGTCCCGGCAAGCGGCGTACTACTTGGATATCGCCGTCGGAGCTGGGTTGAACGTGCTGGTTTCAGGGGCCACGCAGGCCGGGAAGACGACGATGCTCAACTGCCTTGCCTCCTCGATAGGCAGCCGAGAGCGCGTGGTGACGATTGAAGAGATTTTCGAACTCAAGATCAACCTGCGCGACGTGGTGGGACTGCAGACCCGGCAACAGAACCTCGAGGGCAACGGCGAAATCAACATGCGGCGGCTGGTCAAGGAAGCATTGCGCATGCGTCCTGACCGGTTGGTCATTGGCGAGGTCCGTGAGGCCGAGGCACTTGACATGCTGATCGCTCTCAACTCCGGGTTGCCAGGGCTCTCAACAATCCACGCGAATTCCGCGCATGACGCGTTGACCAAGATCTGCACCTTGCCGTTGCTGGCAGGAGAGAACATCTCGCCGAACTTCGTCATCCCGACGGTGGCGGCCTGCATCGACCTGGTGGTGCATTGCCGGCGCGACGCGGCGGGAAAGCGCTTCGTGGGGGAGATCATGGCGCTGGGCCGGCGCGTGGAAAATGGTGCGATCGAAACAACGACGCTGTTCGAGCACGTTGAAGGGGTGCTGGAACTGCAACCCAGCGCGGACCTTGCACACCCGAAATTGCTTGACGCCGGCATCGACGTCGCGGAACTGGGGAGGCTGGTGGCGTGAGTGTGTTCCTGGGACTCACCCTCGGCTTCGGGTTGCTGCTGGTTTATCGCTCTTTCACCTCTGTGGCGGGAACGGGATCGCGAGCCGGCAATGGACATATCGAAACCCTGCTGCTGCATGCCGGGCTGGACAAGGTGACCCGGGGCGGATTCATCTCCGCTTCGATCACCGCCGGGGTCATCGTCGGACTGGTAGTTCTCATCCTGACCGGAGCGCCGCTGATCGCCCTGACCTTCGCCGGGTTCGGCGCGGGTGCCCCGTGGGTGCTCGTGGCGCACCAGGCCACCAAGCGCGCCGCGAATTTCCGGGAACAATGGCCTGACGTTGTCGACCACCTGCGATCGGCAATCAGAGCCGGGATGTCGTTGCCCGAGGCGCTCACCCAGCTGGGGCAACAGGGGCCCGAGGCGCTGCGTCCGGCATTCACGGAATTCGGCCTGGACTACCGGGCGACGGCACGCTTCAACGATTCGCTCGAACGTCTGGCTGCACGCTTGGCCGATCCGGTCGCCGACAAGATTGTAGAGGCCCTTCGCATCACCCGCGAAGTCGGAGGCACCGACTTGGGAGAGATGCTCGGCACACTCAGCTCTTTCCTGCGCGATGCTGCCCGGACTCGCGGTGAGCTCGAGGCCCGGCAGTCCTGGACGGTGTCGGCGGCCCGGCTTGCCATCGCCGCCCCGTGGGTCATCCTGTTGCTGTTGGCCGGGCAGCCGGCGGCGGTCTACGCGTATTCCACGGTCACCGGGATGCTGGTGCTCGCCGGCGGCCTGGCGGTGTCCTTCCTTTGTTACCGGGCGATGATGCGCATCGGACGCCTGCCCGAGGAAGAACGGGTGTTTCGATGAGCACCACAACGATCCTGGCATTGGTGTTGGGTCTGTGTTTGGGCAGCGGACTATGGCTCGTGCTGGTCCGGATCCCGGCGATGCGCCCTGTGACTTTCTCCCAGCGTCTGGCTCCCCACCTTCGCGCCGGCAGGAGCGGTTCACGAATCCTCGTCGAACCGCTCGCCGCGCAAACCCCCTTTGGGCCGCTCGGGCGCATCGTGGGTCCGGTCCTGGCCGATGTGGCACGAATGTCGCAGCGGCTGAATCCGAGCAACGAGGCCCTGGCACGGCGACTGGCGCGTGCAGGGCTGCGGATCGGCGTGTTGGATTTTCGCGCCCAACAGCTTCTGTGGTCGGCCGGGTTGACGTTGCTCGGCGCCGCCCTGATCGGCCTGAACATTGTGGCCGGTCGCTTCAACCCGATGCTGGCACTGGTGGTCCTCGTCTTTTGTGCGGTGGGCGGCTACCTGCTGCGCGACTGGTACCTCGGGGAGCAGACCACCCGCCGCAGCAAGCGAATCCTGAACCAATTCCCCACGATCGCCGAGCTCATGGCGCTGGCCGTGGCCGCGGGGGAAAGTACTGTGGGCTCGATTGAACGGGTGGCGCGCACATCCAGAGGTGCACTCAGCGAGGAATTTTCCCTCACCCTTGCCCATGTCCGCGCCGGCGCGACACTGGCCGGCGCCCTGTCCGACATGTCCGACCGCATTCAGCTCACGGCAATGACGCGTTTCGTCGACGCGATCATCGTGGCCAGTGAGCGCGGGACGCCAATCGCCGCGGTCATGCGGGCGCAGGCCCAAGACGTGCGTGACGCTGCCAAGCGGGAGCTGATGGAGACCGCGGGCAAGAAGGAAATCGGCATGATGGTACCCATAGTTTTCGGCATACTGCCCCTGACCATCGTTTTCGCGGTGTATCCGGGACTTTCGCTGATCGACATGAACTACTAACGAAAGGTGCAGAAGCAGGGCAAGCAGCGGAACCCGGACGGGATCCCGACGTGTCCGACTGTCGCGGGAACTCGGCAGGTACGGAGCGGCACCAAATTCATGGCTAGCAGCACCAGGCACTCGCGCCGGCGGACGGCGCGGCAACAAACCGGCAAGGAGAAATGACATGAGGATCGCACGGCAGTTTGGATTGTTGATGTTCGGCATGGGCATGTGGGCAGGTACCCGCGCCACGGAGTTGGCCGAACGCGTAAAGCGCAATGAACGTGGCGACGTGCCCGGATGGGTGATGATCACCTTGATGAGCGCGCTGTTGGTTGCAGCGCTGCTGGCTATCGCCGGTCCCCGGCTGGAAGAGCTGTTCAACCAGGCAATCAACCGGGTTTCGGGCCTGGGCTAAAGGGACGGGCATGCCAGGGTTCGCCGTGCCCTCAATGAAAGAAGTGCGGGGCAACCAGCGCGGATCGGCCGTTGCCGAATTTGTGATGGTCTCCGCGCTGCTCATCGCCGTGTTTCTGGCCATCCTGCAGCTCACTCTTGCGCTTCACGTCAGGAATACCTTGATGGATGCCGCAGCGGCCGGTGCCCGGTATGGCACGTTGGCAGACCGTGGTCCCGGTGACGGTGTGGGTCGCACGCAGGACATCATCCGCGGAGCACTGAGCGATCGCTTTGCTTCCAATGTGCAGGCCAACGCCATCAGCATCGGGGGAACTCCCGGCGTGCGGATCACCGTCCGGGCGGGAATTCCACTCATCGGCATGATCCCGTTCGCAGGTGAGTTCGTGGTGCACGGAGAGTCGGTGCGATATGGCTAGCCCGCCGCAGGACCATCGCGAGGCACCCGGGCCTCAGAGTGGTTCCTCCATCATCGAATTCATCTTCCTGGTGGTATTGCTTCTGGTGCCGCTGGTGTACCTCGTGGTGGGCGCCGCACAGGTCCAGGCGGCAAGCTACGCGGCGGTCGGCGCGGCTGACCACGCCGCCAAGGTCTTCGTCACGGCGCAAAGCGAGGGCCAGGGACGTGCCCGGGCGGCGGATGCCGTTCAGCGGGCAGCCGCCAACATGGAGATCGGGCCTGGACGCACCAATTTCAGTTACAGCTGCCAGGGGACATGTCTCTCACCCGGAAGCACCGTGACAATCAATGTGTCGGTCGAGACCGTCCTGCCGATGCTTCCCGATGGCTGGAACTGGCGCACGGGCAACGTGGGATCCAAGGCCACCCAGCGGGTCGATCGATATGGGTAGCAGCAGCGGGGCCGCTGGACGCGTCATTGACACCGAAACAATGCCCGCCACCCGGTCACCTTCCCCGTCCAGAGCGGAAAGCGGGCAGTCGATGATATTGATCATCGGCATGGTCGCAATCTCGCTGCTGGCCATTAGCGTGGTGCTTGCGGCCACGGCTGTAAACGTGCAGGCACACAAGCTCCTTTCGGTGGCAGACGGGGCTGTCGCCGCGGCTGCCGACAACTTTGAGCTCTCGGCAGGCGGCGGAGAGATCGCTTCGCTTCGGTTGCAGCCGTCCGAGGTCCGAAACGCAGCGGAAAAATACCTTGCGGACATTGACGCCCGGGCAGGGTTCTCGAACCTGCGAATCGTCAGCGCCGGCGTGGAACCCGACGGAGTCACGGCGCACGTGCGCCTGGGCGCGGTGGTGCATCCACCGATCATCGGCTGGGTGGTCCCGCGCGGGGTGTCTATCCACGTCGAATCCCACGCCCGCACGCTGCTCTCACGTTGAATAGCGGAATGCACCTGGCCAAGGCCGCCAGCGGGAACGGGTGGATCCGCCCTCGCCGTTGACTGGACCACGGCGTCCATCAGGATCACCGATGGGGCTTCATCTGTCATAACCAAGCCCCGAAGCAAATTGTGGCGCCTTATATGTCGTAGGCTGGAAACTACCATGGCTTCAACTGACTTTTCTGCCGAAATCAAATCACTGCGTTCCACCTACGCCTCCATCGAAGAGGTCTCCGATGTGCCGCGCATCCGCGCCGACATCGCGATGCTCTCCGAGGAAGCGGGTGTTCCCGATCTCTGGGACAACCCGGCCGCGGCGCAGGTGGTCACATCCAAGCTCTCGCACCGCCAGTCTGAGCTTGAGCGTCTGACGAGCATCCGCACCCGCATCGACGACTTGGAAGTGCTGGTGGAACTCGCCGAGATGGAGGCTGACGCCGATACCTTGCAGGAAGCGGAAACCGAGCTAAAGTCGGTGCGCAAGGCATTGGAGAACCTGGAAGTGGTGACGCTGCTCTCCGGTGAATTCGACGCACGCGAGGCGGTTGTGACAATTCGTGCCGGTGCCGGAGGCGTGGATGCCGCCGATTTCGCAGAAATGTTGATGCGGATGTACATGCGCTGGGCCGAAAAGCACGGCTACTCTACGCGGGTCATGGACACTTCCTACGCCGAAGAGGCTGGCTTGAAATCAGCCACCTTCGAAATCAACGCGCCCTACGCGTTTGGCACGCTATCGGTTGAGGCCGGAACCCATCGCCTGGTGCGCATCTCGCCCTTCGACAACCAGGGCCGACGCCAGACGTCATTTGCCGCTGTTGAGGTCATACCCCTGATTGAGCAAAACGATTCCATCGAGATCCCGGAAAACGAGATCCGCGTCGACGTATATCGTTCCTCGGGTCCGGGTGGACAGTCAGTGAACACCACCGACTCGGCGGTGCGCATGACGCACATCCCCACTGGCATTGTGGTGTCTATGCAGAACGAAAAGTCGCAGATCCAAAACCGTGCGGCGGCTCTGCGCGTGCTCCAGTCGCGATTGCTGCTGGTGAAAAAGGCCGAGCAGGACGCACAAAAGAAGCAGATGGCCGGCGACGTCAAAGCCTCGTGGGGCGACCAGATGCGCTCCTACGTGCTCAATCCCTACCAAATGGTCAAAGACCTGCGCACCGAACACGAGGTCGGAAACACTTCCGCCGTGTTCGATGGCGAGCTCGATGACTTCATCGACGCCGGGATCCGTTGGCGGGCGGCACAGCGCCGTCCACAGTCCTAGACATTCACTCCGGCCGAACACCGGCCCGGCACCGAGCCGCACAGCGGACGAAGACAAGGGAGGTTCCCCGGGCACGTTCATCGCGTGCCCGGGGGGCCTCCTTGTTAGTTTGGGGTACCTCTTGCAACGGCGCAAGGCACATCGCTCCAAGAACACGTTGCTGGAACGATTGTGTCCGGATGGGTGAATTCCGCCACTGGACGTCCTACGATGTGGCTACAGGGTAGTCGCAAGCCGGGGACCAATTCCGCCGCGCGATAAGCCTGGTGCAGACAGGCCCGTGGCCTATCGCACCGTCCACCCGCAATCCCAGGAGCGCAGGAATGCTAGACAAGACCTACGAATCAGCAAATGCAGCGGTGGCGGACATTCCGGAGTCCGCGTCCATCGCCGTGGGCGGTTTTGGGCTTTCGGGCAACCCAAATGTACTGATACAGGCGCTGCTAGAGACCGGGGTCGGCGACCTGAAGGTCGTCTCTAACAATTGTGGAACCGACGACCACGGGCTGGGCATCCTGCTACGTTCCGGCAGGATTTCGAAGATGACGTCTTCATACGTCGGCGAAAACAAGGAATTTGCACGCCGTTATCTCAGCGGCGAATTGGAGCTGGAGTTGACCCCGCAGGGAACGCTTGCCGAGAAGCTGCGTGCCGGCGGTGCTGGCATCGCTGCCTTCTACACGCGCACCGGCGTAGGTACCCAGGTAGCCGATGGAGGACTGCCCCAGCGCTACGGTCCCGACGGCGCGATTGTCCAGGCTTCCGTGCCCAAGGACCAGCGTGACTTCGCGCCCGGCGGCGAGCCGGGGACCTTCGTATTGGAGGAAGCCATCGTTACCGACTACGCCCTGGTCCACGCCGCATACGGAGATCGCCATGGAAACCTGGTGTTCAACAAGGCTGCGCGGCAATTTTCTCCCGTGGCCGCAATGGCGGGAAGGATCTGCATTGCCCAGGTTGAGCACTTGGTGGAGCCCGGCGAGCTTGATCCCGATGCGATCCATTTACCCGGGGTTTTTGTGCACCGCGTGGTGGAGGTGGGGCCCGATATTGAGAAACCGATTGAAAAGCTGACGGTCCAGTCGGCCGGTGCCGCGTCCAACGACGCACCATTTGCAAAGGAGGGCTAACCAATGCCTTGGTCACGCAATGAAATGGCGGCCCGTGCGGCGCTTGAACTGCCAGACGGTGCCTATGTCAATCTCGGCATCGGCATGCCCACGCTGGTGCCGAACTATGTTCCCGCGGACCGCACGTTGGTGCTGCAATCGGAGAACGGGATCCTTGGGGTCGGCCCATATCCCTCGGAGGCAGATGTCGATCCCGATCTGATCAATGCGGGGAAGGAAACCGTGACGGTGCTTCCGGGCGCCAGCTACTTCGATTCTTCGACGAGCTTCGCGATGATCCGCGGCGGCAAGATCGATGCAGCGATCCTCGGTGCAATGCAGGTTTCCGCCGGCGGAGACCTCGCCAACTGGATGATCCCCGGCAAGATGGTCAAGGGCCCGGGCGGTGCCATGGATCTGGTCCAGGGAGCCAAGCGCGTCATCATCTTGATGGAGCATGTTGCGAAGGACGGAAGCGCGAAGATTCTCAAGGAATGCACCTTGCCTCTAACGGGCCGTGCGGTGGTGCAACGCATCATCACGGATCTCGCCGTAATAGACGTCACAGCCAGCGGCTTGCAGCTGGTCGAATGCGCCCCCGGTGTCACTCCTGAACAGATCAGGGCCGCAACCGACGCACCGTTGGCGCTACCGTAGGAGTTCCAACCGTGCGTTGGTGGTCGGAATAACCCGAGGCCAATCGGTGGTTGCGCCGTGGGTCGGACGGCGGACGGTCCCACCGGGCTTGCTGACTGGCGGGTAATGCAGTTAGCCGGGAATCGGTCACGCAGGGTGCGTTCACCTGGCTCACAGATTCGTGACACACCCGCTTTTTGTGCCGACTGTGTGCCGCCGGGACGGATAGAGTGCAAGAGCTGGCTTTGCTACTTCCTTCAACAAAGTCCCGTGCCTGGATCATGCGCCGGCGATCCCGCGGGCAGAGTTGCGATGATTAGATTCGAAAACGTCACGATGGTCTATGACCAGAAGTCGCGCCTTGGTTCGGAGAATGCGCGCCCTGGCCTCGACGACGTAAGCATTGAAATTGACCGTGGTGACTTTGCGTTTCTTGTTGGTGCCTCCGGCTCCGGCAAATCCACCTTCCTCCGGCTCATCCTGCGTGAAATCGTCGCCACCGGTGGTTCCGTCCATGTCGCCGGACAAAATGTTGCACGCATTCCCTCATGGCGCGTGCCCAAGCTGCGTCGCGGCATCGGTGTCGTGTTCCAGGACTTCCGCCTGTTGCCGCAGAAGAACGTTTTCGAGAACGTCGCCTTTGCCATGCAGGTGGTGGGGGAGAGCCGAAGTGCAATCCGCGACCACGTGCCCGAGGTCTTAAAGCTCGTGGGTCTGGAGGGCAAGGAAAAGCGCCAGCCAGATGAACTTTCCGGCGGCGAACAGCAGCGTGTGGCCATTGCCCGCGCCATTGCCAACAAGCCGCAGATTTTGCTTGCCGACGAGCCGACCGGAAACTTGGACCCGGCTACGAGCGTCGGGATCATGAACGTCTTGGACCGCATCAACCAAAACGGCACTACGGTCCTTATGGCAACGCACGACGATGGAATCGTCAATTCCATGCGTCGACGCGTCGTTGAGCTTTCCTTGGGCAGGATCATGCGCGATGAGAGCTCTGGCGAGTACACCTCGATGATCCCGGTGATTAATCAGGACGGAACACGCGAATTGCGGCAGGCCGATCACAGTACGTGGCAGAAACCGTCGAATCGCAGCCAGGCCTTCGCGCCGTTTGACACTGAGGACGACTTGCCATGAAACTCGGATTTATTCTCGGCGAAGTAGGCACTGGCCTCCGCCGAAACCTCTCCATGGTGGTCTCCGTAGTCTTGGTCACCTTCATTTCGTTGACTTTCGTGGGTACCGCGGCGCTCATGCAGATGCAGATCTCGCAGATGAAGGGCTATTGGTACGACAAGGTCCAGGTGGCCATTTATCTGTGCGGTGAGCACAACGAAGGAACCAACTGCACCGAAGGTGCCGTAACCGAGGACCAACGCGGCGAAATTGATTCGATGTTGGGCTCCTCGGCGGTGAAGCCGTATGTTGACAGCTTCGAATACGAATCGAAGGAACAAGCCCTCACCCACTTCCGCGAACAGTTCGAAAACTCGTCCATGAGCGAAACCGTGACTGCCGACCAGCTTCCGGAGTCGTTCCGGGTTTCCTTGGTTGATCCTGAAAAATACCAGATCATCAAGGAACTCTTCTCTTCGATGGACGGAGTCGATGTGGTGGTCGACCAGCGGGAGCTGCTCGAGAAGATCTTCTCCATCATCAACATCGCATCCTTCGTTGCCATCGGCATTGCCGGCGTAATGATCCTTTGCGCGGTGTTGCTCGTTGGAACAACGATTCGCCTGTCCGCCTACTTACGTCGCCGCGAAACTGGCATCATGCGCCTGGTGGGGGCCTCGAAATCCTCGCTCCAGTTGCCCTTCATTTTGGAAGGCGTTATCTCGGCATTGATTGGCGCGTTGTTGGCCGGTGGCGTCTTGTGGGCGGCGGTAAGGTTCCTTATCGACGGGAAGCTTGCGCTCGACTACAAGGACACTGCCTTCATATCCACCGGCGAAGTTTTCCTGGTGGCACCGTGGTTGATCCTGCTGGGCGTGGTTTTGGCTGGTGTATCGTCGTTGGTAACCTTGCGGCGGTACTTGAAGGTTTAGGGCGCCGCCTACCTATGAATAATTCAGTTCACCGAGGACTCAAAGGACATTTATGTTAGCCAAAGCAGTATGGTGCCGTATGGCGCGTTCGGGAGCCGTGGGCGCATTGTCGATCGCCCTCTTGGTTTCCGGGGGCGTGGGTGCACACGCGGATGAGCTAGATGACCAAAAGCGCCAAGTTGAACAGAACATCGATCACCTCTCCGAGGACTTGGAAGTCCTCGATGACGATATCAAGGTCACCGATGCGAAGCTTCGAGGACTGCAGGCTCAGCTTCCCGGGGCTGAACAGGCCCTGGCAGATGCACAGGGCCGGGTGCGAAGGGCCGCGGATGAAGCGGCCGATCTGGCCCGGAGGGTCCAAGCGGCTCGCGAAACACGCGATCAGCTGAACGTGAAAATCGCCGAGGGCAAGGCGAAGCTTGAGGATTCCAAGCAAATCATCGGACAGATTGCAACGGAAGCCTATAAGCGGGGCGGAGTCTCCTCGGACCTCTCACTGCTCATGAACGCCACTTCCGACGGCAATCTGGCCGCGGGCATGGATCTAGCAGACCAGGCCATGCGGTCGCAAAACGCCGCCCTCGATGCCTTGTCCGAACAGTCGGCGACCGACGCCAACGCGAAATTGCGTCTGGCTGCAGTGGAAGCTGAAATTACCGACCTCAAGTCCGCCGCCGATGCGGCGCTGGCGCGCGAGCAAGTCGCCCGTGACGATGCCGAGTCCAAGAAGCGTGAACTTGATGGGATCATCTCCCAGACGGACGCGCTGAGTGCCGAGCTCCTCGCCCAGCGTCCGCGCATTCAGCAGAAGCTGCGCGCCGAAGAGGCTGACCAGGTCAGGATCAACGGGGAAATCAAGGAGCGCCAGGAGCGCCTGATCCGTGAGGAAGCCGAGCGCAAGCGCAAGGCTGCCGAGGCTGAGCGCAAGCGCAAGGCTGAGGCCAAAGCGAAATGGGATCGTGAAGAGGCAGCTCGGGCCAAGGAGGCCAGGGAAGAAGCCGCTCGACAGAAGAAGAAGAACACGTACGTTAAACCCAAGTACGTTGCACCCGCTCCGCAAGCTGCTCCGCCAGAACGAAGCTCATGGGGCTTGATCAAGCCGGTGAGCGGCGGACGTCAGACCTCGGGCTTCGGTTGGCGGCCCACTCCTGCGGGAACCATCGACTACGGTGGACGAGGCGGTTACGTGCATGCCGGAGTGGACTGGGGCTTCGGCGGACAATGTGGCTCTCCAGTGCGCGCAGCTGCGGACGGAGAGGTCTGGATGGCCGGCTGGGGCGGAAGCTCCGGAAACAAGGTCACGATCAGCCACGGCGTGGTCAAGGGCCGGGCACTGGCAACGAACTACCATCACATGCAGCGGATTGTGGTCGGTGTCGGCCAGAACGTTCAGCAGGGCCAGCTCATCGGCTACGTAGGAACGACCGGCAACTCCACCGGCTGCCACATGCACTTCGAAACGATTCTTAATGGTGCGGCCGTAAACCCATTGGGACTTCTCTAGCGGTAAGCTATAAGCTCGCCAAGTGACGAAACCACTCGCGGAGAGGAGTTGCCAACGTGTCTAAGAAAGACCCGGAACAGCGGATTATTGCCAGCAACCGCAAGGCCAGACATGACTTCGAGATTCTCGATACCTACGAAGCCGGAATGGTGCTCAGCGGAACTGAAGTGAAATCCCTGCGCGAGGGCAAGGCTTCGCTGGTTGATGGATTCGGCCAGTTCTACCGCAATGAACTGTATGTGGAGAATGTCTACATCCCGGAGTACCTCAATGGCTCGTGGACGAACCATGCGGCCCGGCGGCGACGCAAGCTGCTCCTGCACCGCCAAGAGCTGCTGAAAATTGAACGCAAGATCAATGAATCCGGTCTGACGATCGTACCGCTGAGCCTGTATTTCAAGAACGGGCGTGCCAAGATTGAAATTGGCGTTGCGCGCGGTAAGAAGGAATACGACAAACGCCAGAGCCTGCGTGAAAAACAGGACAATCGCGAGGCACTTCGCACGATGAGGGAACGTAATCGCGGAGCTCGTGAGTAGTTGCGCATCCTCGTCTCGGGAACCCACCGGTTCCCTCCACTCCTTTTGGCCGCGGTCCAACAGGGAATAGACGTGAGGCGATTGTGCGTTAGACTAGATATGCACGGTTGATGCGTGTGGTTGGGGCGGCGCAAGCTGCCCGTTGACAACAAAATACGGGGATGATCGGTTTCGACGGTGTGAGTCGCGACATGTGAAGCGGGCCGAGGATGCAAAGTTATCTCGTTAACGCTCTTTGCAAAACAATAAGTGCCGACTCAAAGCGCACTGACTTCGCTCTCGCTGCCTAAGCAGCCAGACAGTCCGTAAGCCAGGGGATGCTATCGCCCCTGTTCCTTACGTCATTTAGATAGCCACTGCGGGAAGTTATCGTTACCGGAACGACCTGCATAATTTAGGTAACTGTGCCCGGATCAGCCGCTTGTTTGCATGACGGCTGGGGCAGAGAAAATCCAACGCAAACTGCGCCCGGAGAAGACCTGGCAACACCACATCGGACGGGAGTTCAATTCTCCCCATCTCCACAATGAACGCCCTGCGGATCTTCGGATCCGCAGGGCGTTTCTTGCGTTAACGAGAACTCCCCGTTTCCAGAGGCGGCGAAAATCTGTGGACAAGCCGCTGCCGAGCCATCGAGGTTGGCTTCCAGAAGCTCAGGAGAGCCCTCCCTTGTGCGGGGGTGTATGGACGGAGCTTTCGGTAGCACCTGTGGAACGAACCGGTAGCACTGGTGCGAGAACCCGGTAGCGCCCGGCCCGCCGCACCAGCACCCCACCGCTTTAGCTTGCCGGCTCAGCTCGTTGATCGGCGTGGGCACGTCGGCGCATATTCGGCCCGTCAAGCTGGATCAGCTCACTGCTGGAAACAATGCGGTTAAGGATCGACTCGGCGATCACCGCATCGTGCAGCGACTTGTACCAGTCCTCGGGATCGAACTGCGACGTCACCACCGTGGCGCCCCGGTGTTCACGTCCTGCGAGGATATTGAGCAGTTCGCTCGCGGTCTCCGGGCTGATCGGCGTGGTCAGGAAATCATCCAGGACCAGGACATCGCAGTCGTGCAGGTCTCCGAGGAACTTCAGCCGTTCGGAGTCCGCCCGATGATAGACCGCGAGCTTATTGGCCAGGTCATCAAGCCGGAAGTAGCGTGCCGTGTGGTCGTGCCGGCAAGCCGCGTTGACCAAGGCCTGGGCCAGATACGATTTGCCGACACTTGATTTCCCGAGGATCACCAGGTTCGTCGTCTGCTCAATCCACTGGCACGATGCGAGCCGTGCCACGACCTCCCGGTTCAGCGTCCTATCGGGCAGATAGTGGATCTCTTCAATGCAAGCGGCCGGGTTGGGCGTTTTCGACTCCTTGAGCAGTTTCACCACCCGACGCTGGGCCCGGGCCGTGGTCTCCTGGTCCAAGGCGTGACGGACCTTGCGGGAGAACGTCCATTCGTCATAGGCCGGATCGTTGGCCATGTCGATGACAGCCTGGCCGAACGCGGTCATCCGCAACCTGGTAAACAGCCCCATGTCATCTTCCGTCAGGTGGTGGTCAAGCACGGCCTTCCCCCGTCGTCGGCTCGGTCAGGCTTGCGTTGGTCAGCGCCTCGAGACTGAACTGCGAGATCCCGTCCAGGTGGGCACGGCTGGTATCCCGGACGCCCACCGTTCTCCCCGTCGCAGCGGACGGCCCCGGGCCAGGAGCGAGAGTTGCAGGACGCCCGGCATGGTCCGCACGCAGGACGGCGATGCGATGCTTGACCGCGGTATAGCTGATCGGGTTCCTCGCGTCGTGCACGCAGAGGTCGTGGCAGGCCTGTTCCAACAGGCTGCGGTTGTTGCCTTTCCCCAGCTCGAGGATGTTCAAGCACGACCGGTAGCCCTGGGCTTCGATCTTCTTCCGCTCCAGCAACCGGGTCAAAGCCTGGACCGTGTAGGGGCCGACCTTGGTCGCTTGCCGGATGAAATAGGCCCGGGTCCATAGCAGTGAGGTGTCCTCATACCCGTGCGGCGCGTGGTCGGCGTCGGTGACGTAGGAATGACGCCGCGCCCCACGCTGGTGCGAAGCGATCACTGCCCCGTCGGCAAGGATCGTGACCTGCTCACCGACCACCCGCACGTCCAGGGTCTGCCCGGCGTGCTGGTGCGGAACCGAGTATTTGATCGTGTCGACCTGCACGTGCCAGTCCCGCGAGACCTTCGCCTTGCGCCACTGAACTTCCCGCCACGGCTCATCCGGGAGGCCGATCAACTCGGGGCGCTCGGCTTCCTCGAACCACTCACGCCGGGAGCGGGGCTCACCGCGGAAGGGCGTCCGTTCGTTGATCATGTCCATCTGTTCGGCCACGGCCTCATTGAGCTCATCCAGGGTCGTGAAGCGCCGGTCGGCAAGATAGTGGATGATCCAGTTCGTCACGATCTTCACCCCGGCCTCGACGTGGCCTTTCTCTTGCGGCTTGTAGGATCCGGTCGGGACTGCCGCGCTCTGGTAATACTCCAGGAAAGCCTCATAGGACTGGTTCACGTCCCGGGCCTTTTCATAGCGGCTGATCTGGTTCGAGGCGGTCGAGGCATTGTCGGGAATGACCAGTTGGGTCACGCCTTGAAAATATTCAAAGGCCCTGCGGTGCATCTGGCACCACGCTGGAAGCTTCTCGTCCAGGGACCCGTACGCGAAGATCATGCCCGAATACGGCAACGACGCCACGAAGACCGAGACCTTCGTGGTTTCCCGGGTGATGGGGTCGGTCAGCTGCATCTTGGTCCCGGCCCAGTCGACCTGCATCGTGCGTCCGGGTTCGTGCGTAAGCGGGCTGGTCAGGTCGTTGGCCTTCACGTGCTCGGCAACGATCTGGCAGAACCGTTCATACCCGTAAAACCGGGCGGAGCCCGTGTGCGGGGTGTCCAGGTAGCGGGCCCACATGACCTTTAACGGTGGCTTTTTCCGGCCGATCCGGGCCTTCACCACGGCATCGATGTTGACGGGAACGAACTCGCTGGACACGTTCTTGCGGCCATCGCTGAAAAGCCGGTCAAGGTCCTCATCGCTGAGCGCGTCGACCTGATCAAGGGTGGTCAGTTTCTGGTCGTCAAGGACCTGGCGGGCCTTGGAGATCGTTCGATGCGAGCAACCGGCTCGCGCTTGGACCTGCCGATACGAATTGCCCTGCACCAGCAGGGCCATGATCTGTCTGTAATCAGCCACTACGGTCGGTTTCCTTTCACTGGCCACGACCTGTTGCCGTGGGTGAAAGCAATCCTGACTCTGAATGCTCCGAAGTGCTACCGGATACTTACATGTTTGCTACCGGTTCGTTCCACAGGTGATACCGAAAGCTCCGCCTAAACACGGGGGAGCGCCCTGCCTCGTTCGCGGGATTCATGCGTCTGAACGAAGCTCGGCTCCCGTCACCGGGCAGCCTAAAGGGGACGGACAGCGGCGGGGCACCGGATCGATTCCGGTGCGCTCCGCCGCCGTCCGCCCCCTCAGTCGGCAGAGCGCGGGCTGCCATGGCGGGTGGGGGTGAAGGCTACTCGCCGGCGCCCGTGGTGATCGACGGCGCGGACTTCGGTGCCTTCAGCGCCGCGAGACGTGCCTCAATCTCGGTCTGCTCGCCCAGGTCCTCCAGCGAGTTGAACTGGGCGTCCAACGACGAGGAGGCGAGTTCGGCGGCACCGCGCACTCGGGCTTCTTCGCGACGGATCTTTTCCTCGAAGCGGCTGACTTCGCTGGTGGGATCCATGATGTCGATGCTCTTCACGGCTTCCTGCACCTGGTTCTGCGCCTGGGCGGACTTGGCGCGGGCAACGAGTTCGTCGCGCTTGGAAAGGAGCTGCTGGCGCTTGGACTTCATGGCGTCCAGGCCCGACTTGAGCTTGTCAACGATGTCCCGCTGCGAGGTGATGGTTGGCTCGGCGGACTTCGCCTCCGACTCGGACTGCATCTGGCGCTGGATGGCGACCTTGGCCAGCGAATCGAATTTGTCGGCATTTGCGCCGTCGCCAGCGGAACGGAACTCATCGGCCTTGCCGGAGGCGGCCAGTGCCTTGTTGCCCCAATCCGAGGCGGCCTGGACATCCTCGGTGTAGTCTTCCTCCATCATGCGCAGGTTGCCGATGGTCTGCGCCACGGCGGTTTCGGCCTCGGCGATGTTGTCGGTGTAGTCGCGCACCATTTGGTCGAGCATCTTCTGCGGATCTTCCGCGGAATCGAGCATGGCGTTGATATTGGCCTTGGCCAGCTGTGCGACACGACCAAAAATAGACTGCTTTACCACGGTGAGACCTTTCGTTGACTGTCTTGTTGAACTTTTCCCTGTCGCGCTTCCGTGTGCCGGAACTGCGTTACTGCAATCAAGGGGCGGGGCTGGCCGTGGCAGGTGGCCGTCAGGCCGGCCGGGGCGGCACCTGCCTAGAAGTTGCCCCCGTCGCCACCGCCGAAGCCGCCTCCGAAGCCGCCGCCTCCGCCGCCGCCGAATCCACCGAAACCGCCGCCGCCAAAGAGGCCGCCGCCGGAGTCGCCCGAGTGCGAACCGCCGCGCAGGATGGAATCAATAAGGATGCCGCCGAGGATGGCACCGCCAAGACCGCTGCCGCCTCCGCGCCCTCCGCCAAAGCCGCCGCCGCCGAAACCGCCGCCGAAGCCATCGACATCGTTTTCCGCCTCGCGTGCTGCCTGGTCGGCCAGTGCGGAGGCATGCTCGGCATGGGACAGGGCGGTGGATGGATCCGAGGGGGCCAGGCGCAGGGCCTCCTCAAGGTTGCGCTGGGCCTCGGCGAGACGGGTGCGCGCGGTGGCACCGACGCCGCCGCGCCTGGCCCTGATGAAGTCGTCGGTGCCGCTGATCTTCATCTGTGCGGTGCGGATGGCGGACTGCAGGGACTCGGCCGCGCGGTTGGCGCGTTCCTGCGCATCGCGGATCTGGTTCAGTTGTTCATTGAGCGGGCGAAGACCGGCATCGACCTCCGAGACGAGCGCCACCGGGTTCACCAGGCCGCTGCCGACCTGGGACTGGACCGAGGACAGCGCTGCCTCAAGGCGGGCGACGGAACCGGCAAGCTCGGGGTTGGAACCGTTGGCGACAAGGGCGCGGCCCTGCGCAAGGTCCTTCGCGGCGGTGGAAACCAAGGATTCGAGGTCCGCCCGGGCCTTGTCCAGGTCGTCTCCGGCGTGGGCGATCGCTTCAAGCAGCACGGTTGCCTGGTGCACGGCGTCCTCGCCGGCCCGCACGGCCACGGCGGCCTCTGAGGTCTCGGACGAGGCGATCTTCGCCTCTGCGGTCAGCACCGCGGTGTTGGCGAAGTCGAGTCGGTCGGTGGCCTCGGCGATGTTGGTGTGGACCTGGTGCAGCGCGCCCTCGGTGTAGCGGGTGGCGAGTTCGGCGAGATGGTCCTTCACGGTGCCGACACGTTGGCGCATGGGCTCGATCTGCGCTTTGAGCGAGGCGACGGCCGCAGGTGCGTTCTGTTCGAGCTCGCGCAACGAGGTGAACTCCTCCGTGTGCAGTTCCAGTGTTTCGTTCACTGCCTCACAGCGGCGGATGATCTCCCCGAGCCAGGAACGCTGGTCGGCTTCGGTGTCGGGGATGTGGTCGTCCAGCTGCTGCTGCAACTTGAAGGACTCGGACATGTGCTCCTTGGCGGCAGCAATGTCCTCGGCGAAGGGCTTGATGGCGGCCTCGCCGAATTGGGCCTGCGCGAAGCCGACCTCCTGCTCGGAGGAGCGAATGGCATCGTCGGCGGCAATCAGCAGGCTGCCGGCCTTGGTGCGCAGGTCGGGGATGCTCAGCGATGCCAGCGGATCCAGCGGCTTGCCGTCGGGGCCCGTGGCCACCGGCGGGGGACCTGCGGGAAGCTTCTTGCGGCGTGCCAGCGCCCAGGCCGTGGCACCGCCGACCACCGCGACGCCGCCGACAAGGATCCATCCGGCGCCGCCGCCGGAGCCGCCCGATTCGTTCGAAGCGGGCTCGCCGCCGGTGGGCGACAAGCCGTTGGCCACGTTCTCGATGCCCGTGACCGCTGCCAGCGCAGCGGCCGCCCAGTCTTGCTGGGACAACTGCGGGGCGACCATCCTGTTGTAGATGGTGCTGCTGTCTTCGGCGGAAATGTCACCGTCCTCGTGGGCGACGAACTTCGCGTTGCGCTGCTCCACGGCGATGGCCAGGACCGCGTCGCTGGTGCCCATCTGCTTGGACTGCGCAACGGCATTAACCCATTCGTCGGGGTCGGCCGGATCGGAGAAGGTATCCACGTAGATAACGAAGAGCGACTGCCCTGTGTCGAGGCGCAGCTGGTTTACGGCGTCGGTCACTTCGGTGGCGTCGGACCCCAGAACCCGGGCCTGGTCCACCACGAATTCGCCCGGGGGAATCTGCACGGGGGAATCGGCCGAGGCCGGCGGTGCAAGCATGAACAGGGACAAGATTCCTGCGGAGGCAACAAGTGCCATCCGCCGGGGGAGCGACTTCATATTATTCCTTCACCCTTGCATGGTCGGCCGCGGAAACGTCGGGTCGGATGCGTGGATACTCGCAACTTTCCGGTTTCTGCTGTCGATGTTGAGTCTATGGGGGGCGATGCACGCGAGTCCACAGAATCGCCGGATCATCCGGATGCTGATGGCGAACAACGCATTCTCACAGCTAACACTCAGGTGCCCCTTTTCGCCGCCACAGCCCAAAAGGGCATAGTTGTAACCAGGAAATGCAGGATTATCCACCTTCAGGATGGGAAGAAAGCCATGAGCGAGAACGAGTCACAGAACCCGGGAACCCCGGCCGACGGCCGGCCGCAGCCCGAAGCCGGCGCCGTGCCGCCGCGTCCCGTGGCACCGCCAACCACCCCCTCCAGCGGTCCGGACGCCGCGCAGCCGGTTGCCATGGAGCAGCCCGCCGCGGACGAAGGGCGGGCTCCGGTGGACAAGATCGAGGGCGCCGCGGACCAGACGCAGTCAATGCCGCGCCACACCGCCGCGCAGCAGGATGCCACCGGCCCGCAGCAGCCGGTGCAGCGGCCCGCCTACGGACAAGCCTGGAACTCGCAGGGACAGCATTCGGCCTCGCCCTACGGGTCCCCGACCCCCGAGGACCACGCCGCGGCCTTCGCCGTGCCCCCTGCCCAGAACAATTCCCCGAAGAAGTTCACCTCCGGCGCCCTGATCGTGGGCATGGTTGCAGCAGCGCTCGTGGGTGCCGGCGGCGCGGTGGGCGCCAACTACGTGATGTCCTCCAACGGGACCACCGTCTCTTCGAGCACCCAGACGCCCCAGGGCGACGTGGTCATCAACAACCCGGAGAACGTCACCGCTGTCACCGCCGCTGCCGCCAAGGCCAGCCCCAGCGTCGTGACCATCGACGTCTCCGGCTCCGGCTCGGCCGGCTCGGGCTCCGGCATCATCCTGGACACCGCCGGACACATCCTCACCAACACGCACGTGGTGACCCTGGGCGGCACCACCGGCGACCCGTCGATCTCTGTGCGGACCTCGGACGGGAAGGTGCACAACGGCTCCCTGGTGGGAACCGACCCGCTCTCGGACCTGGCCGTGATCAAGATCGATGCACCGTCCCTGGTTCCGGCGACGCTGGGCGCCTCGTCCGAGCTGAACGTGGGTGACACGGCGGTAGCCATCGGTGCACCGCTGGGCCTGAGCGGCACCGTTACCGACGGCATCATCTCCACGCTGAACCGGACCATCTCCGTGGCCTCCTCGGCGGTGCCCGAACAGGACGAGAGCGCGGAGGGAGACGGGGGCGGCAACCAGTTCAACTTCCAGTTCCCCGGTGTCCCGGAGCAGCAGTCCGGGTCCGCCGGCTCGATCTTCATCAACGTGATCCAGACCGATGCGGCCATCAACCACGGCAATTCCGGCGGCGCACTGGTGGACGTCAACGGGGACATCATCGGCGTGAACGTCGCGATCGCCTCCTCCGGGTCCGGTTCCGAGGGCTCCTCGGACGGCGGGTCGATCGGCGTCGGCTTCGCGATCCCGATCGATTACGCCAAGCGCATCGCCGACGACATCATCGCCGACGGCTCGGCCTCGCACGGCATGCTCGGGGTTGAGGTGCTGGCCAAGCCCGCATCCGTGGAGAACGGCGGATCGTCGTCCTTCAGCGTCGGCGCCGAGGTCAAGAAGGTCGTTGCCGACAGCCCGGCGGCCGCCGCCGGCCTGGAGGTCGGGGACGTGATCACCGGGGTGGATGCCCGCACCATCTCCGACAGCACCTCGCTGACCGCCGCGATCCGTGAGCTCCCTTCCGGTGGAAAAGCGGAAATCCACTACATCCGCGGAGGGAACGCTGCCACCGCGAATGTGACGGTCGGGGAATCCCCGGCCAGCTGATTCCGGGCCCGCCCGCCACACGGGGTAACACGGCCGGTCCCGCCGCCCGCAACGCGGCGCAACACGCCGCAACCTTGCGAAATGTCACGGGACGCGGCGTGCCTGCAACAAGGACCACACCCCCTTCCTGCAGGCACGCCGCGTTTGGTGCGTCGGGGCCGGGAACGGGCAGCTCCCGGGGCCCGGGCAATGCCATCGGGCGGTGCCAGGCACCGATACGATATACGAGGGGAAGGGCCGGTCCCGCCCGCCTTTGGCGGAAGCCGGTGAGCACCGGCCGCCGTTTCCCCCCAGATCTGTCCACGTTTTCAGAAAGGCAGCAATGAGCCAGAACACCGGCACGCCCTTGAACATTCTCGTGTTGGTCAAACACGTGCCAGATGTCCAATTCGAGCGCCAGCTGACAGGTCCGGGCAACCGACTGGACCGCAAGGATTCCGTCCTGTCGGAACTCGACGAGTACGCCATCGAGGCCGCCCTGGCGCTGTCCGAGTCCCGCGGCGGGGACAAGGCCGGCAACACCGTCACCGCGATGACGATGGGCCCGGACGCTGCGGCGAACGCCGTGAAGAAGTCCCTGCAGATGGGTGCCGCGAAGGGTGTGCATATTTCCGATCCAGCGCTGGCGGGCTCCGACGCCGGGGCCACGTCCCTGGTGCTGGCCACGGCCATCAAGCAGCTGGGCGGCTTCGACGTGGTGCTGACCGGCATGGCCTCCACCGATGCGGAAACCTCGCTCGTGCCGGCGCAACTGGCCGAACGCCTGGGCATTGCGCAGCTGACCAACCTGTCCAAGGTCGAGCTCGACCCCGGATCCAACACGGTTACTGCGGTGCGCGAGGGCGAGGACGGGGCACAGACCCTGGAAGCCGGGCTGCCGGTGCTGCTCTCGGTCACCGACCAGGCCAACGAGCCGCGCTACCCGAATTTCCGCGGGATCCTGGCAGCCAAGAAGAAGAAGGTCACCACGCTCACGCTCGCCGAGTTGGGCCTGGCCGAATCGGCAGTGGGCGCCGCCGGGTCCGCGACCCGCGTCCTGGGCGCCGATCCGCGCCCGCCGCGCGCCGCCGGCGAAATCATCACCGACTCCGGCCAGGCCGGCATCGCGCTGGTTGACTTCCTTGCCGACGCCAAGCTGATCTAGCACCTACCCAAGGGGATACACGCATGATGAAGATATTGGTTTACATCCACGCCCCCGCCGGCACGCCGTCCAAGGGCCAGCGCGAGCTGCTGGCGCTGGCGGCACGGCTGGGCGATGCAAGCGCGGTGCTCGGCGGCCCGGCCGACGACGCGGCACTGGCGGGGCTTGGCGCAGCCGGCGCCACCGCTTTCTATGCCGCTGCCGGCGGCCTGGACGCCGACGGGCTCATCGCCCCCGCCGTATCGCTGCTGGAGGCAGCGGTGCGCGCATCGGGCGCCTCGGCGGTGCTGTTACCCAACAGCGTCGAGGGACGCGAAATCGCCGCCCGGACTGCGGTGCGCCTGGACGCCGGAGTCATCACCGACGCCATCGACGTGGACGCCGAGCTGACCGTGACCAAGCCGGTGCTCGCCGGCAGCTGGACCGTGAAGGCACAGGCCACCCGCGGACCGGCACTGATCACGCTGAAGGCCAACAGCATCGAGGTGCCCGAGGCGACGCCCGCCGGCGGCACAACCGCGCCGGTGCACGAACTCGAAATCGGCGACACGGCCCCGGCTGCCCGCATCACCGCCACCGCACCGCACACCGCCACCGGGCGCCCGGAGCTCTCCGAGGCCCGCTTCGTGGTGGCAGGGGGCCGCGGCGTCGACGGGGATTTCGGTCCCGTCGAGGACCTGGCCGATGCGCTGGGCGCGGCGGTCGGCGCCTCGCGCGCCGCCACCGACGCCGGCTGGATCGACCACTCGGCGCAGGTCGGGCAGACCGGCACCACTGTCTCCCCGCAGTTGTACATCTCCGCCGGGATCTCCGGGGCCATCCAGCAAAAGGCAGGCATGCAGACGGCCAAGACCATCATCGCGATCAACAAGGACCCCGACGCCCCGGTCTTCGAGATCGCGGACCTGGGAATCGTGGGGGACCTTGCCACGGTGCTGCCGCAGGCAGCCGCCGAGATCCGCCAGCGCAAGGGCTAGCGGGCGTGGGCATCTTTGACCCGGAGACCGAGCCGGTCAACCGGGTGCTGTGCTTCGGCGCGCACCCCGACGACCTGGACTTCGGGGCCTCGGGCACCGTGGCGGCCTGGACCGCTGCCGGCGTGCAGGTCGAATACTGCATCATGACCGACGGTGACGCCGGGGGATTCGATACGCGCACCGCGGCGGAGATCACCGCCACCCGGCACGCCGAGCAGCGCGCGGCCGCCGCGCTGGTGGGCGTGCAAACCGTGCATTTCCTGGGGGAGGCCGACGGCTTCCTGGAACCCAACCACCGGGTCATGCAGCAGGTGGTCAAGCTGATCCGCACGCTGCGCCCCGACGTTGTGGTGGCCATGCACCCGGAACGCAACTGGGAGCGGATCCAGCGCTCGCACCCTGACCACCTGGCCTGCGGCGAGGCGGTGACCCGTGCGATCTACCCGGCGGTGGAGAACCCGTTCTCCTACCCGGAGCTGCTGGAGGCCGGGCTCGAGGCGTACAAGCTGCCGTGGCTCTGGCTCTACGGGGCACCGGCGGAAAGGGAGAACCACCGGGTGGAGATCACCCAGGTGTTCGACCTCAAGCTCTCCGCGCTTCGCCAGCACCTGAGCCAGCACCCCGACGTGCCGGCCATGGAACGCTATGTGCGGGCCCAGAGCGCGGACCAGGGAGCCAAGGCGGGCCTGGCCCCCGGCGCCCTGGCGGAGGCCTTCCACGTGGTGGCGGTCAACGCGGCCGACACCATCGCCGGTTTCTAGCGTTCATCGGACCAGAGCACAGTGGGCCGTCTTCCCTGCGTAGGGGAAGACGGCCCACTGTCGTCTGCGGCGCGGGTGCGCCGATGAATCGCTACTTCGGCTCGGGAAGGTCAAGCACGGCAAGCGGCGCGGAGCTCGGTGCGGTGCTGCTGCCATCGGCGGGCTCCAGCGAGACCATGACGGAGGCGATCTTCTCGACGCCGTTGAATCCCTCCTGCGCCGGTTCCTCCCCGGGAACGACGTTGGCCAGCAGGGTGGGCCTGTCGGTGGAGGCCTCGATGAGCCACACCGAGTAGGTCTCGCTCGAGCCCACGTCCGGCAGGCCGGTGAGCTCGATCATGCCTGCATCGGCCTTCGCCGAGGTGGTGAGCACCGCGTTCCCGCCGCCTTCCAGCTCCGCCTGAACGACGACCTGGTCGGAGGCGCGCTCGACCTTGGAGACGTAGTTGGTCGGGACCAGGGTCGACAGGCCCGCGATGAGGCCGATCAGGAGCACTGCCAGGCCTGCAACCACGAGCACCCACCTCTTGAGCGGGCGTCGGGCCGGGCGCTCGGCATCGGTGGACACCTGGTCCACCAGATCCATGCCGAGGTCCTCTTCGTTCTCGTCGCCGCGGTGCGCGGGGGTGGCGGGATCGGTGCCGGTCATGAGTTGCCGTCCTTCGGAAATCGAGTTGGGGTGGCCGGGGAATGCCACGTGTAAGCATAGGCGAGAAGCCTAGGTGTTTAGTGTGTGCCGGCCGGATACCGGCCGCATGCACCGGGCGCCTAGCGCGTGCCGGTGCCGGTGCCGGCGAAGCCGTGCTGTCGCCAGGCCTCGTACAGCGCGATCGAGGCGGAGTTGGCCAGGTTCAGCGAGCGGCGGGCCTCCAGCATGGGCAGGCGCACCGTGGCGGTCACATGCGCGTCCTGCTTCACCACGGTGGGCAGGCCGACGGATTCGGGGCCGAAGAGCAGCACGTCGCCCGGCTCGTAGGCCACATCCGTGTACATGGTCTCTCCCTCGGAGGTGAAGGCGAAGACGCGTGTGGGGGCCAGCGCCGCCCACGCTGATTCGAGGTCCTTGTGGACGGTGACCACTGCCAGGTCGTGGTAATCGAGGCCCGCACGGCGCAGCTTGGAGTCCTCGAAGTCGAAGCCCAACGGCTCGACGAGGTGCAGCTGCGCGCCGGTGACGGCGGCCAGGCGGATGGCATTGCCGGTATTGCCGGGAATTTCGGGAGTGTAAAAAAGGATTCGGAACACGCCCCCCAGTTTACGGTGCCGGGGCCTCGACGCCAGCAGGGGCCCGGTCCATGGCGCGGCCCGCGGTCCGCCCGGGCGGGCAGCCGTCCCGCGTGGTTAGTACATTCCGCCCAGCAGGCGCGCCAAAATGGTGCGATCCACCACATGCGGGGCCGGCCCGGTGCCCAGGAACATCTTCATTTCCCGCACCAGGTTGATGGCGTTGACGACATTCAGCGCGTTGATGGGGCCGGGTTCGGCGCCGCGGGCATAGTCGATGACAGGTTCGTGCAGGTTCCCGTCCGGGGACAGGATGACCGTCCAGCCGGTGACGTTCAGCTCGGGGAAAAGGCGCTGCATCTCGTGCACCAGCGGGGCAATGCGCGGCGGGTCGATGTGCTTGCCGTCGCGCAGCAGCGAGGCACCGTCCCAGCGGTAGACGCCCTTGGGCAACATCATGGAGTGGATCAGCGCCAGCCGGTAGCCGCCCAACAGGACGTGGTCGATGTAGCCGCCGCCCGGGGCATGCAGCCCGTTGACCAGGCGCGTGGAGGGCAGCGACGGCAGCACCCTGCGGACCAGCAGTTGGACCGTGCGGTTCTCCCGCGCGAGCCGGGCCTGGGCGCCGAAGATCCCGCGCTTGCGCGGGGTGCCATGCACCTGGCGGACCGAGGTTTCCCGGTCAATGGCACCGGGGACATCGAGCGCCGGGAGGTAGGTCGTGGCGTCGGTGGCCGAGGGGCGGGCATTGCCGGTCCCAAAACGCATCGAGCCGCCGTCGGACGGGCTTCCGCCGGCCTCGGGGGCTGGCGCCTTGCCGCGCAGGTAGCTTGATTCGGTGCCGTAGCTGCGGTCATAGCGGGTGCGGGCAGCAGAGTCGATCAACGTTTCGTAGGCCAGCGTCACGGCGGCGAAGTCCCGGGCGTCTCCGCCGTGGTCCGGATGGGTCAGGCGGGCAGCCTTGCGGTAGGCGGACTTGATCTCGGTGGCGCTGGCGGTGGGGGCAACGCCCAGGACCTCGTAATGGGTTTTCCGCTGGGCCACGTGGCTGCCTTTCGGATCGGGAATGCAGGCATCGATGCGCGATGTTGCTCAAGCGATCTTACCGGTTGCCGATGGACGTTTGCCCTGCAGGACCGCTCCCGTGCGCCCGGCGGTATTCGGCCAGCAGGCCGCTATCCTCCTCGAGCAGAAGGTGCAGGGACATCTCGCGGGACACATCCGTGGGGGTGCCGCGGGCAATCCGGCGCGAGTCCCCGCCCACCAGCAGCGGGGAGAAGGTCACGCAGAGGCTGTCCACCGCATCGGCCCGCTGGAAGTCGCCAAGGAGCGTGGGCCCGCCCTCGGAATGGATCACGCGCAGGCCCTTGCCGTGCAGCGTCCGGATGATCCACCGGGGGTCGATGACAGGCCCCGGGTCCCCGGAAGCGATGACCTCCGCCACCGCGCCCAGGGCCGCCGCCCGCTCCGGATTCGCGGCGCCCGAGGTGAGGACCAGGATCTTGCCGGGGTTCGTGGTGAACAGTTCGCTCCCGGGATCCAGGTCCAGGTGGCCGGAGACCACCGCCAGCAACGGGCGCTCGGGCATGCCGCGCGCCAGGCGCCAGGCGCGCGAGGGGGCATCGAGCAACTCGCCGTCGTAGCCCTCGGCCCGCACCGTCCCCGCACCCACCAAAATGACATCGGCCACCCGGCGCAACAGCATGAACACGCGCTTGTCGGCATCCGTGCCCAGGTCACCGGAAAGGCCGCCGAGCGTTGCCGCACCGTCGATCGAGGAGATGAAGTTGAAGCGGACGAAGGGGTCCCCTGAGCCCGGCGGCGCGTAGGACTCGAGCAGGGCTGTGTCGTCGAGGTCCGGGGCGGGGTCGGGGAGCAGGCGCCGCATCAGGAACCTTCCCGGGCGGTTCTGCGGACGGAGAGGTCATCATGGACCGGGGAACCGGACGGGGCCCCGGGGTGCGCCGGGGGATTGACCTCGCCCATGTTGTGCACCAGGTACGCCGGCTCGCGCCACCCCATGGCCGCCTCGAGCATCCGGATGGTGGAGACCGATTCGGGGATGTTGTGCATGCGGATGATCCGTGCCCCGTTCATGATGCACATGCTGGCCGCCGCCATCGAGCCGGCGGTGCGTTCGGACTTGGGTACATCCAGGGTTTCGCCGATGAAGTCCTTGTTGGAGACGGCAGCCAGGCTCGGGTAGCCCAGTGCGGCGATGGCCTCGAACCCGGCGGTGATGGCCAGGGTGTGGAGCGTGTTCTTGTTCAGGTCGTGGCCGGGATCCACGATGATCTTCTCCTCGGCGATCCCCAGGGAGAGTGCGAAGTCGACCTTCCGGCGCAGGTACCCCGTGACCTCAGCGACCACGTCGTCATAGGTGGGGCGCGGGTAGATGGTGCGAGGTGCGGCGAGCGAATGGGTGATGACCAGGTGCGCCCCGGCCTCGGCCACGGCGCGCCCGAGCTGCGGGTCGCTCAGGCCGGTGGTGTCGTTGATGACGTCGGCTCCCGCGGCCATGGCGGCGGAAGCGACCTCGGGCAGGAACGTGTCGGCTGAGATGATCACGTCGCTTTGCGCCCGAACCGCCCGGATGACGGGGACGATCCGCTGGGCCTCTTCCTGCCAGGACAGCGCGGGTCCGGGAGAGAAGGGCACCCCGCCGATGTCGATCCAGTCGGCCCCGGCGTCCACCGCCTCCAGCGCCGCGTCCACCGCGGAGCCCAGGGCGAAGGTGGCCCCGGAATCGTAGAAGCTGTCGGGCGTGCGGTTGATGATCGCCATCAACGCGACCCGCGCGCTGAAATCAATGCTGCGGTGCGCGAAGCGGTGGACCGGGTGGCGAAGTGCGGGTAGGTACATGCTCATGCGGGCTCCTAGCAACGATCTGTTAGACCATTCTTACCAGTTTTAGAAGCTTTGGGGAGGATGAAGCCCAGTGCAGGTCTCCAAGGGCGGACGGCACGGCGCACCGCGGGCGCGGGCTTGGGTACCCTGTATGAATGACTTTGAACTTCGTCGCCCCCGATGCCGGCGCATGGATAGTGCAGGCCCTGCAGGAACAAGGCCGGGACGCAGACACCGCAAACCTGGTCGCGGGCCAGGTGCCCCGCGGCTTTGCCGCCTACGCACGGATCTTCCACCCGGCCATGGGGACCGACGGGCAGCCCGTGCGCTGGGATGCGATCGCCAAGCGGCGCGGCAGCACCATGCACGCCCTGGCGCAATTCGCCGCACTCTCCGGGATCGGCGAGGACGGGGTGCCACTGGCAGAGGACTCCTGGGAGGGGGAAGCCCCGGGCTGGGACGGGCTGGGTGCCGCCGAGCTGCGCGCCATCGCCCCGCTGCTGGCGGCGCACACCGCGACCCCTGGCGAAATCCACCTGGCGCTCTGGAACGGGCTGGCGTTCATCCACGGCGGCGACCAGGTCGAGGTAGTGATCGAGAACGACCCCGCCCTCACCGAGGAAGAAAACGCCAGGCGCGCCGAGGAACTTGCCGCCCGTGCCAAGGCACCGGCATTTTCCGAAGAGGTCAGGAACGCGCCGACCTTGCAGATCGGTTCCGGCTACCGCTCCTTCTACGTTTTCCGCGGCGATGCGGAGGACCTGGCCAGCCCGCTGTGGGCACGGACCTCCCTGGGCGAACAGCGCCAGTCGCCCAACCTGGCCTGGCCCCAAGACCGCGCCTGGCTGATGTCCACCGAGCTCTACGAGGATTCCACCATCGTCGGCGGCAGCCGCGGGCTCATCGACGCCCTGCTGGGCTGCGCCGGCATCGAGGCCTGGGAAGTCGACGCCGACTCCCGGCTCGATGCGGCCGGAGACACCCGCAACGAGCTGCCGGCGGCGGATGACGAACCCTTCGATCCCGAGGAACTGGCGGGGGAGTACTTCCAGGGGGAAGGCAACTAGCCCCCTGCGGGCGCGTGGGAGGGGGATGCGGGGGCGTTGTGAGGAATCACTCCGCCCCGGAGACCCGCAACAGGGCTAGAATTGTTCGGTGTCCACGAGCCCCATTTACCTAGACCACGCAGCCACGACACCCATGTCCGGCCCAGCGCTCGCCGCCATGACCCATGAGCTGGCGCAGACCGGCAACCCCTCCTCGCTGCACGGCGCCGGCCGCCGCGCCCACCGCGTCACCGAAGAAGCCCGCGAGCAGCTGGCCGCCGCGGCCGGGGCCCACCCCTCGGAAGTCATCTTCACCTCCGGCGGCACCGAATCGGACAACCTCGCCCTCAAGGGCCTGTACTGGAACCGGAACGCCGCCGACCCGGCACGCAAGCGCATCCTCTGCTCCGTGATCGAGCACCACGCGGTGCTTGACACCGTGGAATGGCTTCAGGCCCACGAAGGGGCGGACGTCACCTGGCTGAACGTGGACACCGACGGGGTCATCGACCTCAACGCGCTGGAATGCGAAATCGCGAAGAACCCCCACGACATTGCCCTCATCACCATCATGTGGGCCAACAACGAGGTCGGCAGCGTCCAGCCAGTGGCGAAGGTGGTTGCGCTCGCCGACCCCCACGGCATACCGGTGCACTCGGACGCGGTCCAGGCCTTCACCTCGGTGCCGACCCGCTTCGCCGACTCCGGGCTGGCCACGATGGCGGTATCCGGGCACAAGATCGGCGGGCCGGTGGGCATCGGCGCACTCTTCGTGCGACGCGACGTGGTGCTCACTCCCGTGCAGCACGGCGGCGGGCACGAACGCGCACTGCGCTCGGGTACGCTGAACGCCGCCGCCACGGCCGGGTTCGCCGCCGCAGCCACGCAGGCCGCAGCCAACCTGGAGGCCGAGGCAGAGCGCCTGGCCACGCTGCGCGACACACTCATCGACGGGGTGTCCAGGCTGGTTCCCGAGGCCGTGTTCAGCGGCACCGCGGATCCCGGACACGCGGGCACCCGCTTGCCGGGCAACGCGCACTTCACCTTCCCGGGCTGCGAGGGAGACTCGCTGCTTTTCGTGCTGGACATGCTCGGGATCCATTCCTCCACCGGCTCCGCCTGCACCGCCGGGGTGCCGCGCCCCTCCCACGTGCTCTTGGCCATGGGGCGGGACGAAGCGACGGCACGTGGCGCACAACGCTTCACCCTCGGGCATACAACGAGCGCCTCCGACGTTGAGAAGTTGGTGGCGGCATTGCCCGAGGCCTATGCGCGGGCCAAAAAGGCCGGCATGGCCGCACAAGTCAGCAGCATCCAAACGGCAGGGACAGGGTTCACACGATGAAGGTTTTGGCAGCAATGAGCGGCGGGGTCGACTCCGCGGTCGCGGCGGCACGCGCCGTCGAGGCCGGCCACGAGGTCGTCGGCGTGCACCTGGCACTTTCCCGCATGCCCGGGACCCTGCGCACCGGTAGCCGCGGTTGCTGCACCGTCGAGGACTCCAACGACGCCTGGCGGGCGTGCGACAAGCTCGGCATCCCCTACTACGTCTGGGACTTCTCCGAGCGCTTCAAGGAAGACGTGGTCGACGACTTCATCGCCGAGTACGAGGCAGGACGCACCCCCAACCCCTGCATGCGCTGCAACGAGCGCATCAAGTTCGCCGCGCTGCTGGAAAAGGCCATCGCGCTGGGCTTCGACGCGGTCTGCACCGGGCACTACGCCAAGGTGATCCGGGATGGGGAAGGCAACCCAGAGCTGCACCGCGCCGCCGACTGGGCCAAGGACCAGTCCTACGTGCTGGGCGTGCTCACCCACGAGCAGCTGGAGCACTGCATCTTCCCGCTGGCCGAGACCCCCTCCAAGGCCGAGGTCCGCGCCGAGGCAGAGGCCCGCGGGCTCTCGGTGGCGAACAAGCCCGACAGCCACGACATCTGTTTCATCCCCGATGGGGACACCCGCGGCTGGCTGGCCGAGCGCATCGACATGACCAAGGGCGAGATCGTGGACCAGGAGGGCAAGGCCCTGGGCGAGCACGAGGGCGCCCACGCCTTCACCGTCGGCCAGCGCAAGGGCCTGAAGCTCGGCACCCCGGCGGCCGATGGCAAGCCGCGCTTCGTGCTGGAGATCCGCCCGAAGGAAAACAAGGTCATCGTTGGCCCCGAGGCCCTGCTGGCCGTCGACGAGCTGCGTGGCATCAGGATCTCCTGGGCCGGGCTGCCCATCGCCGACGCCGAGGCCGGCATCGAGTTCGACTGCATGGTGCAGGTGCGTGCGCACGGCGACCCCGTCGATGCCCGCGCCCGCGTCGAGCCGCAGGAAGACGGGTCCAACGTCCTGGTCGCCACGCTCATCGAGCCGATGCGCGGGGTCGCCCCGGGCCAGACCATGGTGATCTACCAGGGCACCCGCGTGCTGGGCCAGGCCACCATCGATTCGGCCCGCTCCACCGCATGGGACCCGTCACTCGTCTCATAGCCGGGAGGCCTGCAATTCGTAGCGTGGTTGAAGCCGGGACATACCGTGTCAAGCGTCCGCTAGGGTTGCCGCATGACGCTAAGACCCAGCACCGTCTCAACTGTTCAGCTGGCGTGGGCACAAATCCTGGGGGTGGATCAGGACGCCCTGGCTGACGGCGGTATGAGGATCCACTGCGAAAAAGACGACAGCTCCGTGCTCACGTTTGTGTCGTTGTTTGGAACTGGCGTTCTGGTGGGCCCGGGGTGGGCAATTGAAGCAGCCGAAGACCTGACTGACGCCGAACTCGCCAGCCATTCAAAATTATTGGAGATCAGTTCACCGTACGGTGGACAACCGCTCGGTGAAGCTGCACTTTATTTTTGCGACGATGGCCCTGCCATACCGGGTGTCGGTCAGACGGTGAGCCGCGATCCAAGACATGCCGTCGCTTTGGAAGGTGCCTGCCCGACAAATGATTCCACGGAAGTTCTCCTGAGCGAGATGGCCAATACGTTCGTCTTGCTAGATGACAGTGTTGATCCGCCATTCCCGCACGCAGGTGCTGGATATGACATTCGGGCAGGCAGCCTGGCTCAGATGGGCGTGCTCACCGCGCCCGAAGTACGGCGTCGCGGGCTCGCCCTCAAGGCCGCCACGATAGCCATGGGTCAGGCTATGGCCTCCGGGCTCATTCCACAGTGGCGAGCCAGAACCGATAACACGGCGTCGATTCGCACAGCCGTCAGCGCAGCGTTCGAGTACGCGGGAACCCAAACAAGCGTGGTTCTCAGGCCCTGAATGGCGGCTTGCGTAGTGCTGGGGAAATGGATCGATGACCATCCTCGGCCCCTTCAAACGCTTTAAGCCCCGCGCTCCGTCCTAAGTCTTCGACGGCCCGTGCCCCGGGCCAGGCGTTAACCACGCGATTGAGGATGTTGGCGTGCGCGGAATAGGCCGTCGCGCATACGAAACGTCCAATACATCAATCGCCTGGCCGGTGTGGACGGGCACCAGCCCGAGCAGCGCCAGGATGGGTGCCACCTTGTGACGCCGAATATTTTCTGCGGGCCCGGCGTATTGGTCCGGTGGACCGCCTGTCGCTGCACCGAGCGGCTTGAAGTCCCAAGCCATCATGCTGCCGCGTCTTTGTCCTTTACCGGATTTCAGATTAGGTCGTCGATATTTTCAGGTGTGCCCAAGACCAGGGGTTGCTTGGACAGGAACATGCAACCTGCTAGCCTCGGCAACATGCGTAACTCACTGCGATTTATCAGCCCCCGACCGGTTGCCGGTCGCGAGGGCTCTGAGGCGCGCGCCTAGGTCCTGGCGGCGGAGCGGATCGGGGGACTATCCACCGATCCAGACCCACCCAAGGACTTCCCATGACTACTTATCTTTCCGCAGATGAACTCCACGACGCTCTAACGCTGCGTGACCTCTCCAATCCCGAGCATGGCCCACACGCCATGCAAGAGCTGCTGGGCCAGGTCACCACGGCTCTCACGCGTCGTTGGGGCGTGGTGGCCAAGACGGTGCGAAACAGCCCACTGGTCTCGGTCACAGACAACTACGACAACCTGGGCTTCTCCGCGTCGACCGTGACCCGCGACCAACGGTATTCGCGATACGTGAGCCCCACGGTGATGCTCCGGAGCCACACCTCGGCATCGGTCCCTGGGTTGCTCAGGAATCTGCCGCGAACCGGCGGGTTGGACGAACTGGTCGTCATGCCCGGGTTGGTGTATCGACGGGACGCCATCGACCGGACACACGTCGGCGCACCCCACCAGGTGGACCTCTGGCGGATATGTCCATCCCCGGCACTGGGGCCGGTCGACCTTGAATCGATGATCGCCGTTCTGGTCGAGGCGGTCTTGCCCGGTGCCCGATGGCGCACGGTGCCTGCCGTCCATCCCTACACGACCAACGGGCTGCAAGTGGATGTCCTGGTTGGCAGCGCATGGTTGGAACTCGCCGAGTGCGGCATGATGGCGCCGCACCTCTTCGCCGAGGCCGGACTCGACCCGGAACAGTGGTCGGGCCTCGCCCTGGGCATGGGCCTGGACCGGGCCCTGATGCTGCGCAAGGGCATTCCCGACATTCGACTCCTGCGTGCCCGCGACCAACGCATCGGATCCCAGATGCTCGATCTGGCGCCGTGGCAACCGGTCTCGCTTCTTCCCCCGATTCGGCGCGACATCTCGATCGTCGTCCCCACATCCTTCGACGAGGAGATCCTGGGCGACGAAGTCCGCCAAGCGCTCGGGGAGCGCATGGACGACCTTGAATCGGTCGGGCTTCTTGGACTGACCGACTGCGAGGACCTGCCTGCGGCGGCACGGGACAGGCTGCAGATCGAACCCGGGCAGGCGAACGCACTGATTCGCATTACGCTCCGGCCGATCGAAAGCACCCTCACCGCGCGGGAAGCCAATCTCATGCGCGACGATATTTACAGGGCACTGCACCAGGGCCGTGTCGTGGAACTCATCGCAGGCTAGACGGGCATGGTCGCGGTCGGCGCCAACTAGCCGGCCGACCGCGACCAACAGCCAAGTTACAGGATGCCGGAGCCCGCCAGGCGATTCAGCACCATCCCGGGCCCTTGATAGGTTGGCCAAGTCCCCGCCAACTGCGAAAGAGACTCAATGCAGCAACCTCCGCCCATTACCCTGCAGCCATTTCAAGAGTCCGATGCGGCATTTTTCGCGGGCATGGCCTCCGACGAGCGGGTGACTCGCTTCGTTGGGGACGGACGGCCATGGGATCAGCAAACCATCAATGACCGTGTTCGCGCAGCCCTTCAGGAGGACGCTCTCGATCTCGCGGGAGCATCGCGCTGGTTCCTGGCCAAGGAGGCAGACGAACCTGTCGGCATCGTGGTTTCCACTCGGAAGGACGAGGGCATTGAGATCGGATACTGGGTGTCACCCGAGCACTGGGGTCGCGGCATTGCCGGGGCCATGGTCGATGGCGCGCTGACCACGATTCCCGAGGTGTACAAATCCCGGGAACTCTTTGCCCGCGTGGACCCAGCCAACACCGTTTCCGCCAAGCTGCTCACCCGACGCGGCTTCCAACTTGAGGTCAACCAATGTGGGCTTGACCGCTACACCCTCGTACCGGTCAATTCGTAGACAGCCAGGCCGGCGGAACTACTGCCAGGTTCCATGCTTCCGCACCGCAAACCGTCCGATAGGGGTCCCCAAACCGTGACCACCTGTGACCCGTGGAACGAAAGCGGATAACTGTCGACCCGGTTCGCGGTGGTCCGATGCCACGAGTCATGAACGGGGTGGTGAGCCTGCGATGCCGCGGGTGAATCGTTCACGTGATGCATGCAGGACGCTCTTGATCCGAAGTGAAATCGTGAATTGGTGGACCTGTCCATGGCCCACGTCCTGGTCTACTGTGATCCCATGTCCAGTCGTATAGCTGCCGTTGCCATCGATGCGATCAGGCCACGGGTAGTGGCCGATTTCTGGTGCGCCGTCTTGGACTGGCACATTGTCGAAGAGGACAACGACGGAATCAGCATCGCGCCAAAAGACGAAACCTGGCCTTCCATCGATGTTTTTGCGGTGCCCGAGGGAAAGACCGTGAAGAACCGGCTGCATTTCGACCTGCGGGCGGATGGTGTGTCCACGGCCGAGGAGCTCGAGCGCCTGCTCGCCCTTGGCGCGAAGCGGACGGACGTGGGCCAGGGGACGGAAGTCAGCTGGGTCGTCTTGGGCGATCCCGAGGGAAATGAGTTCTGCCTGCTGTCGCGGTCCGTGCAGGAGGTCAAGAACCAACACTGAGACACACCCTGCCCTGAAGGGCGGATCATTTGTCCGCAGCAACTCATTGGCCTTGGGCCATGTGAATGGAAAAGTCGCAGCACCCCCGAAGAAGACCAGTAGGGCCTGGCTTTTGTCGATTCGAGGCCCCGGTCGGACACTGGCTGCAGGGGAGGTCCGGTGGACACCATGCGACTGATCAGGGGAACGGCATCATGGGCGAGCTACACGTCAATATGAACATCACGCTTGACGGCGTGATCCAGGCCAATGGCGGCCCAAACGAACAAGACGGGGACTTCGAGTACGCCGGATGGGAACGTCCATTCTGGGATCAGGAGTCATCCGACAAGCTGATAGAGGACGTGCAGGCATCCGACGCGCTGCTGCTGGGCCGGACAACCTACGACATCTTCCGCGGCTACTGGCCGAGCGCGACCGACGAGATCGGAAGCGTCTTCAACCGCGTGCCCAAGTACGTTGCATCACGCGGCAAACCGGAATTGACCTGGGCCACCAGCACTCAGGTCGCCGATGCCGCACAGGAGGTTCGCGACCTGCGGCAAAGGCACCGGCAGATCCACACCTGGGGAAGCGCGAACCTCCTGCAGACCCTGTTTCGCGAAGGCCTGGTTGACCGGGTGAACCTGTGGGTCTGCCCGGTGGTGATCGGGGAGGGAAAGCGGCTCTTTCCGGCAGGCACGGCACCGACCCGCTTCGAAGTGGTCGAGCCTCCGAGGTCCTTCAAAAGCGGTGTGATGCTGGTCCGCTACCGGCGGCTCGAGGGACCTCCGGAAACGGTAAACGCCGCCAAGGCCATCGACAGCGAGCAATAACCCAGCGTTGTTCCCATCCGGTCTCGACCGATTGTTTCGGTTGCCCCTTCGGACCGGCAGCCGTTGGGCCAGAGGCCCTGCGCACTTGTTCCCGGTTCCCACGGCTCGGGGGAGCACACTCGACGGCACGTTCTCACACTCCGGGTGGCGCATCCCACACGCAAACGTCCCGTCTTCCGTCCCCGCGGGAAGCGGGAAGGTAGACGGGACGTTTGAATGCCAAAGGTGCGGCTAGGCCTTGGCCTCGTCGACGATTCCGTACATGCGCGGGGTGATGTCCGGGTATTCCAGGCGCGTCTTGCCAGCTTCGAGCCGCGGGAGCTGGGCCGGGCCGTGCTCGGCGCAGTGCACGAAATCGAATTCCGGCCACCACTTCTTGGGTCGCTCGGTCTCGGCGAAACCGCAAACGGCGCAGGTCAGGTGAACCCACACGGGGCGCTTGCCGGTGCGGTTGGCGCGCGACTGGATGAGCCAAGCCGGGGGATTGGCGTTCATTTCGGCGAATGCGGCCTCGCTCAGGCGCGGCGGGATGCCGTGGCGCTTGGCCATTTCCATGGGGATATCCAACGCAATCGCAGCGTCTCTTCGTGTCATCATCGTGCTTAACCCTAGGCCACTTCGCCGGGACCCGGGTACGGACAAGGTTGCGGCAGGGCCGGATGAACGTGCCCAGGGGACCAACGCGGACCGCCTGGTTACATTTTCATTTCGATACGACTGAGGGCGACAGTTGATGGCGTTTAGTGACGATGATCACCTAGGCTGTATGAAGCATGTGTTTTCTATCACCTCGCATGCTCGCTGACAGAAAAGGAATGCTCATGGCCCGCAAGAAAAACGGACTGCGACTCGCCGCAGCCGTTATCGGCATCTCCGCCCTGGCCCTGACCGGTTGCACCGGTCCGGCCGAAACACCCAGCACCGGCACCGGCGGCGAAACCGCCCCTGCCAGCGGCCCAATCACCGTGGGAACCACGGACAAGGTCACCTCGCTCGACCCGGCAGGCTCGTACGACAACGGTTCGTTCATGGTCATGAACCAGGTCTTCCCGTTCCTGCTCAACTCGGTGCCCGGCTCGGCGGACCCGGTGAACGACATTGCCGAATCGGCCGAGTTCACCACGCCAACCGAGTACACCGTGAAGCTCAAAGCCGACCTGAAGTGGGCCAACGGCACTGCCCTCGATTCGAAGGACGTCAAGCACTCCTTTGACCGCCAGCTGAAGATCGCCGATCCCAACGGACCGTCTTCGCTGCTTGGCAACTTGGACAGCGTCGCGGCACCGGATGCCACCACCGTCGTGTTCACGCTCAAGAGCGGTAACGACCAGACCTTCCCGCAGGTGCTCACCAGCCCCGTCGGCCCCATCGTCGACGACGAGGCCTTCCCCGCCGACAAGGTCGCCTCCGACGAGGACATTGTCGCCGCGAAGTCCTTCGCCGGTCCGTACACGATCGAAAGCTACGCCAAGAACTCGCTGGTTTCCTTCAAACCCTATGAAGGCTACAACGGCCTGCTGGAAGCCCCGGCGAACAGCGCTGCCAACATCAAGTACTACGCGGACTCCAACAACCTGAAGCTCGACGTGCAGCAGGGCAACATCGACGTCGCCTGGCGCGCACTTTCGCCCACCGACGTGGAGGACCTGGGCAAGGACTCCAAGGTCAAGGTCCTCACCGGCCCGGGCGGCGAGCTGCGCTACATCGTGTTCAACTTCGACATCATGCCGTTCGGTGCCAAGACCGACGACGCCGATCCGGCCAAGGCACTGGCCGTTCGCCAGGCGGCGGCCAACCTGGTTGACCGCGAGGCGATTGCCACCGGTGTCTACAAGGGCACCTACCTGCCGGCATACTCCTTCGTGCCGCAGGGCTTCACCGGGGCCATCGAACCGCTCAAGGACATGTACGGGGAAGACGGGAAGCCGTCGCTGGACAAGGCCAAGGCGGTCCTCGAGGCGGCAGGGGTCACTACACCGGTCGACCTCAAGCTCCAGTACAACCCCGACCACTACGGCCCCAGCTCGGGCGATGAGTATGCCCTGGTCAAGAGCCAGCTGGAAAAGGGCGGCCTGTTCAAGGTCGACCTGCAGTCCACCGAATGGGTGACTTACCAGAAGTCGCGCGTCACCGACTACCCGTCCTACCAGCTCGGTTGGTACCCGGACTACTCAGATGCCGACAACTACCTGAGCCCGTTCTTCGCCAAGAACAACTTCCTGGGAAACGCCTATGACAACAAGGAAGTGGACACGCTGATCAGCGAACAGCGTGTGGAAACCGATGCTGCCAAGCGCACCGCCTTGATCGAGGAAATCCAGACCAAGGTCGCCGGCGACCTTTCCACCATTCCGCTATTGCAGGGTGCCCAGGTTGCCGTCGCGGGAGCCAACGTCTCGGGAGTCGAGAAGACCCTCGACCCGTCGTTCAAGTTCCGCATGGGTGTCATCTCCAAGTAGCCACCCACCCCGGCGGGTTCCGCCGACACCCCGGCCCCGGTTCCCCTTCGATGGAGGGGAGCCGGGGCGGGCCATGTCAGGCCCGCCTCCCACAGCCCCAACCTAGCTAGGACGCACCATCCATGGCCATCATGACCGACCTCGCCGAAGCCGAGTCGCCACCACCGACACCGGCAGCAACGGCAACCAAGGCAGGGGGCAGCTTTGTACGTTACCTCGTCACACGCTTCCTGCTGATTTTCCCCACCATCTTCATCCTGGTGACACTCGTGTTCTTCCTGATGCGCGTCACCGGAGACCCGATCACCGCCGCCCTCGGCGGTCGCCTGACCCCCGACCAGCTGGCCGAGCGCATCGCCGCCGCGGGCTATGACCGCCCGGTCCTCATCCAGTACTTCGAGTACCTCGGACAGGTGTTCACCGGCAACTTCGGCCGGACCCTCACCGACAACCGCGCGGTGACCGAGGTGCTGGCCACCTATGGCGCCGCGACCGCCGAGCTGGCCTTCAACTCGCTGGTCGTCGCCCTGCTGATCGGCATTCCCTTCGGCCTGCTCTCGGCCAAACTGCGCGACCGCTGGCCCGACGCGATCCTGCGCGTCTTCGCGATCCTTTGCTACGCCACCCCGGTGTTCTTTGCCGGGCTGCTGCTCAAGCTCATCTTCGGCGTCTGGCTGGGCTGGCTGCCCATTGCCGGCCGGGCCGGGATCAACGCCGAACTTGCCCTGACATCGCTGCAGAACCCCAGCGGCATCTTCCTGCTTGACGCGCTGCGCTCCGGGAACATGGCCGCGGCATCCGACGTCATCGAGCACGCGATCCTGCCGGCGGTCGCCCTGGGACTGCTCACCGCCGGGGTGTTCCTGCGCCTGGTGCGCACCAACGTCATCGGCACCCTGGGCCGCGACTACGTGGAGGCCGGCCGCTCGCGCGGGGTCTCCGAATACCGACTGCTCACCAAGCACGCCTACCGCCCCGCGTTGATCCCGATCATCACGGTCATGGGCCTGCAGATCGCGCTGCTGCTCGGCGGCGCGGTGCTCACCGAGACCACCTTCGAGTGGAAGGGCCTGGGCTTCCAGCTGGCCGAGTACCTCACGGCCCGGGACTTCGTGGCCGTGCAGGGCATCGTGGTCCTGCTGGCGGTCATCGTCGCGCTCACCAACTTCATCGTGGACATCATCGCCGCGCTCATCGACCCCCGAGTGAGGTTCTAGCCATGGCCACCACAACCCCCACGGCCCTCGGGGCCAGGAAGCCGCTGTGGACGCGGCTGCCGATCATCTCCCACTACCGGATGAGCGCCGGGCTGCAGCGCGGCATGCTCGTGGCCGGCCTGGTCCTGACCGCACTCTTCCTGCTGGCGGCGATCTTCGCCCCGCTGCTGGCGCCCTACGGCTACGCCCAGGCCTCCGATGCCGAGGGAAACTTCCCCACGCAGGCCGCCCCCGGCGGCAGGTTCCTCTGGGGCACCACGGTGGGCGGGTTCGACGTCTTCTCCCGCACCCTCTGGGGCGCCCAGACGGCGGTCGCGGTGATCGTGGTCGCCGTGGTCTTCTCCATCTTCCTCGGCGTGATCCTGGGACTGCTCTCCGGGTACATCGGCGGCTGGCTGGACCGGGTGCTGGTGGTGCTGGCCGACGCCATCTATGCCTTCCCCTCGCTGCTGCTGGCCATCGTGATGTCCATTGTGATTTCCCGGGGCCAGTCGAGTCTGTGGGGCGGGATCATGGCCGCGGCGATATCCATCACCGTGGTCTTCATCCCGCAGTACTTCCGCGTCATCCGTGCCGAAACCGTGCGGCTGAAGGCAGAGCCCTTCGTCGAATCCGCCAAGGTCGTCGGTGCCTCCAACGTGCGCATCATGGCCAAGCACATCTTCCGCAACGCCACCCGCACGCTGCCGCTGATCTTCACGCTCAACGCCTCCGAGGCGCTGCTGACCCTGGCGGGCCTGGGCTTCCTGGGCTTTGGCATCGAACCGACCAAGGCCGCCGAGTGGGGCTTTGACCTGAACCGTGCACTCTCGGATGCCACCAGCGGCATCTGGTGGACCGGAGTCTTCCCGGGCGCCGCCATCGTGCTCACGGTGCTCGGGCTGACCCTGGTGGGCGAATCGATGAACGACCTGGCGGACCCGCGCCTGCGGATGCGCCGAAAAGCAAAGCGTCGCGGCGGAAAGGCCACAGCATGAATGCGCACCGAAAGGACGTGATTGGCCGTGCCGACGGCACGGTCCTGGAAATCAGGGATCTCGAGGTCACCTTCACCACCGACGCCGGGGAGGTCCCGGCTGTGCGCGGGGTCGGCTTCGAGGTCGCGGCCGGCGAGGTCGTGGCGGTGGTCGGCGAATCCGGCTCCGGCAAGTCGGTGACGGCCCGCACCATCCTGGGGCTGCTCGCCGAGACGGCGGTGGCCCGAGGGGCCGTGGTGCTCAAGGGCAACAACATGCTCACCCTGGGTGCCCGCGAATTGCGCGCGGTGCGCGGGGACGAGGTCTCCATGGTGTTCCAGGAACCCTCCACGGCGCTGAACCCGGTGTACACCGTGGGCTGGCAAATCGCCGAGGGCATCCGCGCCCACGGCAAGGTCGGACGCAAGGAGGCCAAAGCCCGCGCCATCGAGGTGCTGCGCAAGGTCGGCATCCCGGAGCCGGAGAAGCGGGTCAACTACTACCCGCACCAGTTCTCCGGCGGGCAGAAGCAGCGCGTCATCATCGCCGCGGCCCTGGCCCTGAACCCGGCGCTGATCGTCGCGGACGAACCGACCACGGCGCTGGATGTCACGGTGCAGGCCGAGATCCTGGAGCTGCTGCGCGAGGTGCGCGACGACTTCAACACCGGGATCGTGCTGATCACCCACAACATGGGGGTGGTGGCCGACCTGGCAGACCGGGTGGTGGTGATGTACCAGGGCAAGATCGTCGAGAGTGCGCCGAGCGCCGAGCTCTTCGCCGCGCCCCGGGAGGAATACACCAAGGCGCTGCTGGCGGCGGTGCCGCACCTGGGCAGGAACTCGGCATCGGCCGGGATGACCTCCCGCTCCGGCCAGGACAAGGAGGTGCTGGTTCAGGCCACCAACCTTTCCATCGTCTATCCCGGGCGCCTGGGAACGCCCTCGTTCACGGCCGTTGACGACGTTTCCCTGCAGATCTGCGCGGGGGAGGTCTACGGGCTGGTTGGCGAGTCCGGCTCCGGGAAGACCACCATCGGCCGGGCCATCGCCGGGCTGAACAAGGTCAGTTCCGGTTCGCTGAAGGTCTTCGGCTACGAGATGCTCGACTTCAAGGAGCGCACCTTCAAGAAGCTGCGCCAGGACATCGGGTTTGTGTTCCAGGACCCGGCGGCCAGCTTCAACCCGCAGCTGAGCATCGGCGAATGCGTGGCCGAACCGCTCCTGGTGCACAAGGCTCTCGATGCCCGGGCCGCCCGCAAGCGGGTCGACGAGCTGCTCGAGGCGGTGCAGCTGCCGGCCGCGTTCGCCGCACGCTTCCCGCACGAACTCTCCGGCGGACAGCGCCAGCGTGCCTCGCTGGCGCGGGCGCTGGCCCTTGACCCGAAGCTGCTGGTAGCCGACGAGCCGACCAGTGCGCTGGATGTCTCGGTGCAGGCCAAGGTGCTGGAATTGTTCAAGGAGCTGCAGGCCGAGCTGGGCTTCGCGGCCCTGTTCATCTCCCACGACCTGGCGGTGGTCGACATGCTCTCGACCTGGGTGGGGGTGCTGTACCGCGGAAAGCTCGTGGAGGAAGGCATCGGGAACCAGGTCATGGGCGACCCGCAGCATCCCTACACCCGCAGGCTCATTGCCTCGCTGCCGGTGCCGGACCCCGTGGAGCAGGCGGTGCGACGCGAGGCGTTCCTCAACGCCGTCTGAGGATCGGCGCGTCTGGCGCGCCGGAGGGGGGAGCGCGGTCCACCGAGGTGGATCGCGCTCCCCCCTCCGTCCGTCGCCGCCAGGCAATCATCGGCCGCCGTGGGGAGCGGCGCGGGGGCACCGCCCCTGTCAGCCCATGGCTGATTGGCTCCCGGGCCGCGCGTCACGGTTGGGCGCAATGAAGAGGCAACCCTAGACTTGAACCATGAGCCAACAGAAGAACCCGCAGGCCGCGGACGACGCGGAATCCGGCGCCTACGACCCCACTGCCAGCTCCCTGGCCGACACCGTCCCGGATGAGGTCATGGCGGAGTTGCTGTCGATCCGCAGCAGCATCGACAACTTCGACGCCACGCTGGTCTACCTGCTGGCCGAACGCTTTAAAGCCACCCAGCGCGTGGGCCACCTCAAGGCCGTGCACGCGCTGCCGCCGAGTGACCCGGGACGGGAAAAAGCACAGATCGAGCGCCTGCGCAGCCTTGCCCACGAGGCGCACCTGGACCCGGAATTCGCCGAGAAGTTCATGAACTTCATCATTTCCGAGGTCATCAGGCACCACAACAACATTTCCGCCACACACGCCGAGTCCGGAAACTAGCCGATGCCCCCGATGGACCCCATGCACGAGGAACTTTCCACCGAACCGGCAGAACGCCAGGTGCAGGCCAGCGCGCACGGACCCATGCCCGGAACCGACCCGCTGGAAGCGGTGCTGATGGTCCGCGGCGAGATCGGGGAACCGAACCTGCCGCACCTGCAGCAGCTCCCTGCCCGCGGCGTCGGCTCTGACAACATCGGCCGCGGCGCGCAATTGCTCGAGGACCTCGCGGTGGACCTGCAGCCCTACGGCTGGCGCCTGGCCGATGCCCCCGGGATTGACGCCAGGCGCGCCGCCTCGGCGCTGCGAACTGACCTGAACGTTCTGTCGGATGCCATCGGCGCCGAGGAAAAACCCGGCACCGAGCTGAAGATCCAGTTCCCCGGCCCCGCCACGTTGGCCGCGAACCTGTACCTGCGACACGGCGAACGTGCCGTGTCCGACCACGGGGCGCGCCGCGACCTGGCCCAGTCCCTGGCGCTGGGAGCGGTCCGCCACCTGCAGATCCTGTCCCGCACCACCGGCGCGCAACAGGTCACGGTGTACATCGATGAGCCCGACGCCGGCGCGGTGCTCAACGGGACGCTGCCCACCGCCAGCGGCTACCGCACGCTGCGCTCGGTTCCGGCCAGCGAGATCCGCGGCTGGTGGAGTGAACTCACCGACGGGCTGCACCAGGCGGGAGCCGCCGCCGTGGTCATCGGCGCCGATGCCGAGCCCGGCACCTGGACGACGCTGGCCACCACAGCGCTGGAGTCCGGCGCCGACGGGCTGGGTGCCAACGCGGCATCGCTCACCGTCCCGGGTTGGGAGCTGCTGGCGGCAGCTGTGGAATCCGGTAGCAGGCTCTGGCTGGGGTGCCTGGAGCCGGGGTCCCAACCGCCCGGCGTCGTGGATGCCGTCAACGCGATCCGGCGCCCTTGGCGTCAGCTCGGCCTGCCGGACTCGGCCTTGGGCGCACTGGTGCTGAGCCCCACCGCGGGACTGGCCGATCTCTCCCCGTCCGGGGCCACCGCCGTGCTGGGGCACCTGGCCGGCTATGCGGAAGCGCTGAACCAGGTCCGCGTCGACGCCTAGCCTCGGGGTTCAGCCGCGCCCCGGGCGCCGTAGCCGGGAATGGGATGGTTCCGGGGATCCTGCGCCTCGGCCGCCAGCACCAAGTCCAGGCGTTCGCGGCGGATCCGCAGGTCCACCTGCAGCATGGTGAGCATGAGCTGGGTCAGCACCATGCCCACCGCCCCGACCAGGGCATTGACAACGATGGCCATGGACAGCACCGCATCGGTCGTGGCAGCGGAGCCAAATAGCTGGCCGCCGACCACGGCCGCAAGCTGCGAGAGCACTCCGCCAAGGATGCCGAGCACCACCGCCACCACCAGCAGGATCCCCATGATCCGCCACCAAGACCCGTGGGTCAGCGACCACGAGGACCGCACGGCCCGACGGATCCCCGGCGGCCGGGTCACCAGCAGCGTGGGCACCAGGCAGATCCGGATGGCGATCCAGAGGGCCAACGGCGCCAGCACCAGGAGCATGCCCAGCAGTCCGAGCGCCGCCACCGCAAGGCCAACCGAGCGGGCCAGCAGCAGCGCAACCGCCACCGGAACCGCGACGACGACCATGGCCGCGGCACCGAGCAGCACATGCCACCCGGCGATGCGCAGCATCCCGCCGCGTGCCAGGGCCAGCCCCTGCCCCCATCCGGTGGGCATCCCCAGCACCGCGCGCATTCCCGCGACGGCGGCCGGTCCCACGACCAGCACATTGGCCAGCAATTGCAGCGTCAGCACGGCAACCGCGGTGCCCGCGTAGACCGGCCAGGGGTGCGGAAAGGCCTCGGCCCAGGACACGGAGCCGGCAGTATCCGGGTCCAGGGTGCGCTCGAGGACGGCCAGCGGGACATCGAGCCGCTGCACCAGCAACAACGCGACCAGCGCGGGCAACAGCTGGGCGAGCACTGCATTGGCCACGGTGGCCAGCGGGGCGCGGCGGACCACCGCGAAGGTGGCATCCAGCAGGTCGGCGAAGCCCAGGGGCCGCAATTCCACCACACCTGGCCTGGGTGCCGGCCACTGGCCGGAGGGTCCGGCCGGACCATGCGGCTGCCGGGCAGGCCGTTGGTCCCGGCCAGCCGGCCCGCCATCGCCCGCCGGCTCGTTCCATCCGGGAGGGGGCTGGCCCCAGCCGCCCTCGGAGCCCGCGGGGTCGCCGGGACCGGGCACCGGTGAATCGCCGTCTGTATTCATCGCTTCCCGCTCTCATCGCGTTCCCGCATGTGGTGCAAGGATTCGGAACCAGGCGCCGGACCCTTGGGTTTGCTCCAGTCTAGCGCCGGGTCCGGGAGGGTGAATGGTGAGGTGGATTGCCGTTTCCGCGCCGATTTGCCCGGCATGCTCATGTAGTCTTGAGGTATCCGGGCGCATGCTTTTCGCGGCGTCCAGCGCAAGGCTACGGAAGGGCAGATTATGAAGGCACGCATCCTGGTTGTCGACGACGACGAGGCGCTGGCCGAAATGATCGGCATCGTGTTGCAGAACGACGGTTTCGAGGCCGTGTTCTGCTACGACGGTGCCAAGGCATTGGGTGTTTTCCGCGAGGTCAAGCCCGATCTGGTGCTGCTTGACCTGATGCTTCCCGGGTTGGACGGCATCGAGGTCTGCAAGCTGATCCGCGCCGAGGACGACGTGCCCATCGTGATGCTGACCGCCAAGTCGGACACGGCCGACGTGGTCCGCGGCCTGGAATCCGGTGCCGACGACTACGTCCCCAAGCCCTTCAAGCCGGCCGAACTCGTCGCCCGCGTGCGCGCACGGCTGCGCCCCGGCGAACAACATGCCCCCGAGACCCTGAAGATCGGCGACCTGAGCATCGACGTCGCCGGACACCGCGTCACCCGCGCGGGGGATCCCATCGGCCTGACACCGCTGGAGTTCGACCTGCTGGTCGCCCTGGCCCGCAAGCCGTGGCAGGTGTTCACCCGCGAGCAGCTGCTTGAACAGGTATGGGGCTACCGCCACGCCGCGGACACCCGCCTGGTCAACGTGCATGTGCAGCGCCTGCGCTCGAAGGTCGAGCTCGACCCCGAAAACCCGGGCGTCGTGCTGACCGTTCGCGGCGTGGGATACAAGGCGGGACAGGCCTGAGCCAGGAGGTGGCGGGAACCATGGACACCGTCGAGCCGGTGCGACCCGCACCCGCAACCCCGGCGCAACCTGCCCGGGTGACATCCTGGATCCGCCGCGCGCTGGCTGCGCTGGTGCGCACGCGCAACACCATGCGTTCGCGCTGGACCCGCTCGCTGCTCTTCAGGACGGTCACCTCCGCGATGCTGCTCAGCGCCGTGGCCATGCTGGGCGCCGGGGCTTTCCTGTCCAACCAGATCGCCACCGGCCTGTTCCAGGAGCGCTTCAACCAGGTCGAGTCCGAATCCCTGCGCGGGTTGAACCAGGTCCGCGCCATCTTCGACTCCGCGGCCACCACCGACCGCTCCAGCACGCACTCTCTGGTGACCAGCACGCTGAAGATCCTCGAGGGCGAGACGGCCCTGGTGCCGCGCGACTTCGTGCTGGTCCCGCTGCCCGGTGCCGACGACCTCTACGTGGGCCCCACCGCCAGCGGCAACCTGACCTCCCGCATCGTCCCGGAGGCGTTGGCCGACCAGGTCAAGGAGTCCAACGCGACCTATTGGCAGTCCATCGAGGTCAACGCCGGGGACAGCGCCGGGCCGGGCCTGATCTTCGGTACCAAGGTGACCCTGCCGCCGGGCCGCGAATACGGCCTGTACCTGGTCTACGACCTCTCAAGCGTGCAGGACACCCTCGACTTCATCAACCGGGCCATGGGCTTGATCGGCGGACTGCTGTTGCTGGTGGTCGGCGGCATCACCTGGTACGTGACCCGCGCCGTGGTGCGCCCCGTGGCGGCCGCCGCGCAGGTCTCCGAGAAGCTTGCCGCCGGGCAGCTGGAGGAACGCATGGTCGTCTCCGGGGAGGACGAGATCGCCCGGCTGGGCAACTCGTTCAACCACATGGCCGCGTCCCTGCAGGACCAGATCAACCAGCTAGCCATGCTCTCGCAGATGCAGCAGCGCTTCGTCTCCGACGTCTCCCACGAGCTGCGCACCCCGCTGACGACGGTGCGGATGGCCGCCGAGGTGCTTCACGACGCGCGCGAGGACTTCGACCCCATCAACAAACGCTCAGCGGAGCTGCTCTACAACCAGGTCGAGCGCTTCCAGATCCTGCTCAACGACCTGTTGGAGGTCTCGCGCTTCGACGCCGGGGTTGCGGTTCTCGATGCAGAGCCCACCGACCTGGTCTCCGTGGCCCGGCGCGTGATCGACGCCGCCACCCCGCACGCCGACGCCATGGGCTCGGTGCTGCGCCTGAGCACCCCGACCGGGGGAGCGGTGGCGGAAATGGATGCCCGGCGCATCGAGCGCGTGGTGCGCAACCTGGTGATGAACGCCGTGGAACACGGCGAGGGCAACCCCATCGACATCACGGTGGGCGGGAACGCCAACGCGGTGGCCATCACGGTGCGCGACCGCGGCATCGGCATGAGCCCGGAGTCCGCCGGCCGGGTCTTTGACAGGTTCTGGCGTGCCGACCCCGCCCGCGCCCGCACCACCGGGGGGTCGGGGTTGGGCCTGTCCATCGCGATGGAGGACACCCGGCTGCACGAGGGCAGGCTCGAGACCTGGGGGGAGCGCGGCGTGGGATCCTGTTTCCGGCTGACCCTGCCGCGGATCCTGGGAAACCAGATCGTCGCCTCGCCGCTGCCGCTGGAACCCATCGTGCTGGCGGACGCGGTCCTGGACGACGGCATGGTCGTCTCCTTCCCGTTGACCGGGGAAATCCCCGCCATAGGCTTCAAACCGGCACCGCCGCTGATCCCCGAGGAAACCCCGGGCAGCGACGCGGATGTCCAGGGCACCCCCCGCGCGCACCCCAGGAAGGCACCACCCGCATGACTAGGAAACGCCCCTCGACCTCTTCGCTCCTGGCCGTGCTGCTGGGCGTGGTGCTGGTGCTCACCGGATGCTCGGAGATCCCGCGCAACTCGCCGGTGCAGTCCATCGCCCTGGACGGGAACAACAACGAGGAGGGCGGGGACGTGCAGTTTACCGCCCCGGGCCCGACGGAGGGGGACGGCCCGCGCAAAATCGTCGAGGACTTCATCCAGGCCGGCGTCGCGTCGCAGGACGACTACAAGGTCGCCCGCGAATACCTGACCCCGAAGCAGTCAGGTGTCTGGAAGGGCTCGGTGCGGACCCTGGTCTACGATGACCGCCCTTCGGTGATCCCCGGGTCCAACCCCAACACCTACACCATCCAGCTGGAGCTCGTCTCGGAGATCGACGAGGCGGGCATAATGACCGAAATGCCGCCGCACACCACCCGGGCGCTTGACGTATCGCTGGAAAAGGTTGACGGGCAGTGGCGCATTTCGCAGCTGCCCGACGGCATCATGCTGGACACCGCCAACTTCGCCCACGTCTTCTCCCCGCAGACTCTGTATTTCTACGACGTCACCTTCGAATACGCCGTGCCCGATGTGCGCTGGTTCCCGAACCGCACGGGCGTGGCGGCCGCCATGGTGGAGGCCCTGCTGGCGGGCCCCTCCGAGTACCTGGGAAACGCGGTGGTCTCCGCCTTCCCCGGAGGAAGCAGCCTGGTCCGTACCTCGGTGCCCATCGAATCACAGCGGGCCACGGTGGACCTGGGCTCGGCCACGTTCCTGGAGTCCACCGAGCTTTCGCGGCAGCTGATGCAACAGCAGCTTGAGCTGACCCTCGGAGGGCTGGGCAGCGTGCGCTCGGTGGTGATGAGCGATGAGCAATCCGAGATAAAGATCGGATCCAAGGATCCGCAGTTCGAGGTCGCGGAAGTCAACCCCGCCGTTCCCGACACGCAGATCGGGGTCGTCGACGATGCGCTGTACTACCTCAAGGGCAGGTCCCTGCGGTTGGTGGGCGGCATCGGCGACATTGCCGGATACCAGCCGCGGCTGCCGGCCATGAGCCCGCTGGGGAACCGCTATGCGTTCCTGAACGGATCCCTCACCTCCCTCATCGTCGTCGACGAGGAAGGCCGCAGTTCCGTGGTCGCTAGGGGCGAAGACCTGGTGCGGCCCTCCATGGACGCCCACGGATGGACCTGGACCGTGGACAATTCCTCGACCACCAGCGTGCTGGCGGTGCCCGCCGACACCACCGTGAACGGGAAGGTACGCCCGATCACCGCCGACGGCCTCACCGAGGCCAACGTCTCCTCGCTGCGCATCTCGCGCGACGGCACGCGCGCGTTGATCGTCTCCAGCAAGGACGGCGAGACCAGCGTGGCAATCGCCGGGATCCTGCGGGATGCGGACGGCGCACCGCGCGGCTTCGCGCCGCCGAAATACATCTACCCGGACGTACCTGCGACGCAGGCGGTGTGGAATTCGGATGTCTCGGTGATTGTTTCCTCCGCCAGCACCACCGAAAGGGTCACGGCCGAGGAAATCAGCCTGACCGGCACCCGGGTCAAGTACCTGCCGCTGCTGGGGATGGTCGGCCTGTCCGCCGGGCCCGGGGATCGCCGCCCCGTCTACGCCGAGACGAATGACGAAATCTACTCGCGCGTGGGCAGCTCCTGGCATGAAATGGAAGACATGGTGCGGGACTTGTCCTACCCCGGCTGATCTGTGTGGGGACGGGACCGTCCACAGCACGTGGCCTGCGTGTCCCAGCCATGGAACATGAGGGGACATGCTGGACGGCATGAAGGACCGGAAGCGACCTGATCCCGACGCCATCTGCAAGCGGGCACTTCCCGTCGCCGGCGTTGCGGCACGGACCTGGCTTGGGCGTGTCGATGCCTGGTGGGCGCACGGTGCCGCGTACGCCGTGCGCTCGGCAATGCGAGGCACCGCGGCCCTGCTGCTTCCGGTGGATTGCGTCTGCTGCCGACGTCCGGACGCCGTGCTGTGCGCCCCCTGCGCCAGGGCGATGCGCACCGCCTGCCTCCGCCCCCGGAGGGTCGAGCATCGTGCCGAGTCGCTGCCGCTGAATCACCGCAACGAGCCGCTGCCGGTGGTTGCGGCGGGCGCCTACGAACACGAGCTGGCCGCTGTCATCCTGGCCTTTAAGAACCGACAGATGCCGGGCCTGGTCGGAATCCTGGTGCCGCCGCTGGCCCGTGCCGTAAAGTCCGCCATAGACACGCTCGTTGAGCCCGGAGCGCCCGTGGTGCTGGTGCCGGTGCCGACCCGGCTGCAGGCGCGCAACCGGCGCGGTTATTTCCCGGTGGGCCTGTTGCTGCGCCGGCTGCGAAGAACGCGGGTGCTCCCGGATCGGGTGCTGGTCGCCGGGCTGGTGCGCTACCGGGCGACGCGGCAATTCACCTCGGCGCAGAAGGGCAAGGGGCGACGCGCCCGGGGCGCAGTGCGGAATTCGATGTGCGCGGGCGGCGGCGGATTGCCGGCCCGCCTCGCCGTCTTGGGTGCTCGGGTCCTGCTCGTGGACGATGTGCTGACCACCGGATCAACGCTTGCCGAGGCGAAACGCGTGTTGGCCGAGGCAGGGCTGCAGGTGTGCGGTGCAGTAGTCCTGGCGGCGACTCCGGCACCCGATGAAAAACGCGGTGTTCGCTCAACGCGATGAAGTAATAATCCGTACATCCTTGATTATCCTTCCATCTGTCATAGGGTGAGGTATGGGCACCCCGCAAGGGGAAAAGAACCCATCTTCAGCGACCGAAAGGAGTGAATTCCTCGGTCGCTGATGTGTCACCTGAGCAATGATGGAGGACACCATGGAGATGACGATCAACGGACGCAATGTCAGTGTTACGGATCGCTTCCGCGAGTACGTGGACGAGAAGATTGACAAGGTCGATCAGCTTGCAACGAAGATCCAGCGCTTGGACATCAAGGTCACCAAGGAGCAACACGCCCGCAACGCGGACACTGCTCTGACCGTCGAATTGACGGTTCTGGGCCGTGGCCCCGCGATCCGCGCCGAGGCCAAGGCCGCGGACAAGTTCGCCGCCTTTGACACCGCGTTTGCAAAGCTCCTGGAGCGTTTGCGCAAGGCCCGGGATCGTCGCAAGATCCACCACGGACGCCAGACACCGACGGCCGTCCACCAGGCCACCAGCAACCTGGAACCGGCCAACAGCACGCTTCCGCTGCACGAATCGACTCGCCTGGCCCAACAGGAAGAAGAAGCCCGGCTGGCCGCGGACGCCGACCAAAACGGCGCTCCACCCATCGAAATCCGGCGCAAGGTCTTCCCGGCGGAAACCATGAGCGTCGATGACGCGGTTGACCGCATGGAAATGATCGGCCATCCCTTCTACCTCTTCGTGGACGCGGCAACCGGGGCACACTCGGTCGTGTACGCCCGCAAGGGCAAGGGCACCCAGCAGTACTCCTACGGAACCATCACCCTGGATCCGGACGCCACCGACGAGGCGACCCTGGAGACCCGCCGATACCGCGACCCGGAACCGGCAACGGCCAACGCCTAGCATCGCGGGACCTACGATGGGTTCATGAGCAGGATTCTTTCCGCATCGCAGGCCCGCCGCATCGCATTGGCAGCCCAAGGGCTGCATCGGGTCCGGCCCACCGCACCGATCAACCTCGGTGCGGTGGGCCGGACCTTTGCGCGTCTGGAACTGATCCAGATCGACTCGGTCAATGTCCTGGCCCGCGCACAGTACCTGCCGATCTTTTCGCGGCTGGGCCCTTACGCCCCGGACCTTCTGGACAGGCTCGCGGTGAGACACCCGCGGAAGGTGGTTGAATACTGGGCGCATGAGGCCTCCCTGGTGCGCAGCGAGCATTTCCACGACCTCGTGCCGTGGCAGCAACGCTCCTGGCCCGGAAGCATGAAGACCATCGACGAAGACGGGCGAGTGCTGGCGCACCGGATCCTGGAGTTGCTTGCGCAGGGACCGGCGCTGACGGCCCGGGAAGTCGCCACCGAACTCGGCCATGAACATGTCAAGGACCAGGAATCCTGGGGCTGGAACTGGTCCGCAGTCAAGCGTGCCCTTGAGGCGTTGTTTGCGGAGGGAATGATCAGCACCGAGGGCCGCAACGGTGCCTTTGAACGCCGCTACACCTCACTGCACCGGGTGTTTCCCGAATCCCGTGCCCCCGCGACGGAGCAGGAACGCCGACGCGGGATGGAACGGCTGCTGCTGGCTTCCGCCAAGGCGCACGGGGTGGGCAGCGTGCACTGCCTGGCCGACTATTTCCGGTTGCCGCTGCGGCAAAGCGCCGTGGCGCTTGAAGACCTGGCGGGGCGCGGTGCGCTGGAACGCGTGGGCGTCCAAGGGCTGAAGGACGCATTCTATGTGCTGCCCGGCACCGTCGTTCCGCGGGCGGCGACCGGCCGGGCCCTGTTGGGACCTTTTGACTCGATGGTGTTCAATCGCCGACGCATCGAAAAGCTGTTCGGGTTCACTTACCGCCTGGAGATCTACACGCCCGAGGCCAAGCGCGTCTACGGATACTACGTCCTGCCGTTCCTGCTGGGAGAGCATCTGGTTGCCCGGGTCGACTTGAAGGCGGACCGGGCTAACAGACTGCTCCTGGTCCGCGGGGCCTTCGCCGAGGCCGGCGCACCAATGCAGACCGCGGCCGAGCTGGCAGCCGAATTGCGGCTCATGGCCCGGTGGTTGGGTCTCGATGAAGTGGTGGTTTCGGCTCGGGGGAATCTGGCAGCAGCCTTGGAGTTTTCACTTAGCTCGCCCGAATCCAGCTAAAAGCCACAGGTGAAAGCATTCCCTCACGTAGACTGAACACGCCAGAATTCCTGTGCTTGAGATTTGGGAGCTGCCTCGTGGCATCACTGCTTGAACGTATCCTGCGTACCGGCGACAAGAAAACGCTGAAGACGTTGCGCGGGTACGCTGACGCCATCAACGTGCTTGATAGCGAATTCCGTGCCCTGTCCGATGCGGAGCTGCGTGGTGAAACCGACAAATTCAGGGCGCGCATCGCCGACGGCGAGTCCCTCGACCACCTGTTGCCCGAGGCGTTTGCCGCGGTCCGTGAGGCCGCCGACCGAACCCTGGGCATGCGCCACTTCGACGTCCAGCTCATGGGCGGAGCAGCCTTGCACCTGGGCAATATTGCCGAAATGAAGACCGGTGAGGGCAAGACCCTTGTCGCCACGGCGCCGGCTTACCTCAATGCCCTGAGCGGCAAGGGCGTCCACGTGGTCACCGTCAACGACTTCCTGGCCGAATACCAGTCGGATCTCATGGGACGTGTCTACCGCTTCCTGGGGTTGACCAACGGCTGCATCCTGTCCAACCAGGACCCGGCGATGCGCCGCAAGCAGTACGAAGCGGACATCACCTACGGCACGAACAATGAGTTCGGCTTCGACTACCTGCGCGACAACATGGCCTGGAGCTCCGACGAGCTCGTCCAGCGCACCCACAACTTCGCCATCGTCGATGAGGTCGACTCGATCCTCATCGACGAGGCACGTACCCCGCTGATCATTTCCGGGCAGGCCTCGGGCGACGTGAACCGCTGGTACACCGAATTCGCCAAGCTTGTCACCCGGCTGTCCCTCGACGTCGACTACGAGGTCGATGAGAAGAAGCGCACCATCGGCGTGCTGGAACCAGGCATCGAAAAGGTTGAGGACTACCTGGGCATCCACAACCTCTACGAGGCCTCCAACACCCCGCTGATCGGGTTCCTGAACAACGCGATCAAGGCCAAGGAGCTGTTCAAGAACGACAAGGACTACGTCGTGATCAACGGCGAGGTCATGATCGTCGACGAGCACACGGGTCGTTCGCTTGCAGGACGCCGCTACTCCGAGGGCATGCACCAGGCCATTGAGGCGAAGGAAGGGGTGGAGATCAAGGCCGAGAACCAGACGATGGCGACCGTGACCTTGCAGAACTACTTCCGTCTCTACGAAAAGCTTGCCGGCATGACCGGTACGGCCCAGACCGAGGCCGCGGAATTCATGGGCACCTACAAGCTCGGCGTGGTGGAGATTCCCACCAACAAGCAACTGCTGCGCAAGGACCAGGCCGACCTGATCTACAAGAACGAGATCGCAAAGTTCGACGCGGTCGTCCAGGACATCGCCGAACGCCACGCCACCGGCCAGCCGGTGCTCGTGGGCACCACCAGCGTTGAGAAGAGCGAGTACCTGGCGCGGCTGTTGGCCAAGCAGGGAATCCGCCACGAGGTCCTGAACGCCAAGCAACATGCCCGTGAAGCCGCGATCGTTGCGCAGGCGGGCAAGAAGGGCGCGGTCACCGTCGCCACCAACATGGCCGGACGCGGCACCGACATCATGCTTGGCGGCAATGCCGAGTTCCTGGCCGTCGCGGAAATGGAACGCCGCGGGCTGGACCCGGAGACGAACTCCGAGGAATACGAACGCGTCTGGGACGATGTCTTTGCCGGTGCCAAGGAACAGGTGCAGGCCGAGGCCCAAGAAGTCACCGACGCCGGCGGACTCTATGTGCTGGGCACCGAACGCCACGAATCCCGCCGCATCGACAACCAGCTGCGCGGCCGTTCCGGGCGCCAAGGCGACCCCGGCGAGTCGCGTTTCTACCTGTCGATGACCGATGAGTTGATGCGCCGCTTCAATGCCGGCGCTGCCCAGCGGATCATGAACAACCCCTCGATGCCCGACGACGTGGCACTGGAATCCAAGATCGTTTCCAAGGCCATCGAGACGGCGCAGGCCCAGGTGGAAGGCACCAACGCCGAGCAGCGCAAGAACGTGCTGAAGTACGACGACGTGATGAACCGCCAGCGCGAGGCCATCTACGGCGATCGCCGGCGCATCCTCGAAGGCGGGGACCTGCATGAAAAGGTTGCGCACTTCCTCGAAGACGTGGTCAAGGCCATGGTCAGCGAGTCCACCGGCGAGGGCCATGCCGAGGATTGGGACCTGAAGCGGCTCTGGGCGAACCTCAAGCAGCTCTACCCGATTTCCATCACCCTCGACGAGGTTGCCGAGGAAGCCGGGCACCACGACGCCATCACCCCCGCGCTGCTCGAGCGGGAAATCCTCTCCGATGCCCGCCTGCAGTACGCGGCACGCGAGGAAGCTGTGGGCCAGGAAAACATGCGCGAGCTTGAACGACGTGTGGTGCTTTCGGTCATTGGCCGCAAGTGGCAGGAACACCTCTACGAGATGGACTATCTCAAGGAGGGCATCGGCCTGCGCGCGATGGCCCAGCGCGATCCGTTGGTTGAGTACCAGCGCGAAGGCTTCCTGATGTTCCAGACCATGATGGAGTCCATCCGCGAGGAAAGCATCGGCATGCTCTTCAACATCGAGGTTGAAACCCGCCAGGCGCCTGCGGTTTCGCTGCCAGGTGTCACCGATGCCCGTTCCATGACCAACGAACCGGTCCTGAGCACCCCGGGGCTCGAAGCCCCGGCGCGCCCGTCCACCCTGCGCTACACGGCGCCGGAGGAGAGCGGCGAGGCGGCCACGCACATCGAGCGCACGCAAGGTGCCGAGGCCACGAAGCCGGCCGGCGGCAACAAGAAGAAAAAAGGCAAGCGCCGCTAACCGATTTCGAGGGCGGTAACCTGCCAGCGTCCGTGCCACCGCTCTATTCTTAGGGCGGTGGCGCGGACTTTTTGCATGTCCCGCAGGATCACTGCGGCCTCGAAGACCAGCGGCAGGACCTGGGTGATACGCATGCGCATGACCCGCGGATTGGAGTACGTGCAGTCAGCGGGGTCTGGCCGGTGAATCGCACCCAGACGCATGTGCTGCTCCAGCTTGTCCAGGCAAGTCGGGCTCAGGGCATGGTGAAGTTGGCGGACGGGACGGGCACCGGCCAGCACCTCCAGGACCGCAGGTGCCGCCGCGTGGACGACTGCCGCCACGGATTCTTCGAGGCCCAAAAGCGCGTTGGTGGGTGGGAAAAGCTGTTCGAGCACCACCCTTACCGCAGGGTTGGGGGTCCGCGCCGGATAATCCTCCTCGGACTCACAACCCAATTCCGCGGCGGAGTTCGCTTGGCGATCTTCGGAGGACGTTACGCCGCGCGGCGGTGACTCGGGGCCCGGCTCGGGGCTGAAGCACCTCCGGGGACGGGATCCGGCTCCTGCGCGCAGCGCTTCGGGGAACCGCCTGACCTCGATCGCCGGTGCCGTTGCATTGCCCGGCGTTGCAAACACGTTCTCGTGCAAGAGCAGCGGCTCGGCGTTTATTGTGGAAGATGTGATCGCTGTGGTGCTCATGAGGGGCTCCTGGTGTGCGGGCAGGTTGTCGGTACGGGTGGCGAACCTGCAGGTCAGGATCGCAGTGATGCGCTTTGGGGTGCCTGGAGCACCATGCCGATGTAAAGCTTGTTGGGGTCCGGGCCAATGAGCTGGCGGTTGGCCTCGTACCAGCGCGGCCAAGATGCGGATATTTCCTCGGCGCTGGCACCTTCCGGCAGGTTTCGGGCGGCGATGGACCAGAGGCTGTCGCCGGGGCTTACGACCACTTCAGCGACGGGGCGCGTGTTGCCGCCCCCGACGAGCCGTTGCATCTGTAACGGGACCCGGTGGGGAATCCATCCCGGGCTGAGCAACTCAGTTTCGCCGGGCGGGACCACCGCTTCGGGCGGCAACTTCACGACCTGATGGACAGGGAATGCCCCGGGGGAAGTCTCGGGCTGCATTTGCGGCAGTGCAGGGGCTTCAACGGAAATGGCGGTGGCGGCACCGGCAGGTCCGGCTGTGAGGGAGCACGTCGCCAGCACCAGCGATCCACCCAGGCCCGCAAGTGCCAGCCGGGCAACGAATGCGGGGACGACTCCGGCCAGGATCGCTGCTTGGCGCCGGTGGCCGCAGGCATATGCCAGACGGGCCACAAGTGCCAGTCCGAGGCAGACCAACAGCCAGGCGAGCACCAGCCCGCCCAGGAGGCCCAGGACCAATCCGGTGAGTTGTTCCAGCGACGTCGCATCGAGCGTCGTCCCGGTGAAGGAACGCGCGTCCAGGGAGCGCCAGATTCCCGCGCTTGCCCCAAGCATGCCCAGTGACAGGCAGGAAATGCCGGCGAGGGACAGCGTATCGCGGACGCCTTGGGTGACCATGCCGATCTCCTTAGATGTTGTTTGATGTCATTTGATGTTGTTTGTAGAAGCATGATGACACTTCGTGATGGAGGAAGCTAGGGGGTAGGCGGAAAACTTTTGAGCATCTAGGGTGTGCTCATGAGATGGGAAGCGCTCTTTGCAGATCTTGAAGCGGAATTCGGGGCCGAGGCTGCTCGGGAGCAGAACAGCGAGATCCAGGAATTCGTGCGGATCGAGCGTGCACGGCAGTCCTTGATGCAGCGGCTGGCCCGGCACGTGGGCACCCGCATTGACGTGCAGCTGCTGGGGGCCGAACGCATCGGTGGACGGCTGGCGGGAATCGGCAAGGACTGGCTGATGCTCCAGCACGGAGGTAGCGAGGAACTGATCCCCGTCCAGGCGGTAGCCTGGTGGGCCGCACTCGAGGCGGGACGCGCGCCCGAGCCCGGGGAGCGGCGGGTCAGATTCTCCCAGGCCCTTCGGGTGCTGGTGCGCGACCGGGCCCGGGTCAGCGTCGGCGGGATTGACGGCCAGCTTCTGGCCAGCGGCACCCTGGACCAGGTGGGTCAGGACTTCCTCGAGGTGGCGCTGCATGCCCGGGACGAGTTTCGCCGGCCCGGCGCGCTGTTGGGCAGGACCGTGATTCCATTCGCCGCGCTGGCCAGGGTGCGCCGCGAGGGCTGAGCGACTGGCCGCCAGTTATCCACATTGTTACGCGGCCTGCTGTTCACCGGTCGCCGCCGCGGCGTAGGGTGGCCCACAAGGACCGGAAAGGGACCAGTGGTCCCGGGGTTGGAGCATTCCATCCATCGTGCGCACCGGACAACGGACGGATGTCCGCGCGCGGGGAGATGGGCGGCGGAGGGTGCAATGGGACATGGAGAAGGCACGCGATCAGGTTTCCGCGGCGGCGAGCCGGCTGGGCAGACCGAGCTGGAAGGATCCCCGGTTGTTGCTCGGCATTCTCATCGTGCTGGCTTCCAGCGTAGGGGTGGTTGCGTTGACCAGTTCGATGGACCGCACCACGCCCATGTACTCGGCCAAGTCAGACATCTCGCTGGGCGAGGAAATCACCGCTGAGAAGCTCCACGTGGTCAACGTGAAGCTGGACGCGCTGGAAGCTGGCTACGTGCCGGCGGATCCCGGAATGTTGTCCGGGACGCGGGCCAACTCCCTGATCCGTGCCGGGCAGCTGCTTCCGCGCAGCGCGCTCGGGCTGAACGACGGCACCAACCGCCGCCCGGTCTCCATCGACTTGCCCGACGCCCTGCCTTCGGCCATCACCGCCGGTGCACATGTCGATGTCTGGGTGTCACTGAAGGACCGCTCGGCCAACGCCTATTCGCCACCCACCCTGCTGCTGCCCGCCGCGGAAGTGACGGCACGCACCGAACGCGCCACCGGATTCGGCGGCACCGCCGGGACCTTGGTCGAGATCCTTGTGGTGGACACCGGGTTGGCCGACCTGCTCGAGGCCATGGCCAACGATGCCCGCATCACAGTGGTCTTCAATCCCGGAGCCAGTGCCTCATGAACATTTCCGTGGTGGTGCACGGGGACGACGGTGTCGTGGTGGACAAGCTGGAAAGCCACCGCGGCGTCCTCACGGTGGCCCGCAGTTGTGCGGAAATAGCAGAAGTGATCGCGCTTTGCGAAACCGGGCTCGCCGACGCGGTCATCCTGGCCGGTCCGGCGGAAGAGGTGGATACGCAGGACATCGATTCCATGATCGAGCGCGGCGTTCCGGTGGTGGTGCTCTGCGACGACGTTGCGCAGGGCCAGCGGTTGGGTGCCGCCGGTGCCTACGTGTCGCCGACCGGAACGCTGGCGGCCGAACTGGGCATCCTGGTCACCCGCGCCCGTGCCGAGCTTGGCCACCGCGAGCGCGGACCCGACCCTGCCCACGCCGGCGAACCGGCGAAGGGGACGACGGGGAAGCGTGCCCGCGTCGTGGTCTTCTGGGGTCCGGTAGGGTCTACTGGTCGCTCCCTGGTGGCGTTGAACTACGCGGTTGAATGTGCCTTGGGCGACGAGGACGTGGTGCTGCTGGACGCCGACACCTACGGAGCGTCCCAGGCGGTGCAGCTGGGCCTGCTCGACGAGGCGGCGGGCATAGCCCAGATTTGCCGCACCGTGGATTCAGGCAGGTTCGATGCGACGAAGCTGGAGCGAATCTGTGCGCCAGTGGTGATTGCCGGTGCCCGTATGCGTGTCGCTACCGGGCTGCCGCGGGCCAGCCGGTGGCCCGAGCTGCGCCCGACCGCGCTGCGCCGGGCGGTGCTTGCCCTGCAGGAAGGCTGCGACACGATCGTCGTCGACGTCGCGGCTCCGCTGGAACTCGACGAGGAACTGTCCTTCGACACCGCTGCCCCGCAACGCAATGGCGTCACCGCGGCGATGCTGCGCGTTGCCGATGAAATCTACGCCGTCGGCGCGGCCGACAGCATCGGTGTGCCCAGACTGATCCGGGCGCTGGAGGAATTGCACGAGGTGCTGGGGGAGCTGGAGGTGAAAGTGGTCTTCAACAAGGTCTCCGCGGCCAATGTTGGCGCCTCGCCGCGCCAGGCTCTTGCCGAGACATGGGAGCGCTTCGGACCCGAGATCCCCGTCGCGGCCTACCTGCCGCACGACGCCGCGGCGGTCGACGCCGCCCTGCTGGCAGGCAGCGCCCTAGCAGAAATTGCCCCGCATTCCGGACTCCGCGTGGCGATCGCAGGCCTGGCCGGGCGTCGAATTAGGGCCAAAACGCCGCTTCTGCGCAGATTTACCCCCTCGATGTGACGTCCGTAACCCGGCGGGATAGTGTTGTAACACAAGCGTTGCGCAATGGAGCGAAACGCAAACTCGATATCCACGGAGGCGTTCTTTTGAACACGTCGGAGTCCAGCATGTCCGAAACTTTCATCGCTGAGACACTTACGCCCGATTTGGTAAACACTTACTACGGGCAATTGGCACAAGAGGACGAAGCGGGGTACTCGCCGCAGCAGCTCGAATCCCGGGTGGCTGCCCACCTTGACGTGGGGTGGCAGCGGGCGGCCAAGACCGCCGGCGTTGCTGTCACCCGGCACGGCGCGACCACCATGGTCTACGTGGTCACCGACGACATGCCGTTCCTGGTCGACTCGGTCACCGCCGAGATCGTGCGGCAAAAGATCGCCATCAACGTGGTCGTTCACCCCACCTTCCTGGTGACCCGCGATGCATCCGACGGACACATCACCACCCTCCACACCGTTTCCGCCAACAGCCACCTGGCCAGTGGCGACACTGCGGCAATGCCGTCGATCTCCGCGCTGGTCGCCGAAAACAGCGACACCGCCATCGAATCGTGGATTTCCGTTGAACTGGGCGGGGACCCGAGCGACGAGGCGGTCTCCGACCTGGTCGCCGGGCTCGAACGCATCCTGAAGGACGTGCGTGCGGCCGTTGAGGACTGGGTCCCGATGCGCAACAAGGCGCACGAGATCGCCGATTCGCTGGCCAACGTCACCGGCGCCGAGGACATCGCGGACCTGAACGCGGCCGTGGACCTGCTGCACTGGCTCGACGACGGCAACTTCACCTTCCTGGGTTACCGCGAATATGACCTCATCACCGAGAACAACGAAGACGTGTTGCGCCTGCAGGTCGAGTCCGGCCTGGGGCTGATGCGCAACGCGGTACCTGCAAGCGGCCTCCAGCACCTGACCAAGCGCGGCCGGGCCATGGCCCGCGACAAGCGCGCCCTGGTGATCACCAAGGCCAACTCCCGCTCCACCGTGCACCGCGGGATCTACCTGGACTACGTGGGCGTCAAGCGTTTTGACGCCGAGGGCAACGTCAACGGCGAACGCCGCTTCATCGGCCTCTTCGCCTCCAGCGTCTACACCTCCTCGGTACGCAGCGTCCCGGTGGTCCGCGAGAAGGTCGAAGCAGTGCTCAAGCGTGCCGGCTTCGCCCCCGACTCGCACTCCGGCAAGGACATCGTCACGATCCTGGAGACCTACCCGCGCGACGAGCTCTTCCAGATCTCCGTGGAGGACCTCACGCACACCGTGCTGGGCATCCTGCGCCTACAGGAACGCCGCCGCACTTCGCTCTTCCTGCGCCCCGACGTCTACGGGCGCTTCATGTCGGCACTGGTGTACCTGCCGCGTGACAGGTACACCACCGGCGTTCGCCTGCGCATCGAGAAGGAGCTGACGGCGGCGTTCAACGCCGAGTCAATGGACTTCGAGGTCCGCATGAGCGAATCCTCGCTGGTCCGGCTGTTCTACCGGATCCGCCTGCAGCGCCACGGGCTGACCCCGGTGGTCGACCGCGCGGCGCTGGAAACCCGCCTCGTTGCCGCCGTGCGCTCGTGGTCCGAAGGCATCGCCGTGGCCGCCAACGAACGGTACGGACCCGAGCAGGGCACCGAGCTGGCCGCCCACTGGGCCGAGGCCTTCCCCGCCGCGTACCGCGTCGAGTTCGAGGTCGAGGATGCCCTGGCGGACATCGAGCGCTTCGGGCTGTATGAAAAGCCCGGCCACACCGGGCCGGTCGTGAAGTTCGTCGTCCCCGAGGAGGACGAGGACTCGGAGATCAACGCGCGGATGAAGCTGTACCTCACGGCGCCGCTCTCGCTTTCGAAGATCCTGCCGGTGCTGCAGAACCTGGGCCTTGAGGTCATCGACGAACGACCCTTCGCCGTTACCCCCTCCCGCGCCGAGGACCGCTACCTCTATGACCTGGGCCTGAAATTCCCGGCCGGAATCGACCCGCTGGCCGCCGAGCCGATGCTCGCAGAGGCCTACGGCGCCGTCGTCACCGGCGAGGCCGAGTCCGACCACATGAATCGCCTGGTGCTGCTCGAAGGCGTGTCCTGGAGGCAGGTCGCGATGCTGCGCGCCTACTCGAGGTACCTGCACCAGCTGGGCGTCTCCAACTCGTACACCTTCATGTCCGACGCACTGGTCGGCAACCCGGAGGTCACCCACGGAATCATCGCGCTCTTTGAGGGCACCTTCAACCCTGCCCTTGGCGCCGAGGAATCCGCCCGGGAGATCGAGGCTGCCCACGCTGTGCTTGCCGAGGCCCTGGAAAAAGTGCCGACGCTGGATGCCGACAAGCTGCTGCGCCGCTTCGTGAACCTCATCGAGGCCACGCTGCGCACCAACTACTACACCGACCCGGCCGCGCTGGCCTTCAAGCTCATGCCCGGGAAGATCACCGACGCGCCGTTCCCGCGGCCCAAGTACGAGATCTGGGTCTGCTCCCCGCGGTTCGAGGGCGTGCACCTGCGCTTCGGCGAGGTTGCCCGCGGCGGGCTGCGCTGGAGCGACCGGCGCGAGGACTTCCGCACCGAGGTGCTGGGCCTGGTCAAGGCCCAGATGGTGAAAAACGCCGTGATCGTGCCCACCGGCGCCAAGGGCGGTTTCTACGCCAAGCAACTGCCCAACCCCGCCGAGGACCGCAACGCCTGGCTGGAAGAGGGAAAGGCCGCCTACCGCATCTTCATCCGTTCGCTGCTGGAAATCACCGACAACCTGGTCGCGGACGAAAACGGCGAGCGGGTCGTACCGCCCGCCAACGTGGTGCGTCTTGACGGGGACGACACCTACCTGGTGGTCGCCGCCGACAAGGGCACCGCTGCCTTCTCCGACATCGCCAACGCGATCTCCGCGGAGCGCGGCCACTGGCTGGGCGACGCCTTCGCCTCCGGTGGCTCGGTGGGCTACGACCACAAGGCCATGGGCATCACCGCCCGCGGTGCCTGGGAATCGGTCAAGCGCCACTTCACCGAGTTCGGCGTCGACACCCAGACCCAGGAATTCACCGCCGTCGGTGTGGGCGACATGTCCGGGGACGTATTCGGCAACGGACTGTTGCGCACCCGCACCGTCAAGCTGCTGGCGGCCTTCGACCACCGCGACATCTTCCTGGACCCGCACCCGGAGCCGGGAGCCTCCTTCGACGAACGGGCGCGGCTCTTCGAACTGCCCCGTTCCTCCTGGGCCGACTACAACAAGGAATTGATCTCCGCCGGCGGCGGGGTGTACTCCCGGGCCCTGAAGTCCATCCCGATTTCCCCCGAGGTGCGCGAGGCCCTGGGCCTGGGCACCACGGTCAGCTCCATGGCACCGAACGAGTTGCTCAAGGCCATCCTCGGCGCTCCCGTCGACCTGCTCTACAACGGCGGCATCGGGACCTACGTCAAGGCGTCCGGCGAATCGCACGCCGAGGTCGGGGACCGCGCCAACGACGCGATCCGGGTGGACGGGGCGCAGGTCCGGGCCCGCGTCATCGGCGAGGGCGGCAACCTGGGCATGACCCAGCGCGGCCGCATCGAGGCGGCGCTGCACGGGGTCATCCTGAACACCGACGCCATCGACAACTCCGCCGGCGTGGACTGCTCGGACCACGAGGTCAACATCAAGATCTTCGTTGACCGCATGGTCGTCGCCGGGAAGCTGGCGGCCTCGGAGCGCGCCGACTTCCTGCAGTCGATGACCGACGAGGTCGCCCGCCTGGTGCTGAAGACCAACTTCGACCAGAACGTCATGCTGCTCAACGACAAGCAGGAGCTGGCCGCCATGTCCCCGGCCTACGAACGGCTTATGGATTGGCTGGAGGAACACGCGGAACTGGACCGGGACCTGGAGTTCCTGCCCACCACCGCGGTGCTCGAGGAACGCCTGGCCGCCGGCGGCTCGCTGACCACCCCTGAGCTGTCGGTGCTGGTGGCGTACGCGAAGATCCAGCTGGCCGGCGCGCTGGCCGCCAGCGACCTGCCCGATGACCCGTACTTCGCCGCCACCCTGCGCAACTACTTCCCGGCACAGCTGGCCGAGCGCTTCGGCGCGGAGCTGGCGAACCACCCGCTGCGCCGGGAAATCATCGCCACCGTGGTGGCCAACGACATGGTCAACATCGGCGGCACCACCTACGCGTTCCGGGTCATGGAGGAGACCGGTGCCAACGAGGCGCAGGTTGCCAAGGCCTTCGTGGCGCTGCGCGAGATCTACTCCTTCGACGATGAGATCGGCGCGATCAACGCGCTTCCCGCATCCTTCGACGCGCAACACTGGTGCCGGCTGCACCTGGACATGCGCCGGCTGCTGGATAGGGCCACCCGCTGGTTCATCCACCATGTGGATCGCGACGAGCCGGTCGACGGTGCCATTGCGTCGCTGGCCCCCACCGTGCGGTCGCTGCGCCCGGTGGTCGGTTCGCTGCTGCGCGGGGCAGATGCCGAGCGCGTGGCCAGGTGGAAGGCCGAGGGGAAGAGCTGGGGGCTCGACGACGCCCTGGCGACCCGCTGGGCCGGTCAGTTCGAGACCTTCGTGTTGCTGGACATCGCCGCCCAGGCCAAGCGCAGCGGCACGGACGCCGCCGAGCTTGCCGAGGTCTACTACGTGCTCTACGACCGCTTCGGCGTGGACTCGCTGCTCGAGCGGATCACCGCGTTGCCGCGCGACGACAGGTGGAAGGCGCTGGCCCGCGCGGCCCTGCGAGACGACCTGTACTCGACGATCATCGACTTCACCCGCGACGTCGTGGCGGCCACGGACGGAACCGAAACCGACCCCGCGGCGCGCGTGGGTCAGTGGTTGGAAGCGAACGCGGCTAATCTTGATCGTGCACAGAACATGTTCGCGGAAGTGAACCGGCTGGAACGCGATGACATGGCGTCCTTGTCGGTGGCTTTGCGGCTGTTGCGTTCCATCGTACGGAGGTAATCCTTGGCCATCTTCACGGACCAAATTCGAGAGTCGGCCGATTTTGGTCCTGGGGATGAGGATTGGATCCACCTCCTGGTGGGGGACTGGCAACTCATCGCGGACCTGGCGTTCGCAGACCTGGTGCTGTGGTTTCCGGTGGAGGGCACATACAAGGCCCTGGCCCATGTGCGTCCCTCCACCTCGCACACCGTCTTCCACACCGACTTCGTGGGCGAACGGATCCGCAAGGACCTCAAGCCGCTGGTCGAGCAGGCCTGGCGGACCCAGGACATCGTGCGCTCCGATGCCGGTGCGCCCTCGGCGGGGGAGCACTCGATGCTCATCGAGACTGTTCCCCTGGTCCGCAACGGGCGCACCCTGGCGGTGCTTTCCGTGCACTTCGACCTCGCCGGATCGCGCATGCCCTCGCGGCTCGAGCTGACCTACAAGCAATGCGCCGAGGACCTGCTGCGGATGTGCACCCGCGGGCTGTGGCCCGACTTCGCCACGCCCACCGGGTCCCGGCGCGGAGCCCCGCGCGTGGGCGACGGATTCATCCGCCTGGATGCCGACGCCGTGGTCCAGTACGCCAGCCCGAACGCCGTCTCGGCCTACCGCCGTTTGGGGGCGGCCGCAACGCTCGAGGGCAAGTCGCTATCGGAGGCGACGATGTCCCTGGTCAGCGACCGCCGGCTGATCGACGAGTCGCTCCCACTGGTGGTTTCGGGCAAGATGCCCTGGCGCACCGAGATCGAGTCGATGGGAGTGACACTGTCGCTGCGGTCGATCCCGCTGCGCAACGCCAAGGGGCGCTACGGCGCGCTGGTGCTGTGCCGCGACGTGAGCGAGCTGCGCCGCCGCGAGAAGGAACTGGTGTCCAAGGACGCCACGATCCGCGAGATCCACCACCGGGTGAAGAACAACCTGCAGACCGTCGCCGCGCTGCTGCGCATGCAGTCGCGCCGGATGAAGTCGGAGGAGGGCCGCCAGGGCCTGGACCAGGCCATGCGCCGGGTTGCCACGATCGCCGCGGTGCACGAGACCCTCTCGCAGGGGCTGAGCGAGAACGTGGACTTTGACGAGTTGATCGACAGGCAGTTCCGGCTGATCGTGGAAATCGCGTCGCCGGGCCAGAAGGTCAAGACCGAGCGGACCGGCGCCTTCGGGCAGCTGCCCGCGGAGCTGGCGACCCCGCTCTCGCTGGTCATCAACGAACTAGTCACCAACGCCGTGGAGCACGGACTGGCCGAGCGCGACGGCACCGTGGTGTTGGACGCCGGACGCCGGCGCAACGCCGTGGGCGCGGACATCCTGAGGGTAGCCATCAGCGACGACGGGGTAGGTCTGCCTCCCGAACCCCGCACGGAGGGCCTGGGGCTGCAGATTGTGCGCACGCTGGTCACCAGCGAGCTCGGCGGCAACATCCACTGGGAGGACCGCACAGGGTCCGGCACCCGTGTCGTCCTCGAACTACCGGTCGCTGCCAGGCGCTAAGCGCGGCACGGGCAAGGCAAAAGACGGGTGTGGCCCGGTTCCCGAGGGAACCGGGCCACACCCGTCCTGCTGACCGGAAGGCTAGTTGAACTTGTTCCGGTGGGCCATGACGCTGGCCACGTAGTTCTTGGTGTCGGCGTACATGCCATTGCGCTTTACGCCGGTGGCACCCTGGTAGTAGTAGGCGATGCCCATTTCCATGGACGGCGCGTTGCGCTGGTGCGAGCGAATGATCGCCACACCGGCGGTGACGTTGTCCTGCGGGTTGAGAAGGTCGAGCTGGCGTCCAACCAGTCCCTCTGCCCATTCGCCGGCCGACGGGATGACCTGCATGACGCCCACGGCGTTTGCCGGGGAGACCGCATTCATGTTGAAGCCGGATTCCTGGAAGGCGTGTGCCATGGCCAGCGCCGGATCGACACCCATCTGCCGGGCGGTGCTGGCGATCATCGACTGCATGGCTGCAGGGGATGGAAGGTTCCGGGAAAGCAGCTCGCGCTTGTTGTCGTTCGCCGAGCCCACCACGTCCGACTTGTAGGTGCGGCCCAGGAAGGAGTTGCCTACCAGCGGCTTGGAGCTGGTGGGGTTGACGCCCGAGGACTGCGGGGCGGCGGAGCCGCCGCTGTTGACCTTCAGGGTCCGGCCGATCTTCAGCACGGTCGAGTAGGTCAGACCCGGGTTCAACCGCAGGATGGTGTTCAGCGGCGTCCCGGACTTCAAGGCAATGTGCCCGAGGGTGTCGCCGGAAACCACCTTGTAGCTGGAGCCGCCGGACTGGGACTTGGGCGCGGAGGGCGCAGCCGTCCTGGACGGCGAAGACGAAGCGGAAGAGGATGAGCCGCTGATCTTCAACTTGTCACCGGGACGGATGATGTCGCCGTTCGACAGGTTGTTCAGCTTCATGAAGGCGGAGACCGACATATTGTGCCGGATCGCGATCATGGAGGGGCTGTCGCCCGACTTGACCGTGTAGGTGCCCTGCGAGCCGCCGGAGTTGGCGCTCGGGGCAGCCTTGGCCGAGCCTGTGGAGCCGGTTGATCCGAAGCGAAGCGTCTGGTTGACGTAGATGGTGTCGTTGGCAGGGTTGCCGGCAGCGGTGCGCACCGCGGAAAGGGACACGCCGAGCTTCCTGGCAATCGATCCCATGACATCGCCCTGGGCAACCTTGTAGGTCTGCGCCTTGGCGGAGGACCCATTGCTGTTGGACGAAGCCTTGGGTGACGACGCCTTCGACGAGCCGCCGCTCAGGCGCAGCACCTGGCCGGGCTTGATCAGGTCGGAAGAGAGCTTGTTGAATTTCTTCAGGTCACTCACCGAGACGCCGGTGCGAGCGGCAATATGGGAAAGGGTGTCGTTTTTCTTGACCGTTGCGGTTCCACCCTTTTTTGCGAGGGGCACAACCGATCCGGGAACGTGGGCCGCGACCAAGTGAGCGCTGATCCGTGCCTCTGCAGCCTTCACCATCGCCGGGGTGGCGAGCTTCGGCTGGAGGGCGTCACGGGTGGGCAAAGGTGCAGCCTGGGCCGGGATTGCTAAGGAACCAAGGACCACCGCCGGGATTGCCGCCGTGGCGACGGCGCTGCCAAGGGCTCTGACGCGATTGTTATGTGCAAGGGACATGGAGCGATCCTTTGGGTTGGGGCAAGGACGAATCGTTCGGTCGCAATTGAACGCACACGACTGTGGCCTATGTGCGTTATGTGACTCATGGTGCGGTTGTGACTATTGTGAATTTACACCACGACATGGCAATTGTGAAAGATCCCACGACGAAATCATTCATATGGCTCCAGAATGACCCGCACATGTGGCACGCTGGAATGGTGAGCAATCTTGAGAATCTTGTGGCCGAATGGCTGCCCCTGCCCGACCTGGCCGAAGCACTGGACGTTTCCATCAAACGAGTCCATAGCCTGATCGATGAGCGCGCAATCATTGCCGTTCGAGTGGGGGAGCGCAACATCCGCAGCGTCCCCGCAGCCTTCCTCCTGGACGGGGCCATTGTCGACAGCCTCAAGGGCACGATCTCGGTGCTCAAGGACTCGGGCTACGAAGACCATGAGCTCCTGGTGTGGCTTTTCACCCCGGACGAGTCGTTGAACGGGACTCCCATGGATGCACTGCGGGCAGGACGCAAGACCGAAATCCGTCGTCGCGCCCAGGCTCTGAGCTGGTAGCCAGAGCAAGACTCCAGGTGTTTGGCCAACGCACAGACACTGCACCAAAGGCGAAGGTCCCTTCCGGAGAAACCGGGAAGGGACCTTCGCCTTTGGTCTAGCTGGGCCCTTCTAAGAGGTGCGGCGAATCGCCGCCAGGCCGAGGGTCCGAAGCCCGTGGCGGGCCAAGGTCCCGACAGTGAGTTCCTCCAGGGCGGAAAAACCCTGCTCGGAAAGTTCGGCAATCGACGATTCTGTTGCCGCCAACGCCCCGCAGGACTCCAGCAAAGCGCTCATGCGCGTGACCTCGCCGTCCTGCAGGTCGTCTGCCCCAAGCCGCGACTGGATGAATGCCTGGTCCGACTCGGAGGCCAAGGTCAACGCGTGGGCGATGATCTCGGTGCGCTTGCCCTCGCGCAGGTCATCGCCCGCGGGCTTGCCCGTGATTGCGGGGTCCCCGAAGACGCCCAAGACATCGTCGCGCAGCTGGAATGCCTCGCCCAAGGGCAGCGCAAACCGGGAGTACTGCTCCAAGAGTTCCGCGGGCGCCCCGGCCAGCGCGCCTCCGAGCAGCGTCGGGTTCTCCACGGAGTACTTCGCCGACTTGTACCGCACAATGGTCCGTGCCCGCTTGACGGCATCCGCGGGTCCGTAGGAGGGGCCGGCGGATTCCTCCAGGACATCCAGGTACTGTCCGGCCATCACCTGGGCACGCATGCGGTCAAAGATCGTCCGCGCCTCGGGAACAGAGGGGCTGATCGTGGCGAAAAGCTGTTCACTGAGCGACAGGCACAGGTCCCCGGCCAGGATCGAGGCGGCCTCGCCGAATCGCGAGGCATCGCGCTGCCATCCAGAGGCGCGGTGCAGGGATTCGAAGCGGCGGTGGATGCTGGGCTGACCCCGCCGTGTGTCGGAGCGGTCAATCAGGTCGTCGTGGATCAACGCGGCGGCCTGGAAGAGCTCAATGGCCGCTCCGGCCTGCACGATGCCGTCGGCGTCGGCGTCGCCGCCCGCGCCCAGGTATCCCCAGAAGGCAAAGAGCGGCCGGAGGCGCTTGCCGCCGCGTGTCAGATCGTCGATGGCGGTGACGATTTCGGCGGCCGCCGGGGCAATGTCCGAGATGACCTGATGTTGTTCTGCAAGGAAGGTCGAGAGCAATGTCTCGAGCCGATCCGAGAAGTCTGCGGAAAGTAACCGTGCCTGTTCGGGGTCGGAAGTGTCCGCAGCAAAAAGTGTCATGTTTCCCATCCATAGATCGCACAGCGTCGTTATTCCCTTAACTCTAGCCGGGCCACCGGCTCCCATCGGATTGTCGGCCAAGTTGGCTAGACTTCACTCCATGGCTCAGGGCAAGGCACGCGCGATACTGCACGTCGACATGGATGCCTTTTTCGTGTCGGTGGAGCTGTTAAGCCGACCCGAGCTGGTGGGACAGCAGGTGATCGTCGGTTTTCCGGGGGAACGCTCCGTCGTTCTCTCGGCCTCCTATGAATGCCGCGCCCTGGGGGTTAAATCGGCAATGCCGATGGCCGTGGCCATGCGGATGGCGCCGCGTGCTGTCGTCATCAAGCCGACCCATTCGTTGTATTCGGAGTACTCCGCCCGGATCATGGAGATTTTCCACCAGGTCACGCCCCTGGTGGAGCAAGTGAGCGTCGATGAGGCCTTTCTGGACGTGACGGGCAGCATCAGGCGCCTTGGGCCTCCAGAGGCCATCGGCCAGATGATTCGTGTGCGGTTGCGCACCGAGCTCGGATTGCCGGCGAGTGTAGGCCTTGCCGCCTCGAAGTTCGTGGCCAAGGTCGCCTCCACGGGCGCCAAGCCCGATGGCATGTTGGTGATCCGGCCCGATCAAACGTTGTCTTACCTGCATTCCCTGCCGGTGGGGGTGTTGTGGGGAGTAGGCGCCAAGACCGCCGTCGTGCTGCGGGAAATGGGCATCAGCACAGTAGCCCAGTTGGCCCAGACTCCCCAAGAGACACTCAGCAGGCGGCTCGGGGCCACGGGTGTCCACCTTCACAACTTGGCCTGGGGGCTGGACGATCGTCCGGTGGAGAGCGAACGCGAGGAAAAAAGCATCGGCGCCGAAGAGACCTTCGCCGTGGACCTGTGGGATGAGGCGGTATTGCACCGCGAAATACTGCATCTCGGGCATCGCGTCGCAGCGCGACTCCGCCAGGCCGAGAAAGTGGCAGGGGTGGTGGCGTTGAAGCTGCGCTACAGCGACTTTTCCACGCTGTCACGCAGCCGCACGCTTCCGGTGCCCAGCAACGCCGCCGGTGACCTCGTGGCGGCTGCCGAAGGCCTTCTGGAGAAACTCGGCACACGGCCCCAAGCCGTAAGACTCGTAGGCATCCGGGCGGAGAAGCTGGGCAACGCCGGTGGCGGAATGCAATTGAGCATTGATCCGCGCGATGACAACTGGAGACAGGCCGAGGCAACCATGGACTTGGTCCGCTCGCGGTTCCCTGCAGGCGCCCTTCGACCGGCATCCCTGCTGGATCACGGGCAAAAAGAGCAAAAACCTGAGCGGCCATCGTGACTTATTCGCTGCGAGTCTGCCCAGAGTTGAATCCTGACTACCTTATTAGCGAGTTTCAGGACTATTCTGGAAGTAGAAGTTGGCCAGCCGAATTGGCGGGAACATTGCCGGGGCTTACAACGTTCAAGTAGGTAAAGGCGAGAGCCGGGACCGTGGAGTGAAGGGGAAGAGACGATGCCACTTTCCGAGCATGAGCAACGTCTTCTGGAGCAGCTGGAAAAGCAGCTACATGAAGATCATCGCTTCGCGTCGACGATGAAATCCGCGTCGACGGCGGGGAACTATTCAACGCGCAACCTGGCTTTGGGTGCGTTGATCGGCATCGTTGGGCTTGGTGTGCTGATCTATGGCGTTTCAAGCCAGCTGATCATCGTTGGCGTCTTGGGGTTCATCGTCATGTTTGGCGGCGTGTACCTGGCCCTTTCGCGCAAGGGCGGCACCAAGAAGAGCGGCGCGACCGGCGCCTCGAAGAATCCGCAGAAACCGGGATTCATGAGTGACCTGGAAAACAAGTGGGAACAGCGAAAGCGTGACGAGCACGGTTCCTAGACCTCGCCCATCGGAGCTTTGACGCTCCGCCCCAATCGTTCGACCAAGGCTCCGCACCAAGCGCGGGGCCTTGGTCTTTTTAATGCCCGGTGATTGCAGTCGAACGTTGCTGGGGGTAGGGGCGGGAGTCCTCTGGTGACCCGACACTGTCCGGGACTTGAGGGAAATGCAGTGAGGCTCCGAAAACCAACGACGCGCCGAGTATGGCCAATCGACGTAAATTCTTTTTCTGCGCAGGTTTTGCCGTCCACAATGGCTGGCCCGTTTTCCTCCACTTTCCCCCACGTCCACCTGCCACTTCCCTCCACATTGCTCCCCAAACCCTCGAAACACCTTGTAATCCGCGTATTTTCAAAAACGCGACTGTGTCGGCCATCACGCGAAGTTTTCTGGGAGTTTGATCTGAATAAAAACCCCTCCACTCGACTCCCCGCTTGAAATGCCCGAAAAATCAACACTTTTCGTTCGGTTTACAAGCCAAAATGCCGAAACGGTCGTTGACAGTGGAGGGTTGTGGAGTAAAGTGGAGCGAAATAGAGGGGAATGGAGCAAGTTGCTTCTTTCAACCGGGAGGCGGTCTGTATGTTCCTTGGAACGTATACACCGCGCCTCGATGAGAAAGGGCGATTAATCCTCCCGGCCAAGTATCGCGATGAATTAGCCAATGGTTTGGTTCTGACTCGTGGCCAGGAACGCTGCATATACGTCTTTAGTCAACGTGAGTTTGAGAAGCAGCATGAGCAAATGAGCCAAGCTCCGATCTCGTCACGCCAGGCGAGGGACTATGCGCGTGTTTTTCTCTCCGGTGCTTCGGATGAATTACCGGACAAGCAGGGGCGGGTCACCATTCCGTCCATGCTTCGTTCATATGCGGGGCTGGACCGTGAGGTCACAGTGATCGGCGCGGGCAACCGGGTCGAGATTTGGGATTCCACCTCATGGAATTCCTACCTCGAACAACAGGAGGACGTGTTCTCCGAAACGGATGACGAAGTACTTCCGGGATCCTAGCCACCTCGCGGTGGCTGAAAGCCCGAAAGTGGCTTGGATGAGATCTCCAGCCGCCCGTAAAACGTGCATCCTGACTCCACTTCCCCGGAGTCAGGCTGGGCGGAAGCGGGTCGGAGGGGGATCTGATCCCAGCCAACACCTGAAGCACAAAGCCCACGCGAAAGGGGGAGCGGTGAATTTAGACGGAGCCGCAGAGCGACCCGCCTCGGAACGCCATGTTCCAGTACTGCTCAATCGATGCGTAGGGCTCTTGGAGCCAGGGATTGAAGCCGGCATTGCCGCGCGCGGCCGGGCCGTGGTCGTGGACTGCACCTTGGGCATGGGGGGCCACTCGGAGGCCCTGCTGCAACGCTTCCCCGACGTCCACCTGATCGGTCTTGACCGTGACGAGCAGGCTTTGGCCCTGGCCGGGGCGCGACTGGAACCCTACGCAAATCGCACGGACCTAGTACATGCCATCTACGACGAGATCGCCGACGTCGTTGCCGATCTCGGGTTCGACGGGGTCGACGGCGTGCTCTTTGACCTCGGTGTCTCCTCCCTGCAACTTGACGAAAGGGAGCGCGGCTTCGCCTACTCCTACGATGCGCCGCTGGACATGCGCATGGACACTTCGCGCGGCCCCACCGCCGCCAACATCGTGAACGAATACAGCGAAGCGGAATTGGTACGGATCATCAGGGCCTGGGGCGAGGAAAAATTCGCCGGACGCATCGCCTCGGCGATCGTTGAGACCCGCAAGGTGAAACCCTTCAGCACCACTGAGGAGCTGGTGGCAGCCATCCGCTCCGTCGTGCCGGCCGCGGCCGCCCGCACCGGGGGGCATCCTGCCAAACGAACTTTCCAGGCCCTTCGAATCGAAGTCAACGAAGAGCTCGACGTGTTGGATCGGGCCATTCCGGCAGCGATGGATTCCCTTCACACAGGAGGCCGGGTCGTGGTGATGAGTTACCACTCCCTGGAGGACAAAATCACGAAGCGGCACTTCGCCTCGAGATCCAAGTCCTCGGCACCGGCGGGCTTCCCCGTCGAGCTGGAAGAACACAAGGCGCAATTCAAGGTCCTGACACGAGGAACCGAGAAGCCCACCGACCAAGAAATCGCAGAAAACTCACGCGCAGCCTCAGCCAAGCTGCGAGCCGTGGAACGCATCCTGAAGAGGAGCTGAAAATGAGCAACCGGACACCCAGCCGCGTACGTTCTCGTGTCGTCGAGCTTCCAGCCACTCAGGGTGCCAATGCGCTCAGCCACGCCCCGCAGCCGATACCGGCCACGCGACCCCAGGAACCTGCCGCCAAGCGCCGGACAACGCTTTCGGTGGTTCCGGCACTTGGTTCAAAGCGTCGAGTCCCGTTCATCGTCTCGATCTTCGTGCTGGTCATCGCTTCGGTGGTGGCCGTGCTCCTGATCAACGTGTATATCGCCAACGGCCAATACACCGCAGTTGAATTGCGCTCCCAGGAGCGGTCCCTCTCACAGGAAAACGAAGCATTGCGCCAGGAAGCCCTGTATCTCGGCGCACCTCAGGTAGTCGCCAAGAAGGCGGCAGACCTGGGCATGGTCAAGCCCGGGACGCCCGCCGCCATCAATCTGGAAACCGGAAAGGTCAGCGGAACCGCAACGCCCGCCGAGAAGCCCGGCAAGGACGCCTCGCCGAACGCAGGCGTGCTCAAGGCACCGGCGAAGCCGGCGGCCCCCGTGGAGAAGAAGGCCCCGGTCCAGGCTGCCCAGCCGACGACCCCGGTCGTGGCTCCGGAGACCGCAGCCGACAACTGGAACGCACCGAAGACCACGGCCTCGGAGGCTCCTGCGACGACCGACGGTTCCCGCCCGAACTTCTCCAAGGCCGAGCTCAACGGCGGAACCATCCCGGCACCGAGCCTTAAGACCCCGGGACAATAGGGGTACATAGATTTCCGGGCCATCCCCGGAACATGACAAGCACCACCACGCCCACCCGGTATGAGCTGAGGACCGAATGCCCAAGAAATCCCCGTCCAACACCGGAACGACCCATCCGCGCCTGCGCATGGTCGTGGTCTTCGCCCTGGTCCTGCTTCTGCTCATTGGCGGCCGGCTGTTCTTCGTCCAGTCGCTCAACGCCAAGGCCGTGGCAGCCGACGCGGTCAAGAACCGCACCCGGGTCCAGGAAACCCAGCCCAAGCGCGGACAGATCCTCGACACCACGGGGACGATCCTGGCCACCAGTGTCGATCGCTATGACCTGGTCATCGACCAACGCAAGGTGGATGCGAACAAGCCGATCGTGCGCAACAAGCCCTCCGGCGGTGCCACGCGCGAAAAGGTCACCATTGAACAGGCCGTGGGCGAACTGGCCGTAATCCTTGACCAGGACATCGATACCGTGCGCACCGCGATTGTCGGGGATCCCGGTGCCAAAAAGAACGCCTATTCCGTCGTCGCCAAGGGCGTGACCCCCGAGGTGCGCAATGCGGTCATGGAACTTCGCATCCCCACGTTGACGGGCCAGCTCCGCAGCGAACGGCAGTACCCCAACGGCGTTGTGGCCGGGCCACTTCTGGGTTTCGTGAGGAATTCCGAGGACCAGCAATCCCACAACGGTGCAGAAGGCCTGGAACTGAGTCAAAATGACCGCCTGAAGGGGACAGCGGGAACCCGCACCTACGAGATCGGTGCGGACGGCGTACGGATTCCCGTGGCGGAAATGACCGAGGTGCCCGCCGTCGACGGCCAGGACATCAAGCTCACCATCGACGGCGACATCAACTTCATCGCCCAGGAAGAGGCCCTGAAGAAGCAGGAGCAGTTCAACGCCGACTGGGTCTCGGTCATCGTCACCGAAGTGAAGACGGGACGGATCATTGCCATTGGGGACTCAAACCAAATGGACCCCAACGACCCCAGCGCCACCGAGGGGCGCTTCCGCACCTCGGCATCGATCACCCAGGCCTTTGAGCCTGGTTCCACCGGCAAGGTCCCGACGTTTGCGGCGGCCCTCGAGGAGGGCGTGGTCAAGCCCACCGATGCCTTCAAGGTCCCCAACGCGTACACCATCAACAAGGAAACCATCAACGACTCGTTGAAGCACTCCACCTACGACATGACCGTCGCGGGCATCTTCGCCCGCTCCTACAACACCGGCACGGTCATGATCGGCAACAAGATGAGCAACGAGACGCGTCACGCCTACATGAAAAAGCTCGGCCTGGGCGAAGCCATCGACATTGGCCTTACCGGGGCCAGCAAGGGCATCCTCGCCGAGCCGCAGGACTGGGAGCGGCGCCAGCAGTACGCGACCATGTTCGGCCAGGCCTACACGCAGACGGCACTGCACACCGCGCAGATCACCCAGACGGTTGCCAACGGCGGCGTGCGCATCTACCCGACGCTGATCGATTCCTATATCAATCCGGACGGCACCATCGAGAAGCCCGCCGCACCCAAGAGCAAGCGGGTGTTCTCGGAAAAGACGTCGAAGGAAATGCTCCGGATGATGGAGACTGTGGTCATGGAGGGCACCGGCACTAAGATGGCTGTGTCCGGTTACCGCGTTGGCGGAAAATCGGGCACGGGCCAGGCTGCCGGCCCCAACGGCGGATACGACGGGTACACCAACTCGTTTGCCGGGGTCGCTCCGCTGGAGGACCCCGAGATCGCCGTCGTGGTCACCATGTACCGGCCCAAGGGCAACTGGAAGTCATGGACGGTCGGCGATACCTTTAGTGAAGTAATGGGCAAGACCCTGAACGCCTACAATGTTGCACCGAGCAATTCGAAGCCCAACGGGTACGACGTGTTCATCGGATCCGAACAAAAGAAATCCTGGTAATGCCTCAAGCCCTCACTCCCCGCTCGGCGGAAGCCCTGCTGCGTCCGCTGGAAAAAAGCACCACGTCGTTGACAGCAATGCTCGAATACCTGCACGAAACCGGGCGGGGTGCGAACATCATCGGAGATGGCGGGACCACGGTCACCGGGATCTGCCTGGATTCGCGCGCCGTCCAGCCCGGGGACATCTATATTGCCGCGCCCGGCGCCCGCTTCCACGGCGCGCAATTCGCCCAGGCCGCCGTGGAGACCGGTGCAGCCGCGATCCTGACCGACATCGAAGGCGAAGACGCGGCCTCGGCAGCCGGGGTGCCGGTGCTGCTGGTGGAACAGGTCCGCGAAGTCATTGGTGAACTCTCCGCACTGGTCTACGGAACCGACGAGGCCTGTCCCGAACTCTTCGGACTGACCGGAACCAACGGCAAGACGACCACCAGCTACATGATTCGCTCGGTGCTGCGTGCCCTGGGTCGGGAGACCGGCCTGGTGGGCACGATCGAGATTGCCGCCGGCGATACGCCGATTCCCAGCATCCTCACCACCCCTGAGGCCCCCCAGCTGCACGGACTGATGGCCCGCATGCGGGAACTCGGTGTCGAGGCAGCCACCATGGAGGTCTCGTCCCATTCCCTCTCCTACCGGCGGGTCGACGGGCTGCGCTTCGCGGTCTCCGGATTCACCAACCTCACCCAGGACCACCTGGACCTGCACGGCTCGATGCAGGAGTATTTCGAGACCAAGGCGCTGCTCTTCGACCTGGAACGCAGCGACCGGGCCGTGATCATGGTCGATGACAGCTGGGGCCTGGAGATGGCCCGGCAGGCCACGGCCGAGGTCTGGACCCTGGCCAGCGACCCCGCGACGACCGGTGCCGACTGGGTCATCGACAACGTCGTTCCGGCCGGCCTGGGCCACCGGTTCCAGCTGCGTGGACCCGATGGGACAGTCATCGAGACGGCCACGGGCCTGCCGGGGGACTTCAACGTCTCCAACGCCGCCCTGGCCGTCCTGATGGTCCTGGCCTCCGGGGTCGACCCTGCCCGGCTGCAGGAGGCCCTGGACCGGGCCAACCCACTCACCGTCGAGGTGCCGGGGCGCATGCAGGTCATCGCCGAGGCCCCGGCCTCCATCGTTGACTTCGCCCACAACCCCGATGCCCTGGCCCGCGCCCTGTCCTCGGTGCGCTCGGCCGAGCCCGGATCCCGCGTGATCGTGGTCTTCGGGGCCACCGGTGAACGCGACGCGACCAAGCGCCCGATCATGGGCGCCGTCGCCGCCCAACACGCAGACGTGGTCATTGTCACTGATGACGACCCGCACTCCGAGGACCCGGCACCCATCAGGGCCGCGGTGGCCGCCGGTGCCCGCGCCGAAATCCAGGCCCACGGCCTGCTGAGCGAAGTTCGCGAGATCCATCCGCGCGCGGCGGCAATTGCTGCGGCCGTTGCCATGGCGGGGGAGCGGGACACGATCCTGGTGGCCGGACGAGGGCACGAGGTCTTCCAGGAGGTCATGGGCGTGAACCTCGAACTTGACGACCGCGAGGAACTGCGCCGGGCACTGCTGGCCCACGGCTTCAGCCCCCTGGCGGCGACTTCGGATTCCTTCGATCCCGCGGATGAAGGGTAAAGTCCTACTTGCCATGATTGAACTACTTTCCGCCGAAATCGCCGAAATCACCGGCGGGCGACTCACCTCGACGGCTAGCGCCGACACGCCCATCCTCGGAGTCGACACCGACTCGCGCAACTGCGAAACCGGCTGGCTCTTCGTAGCCAAGCCGGGGGAGTCCTCCGACGGGCACCACTTCATCGACGCTGCCATCGGCCAGGGCGCCGTGCTGGCCCTGGCCGAGCGTGAAACCCAGTCCGCCGACGGTGCCGTGCACCCGGCGATCATCGTCCCCGACGCCATCATTGCGATGGGGCAGATTGCCGCCGCCATCGTCGAGCGGCTCAAGGCCGCCAACGGGCTGCGCGTGGTGGGCATCACCGGTTCGGCCGGCAAGACCACCACCAAGGACCTGCTCGCCGCGCTGCTGGCCAACCTGGGCCCGACGATCGCGCCGGTGGGCTCGTACAACGGCGAGGTCGGCGTCCCGCTGACGGTCTTCCGCGCCACCGCCGAGACCAAGTACCTGATCATGGAAATGGGTGCCACCGGCATCGGCCACATCCGCTACCTCACCGACATGGTCCACCCCGAGGTCGGGGTGGTCCTGGGCGTCGGCTCGGCCCACGCCGGGGAATTCGGCGGCATCGAGAACATTGCCAAGGCCAAGGGCGAGATGGTCGAGGCACTGCCCGCCACCGGGCTCGCCGTGCTGAACCACGACGACAACCTCGTGGCCCCGATGCACACCCGCACCGTGGCCCCGGTCCGCCCCTTTGGCGTGCAGCGCACCGCCGGTGAGACCGGGGCCGGAGTCTGGGCCCGGGACCTGGACGTCGACGCCGACGGCCACCCGGTGTTCACGCTGGTCGCTGCCGATTCCTCGACGCACCAGGTCACCTCCGGGCTCATCGGGCGCCACCACGTGGCCAATATCCTGGCCGCCGCCGCCGTGGCCGAATACCTGGGCCTGGAACCGGCGAAAATCGCCGCGACCCTGCAGGGCCTGGGCCCGAGCAGCCGCTGGCGCATGGAACGCATCGAACGGGCCGACGGGGTGAGCATCATCAATGACGCCTACAACGCCAACCCGGACTCCATGCGTGCAGCACTGCGCACGCTGGCCGAACTCGGCCTGCCCGACGCACAGGGCAACGCCCGGCGCACCTGGGCCGTGCTGGGCGAAATGCTCGAACTCGGCGAGGACTCCCGCCACGAACACGACATGCTCGGGCGCATCGCGGTGCGCATGAATATCAAGAAACTGCTCGTCGTGGGGCGCGGGGCCAAGCTGGCCTACAATTCCGCGGTGCTCGAGGGCAGCTGGGGCGACGAGGCGTACTACGTCGAGGACACCAAGGCCGCCGCACGGATCCTGAACGAGAACCTGCTTCCCGGGGACATCGTGCTCTTCAAGTCCTCCAACGGCTCGGGGCTCCGGCACCTGGGCGATCAAATTGCCGAAACTACCAGCGGTTCTTCCGCCGCAAAGGAGGGCTCGGCGCAGTGATTGCTCTAATCATGGGATCCGGCATTGCCTTGATCTTCACAATGGTCACCATGCCATTGTTCATCCGCATGCTCACCGTCAGACAGTATGGCCAGGTGGTCCGCGACGACGGACCCACCAGTCACGCCACCAAGTCCGGCACCCCCACCATGGGCGGGGTCATCATCATCGCGGCGGTGATCCTCAGCTACTTTGCGACCCACGGGTTGCTGGCACTGATGGGCAGGCCCTCCTCGGGGATCTCGGCCAGCGGACTGCTGGTCCTGCTGCTCTTCGCCGGCATGGGCCTGGTCGGATTCCTGGACGACTTCATCAAGATCGCCAAGAAGCGCTCCCTGGGCCTGCGGGCCTGGCAGAAGATTGTGCTGCAGGCGGCGGTGGGCATCGGCTTCGCCGTGCTGTCGCTGAACTTCCCCAACGAACACGGGCTGACCCCCGCCTCGACGGCGATCTCCTTCCTGCGCGACACCAACGTCGACCTGGCCTTCGCCGGACCGCTGCTCGGGCTGATCCTCTTCGTGCTGTGGTCAAACCTGATCGTCACCGCAACCACCAACGGCGTGAACCTCACCGACGGCTTGGACGGGCTGGCCACCGGCGCCGCCATCATGGTCTTCGGCGCGTACACCATCATCGGGATCTGGCAGCAGAACCAGGCCTGCGGGCTCGATGCTGCATCCAACGTCTGCTACACCGTCCGCGACCCCATGGACCTCGCGCTGCTGGGCGCAATCCTCTGCGGGGCCCTGATCGGCTTCCTGTGGTGGAACGCCAAGCCCGCGAAGATCTTCATGGGAGACACCGGGTCGCTGGCCATCGGCGGCGCCATTGCCGCCTTCGCGATCCTTTCCCGCACGCAGATCCTGCTGCTGGTGCTGGCAGGGCTCTTCGTCATTATCTCGCTCTCGGTGATCATCCAGGTCGGGTTCTTCAAGCTCTCCGGCGGCAAGCGCGTCTTCAGGATGGCCCCGCTGCAGCACCACTTCGAACTCGCCGGCTGGGCCGAGGAGAACGTCGTGGTCAGGTTCTGGATCCTCGGCGGGCTCTTCGTGGCCGCCGGCCTGGGCATCTTCTACTCCGAATGGGTCGTGGCCCTGTGACACACGCCAACCTGGACCACCTCACCCGCTGGGAATCGGACTGGGCCGACCTGCGCGTCGTGGTGGCGGGCCTGGGCCTGTCCGGCTTCTCCGCAGCCGACACCCTGATCGAACTCGGTGCCAAGGTCGTCGTCATCGACGGCGCCGACACCGAGGTCAACCGTTCGCGGGCCGACACCCTGAAGATCGTCGGCGCCGCCGACGTGTTCCTGGGCGCCGGGCACACCGACGAGCTGCCGATGATCGACGGCCAGGCCCCGCAATTGCTCATAGCCTCCCCGGGCTGGAACCCGCGCCAACCCATGCTTGCCGCAGCAGCCGAGGCCGGCATCGAGATCTGGGGCGACGTGGAGCTTGCCTGGCGGGTGCGCGAGAAGGAAGGGCGCAAGCTCGCCGAGTGGGTCGTCATCACCGGCACCAACGGCAAGACCACCACGGTGGGAATGACCGAGTCGATCCTCAAGGCCGCGGGCCTGCGCGCCATCGCCGCCGGCAACGTCGGCACCCCCATCCTGGACGCGATCCGCGACCCGGAGGGTTTCGACGTGATCGCCGTGGAGCTCTCCTCCTTCCAGCTGCACTTCACCCACAGCATCTCCCCACTGGCCTCGGTGGTGCTGAACATCGCCGAGGACCACGTGGACTGGCACGGCGGCTTCGGGAACTACAAGGCCGACAAGGCCAAGATCTACGAACGCACCAGGATCGCCGCGATCTACAACGCCGACGAGCCGGTCGTGGAGGCCATGGTCGAAAACGCGGACGTCATCGAGGGCTGCCGCGCCATCGGCTTCACCACCGGTGTCCCGTCGCTGAGCATGGTCGGGGTCGTCGAGGACCTGCTGGTGGACCGCGCCTTCATCGAGGACCGCAGGAACTCCGCCGCCGAACTGATCGCCCTGGACCAGATCGGCGAGGTGGTGCCCCGGCACACGGCCGCCAATGCCGCAGCGGCCGCCGCACTGGCACGGGCCTGCGGAGTCGAACCCGCCGCCGTGGCAGCGGGCCTGGCCGGGTTCGATCCCGGCGACCACCGCATCCAGGCCGTGGCGCGCCGCGACGACGTACTGTGGATCAACGACTCAAAGGCCACCAACCCGCATGCTGCAGGTGCCTCGCTGGGCGCCTTCTCCTCGGTGGTGTGGATCGCCGGAGGGCTTTCCAAGGGCGTGGAGTACGACGAATTGGTATCGGCCCATGCCAAGCGGCTGAAAGCCGTCGTGGTGATCGGCACCGACACCGCCACGCTGCTTCAGGCCCTTGAACGACACGCACCACAGGTGCCGGTGATCATGGCGCAGGTGCGGGAAACTGGTGTGCAAGGCGGTGCCGGCTCGGCCGGATCCGCCGCCGGCTGGGCCGTGATGTCCCAGGCCGTCAAGGCGGCCGCCGGCATCGCCAAGGCCGGGGACACCGTGCTCATGGCCCCGGCGGCGGCATCAATGGACCAATTTTCCTCATACGCACAACGCGGCAATGCCTTCATCGACGCGGTCCGTGCGCTCATGGGGGACGACCCCAGGTAAGGAGCAGTCGTGAGCGGCACATCCCGCACGCCACGGGGCAATAGCGCCAAGGCCGGCACGCCGGGCCCGCAGCGCGGCCGAGGCCGGGAACCGCGTGGACTGGCAAAGTGGTTCACCCGCATCGAGGATCCCTCGTTGCGTGGTGCCCAGATCAACTACTACATCGTGCTGGGCACCACGCTGGCCCTGACCTTCATGGGCCTGATCATGGTGCTTTCGTCCTCCTCGGTGGAAGCCATCGCCCGGAACCAGTCGGCCTTCGAGGCCTTCTTCAAGCAATCGCTGTGGGCGCTGGTCGGCGTCGTCGCCCTGGCGTGCATGCAGCTGATTTCCCTGCCGACGCTGAAGCGGCTGGCCTGGCCGGCCCTCGGGGCGGCCGGGCTGCTGCTGGTGCTGGTGCTGCTCATCGGCCAGGAAATCTATGGCAACAAGAACTGGATCCTCATCGGGCCGTTCTCGATCCAACCCTCCGAATTCGCCAAGGCCGCCCTCGCCCTGTGGGGCGCCTGGGTGGTGGAGCGCAAGGCCAAGCTCATGGACCAGTGGAAGCATGCTGTCGTCCCGCTGCTGATGCCCTTCGGGCTGCTCATCGTCGGCCTGGTCCTGCTGGGCAGGGACCTGGGCACCGCGCTGATCCTGCTGCTGGTACTGGCCGTGGTGATGTTTGTGGGAGGCGCCAAGGCCAAGCTCTTTGGCATCGCCGGCCTGATAGGACTTGTCGGAATCGCGGGAATGGTGATCCTGGCCCCCAACCGCATGGGCCGGATCCTGGCCTGGCTCCACATTGCCTGCGGCGACGGCCCCCAGGACTACTGTTACCAGGCCGAACAGGGGCTCTTCGCCCTGGCCTCCGGCGGCTGGTTCGGCGTCGGCCTGGGCCAGTCAAGGCAGAAGTGGTCGCACATCCCGGAGGCGCAGAACGACTTCATCTTCGCCGTCCTCGGGGAGGAAATGGGCCTGTTGGGCACCATGTTCGTGATCGTGCTCTACGGGATGCTGGCCGTGGCCATGTACCGCATCGCGGTGCGCACCGGGACCATCTTCGGGCGCGTTGCCATCAGCGGCATCATGGCATGGCTCATCGGCCAGGCCTTCGTCAACATCGGCATGGTCACCGGCCTGCTGCCGGTCATCGGAGTCCCGCTGCCCTTCATCTCCTCCGGCGGCTCGGCCCTGCTTGCCGCGTTCCTGGGCATCGGGGTGGTACTGTCCTTTGCCCGGGAACAACGCGTTAGACTGCAACCGGCCGGAACCCCGCGCGGCCTGGCCGCCATGTTCGCGAAGGCCCGCTCGGCCAAGTAGTCCGCCCGAAACACCGACCTGTGGAAAGTAGTACACCAAACCCCATGACTGAGCCATTACGCGTGGTGATCGCCGGCGGCGGAACGGCCGGACACATCACCCCCATGATTGCCATTGCCGACGCCCTGCGCGCCGCGGACCCAAATACGCAGATCACCGCGGTGGGCACGGCCAGCGGCCTGGAGACCAGGCTGGTGCCCGAGGCCGGGTACGAGCTGCGCACCATCGCCAAGGTCCCGATGCCTCGCCGTCCGTCCCTTGACCTGCTCAAGCTGCCCTTGCGCTTCCGCGCCGCAATCAAGGCCGCCGGCGCGATCCTTGACGACACCGGCGCCCAGGCGGTGCTTGGGGTCGGCGGCTACGTCTGCACCCCGGTGTACCTGGCGGCGAGGAAGCGCAAGCTGCCGGTCTTCATCCACGAGGCCAACGCCCGCGCCGGGCTGGCCAACAAGGTCGGCGCCCGCTTCGCCGCCGGCGTCGGGACGGCCTTCAACGGCACCGGGCTTCCCGGTGCGAAGGTGGTCGGCATGCCGATGCGCGGATTCGTTGCCACCATGGACAGGGCGGCCCAGCGGGAACCTGCACGCCGCGCCCTGGGTCTTACCGGGGACGCCCCGGCGCTGGTGGTCACCGGCGGTTCCTCCGGAGCCGCCTCGATCAATGCGACCATAGCCGCCGGCCTGCCCCAATTGGCCGATGCCGGAGTGCAGGTGCTGCACATCACCGGCCGCGGCAAGGTGGTGCTTGACGCCGCCGGCAACCCGTTGTCGGCACCGGGCTACCGGCAGGTCGAGTACGTGGATTCCATGGACCAGGCGTACGCCGCCGCAGACCTCATGGTCGCCCGCTCGGGGGCCGGAACGGTGTGCGAGCTGGCGGTGGCCGGCACCCCCTCGGTGCTCGTCCCGCTGCCCATCGGCAACGGCGAGCAGCGCCTGAACGCCTCCGACCTCGTCGCCGCCGGCGGCGCGCTGGTCGTTGACAACGCCGACTTCACCACCGACTACCTGGCCACGACGCTGCTGCCGCTGCTGCGGGACCCGCAGGCGCTTGCCGCCATGGGCGCAGCCGCCAAGGCACAGGGGCGCGCCGACGCGGCCCAGGTCATGGCATCGATGATCCGCGAATCGCTCGGCCACGCAGGGCCGCAACAGACCGCCAACACGGGAAGCTAAGGGACATGCAGGAACAAAACACACTTGCGACACTGGGCAACGTCCACCTGCTGGGCATCGGCGGGGTGGGGGTCTCGGCCGTTGCCAGGCTCATGCTGGCCCGCGGCCTGACGGTCTCGGGAACCGATGCCAAGGACCTGCCGGTGCTCGATGACCTGCGGGAGGCAGGTGCCCGGATCAACGTGGGCTACGCCGCGTCCAATCTCGGGGATGCCGACACCGTGGTCGTTTCCTCAATCATCAAGGACGGCAACCCGGAGTACGACGAGGCCGTCGCCCGCGGACTGCGCATCCTGCACCGCTCCGAGGGCCTTGCCGCGACCATGGAGGGACACAAGGTCATCACCGTGGCAGGGACCCACGGCAAGACGACCACGACCTCGCTGGTCGCCTTCATGCTGCGAGAGGCCGGCATCTCCCCGACCTTCGCCATCGGCGCCAACATCGCCTCGCTGGGCGTGAACGCCGAATACGGGCAGGGCCGGGTATTCGTGGCCGAGGCCGACGAATCGGACGCTTCGTTCCTGAACTACGCCCCCGATGTCGCTGTGGTCACCAACATCGAGGCCGACCACCTTGACCACTACGGAAGCGTCGAAGCCGTGCACCGCGCCTTCTACGACTTCGCCTGCCTGCTTCCCGACTCGGGACTGCTGATCTGCTGTGCCGACGATCCCGGCTCCCTGGCCCTGGCCGTACGAATGCGCCGCGAGCGTCCGGAGCTGCGCGTGCAGACCTACGGCTTCGCCGAGGTCGCGGACCGCCGGTTGAGCGACGCGAAGCCCGTCGGATTGCGTTTTGCCTGCACCCTGGAGTGGGGCAGCGGGGAAACCGCCGCGCTGGAACTGGCAGTTCCCGGAAACCACAACCTGCTCAATGCCGCCGCAGCATTCGCCGTGGGCCTTGACTGCGGGCTGGAACCCGAAGCCGCCGTGGCCGGGCTTGGCGCCTTCACCGGTGCCGCTCGCCGCTTCGACTTCCGCGGCGAGGCCGGGGGAGTGCGGGTCTTTGACGATTACGCCCACCACCCCACCGAGGTGACGGCGGCACTGCGCGCGGCGCGGGCGGTCGCCGGCGACGGAGCCGTGCACGTCTTGTTCCAGCCGCACCTCTTTTCCCGCACCAAGGAGTTCCACCGCGAGTTCGCCGAGGCGCTCTCCCTGGCCGATTCCGCGTACGTACTGGAGATCTACCCGGCACGGGAAACCCCGATTCCCGGGGTGACCAGCGAATTGCTGACGCGCGAGCTGAATACCGCCGGGCGACTGGTGTCCATGGCTGAGGCCGCCGAGGTGCTCGCCTCCGTCGCGGCCCCAGGGGACGTGGTCATGACCATCGGTGCCGGCGACGTCACCGAGCAGGCGGGTGCCATCGTGGCCGCGCTGGAAAAACGTCTGGGCAGCTGATGGCGGGCAAGGCCGGGTCCGGGCAGGGCCCGAACAACGTCCTGGACCTGCCGCAGGACCCGGGGGCTCGCGCCAAAAAGCGTTGGATCATCGGCGCCTCGGTGGTCGCGGGCATGGTGGTGCTTCTTGTTTTGGTGCTGACGTATTCGCCGATCCTGGCGATCAAGTCGATCACCGTCTCGGGCAATTCGCTGGTCAGCGACAAGACCGTGCAAAAGGCCCTCGAGCCGCTTCACGGTATCCCGCTTTCGCGGGTCGGTACCGGCCGCGTCATGGAACTGTTGGACGGGCAGCCAGCCGTGAAGGACGCGATCGTCCAGGCTGAGGCACCGAACACGTTGCAGGTCCAGGTCGTCGAATTCGTCCCGGTGGCGGTGTTGTTAGAGGGCAAGAAACGCTCGTTGGTGGGGCCCGAGGGGCAGCTGCTGGCATCCCTGAAGGCCAAGGACAAGCCCAAGCTCCCCACGATCAGGTCCTCGAAGGTGACCAAGGACCCCAAGGTGTTTTCGATGCTCACCAGGGTTCTCTCGGAACTACCGGATAAGCTGTTGGCAAACGTGGACCACGCGACGGCCACCAGCAAGGACTTTGTTGAGCTCAAGCTCAACGACGGACAACTGGTGATTTGGGGCAACGACCAGGATTCGGCCCTCAAGACCAAGGTCTTGGAAGCCCTTTTGGCGGCCCCGAAAGACAAGAAGGCACCCATCAAGGTGTACGACATTTCCAGCCCGCAGCACCCGGTGGCCCGGTAACGGACCGCCAAGGGCCCGAATACAAGAAAAAACAACGACTTAGGGGCGACACGCGGCCTTGGTCGTTGCATGTACGAACTACGAAACATAGCGTTTTCATAGCGGTTGCTTGACATAACTATAACCTTCGAGTTGAGGGTTAACGTTGGTCCGGTTGAGCTTCCTCGGTCAGCAGCACATCGAACAAGGGAATCAGGACGTGGCAGCTCCACAGAACTACCTCGCCGTCATCAAGGTCGTCGGCATCGGCGGTGGCGGCGTCAACGCCGTCAACCGCATGATCGAAGTTGGCCTGCGAGGCGTTGAATTTATTGCAATCAACACGGATGCGCAGGCATTGCTCATGAGCGATGCCGACGTCAAGCTCGATGTGGGCCGCGAACTCACCCGTGGCCTGGGCGCCGGCGCCAACCCCGACGTGGGCCGCCAAGCGGCGGAGGACCACGCGGAGGAAATCGAGGAAGTGCTGCGCGGGGCCGACATGGTCTTCGTGACCGCGGGCGAAGGCGGCGGCACCGGCACCGGTGGCGCTCCGGTCATCGCACGCATCGCACGCGGGCTCGGCGCGCTGACCATTGGCGTGGTCACCCGTCCGTTCACCTTCGAGGGACGCCGCCGTGCGACCAGTGCCGAAAACGGCATCGAGGCGCTGCGCGACGAGGTCGACACCCTCATCGTCATCCCCAACGACCGACTGCTCTCGATCTCAGACCGCAACGTCTCGGTCCTGGACGCATTCCGCCAGGCCGACCAGGTGCTGCTCTCCGGTGTGCAGGGCATCACCGACCTGATCACCACCCCGGGCCTGATCAACCTCGACTTCGCGGACGTCAAGTCCGTGATGCAGGGTGCCGGTTCGGCGCTCATGGGCATCGGCTCGGCACGAGGCGAGGACCGCGCGGTCAAGGCCGCGGAGCTCGCCATCGCCTCCCCGCTGCTCGAGGCCTCCATCGACGGCGCCCACGGCGTCCTGCTGTCCATCCAGGGCGGCTCGGACCTCGGGTTGTTCGAGATCAACGAGGCGGCACGGCTCGTGCAGGAAGTGGCCCACCCGGAAGCCAACATCATCTTCGGCGCCGTCATTGACGACGCCCTGGGTGACGAGGCCCGCGTGACGGTCATCGCTGCTGGCTTCGACCAGGTCGATGCCACCAGTGCGCCGCAGACCCTGCAGCCGGCCGTACGCAACGCCCCCGCAGCACCGGCAGCGGCACCCGCCGCTCCCGCCGCTGCACCGGCCTCGCCCCAGGCGGCACCCCGCCGGGAAGAGGTCCACGCTGCCGTGGCAACCGTTGAACCGGGCTTCGAGGAACTTCCCGCCATTGTCGAGCCGGACCTCTCGGCCGCCAACGACGACCTGGACGTCCCCGACTTCCTGAAGTAAATCGGGCCGACGGCAGAAGGGAACCTTTCAAGCCACCATGTTGCGATACCAGTCACTGCTCGCCCCCGGCGTGCACATTGCATTCACATCCACGGCCGAAGGGAACCTTGCCTTCCACGTTCCTGATGATCGCGACGCCGTGCTGCTGCGGCGTCGCGATCTGGAGCGGGACCTGGGACTGGGGGAGAACCGGTTCAGCTACATGGACCAGATCCATTCGGCCACGGTGCTTGAAGTCACCGGGCCGTCGGAGAAATCCGGCATTCCCACCTGTGACGGTCTGTTCTCGGCCGACGCAACGCAACCGCTGGCCGTCATGGTGGCCGATTGCGTCCCCGTGGTCCTCGTGGGCGTCTCCGAACAGGGGCCGGTCACAGCTGTCGCGCACGCCGGACGACGCGGATTGCTCGACGGAATCCTGACCGAAACGGTGAAGCGCATGCGCTCGACCGGGGCGGAAGCCTTTGAGGCCTGGATCGGGCCGTCGATATGTGGCAGCTGCTATGAAGTCCCCGCCGACATGGCCGCCGATTCCGTGGCCCTGCGCCCCGGGATCGGTTCCACCACCAGCCGTGGCACCACCGGCCTGGATCTCCCGCGTGCAGCGGCTTCCGAACTGCGCGATCTGGGCGTAGCAGTCACCGAATCCGGGGCATGCACCCTGGAAGACGAGACCTACTTTTCCTACCGCCGCGACTCCCGCACCGGACGACTGGCGGGATTGGTGTGGCAGGCAGAGGACCAGATGGTGTCCGGCTCACCTTCCTGAGTCTTCAACCCGCCGTCCAGTGGTCCGGAAACGGGTCCGCGGCCCGCGCGCTGAACGCCACATGGCGACACACCGCCCAAATCACGCCGATGTCCTCCGACACCGCCAAATGGTGCTGTAGCGTCGAGTTAGCGGAGAGATTTGCGGTTCGGTAGACCGCCGACCGCGCACGATCAAAAGGAGAAGACCATGGCTGGCGCATTGCGCAAGACAATGATCTACCTGGGACTCGCCGAAGGTGACGAGAACTTCGAGGCCGACAAGCACGACATTGAAGCGCGTGAAGAAGTGCGCGTTGTCGAGCCGGTCCGCGAAGAGCCGGTTGCCGCACAGCCAGCTCCGGTAGCACAAGTGGCACCCCGCCCTGTCACCGAAAACGAATACCGGGCTCCGGTAACACCCATCAAGCGCGCGCCTTCAGCACGGGACGAGGACTCTTCATTGCGTCAAATCACCACCGTTCATCCACGTTCTTACAATGACGCGAAAATCATTGGCGAGAACTTCCGTGATGGCATCCCAGTCATCATGAACGTCACGGACATGGGCGAAGCTGACGCCAAGCGCCTGGTCGATTTCTCGGCGGGGCTGGTTTTTGCCCTCCACGGCAGCATCGAGCGGGTCACCAACAAGGTGTTCCTGCTCTCGCCGTCGACGGTAGAGGTCCTGGGTGAGGACAAGAAACAGTCCGAAGACCAGGCAACCTTTTTCAACCAGAGCTAAGTTCAAGGGTTCGAAGGCATAGTGGAGCTTATTTTCGCGCTACTTTACGTAGTGCTGACGGTGCTGCAGGTCATGTTGCTGTTGCGCATAGTGCTTGACGTCACGGAGTCGTTTGCGCGCTCCTGGCGTCCGCGTGGACTGGCCCTGGTTGCGGTCTCGGTGATTGCCAAGACCACGGACCCTCCGATGCGCTGGTTGCGATCGCGCATAAAACCGCTGGATCTCGGCGGAATTCGCCTTGATTTGGCGTTCATTATTTTGTTCTTTGCGGTAATAGTGCTCAAGATTGTTGTCAACAATTTGGGCGTTGCCGCGGCTCAGTGATAGGCCTCCGCGGAGGTAAGAATTACGGTGCGACAAGGGTCAAGGCGAAGAATTTTCGGAACGAAAACTCGTTTCCTTTAGCCTTTACCGGTCCAGTCGTTATAGTGTTGTCACATTAGGCGCAACGACTGCACCGGGTTGCGCACCAATAAACGGTAAGTGTACTCGTGCCGCACTTCAGCGGTTCGAGGAGAGAACCAAGTATCGAGGTGACCAGATGGCTCTCACGCCAGAAGATGTAGTCAACAAGCGATTTCAGCCGACGAAGTTTCGTGAAGGCTACGATCAGGATGAAGTTGACGATTTCCTAGACGAAATCGTTGTCGAGCTACGTCGTCTGACGCAGGAGAACGACGAACTGCGTCGCCGCCTGTCGGAAGCCGGCATTAGCGAAGGCGAACAGGCCGTCCCAGCCCCTGTGGCAGCAGCCCCCGCGGCCAAGCCCGTCGAAGCGGAAAAGCCCAAGGAAGCCAAGGCGCCCGAGGTCAAGAAGGACGAGACCAAGGCTCCGGAAGCACCCAAGGCAGCAGAGCCGGCAAAGGCAGCAGCGGTGGCCCCCGCCGCCGCAGCTGCAGCCCCGGCTTCCACCGCCGAGTCCGCCGCCGGCGTCCTCGCCATGGCACAACGTCTGCACGACGAGTACGTCTCCGCAGGTGTTGAACAGCGTGACAAGATCATCGCCGAAGCCCAGCTAGAGGCAAACAGCCTCGTTTCCGAGGCCGAGGAGAAGAGCCGCAAGACCCTGTCGGCCCTGGAGCAGCAGAAGACTGTTCTGGAGCGCAAGGTCGAGCAGTTGCGTGGATTCGAGCGCGACTACCGCGCCCGCCTGAAGACCTACATCGAGGGTCAGCTGCGCGACCTCGAAGCCAAGGGTTCCATGGACACGGCAGAAGCCAAGGAAAACGGCTAGTCTGCTTCACCACCTGCCTCACATATTGATGGCTTAAGATTGTTGGCGGTCGGGTTACCGACCGCCAACAATGCGTTAAAGGACATGATGGAAAACAGCTCCACACCACCGGCGTCGGAAGGCGCCGCCACGCCCGCGCCAGGCAGTGGAACCAAACGGCGCCTCATTTACGCCGCGGGCATCCTGGCGGTACTTGCATTGGTCCTGGACCAATTCACCAAGCGCATCGTTGAAACCTCCATGAGCGAGGGGCAAGTCATCGACGTCTTCCCTCCGCTGCTGCGCTGGTATTACATCAAGAACTCGGGCGCCGCGTTTTCCATGGGGGAGGGCTACACCTGGATCTTTAGCATCATCCAGGCAGCGGTGCTAATCTACGTGGCGGTCTTCCTGGTCCGCAAGATCCGCGTCTGGCCGTGGTCGCTGGCCCTGGGCGGATTGATGGGCGGGGTCGCGGGAAACCTCACCGACCGTCTCTTTCGTCCCCCATCCTTCGGGCAGGGCCACGTGGTGGACTTCATCGCGCTGCCCAACTTTGCCATTTTCAACATCGCCGACATGTTCATCGTCTGCTCGATGATCGGGATCTGCCTGCTGCTCTTCACCGGTCGCGAACTCGATGGCAGCAAGCCGGCGGATAAAAAGGAACCCGGCCACGACGCCGGGGCCGAGCCCAGGGAACTGCAGTGACCCAGGAGCGGACCGAATCGCTCGTCGTCGCCCCGGAGGAGGCTGGCCTGCGCATAGACGCCTTCCTGGTCAAACGCCTTGAGCTCTCCCGCGCGCTGGCGGCATTGCTTTGCGCCGAGGGGAACGTAACCCTCGGGAGCAAGGTGCTGGGCAAGTCGAAGAAGACCAATGTGGGCGACACCATCGACGTCTTTATCCCGCTTAGGCCGGACCCACTAGAAATCAGGGTAGAAATCGTGGAAGACCTCAAGATCATTGCCGACGACGACGACTACGTCGTCATCGACAAGCCCGTGGGAGTTGCGGCGCACCCTTCCCCGGGATGGGTCGGTCCCACCGTGGTCGGTGCGCTGGCCGCGGCCGGTTACCGCATTTCCACCTCCGGCTCCGCCGAGCGCCAGGGTATCGTCCACCGCCTGGACGTTGGCACCAGCGGCCTGATGGTCGTCGCCAAGACCGAACGCGCCTACACGGCGCTCAAGCGCGCTTTCAAGGAGCGGACCCCGAAGAAGATCTACCATGCCGTCGTCCAGGGTCTGCCGGACCCGCTGGAAGGCACCATCGATGCTCCGCTTGGCCGCCATCCCGGCCATGACTGGAAATTCGCCGTCATCGAGGATGGCCGCGATTCGAGGACCCACTATAAGGTGCTCGAGGCCTTCGGCCGGGCATCGCTGGTGGAAGTCACCCTGGAAACCGGGCGCACCCACCAAATCCGCGTGCATTTCAGTGCGCTGCGGCACCCGTGCGCGGGCGACCAGACCTATGGGGCGGACCCCAAGCTGTCGGCGGCGCTCGGGCTGACCCGGCAGTGGCTCCATGCCCAACTGCTGGGGTTCTTCCACCCGGTGAACGGGGAATGGGTCGAGTACACCAGCGAGTACCCGCTGGACCTGAACAACGCCCTCGAAATGCTGCGAGACGGCAACTTCTAGTCCGTGCCAAGATGCACCCGGAACAACACCGGGTGCATCTTCACACATTGGCGCGCGCAGGTGGTCGGGTGTCGGTGCGAGCGCCTAGACTGGATCGGTGGCTAGCTCAAATCGCGATGGATTCGTACACCTTCACACGCACACCGAATACTCAATGCTTGACGGTGCCGCGCGCCTGACGGAACTCTTTGAGGAGACCAACCGGCTGGGCATGACGGCCTTGGCCACCACCGACCACGGCTACCTCTTCGGTGCCTTCGACTTTTGGTCCAAGGCCACCGCCGCCGGGGTCAAGCCGATCATCGGCATCGAGGCCTACGTGACCCCGGGCACCGCACGCGATGACAAGACCCGTGTGAAGTGGCGCACCGAGGAAAGCCAGAAGCGCGACGATGTCTCCGGCGGTGGCCTGTACACGCACATGACGTTGCTCAGCTACAACAACACCGGCATGAAGAACCTGTTCAAGGCCTCTTCCATCGCCTCCCTCGATTCGGTTTTCGGCAAGTACCCGCGGCTGGACCGCGACCTGCTGAACACCTACCACGAGGGCATCATCGCCACCACCGGCTGCCCCTCCGGCGAGGTGCAGACCAAGCTCCGCCTCGGCCAGTACAACGAGGCCAAGGCCGCGGCAGCGGAGTTCCAGGACCTGTTCGGCAAGGAAAACTACTTCTGCGAACTGATGGACCACGGCCTGGACATCGAGCGCCGGGTCACCCAGGACCTGCTGCGCCTGTCCAAGGAACTGAACATCCCGCTCGTGGCCACTAACGACCTGCACTACACCCACGAGCACGATGCCAAGGCGCACGAGGCGCTGCTGGCCATCAACTCCGGCTCGACGCTCGACGAACCGACCTACGACCAGGGAGGCTCGCGCTTCGCCTTCTCCGGTTCCGGCTACTACCTCAAGAGCCCGGCGGAAATGCGCCACCTTTTCAAGGAGCTGCCCGAGGCCTGCGACAACACCCTGTTGATCGCCGAACGCGCCGAGGTCTCCTTCGACACCAGCGCCAACTACATGCCGCGCTTCCCGTGCCCGCCGGGGGAGGACGAGACCAGCTGGCTGATCAAGGAAGTCGACAAGGGTCTGCACTACCGCTACCCGGGCGGCATCCCGGAGGCTTCGCGCAAGCAGGCCGACTTCGAACTCGACGTCATCATCAAGATGGGCTTCCCCGGCTACTTCCTGGTCGTGGCAGACTTCATCAACTGGTCCAAGGACAACGGCATCCGCGTCGGACCCGGACGTGGTTCCGGCGCCGGATCCATGGTCGCCTACGCCATGCGCATCACCGACCTGGACCCGCTGGTCCACGGGCTGATCTTCGAACGCTTCCTGAACCCCGAACGCGTCTCCATGCCCGACTTCGACGTCGACTTCGATGATAGGCGCCGCTCGGAGGTGATCAGGTACGTCACCGAGAAATACGGCGACGAACGCGTATCCATGATCGTGACCTATGGATCGATCAAGACCAAGCAGGCGCTGAAGGACTCCTCGCGCGTGCTGGGCTATCCCTTCTCCATGGGCGAATCGCTGACCAAGGCGCTGCCCCCGGCGGTGATGGCCAAGGACATCCCACTCAACGACATCGAGGACCCGAAGTCCAAGCGCTACTCCGAGGCCGGGGACTTCCGCCAGCTGGTGGCCACCGACCCGGAGGCAGCACGCGTCTTCGAGACCGCCAAGGGGATCGAGGGCCTCAAGCGCCAGTGGGGCGTGCACGCCGCCGGGGTCATCATGAGCTCGGATCCGATCATCGACGTCATCCCGATCATGCGCCGCATCCAGGACGGCCAGGTCATCACCCAGTTCGACTACCCGACCTGTGAAGGCCTGGGGCTGATCAAGATGGACTTCCTGGGGTTGCGCAACCTCACCATCATTTCCGACGCCCTGGAAAACATGAAGGCGAACCAGGGCGTGGAACTGGACCTGGAAACCCTGGCCCTGGACGACGCCGGGGCCTACGAACTGATGGCCCGCGGCGACACCCTGGGCGTGTTCCAGCTCGACGGCGGGCCCATGCGCTCGCTGCTCAAGCTCATGCGCCCGGACAACTTCGAAGACATCTCCGCGGTGCTCGCCCTCTATCGGCCCGGACCCATGGGCGCGAACTCGCACAACAACTACGCGCTGCGCAAGAACAAGCTCCAGGAAGAAACCCCGATCCACCCCACGCTCGAGGAACCCCTGCGGGAGATCCTGGGCACCACCTACGGCCTGATCGTGTACCAGGAGCAGGTCATGTCCATCGCGCAGAAGCTGGCCGGCTTCTCGCTGGGCCAGGCAGACATCCTGCGCCGCGCCATGGGCAAGAAGAAGAAGTCCGAGCTGGACAAGCAGTTCGCCGGCTTCTCCCAGGGCATGGTCGACAACGGGTACACCATGGAGGCCGTCAAGGCCCTGTGGGACATCCTGCTGCCCTTCTCCGACTACGCCTTCAACAAGGCGCACTCGGCCGCCTACGGCGTGATCTCCTACTGGACCGCGTACCTCAAGGCCCACTACCCGTCCGAGTACATGGCAGCCCTGCTGACGTCCGTCGCGGACGACAAGGACAAGACGGCCATGTACCTGAACGAATGCCGGCACATGGGCATCACCGTGTTGGCGCCGGATGTGAACGAGTCGGCCCTGAACTTCACCCCGGTGGGCACCGACATCCGCTTCGGCATGGGAGCGATCCGCAACGTCGGCGCGAACGTGGTCAACGCCCTGGTCGAATCCCGGGCCGAAAAGGGGAATTTCGAGAACTTTGCCGACTTCCTGCAAAAGGTCCCGGCGGTGGTCTGCAACAAGCGGACCATCGAATCCCTGATCAAGGCAGGCGCCTTCGACTCCATGGGACATGCCCGCCGTGCCCTGGTCGCGGTCCACGAGGAGGCCGTGGACTCGGTCATCTCGGTCAAACGCAACGAGGCAGCCAACCAGTTCGACCTCTTTAGCGCGTTTGAGGACCCGACCGCCGCTGCCGGGATGACTGTCGCGGTCCCGGACATGCCCGACTGGGAGAAGAAGGACAAGTTGGCCTTCGAACGCGACATGCTCGGGCTCTATGTCTCGGACCACCCGCTCAAGGGCCTGGGTGGGCTGCTGGAGCAGAACGCCGACATGTCCGTCACCCAGGTGCTATCCGATGACGGCCCGCAGGATGGGCACACCGTGACCATCTGCGGGATGATCACCTCGCTGCAGCGCCGCATTGCCAAGAAGAGCGGCAACCCGTACGCCAGATGCGAGATCGAGGACCTTTCCGGGTCCATGGAAACCATGTTCTTCGGCAACGCCTACGCGCCGATCGCCAACGTGCTGGCCGAGGACCTGATCGTGGTGGTCAAGGGCCGCGTGCAGAAGCGCGACGACGGCTCCATCACGCTCAACGCCCAGGAGCTCACGGTCCCGGAAATCAGCGAGGACGGCGAAGGCGGCCCGGTGGTCATCTCTATGGCCAACCACAAGGCCACCGAGGAGGTCATCTCCGCGCTCGGGGAAGTGCTGCGCGTGCACCAGGGGACGACCGAGGTGCGCGTGAAGCTGCACAGCACCCGCGGCGTCTCGCTCATGCGCCTGGGCATGGAATACCGCGTCAACCCGAACTCGGCGCTATTCGGGGACCTGAAGGTCCTGCTGGGTTCGACCTGCCTCGACGGCTGACACGGGCCGAAACCCGGTGCCACGGCGCCCGAATGAAAAGCCCGCCCGCGGGCGGATCTTGAATTCTAGGGATCGTTGCAACACCAGGTGGCTAGGCTGCCAACAGTAGTTCACGCAGGCGCTCGGTCGGGGTATCCCAGCCGAGCGTTTTGCGTGGACGTCCGTTGAGCAGGCGAGCGACCCGCTCGAGTTCCTCGGGACCATGGACGCCGAGGTCAGTTCCTTTAGGGAAGTATTGGCGCAGCAACCCGTTCGTGTTCTCGTTGGATCCGCGCTGCCAGGGGCTGGCTGGATCGCAGAAGTAGACATCCATGTCCGTGGCCATGGAGAAAGCCTTGTGCGTCGCCATCTCGGCGCCCTGGTCCCAGGTCAGGGACCCTCTCAGCAGCTCGGGCAGCCCACCCATGCTCTTGATCAGGCCGTCGCGAACGGTTGCGGCGGTGTGATCACCGTCGAGGTGAACGAGCATGACAAAACGGGTAGTTCGCTCGACCAGAGTCGCAATCGCGGACTGATTCAGCGTCCCCGTGATCAGGTCCCCTTCCCAGTGCCCTGGCACGGCACGGTCCTCAATTTCGGCGGGACGCTCGGAGATGTTGATCATCGGGTCCCGGAACCGGCTGGTGCGCTTCTCCGGATCGGTGCGTGGCTTGCGGCGAGTTCGGCCGGTCCTTAACGCTGTGGCCACCTCTCGCTTGAGACCGCCACGGGCCTGGAAGTAGAGAGCCTGATAGATCGTTTCAGCGCACACGTGAAACTCCAACCTGTCGGGGAGCATCTTCCTCAGCCTGTTACTGATTTGCTCCGGTGACCAGCCTAGAAGCAACTTGGCCCCCACGTATTTTCGTAAGGTTCCCTCGCAAGAGAGCTTGCTGGTCTTGGGTCGTGGTCGGCGTTTGGCCGCTGCACGGTGCGCAGCATAGGGCTGGTAGCCGTTGGGACCGGTGTTGCGGCGGATCTCCCGGCTCACCGTCGAGACCGGCCGTCCTAGCGCCCTGGCGATGGCACGCATCGAGGAGTCGACCGCGAGCAGGTCTCGGATCTGCTCGCGTTCGGAAAGGGAGAGGTAGCGGTCGCTGATTGGTTTCTCCAGCGCGGCAAGCCCTGGAAACGGAGCCATGAAGGACGAACCCTCGACTGGATTATAAGTAGTCACCCCTTGTTTGTAGTCGACAACCCGACCGTCCGGGTAATAGCGTCGGTCGCCGGTCTTGCGAATGCCGGCGTCCCATTCCTTTGACGTGGTTACGTGAACCCCAACGGACATGGCAGCCTCCCGGCGAGATAGACCGGTGCCGCGCAGTCGCAGGAACTCTTCCCGTTTGCCGGCATGGGTCCCCTTCACGGCCGCTCCGGACTTGTATGCCCATTGGAAACAGGTGCCTGCGGGGATACCGACCTCGCGGGCGGCAACCGAAACGTTGCCAAGTCGCTCCAGCGCGGTGAAGAACTGGTCTTTCTGCTCCTGGGTGTATTTGGCCTTCTTCTTGCCGCGGGCGCCATGGACTGAGGATTTGATGCCTGGGGTGAGTTCGCGGGCCCACTGGTAGCACTTATTTGGATTGAACCCGAGCTCCGCGGCTGCAGCAGATACGTTCCGGGTCCGGTCCAAGACACTCAGGAATCGGTCGTGGTCCTCGGCCGAGTACTTCCGGGGCGTTGAAGGATTCTTATCGGTTGGTGATTTCTTCGTTAAAGACGACACGGTCGTTGCAACTCCCAAAGATCTGGGGTGTTGCAACGACCGCTAGAACTCGCCGATCTATTCGGGCGCCGTCGCGTATGTTGCTGCCAGGGCCGGGTAGTAGTCGTCCCATTTGACCGAATCGACGTCGTCGCCCTCCAGTGAAACAATCGCCCGCTGGACGTAGTACTCCCAGCCAGGTCCGATACTGCTCGGATCGTCGGTCAGCCCGAGTTCCTGGATGAAGCGAATCGAACTCACCCCGTCCTGCCTGGACAGTTCGAGCCCGAGGTGCCAGGCGCCGTACTCGCTGTTCGTGGTGAAGGCCAGTTCATGCGGTGCCCTGCAACGGATGATTTCCAGTGTCGCGGGCTCCGCTTCCTTCCCTTCCTCGACCATGGAGAAGCGCAGGTTTCCGGCTTCGCGGTTTCCGCGCAGGACTCCCACCCAGGGTTCGAGTCCCTCCGGAGTGGTGAAGGCGTTCCAGATTTCCTCCAGGCCAAACGCGACCTCGCGCTCGATCACGATGCGCAATCCTGTGGGCGACTGTTCGATGCTTCCGTGTGGCAGTGGCATGGGGATCCCCTTTCCATGGATTCGTGCGTACTAGGTGCAGACTATGGCACCGGCATGCAGCGGGGGAAGCACCTGGTAGGGAGGGAAGTGTCGTTTCGATTGTTAAGGGCGATGCCAGGCGCATGTCGTGGTGCCGGTCCGCCGACACGATAAACTGGTGCGGTGACTAGCAACGCCAGCCCCCAGACCTTTTCCGCGCTCCAAGACCTTGACCTGCGGGGCGCCGCGTTGGACCATGCAAGCCTCAAGGCGGTGCTTCCCCGGCCCGAGCTGAACTTTGCCACGGCCGCCGAGGCGGTCGAGGGCATCATTGCCCGCGTCCGTGCCGAGGGCTTCGCCGCCCTGTCCGAACTGGCCGAAAGGTTTGACGGCGTCACCCAGACCCACACCCGCGTCCCGGCCGAGGCCATGGAACGCGCCCTGGCGGACCTGGACCCCCAGGTCCGTGCGGGACTGGAGGAATCCATTGCCCGGGCACGCGCCTTTGCCGCTGCCCAGGTACCGGAAGACACCCGCATCGACTACGGCACCGGCGCAACCGTCACCCAGCGCTGGGTGCCGGTGCGCCGTGTGGGCCTCTATGTTCCCGGCGGCCTGGCCGTCTACCCGAGCTCCGTGATCATGAACGCCGTCCCCGCACTGGCCGCCGGCGTCGGCTCGCTGGCCATCGCCTCGCCACCGCAAAAGGAATTCGGCGGTTTGCCGCACCCCACGATCCTGGCAGCGGCCCAGCTGCTCGGCGTGGAGGAGGTCCACGCCATGGGCGGGGCCCAGGCCATCGCCGCCTTCGCCTACGGCGTCCCGGTCACCGGGGACATGGACCCGCAACTGGCCATCGAACCTGTCGACGTGGTCAGCGGCCCCGGAAACCTTTTTGTCGCCACGGCAAAGCGCCTGGTCAAGGGCGTGGTCGGCATCGACGCCGAGGCAGGCCCCACCGAAATCGCCATCTTGGCCGACGCCACGGCGAACCCGGAATTCATCGCCGCAGACATGATTTCCCAGGCCGAGCACGACCCCAATGCCGCGGCGGTGCTCATCACCGATTCGCCCGAGCTTGCCGAAGCGGTGCGGAGCGCGCTGGAGGGCCAGTGCTCCACCACCAAGCACTCAGAACGGGTGCGCATTGCGCTGGGCGGTAAGCAGTCGGCCACGATCTTGGTCGATGACATGGCCGCGGGCATCGCGGTGTGCAACGTCTATGCGGCCGAGCACCTGGAGATCCACACGGCCAATGCGGCCGCCGACGCCGCGTTGGTCACAGCGGCGGGTGCCGTGTTTGTCGGGGCGCATTCCCCGGTGAGCTTGGGGGACTACTGCGCGGGTTCCAACCACGTCCTGCCGACCAGCGGAACCGCTGCCTTCGCCTCCGGGCTGAACGTCAACACCTTCCTCAAGGCCATCCAGGTCATCGACTACGACCGTGCCGCGCTGTCGGTGGTGGCCCCCCACGTGGTGGCCCTGGCCAACGCCGAGGACCTGCCTGCACACGGCGACGCGGTGGCCATCCGTTTCGCCTAGCGGTTCCGCCCGCCGGCGACGCGATGGGCAGGGTGTGGCGAAGACCACAACATATGGTAATGACATTGTTGTGACTACGCTATATGTGGCCCTAAACTAATCCCGAGCACGCATGTGCTTTGCATGAACGAGACCCGAGGAAGGGGTGCCATGTACTGTCCCTACTGCAGGCACACCGATTCACGCGTCGTGGATAGCCGACTGACCGACGACGGCACCGCGATTCGCCGCCGCCGGCAATGCGCCGAATGCGGCCGCCGGTTCAGCACCGCGGAAACCACCAGCCTGAACGTGCTCAAGCGTTCCGGGGTGGCCGAGCCGTTCAGCCGTGCCAAGGTCATCAACGGGGTGCGCAAGGCGTGCCAGGGGCGTCCCGTCACCGACGACGACCTCGCATTGTTGGCACAGGAGGTTGAAGAGGCGGTTCGTTCCAGCGGCGCCGCGGAAATCAACGCCCGCGAAGTCGGCCTGGCGATCCTCACGCCGCTGCAGCGACTCGACGAGGTCGCCTACCTGCGCTTCGCCAGCGTCTACCAGGATTTCAAGTCCCTGGAGGACTTCGAAGGGGCCATCGCGAAGTTGCGGGCCGAACGCGACACCCGGCCCTCGGGCCACCAGCGTCCGCTGGGCGCGCGCTAGGACCCGGTCCGCCGCTGCGCAACCAAGGCAATGGAAACCAATGGCGGGCCGCCTGCTTCCCGATTCGGGATGCAGGCGGCCCGCCATTGGCGTCCCTTTCGGGAACCGGCTAGGAAAGGCCCGACTGCTGCAGGGCGGCCCCGACGATGCCGGCGTTGTTCTTCGACTTCGCCACGGTGATCGGGGTGGAAAGCGAAAGCTGGGGCAGGTAGTCGTCCGCACGCTTGGAAATGCCGCCGCCGATGATGAACAGCGAGGGGGAGAAGAGGAACTCCACGTGGGAGAAGAAGCGCTGCAATCGCACCGCGTATTCGTCCCAGCCCAGGTCCTCGCGCTCGCGCGCCGCGGCCGAGGCGCGGGTCTCGGCGACCGCCGAATCGATCTCCAGGTGGCCCAGCTCCACGTTGGGAACCAGCACGCCGTTGTGGATCAGCGCCGAGCCGATGCCAGTGCCCAGGGTGATCACCAGCACCGAACCTCCCACGCCCGCCCCGGCACCGTAACGCGCCTCGGCCAGGCCCGCGGCGTCGGCGTCGTTCATGACATGGACCGGGCGCCCCAGTTGCGCGGTGAACAGCGCATCAACGTCGGTGCCGATCCATGACTTGTCCACGTTGGCGGCCGAGCGGGCCACTCCGTGGTGGATGATGGCGGGGAACGTGACGCCGACGGGGGTCTGCGCCCCGGGAGCCCCGTCCCGCTCATCGAGCTGGGCGACGATCTGCGCAACCACCTCGGCCACCGCGGCCGGGGTCGCAGGCTTCGGGGTGTCGATGCGGACGCGTTCGCCGATCAGCTTTCCGGCTACGAGGTCGACGATGCCGCCCTTGATGCCGGTGCCGCCGATGTCGATGCCAATGGCCGTGGGCGATGGGTTCAGTGCGCGTTCAGACATGCGGGTCGGGCTCTTTCTCTAAGGAGGGGGCTAAAACGGGGTCCCTGGGGTTAGGCCAGGGTCAGGATTTCGGCGCCGTCCTCGTTGACGAGCAGTGTGTGTTCAAATTGTGCCGTGCGCTTGCGGTCCTTGGTGGTGGCGGTCCAGCCGTCGTCCCACATGTCCCACTCGATGGTGCCCAGGGTGAGCATGGGTTCGATGGTGAACGTCATGCCCGGTTCGATCAGCTGGCTGTAGGCCGGTGCCGCATCGTAGTGCGGGATGATCAATCCGGTATGGAAGGATTCTGCCACGCCGTGCCCGGTGAAGTCCCGCACCACGCCATAGCCGAAGCGTTTTGCGTAGGCGGAGATGGTGCGGCCGATGACATTGATTTCCCGACCCGGCATGACGGACTTGATGGCCCGACGCAGGGATTCCTCGGTGCGCTCGACCAGCAGCCGCGATTCCTCGTCCACGTCCCCGGCCAGGAAGGTGGCGTTGGTGTCGCCGTGGACCCCGCCGATGAACGCGGTGATGTCGATGTTCACGATGTCCCCGTCCTGCACCACTGTGGTGTCGGGGATGCCGTGGCAGATGACCTCGTTGATGGAGGCGCACAGCGACTTCGTGAAGCCGCGGTAGCCCAGGGTCGAGGGGTAGGCCTTGTGGTCCAGCAGGAATTCGTGCCCGATCCTGTCCAGCTCGTCGGTGGTGACTCCCGGGACGACGGCCTTGCCGACCTCCGCCAACGCCTGCGCGGCGATCTTTGACGCCACGCGCATCCGGGCGATGATGTCCGCGGAGCGGACTTCGGGTGCGTCGGATTTGCGCGGTGCCGGCCTCCCGACATATTCGGGACGGGGGATCGAGTTGGGGACGGTTCGCTGCGGAGTGGGGGTACCGGGAACGAGGGATCCGATGGGTGCGGTTGTTGCTAAAGGCATGGTTCCCATTCTAGCGGGGTCGATGGTGCCGTGTGCCAAGGAGTCGGGCCGTTGCCCGGGCGGCCGTCGGCTGTAGGGTGGTGGCATATCGAGTCAATGTGGCGTCAACGAAAGGTGGGTCAATCCCGATGAGTGGAGCATTGCCCGGCGAGGGCGAATTCTGGTTCAACATCACCACCGGCCAGGTCGAAACCGGGCCGCAGGCCGATTGGTCGCAGCTCCTTGGGCCGTATGCCTCGCGCGCCGAGGCGGAACTGGCCATGAGCAAGGTGCGCGAACGCAACGAGCAGTGGGACGAGGAAGACGAGGAAGAGGAGGAGTAGGGGGCTACCGGTCCCCGAACTCGTGTTCCGCCGCCGGGAAGGTTCCGGCCAGCACGTCCTCGCGGTAGGCGGTCGCTGCCCCCGACACCACCGAGCGCAGGTCCGCGTACTTCTTCACGAACCGCGCACTCTTGCCGCTGCCCAGGCCCAGCATGTCCTGCCAAACCAGGACCTGGCCGGTGGTGGCGGCACCGGCGCCGATGCCGACGGTGGGAACGCGCAACGCTTCGTCGACTTGGCGCGCGGTGCCGGTGGGGATCATTTCCATCAGCACGGCGAAGGCCCCGGCGGCCTCCAGCGCCTGGGCGTCGGCGACCAGTACCGCAGCGGCGTCGCCGCGACCCTGGACGCGGTAGCCTCCCAGCGCATGTTCGGACTGCGGGGTGAAGCCGATATGTGCCATCACCGGAACGCCGGCGGCCACCAGGGCACGCACGTGCGGGACGAAAAACTGCCCGCCTTCCAGCTTCACGGCGTGCACACCGCCTTCCTTCATGAGACGCACCGCCGATGAAACGGCCTGTTCGGGGGAGACCTCGTAGGATCCGAACGGCAGGTCGCACACCACCAGCGCGTGCTGGGCGCCGGAGACCACCGCCTTGGAAAAGACGATCATTTCGTCCATGGTGATCGGCAAGGTGGAGGAATAGCCCATCACGGTGTTGGCCGCCGAGTCGCCCACCAGCAGCACCTCAATGCCCGCGGCGTCAAAGATGCCCGCCATCATCGTGTCGTAGGCGGTGAGCATCGCAAATTTCCGGCCCTCGTTTTTCGCCGCTTGCAGGTGGTGCAGACGGATTCGCGGTCCGGAAACGGCGCCCGTGGCAGGGGAATTTGCTGGTGTGGAAGGATGAGCACTCATGGGCAAGAGACTAATGCACATTCGGCGCAGCTGTCCTCCCGTGTCCCGGCCGTAAAAACGTATAAAGTGAGTCAGTGGGGCGGGAACCGCCGCCAAAACCGTTTGTGGAAGGAACCCGCCGTGGATCGCCAGCAGGAATTCGTCCTTAGAACCATTGAGGAGAGGGACGTACGTTTCGTGCGCCTGTGGTTTACCGATGTGGTGGGTTCCATGAAATCCGTGGCCCTGGCCCCTGCCGAGGTCGAGGGTGCCTTCGAGGAAGGCCTGGGCTTCGACGGTTCCTCCATCGAGGGAATGTCGCGGATTTACGAGTCGGACATGCTGTTGCAGCCGGACCCCTCCACCTTCCAGATCCTGCCGTGGCGCGGCGAGACCGAGCCTACCTCGCGGATGTTCTGCGACATCCTGACCCCGGACGGACTGCCTGCCGCAGCCGACTCCCGGCAGGTGCTCAAGCGCCAGCTGGCCGTCGCCTCCGAGATGGGCTTCACCTGCTACACGCACCCCGAGATTGAATTCTATTTGTTACGTTCCTCCGAGCTGGGAACCGACGGATACCCGGTCCCGGTTGACCGGGGCGGGTACTTCGACCACGTCACTGGCGGCGTCGCCCAGGACTTCCGCCGCACCGCGGTGACAATGCTCGAAGCCGTGGGCATCTCAGTGGAGTTCAGCCACCACGAAAACGGCCCCGGCCAGAACGAGATCGACCTGCGTTACGCCGATGCGCTGCAGACGGCCGACAACGTCATGACATTCCGCACCGTGATCAAGGAAGTCGCGATCCAGCAGGGCATCTACGCGACGTTCATGCCCAAGCCGTTCTCCGACGAACCCGGCTCCGGCATGCACACCCACTTCTCGCTCTTCGAGGGCGACACCAACGCCTTCTTCGAGGCGGGCCGTGAATTCCAGCTCTCCGACACCGCCCGCCAATTCATTGCCGGGATCCTGCGCCACGCACCGGAGTTCACCGCGGTGACCAACCAGTTCGTGAACTCCTACAAGCGCCTCTGGGGTGGCGGGGAGGCCCCGAGCCACCGCTCCTGGGGCCACAACAACCGTTCAGCACTGGTGCGTGTTCCGCTCTACAAGCCGGGCAAGGGCCAGTCGGCGCGCGTCGAGTACCGCGGCATCGACTCGGCCACCAACCCCTATCTGGCCTACGCCTGCCTGCTGGGCGCCGGACTGAAGGGCATCCAGGAAGGCTACGAGCTCGAACCGCAGGCCGAAGAGGACGTGTGGGGCCTGAGCAGCGCCGAGCGCCGCGCCAGCGGACACGACCCGCTTCCCGGGTCCCTGCACGATGCCATCCGCGCCATGGAGGAATCCGAACTGGTCGCAGACATCCTCGGCGAGCAGGTCTACACCTCGTTCCTGCGCAACAAGCGCGACGAATGGGAAGCCTACCGCCAGAACGTGAGCCCGTTCGAACTCCGGCGCTACCTGGGGATCCTCTAGGGGAATGCCCTTGCAGATCTCGACGAGGCAGCTGATTTCGGCCGGGTTCGACGACCTGGAGCGCGCCAAGCGCTTTCTGGCCGACAAGGAACTGGCGGATATTGACCACCGGGCGCTCGTGGGCCACCTGGCCCATGCCGCGGACCCGGACCAGGCGCTGCTCGCGCTGATCCGCCTCATCCCGCACGCCCCGGCGGCCCTGGAACTGGCGCTGGGCCCGCGCACCGCGCCGGGTTTCTTGCGCTTGCTCGGTGCCTCGGACGCCCTGGCGAACTTCCTCATCCGCGAACCCTCGTGCCTGGAGATCCTGCAGGAGCCCGCACCGGAACGCATGCACGGGCGCAGCGCCCAGGAATTGCGTGCCGAGCTGCTGATCGCCGTGGGAGCCGACCCGGCATCGGGCATCCCCCCGGTGGCCGCCATCTTCGGCGAGGACGGACACCGAGTGTTGCGCGTGGCCTACCGCCGCGCCCTGCTCGGCCTGGCCCACCGCGACCTCGGGGCAGCCGATGCACTGGCTGCCATGCCGGAAGTCGGACGGGAGCTGGCCGACCTTGCAGCGGCCGCCCTCGAGGGTGCCCTGGCCATCAGCCGGGCCGAGGCCCGGCACCGCTTCGAAGCCGAGGACATTGCCGACCTGCGCCTGGCGGTGATCGGCATGGGCAAGTGCGGGGCCCACGAACTGAACTACGTGTCGGACGTCGACGTCATCTACGTGCACTCCAGCGACCGGCTGGACGAGGATCTGGCCCATTCCCTGGCCAGGGAGCTTGCGATCGGCATCTCCCGGGCCATCGACTCCGCCGGGATCGAACCCGGCCTGTGGGAGGTGGACGCGAACCTCCGTCCCGAGGGCAAGGACGGGGCGCTGAGCCGCACCCTGGAGTCCCACGCCGCCTACTACGCGCGCTGGGCCGCGTCCTGGGAGTTCCAGGCGCTGTTGAAGGCCAGGGCGATCGCCGGGGACGCGCAGTTGGGCGCTGCCTACGAGGCCATGGTGGAACCATTGGTCTGGTCTTCCTCGGAACGCGAGGGCTTCGTGGAATCGGTGCAGCGCATGCGCCGCCGGGTCACCGCGAACATCAAGCCGGCCGAGTTGGCGTACCAGCTCAAGCTGGGCCCCGGCGGGCTCCGGGACGTCGAATTCACCGTCCAGCTGCTCCAGCTGGTCCACGGACGGGTGGATGAGACCGTGCGCGCGCGCTCCACCACCAAGGCCATCGCCGCGTTGAGCCTGGCCGGATACATCGGACGCGACGACGCCGAGAAGTTTGACCGCTCCTACCGCTTCCTGCGCGTGCTCGAGCACCGCATCCAGCTGGTGAACCTGCGTCGGACGCACCTGATGCCGCACAAGGAGTCGGGACAGCGCGTCCTGGCGCGTGCTGTGCGCTCCACCCTGGGTGTCGAGCTGTCCACCGCTGCCGGCCTGCTTGATCGCTGGGGCGACACCAGGCGCCTGGTGCGCCTGCTCCACGAACGGATCTTCTACCGGCCGCTGCTCAACAGCGCCTCAAACCTGTCGGCCGACGAGGTGCGCCTGTCCCCGGAAGCGGCGCAATCCCGCCTGCGCGCCCTGGGCTACGTGGACCCGAAGGCGGCGATGCGCCACATCGAGGCCTTGACCGGCGGCATGCGCAGGCGCGCCGCCCTGCAGCGACAGCTGCTGCCTGTGCTCCTGGGGTGGATCGCCGAGGGCGTGGACCCGGATGCCGGCTTGCTGGGCTTCAGGCGGCTGAGCGAATCGCTGGGGGAGTCGCACTGGTACCTGGGCATGTTGCGGGATTCATCCGCAGCGGCCGAGCGCCTGTGCAAGATCCTGTCCAACTCCCGCTTCATCACCGATCTGCTGGAGGTCTCCCCGGAATCGGCGGCCTGGCTCGGATCCAACAAGTCACTGCAGCCCCTGGGCTACGAGGCGCTGTGGGGCGAGATCTCCTCGAAGCTGAAGCGGAACCTGGGCTCCGACCAGGCGATCCGGTTGATCCGGGTGATCAGGCGCCGCGAGATCCTGCGCATCTCCCTGGCCGACGGCGCCGGGGTCATCGACCAGGACACCGTGGGGCGGGCCCTGGCCGACAACGACAGGGCAGCCGTGCGCGGTGCCCTGGAGGTCGCCCAGAGCACCGAATACGCCTCGACCCCGCAGCTGGGAGAATTCCTGGTCGTGGCGATGGGCCGCCAGGGCGGCCACGAGATCGGTTATTGCTCCGACGCGGATGTGATGTTCGTCCAGCGGGCCTTCGACGAGGCCGACCAGCAGGGTGCACAAGAGCAGTCGCTGCGCATCGCCACTGCGCTCGGGTCGCTGTTGGGCAGGCCCATGGTGCCGGCGATCCAGGCAGAGCCGCGACTGGAAATCGACGCTGCGCTGCGACCGGAGGGCAAGAGCGGGCCGCTGGTGCGCTCGCTGGCCTCCTACGAGGAGTACTACCGGCGCTGGTCCCAGATTTGGGAACAACAGGCTCTGTTGCGCGCCACCCCCATGGCCGGGTCGGAGAAACTGGCCGATGACTTCATGGCCATGGTCGACCCCCTGCGTTACGAGCAGGTCATGGGCGAGGAACAGATTCGCGAAATTCGCAGGATCAAGGCGCGCGTGGAGGCCGAGCGGTTGCCCCGCGGTGCCGAGCCGGAACGGCACCTGAAACTGGGCCGCGGCTCGCTCAGCGACGTCGAATGGCTGGTCCAGCTCATGCAACTGCAGCACGCCAAGGACCACCCGGCGTTGCGCACCACCTCCACGCGCCCGGCGCTGAAGGCCATTGCCGAGGCCGGGCTCATCCCCGCCGCAGAGGTGGCGCTGCTGGACGATGCGTGGTCCCTGGCCACCAGGATCCGCAGCGGGGGCCTGATTTGCACCGGACGGGTCTCAGACGTGTTGCCGAATTCCTGGCGCGACATGGAAGCGGTGGCCCGCTGGTGTGGGTACGCACCGGGAGAGGCCTCGGTCATGGAGGACGACTACCTCAAGACCACGCGCCGGTCGCGGCAGGTTTTTGAACGCCACTTCTATGGCTTTGAAGAGAGAACCGCCTAGGCTGATGGAAACAGTGGGGCCATGCGTTCGTCTTTGAAAGGGCAGGGGATAGCCATGCACGTCACCAGCGCGGAACTTGACCAACTGGTCGCCAAGGAATTTGAGAAGGCGACCGCCTCCAACAACGGCCGCAGCGCCGTTGCGGTGCTCAACGATGGGCGCCTGCGCCACACGTTGATCACCCTGCTGGCCGGGTCAACACTGAACGACCATGAAAAGCCCGAGGCTGCGACCCTTCAAGTGTTGCGCGGGTCGATCGTGGTGAATTGGTTGGGCGATTCACGGGCGATAGCACACGGCGGCCTGTTCGTGCTGCCCGATGCCATTCACAACGTTGTTGCCACCGAAGACTGCGCTTTCCTGCTCACTTCGCTGGTCGGTTAGGGCGGGGCGGGACCAAAAGCCGCACTGCGCGCCGCCAGACGGTGCACCAGCGCAAGCGACGTAGCCCTGGCCACTGCCCGACAATGTCACATGCAAAAAAGTCCGTGCCGCTGCGGATGCTTCGTGATGAAGCAACCGCAGCCACACGGACTTTTTCAATGGCGCCCGGAGAATCCCGGCGCCCTACTTAGCAGCCGTAGTAGGGCTCGAACTGGAAAAAGGTAATTGGCATGGGTTGAATGCCGCTGATTCCCGCGTGATTTCCGGGGTTCTGCTGTTGGGTAGGAAGGGCGAAAAGTGGCCGTCGGTAGACCTGCTGCGGACTGCAGCCTAGTGAGTACCTAACCGGGAAGATCCACCAAGTGTTGACCGTCGCGTAATTTGACGATGAAGCCGCCACCGAGTTTGACGACGAACCTGCCATAGAAACGCCTCGCCAGGATGATCTTGGCGAGGCGTTCGTGGTCATGCCGGCGGGCTGGTCGGCAGGGGTGCCGGTTGGGTTATTCGCTGAATTCGCTCACCGCCGACTGCGCCGCGGATTGGTCCACGATCGCGCCTTTGGCCGAGCGGGTGGCCATGAGTGCGGCCAGGGCCAGGTTGTTCACGGTGCGCGGGTAGCCACGGGACGCCTGATGGATGACGGTGATCGCATCTTCGGAGAACAAGGGATCAGTTCGGCCTGCGAATCCAAGATGTCCCTTGATGTAGTCGCTGGTGTCCTCCAGATTCATCCCGTTGATGGTGAACCGGGTCCCGATCCGTTGGTCCAGGGCGGCCAGCACCGCCAGTTTCAACCGGCGCCGCAGGGTGGGTTGACCGATGAGCAACAACGCGAAATGCGACTCCGTATCCATGCTGACGTTTGAGAGCATCCTCAATGATTCGAGGTCTTCGTTGGTCAGCAGGTGTGCTTCATCGATGACAATCACCGGCAGGCGAGAGCGTTCGTCGAGTTCGCCGGCGAGCAGGGCCGCGGCCTGCGCGGCCAGGGCTCCGGAGAAGAAGGAGGGCGTGGCCCCCAGCGCGGTCACAATCGCTGCACGGATCCCGCGGATCCCGATGGTCGGATCCGGGACATAGATGATTTGGTGGCGGGATGGTTCCAGGTGCGCCAGTGCGGCGCGGGCCGCCACGGTCTTCCCGGCCCCGACTTCCCCGGCGATCACTCCCATGCGGCGCTGGTCGATGCACCAGGAGATGCGGGCGACCGCCTCGCGGTGCCCGGGGTGCTGGTTCAGCGCCGCCGGCGGGATATCACGGCCAAAAGGAAGCCGGGAAAAACCAAAATAGCTTTGCAGGCTATCGATCTGGCTCAACGGGCACGCTCCTGGATCTCGGCGAAGCTGATCGGTGCGGCCGTGAGGGATTCGCGGTGCCGGGTGGCGACCAGGTCCAGGTAGTTGATCCCGGTGCTGATGTTGGTTGCGGAGTCGTTGTCCTTCACGGCGTTGGTGACCTTGGAATGCACGTGCCGTCCGATATCCAGTGGCCGGGCCGTCCCCGCCGGGTTTCCCTCGTGGTTGTTCACGGTGATTTCCCCGTCCAGGTCGAAGGGGTCATAGATCAGTTCCACCTTGGTGCCGGCCAGCAGCGGGTCGACCTCGTAGGTGTTTGAGTGCAGGGATACGGTCCCGGTCTTGGTCACCGTGCGGACATCTGACCAGAGGAACGCCTCACGGATCTCGGCCAGGGATTTGCGCACCGGGGTGCGGTGTTCCCAGGATGCTTCCCATCGGGCCAGGGGCGTTTGCCCGATGCTGGTGTGTTGTTGGTGGTGATAGACCATGTTCACCCATGCGGTGAACAGCGTGTTCAACTCGTGAAGGGAGCTGATCTGCGAGCCGGCCTCCGGGTCGGTGCCCGGGAGCATGGGTGTGTCGGTGACCGTGATTTCACCGAGGAACTGGCTGGTGACCGTGTTGAAGAAGCGTTCGATCTTGCCCCGTCCCTGGGGCCGGTAGGGGGCCGAATGCACCAGCCTGATCCCGAGTTTGGCGCACGTGCGCGCCAGCGACTTGTCACTCATGGCGGCCCCGTTGTCCAGGTAGGCGACCTCGGGGATGCCGTGGGTTTGCAGGGCCGGACGCAGGACCGCCGAAAGCCGGATGGCATCCTCGGCATAGGCCCAGCGGGCGGCGGTGACCATGCGGGAGTGATCATCAAGGAACGCGAACAGAAACGTCTTTCGCCCACCGATCCGTGGCCCGTGCAGGGCATCACCGACCCAGATCTCGTTGGATTTCTCGGTCTCGAAGCGACCGGTGGCGACCGGGCGGGTGCCGGTGGAAATGTTCCGGGCACGGAAGTAGCGCAGCAGCGTGGTCTCCGAGGGTGCCTGGCCCATGGCTTCGGTGATGATCCGCTTCACCTGCGCGGCGGTGCGGTTGGGTTTCTCCCGTTTGAGGGTTTCGGCCAGGCTCAGCACGGTCGAATCGATGTAGGGGGCGCAGGCTCGTTCGTCCGGTTTCAGCCCGTCAAACCCGTGGTCCCACCACGCTTTGATCCAGCGGTCCAGGGTTTCGCGGGAGAAGCGGCGGGTGCCACCGAAGGGCCAGGGATGATCAACCTCGGCCAGGGCCCGGACCAGGGGTCCGCGCTGGCGGGAGCTCAACGACCGATCCGCCGCGGCCCGCACGATTTGGTAGCGGAACAGGGCGATCTTCTCACGGTGCTCCTTGCGCATCAAGGGGGTGTTGGCCCGCGGGGCAGGGTTGGCCGGCACCGGGGAAACGACCACCGCCGGCTGCGGCAAGGCATCCTCGCCACCGGTGCTCTCCATGGGGGCCTGCGGCGGCACGGCGGGTGGTCTCGGCGGGGCAGGGACAAGCTGATCGGGTAGGTGAAGCGAGGCACTGATCATCGAAAAGGTTCCTTCCGGCGGGGTGAAACATGGACCCATGTCCTCGCCGGAGATCCGGAAACGACACGTGAACCCCACCTTGGCCCAGTTAGGCTTCCTGCGGCAGGGCGGGCTGGTGTTGCACCGCCTCGAGACGCTGGCGACCGCTGAAGAACCATGGGCCATGCCCGGCCAGGGCGGCAACAGGCCACGTCACGTTGGCGACCGGGGCTTGGCCGGGGATTGCCCCGTGGTGGTGGGCCAGCACCCGGGCATGGGCCATGAGCATGCCCAGCGCGTTGGCCGCGGCCGTGGGCGCCGGAGTCGGCCAGAATCCCAGGGACTCGGCGGTGGCGCGGTGCACCCGTGCGGTGAATTCCGTCAGGATCGCCGGGGCGTTGGCCCTGAAATCCCGGATCCATCCGCGGACGGTGGTCTGCGGGCGGCCCAGCTGCGCGGCGATTTTCCGGTGCCCCGCTCCGGAGACAATGCTCGATTCCACGGCGTGCGCGATCACCGCAGCCGCATCGGCTCGACGGGCGGTCAACGCCACCGGCAGCAGGATATGGGTGCTCTGGCACTGATGGCAGCGGGCCCTGCGTGGCAGAACCCGGCGGTTCACGACCGGCACCTGGTATCTGATGATCCGCTCCCGCCCAAACCCCCACGGCTTCAAGGATCCACTGCACCGGGGGCAGCTCAGCGTGCGGGAGAAGAGCTGGAATTCGACAGCGGCGGGATCGTGGCTTACGGTGAGCACAGCGCGACTCGTTTCGCGTCAGAACGACCTGGTGCGGCTTCGAAACTGGCACCGGGTCGTTCGTCTTTAAGATCTGGATCCAAAAATCCAAGAACTAGGGTCTGTCGTCAGCCTGACGCCGCCGACGAAGAAGGTCAAGGGACAGATCCGGGAACGTTGAAGAAACCGTCTCATGGTCAGGCAACGCGACTACCCACGGTCATCCACTGCGACGCGCAACACCAAGCACCGTGGTCACTTGGTCAATCATTGCCCCACCTGCCTAGACTCAACCTAAACCACTTGGAGGAATCATGAAGAGAGTAGCTACCGTCGCCCTGTTGGCCCTTGCGCTCACCGGATGCGTGTCCGAGAGTTCCTTGCCTCAGGTCTACAGCCCACCCGTTGTAGAGACGGTGACTCAAGAAGCCTCAGCTGAAGACCTCTCGCAAGCCTGGGCGGACACCCAGATCAACCACTTCCTGAACGGCTACGGAGCTGCGAGCTTGGCAGGCTTCATGGAGGGCACCCCGCACCGGAACATAGACTCCTGGTCGTCTCCCGAAGAGGGAGTTTTGGTGGTTGTGCTCTCAAGCAACAACTGGCGGGGGAAATACCTGCACTCTCTCTCCTTCGACATAATGGGCAAAGCTGGCTGGGAAGACCCTAGGTTGGAAAAGGTGCGGGTTACCACCCACGACGGTTCGGCGTGGGAGGAAACTCGCCGCACCAGCATAGCGGGGCTTCACTAACCGAACTACCAAATGCCCATACTCGCCCCTGCCCGCTCCGCATAGCCGCGCTCGCGCTCGCGACGAAATAGCCACGAAAAGGCAAAAAGCCCCGCGTCGTCTTTTCGGATAGCGCGGGGCCATGGGGGCTTGATGTGAAAGTTGTCCAGGCGCGGCTCCGTCACGCGTCGGCAAAGACAACCTTGGATGTTTAAGGCCACGTGTGGCCAGACACAGATGAGTCCGCACGTTCCGCCGTGAATAACGTTCTGGCGGCTCGTGCGGACCCATCTGCGGGCTAAACCCGTTTAGCCCTGAATTCTACCTAGCAGCCGTAATACAGCTCGAACTCGTACGGGTTCGGGCGCAGCGACAGCGGCTTGATTTCGTATTCGCGCTTGTATTCGATCCAGGTGCGGATCAGGTCCTCGGTGAACACGTCGCCCTCGAGCAGGAAGTCGAAGTCGTTCTCCAGGGCATCGAGTGCCTCGTCGAGCGAACCCGGGGCCTTCTGGATGTCCTTGGCTTCCTCGGCCGGGAGCTCGTAGAGGTCCTTGTCGATCGGGTCCGCCGGCTCGATGCGGTTCTTGATGCCGTCGAGGCCTGCCATCAGCTGTGCGGCGAAGGCCAGGTACGGGTTGGAAGCGGCATCCGGTGCGCGGAACTCGATGCGCTTGGCCTTCGGGTTCGAACCGGTGATCGGGATGCGGATACCGGCGGAGCGGTTGCCCTGCGAGTACACCATGTTGACCGGAGCCTCGTAGCCCTTGACCAGGCGGCGGTAGGAGTTCACCGTCGGGTTGGTGAATGCCAGCACTGCGGAGGCGTGCTTCAGCAGACCGCCGATGTACCAGCGGGCGGTATCGGACAGGCCGGCGTAGCCCTTCTCGTCGTAGAACAGCGGAACGCCGTTGGCCCACAGCGACTGGTGGCAGTGCATGCCCGAGCCGTTGTCACCGAAGATTGGCTTCGGCATGAAGGTTGCGGACTTGCCCCAGGCATCGGCCACGTTCTTGACGATGTACTTGAACTTCAGGATGTCATCGGCCGAGTGGGTCAGCGTGTTGAACTTGTAGTTGATCTCGGCCTGGCCGGCTGCACCGACCTCGTGGTGGCTGCGCTCGACCTCAAGGCCGGCTGCTTCCAGTTCCAGGCAGATGGCGTCGCGCAGGTCGGCCTGCTTGTCGGTCGGGGAGACCGGGAAGTAACCCCCCTTGAAGGGGGTCTTGTAACCCTGGTTGCCGCCCTCTTCCTTCTTGCCGGTGTTCCACGGTGCTTCGATCGAGTCCACCTTGTAGAAGGAACCCTGAGGCTTCGACTCGTACTGGACGTTGTCGAAAATGAAGAACTCGGCCTCGGGGGCAAAGAATGCGGTGTCGGCGATGCCGGTCGAGGACAGGTAAGCCTCGGCGCGCTCGGCCACGCCGCGCGGGTCGCGGTGGTACGGATCGCCGGTGCGCGGGTTGATGATCGAGAAGTTGAACGCGAGGGTCTTTTCCAGACGGAACGGGTCAACGAAGCCGGAAGTCACGTCGGGGATCAGCTGCATGTCGGAATCGGCGATGCCGGCGAAGCCTGCGATCGAGGAGCCGTCGAAAAGCTGGCCGTTGAGGAAGAAATCGGCGTCGACGGTGCGTGCCGGGACGTTGAAGTGCTGCTGGACGCCGGGAAGGTCGGTGAAGCGGATATCAACGAACTTGACGTCTTCTTCGGCAATATATGCGATGACTTCTTCTGGACTCTTGAACATGGTCAGGGACTCCTGTGTGGGGTTTCTGCTGTGGCGGCTTGCGTGCCGCGACGTAAACGTTTGCCAACGTTTTTCTTCCTGTGTTATCAACACTAGACCCTAGCGATTACTCTCCTGTGTCTCGATTGTTTCCGTTACGTTACACACCCGGCGATTATCAAGAATAGAGTGTCGGATAGATCACACGTATTACTTCCACTGTGTCCAGATCCATCGATGCCAAATCTGAAATGAGGGCGCGACCACGGACGGGTGTGGATTGCCCCGGTAGGCTTGGAAACGTGGAAAGAAAAGACTTTGGCTCGTGGCTCGAGGGCCCGCCGCAATTAAGCAATCAGGAATGGCCCGGCAAGCGCTTGGGGCGCCCGGAAAAAGGGCCCGGTTCGGTTGCCCGCATCGGCCGGCGAGTCGCGGCCTTGTTGTTGGACTGGGGGATCGCGATGTTGATCTCGCTGATCTTCTTCAATTCGGACCCCACCGCAAACTTGGTCATCTTCGCCGCCACTCAGATGCTCTTCGTTGGGGTCACCGGACACTCCATCGGTCACCGCGTCTTCGGGATGCAAGTCCAGGGCCTGGATGGCAGTGCGGTGAAACCCTTGACGGGGATCATTCGCACCGCACTGCTCTGCCTGGTGATTCCGGTTCTGTTCAGTGATTCCGACCAGCGCGGCTACCACGACCGGGTCGGCAAGACGATCCTGGTACGCATCTGATCAGTCCGGATCGCTGAAGGCCTAGCGCAGCGCCAGGACCGAGAAAAGAGCAAAGGCGGGTTTTGGAACCAAATGGTTCCAAAACCCGCCTTTGCTTAACGGTTCCCGTTCCTGGGCGCTAGCGCATTTGCTTGCGGTTGGGACGCGCCCGGTTGGGGTCGATGCCCTTGGGGATCGGGAGCTTCGCGCTGCCAAGTGTGCTCAAGCGCTTGTCGACGGCGCTGATTTCCAGCTTGGTGATCGACTTGGGAAGCTTCTTCATCTTCTTGCCGACCTCGGCAAGCGGGGTTTGGCCTTCCTCGTTACCTGCGTTGATCACGTGGATCGGAACGTTGGGAAGCACGCGGCCCATGCGCCGGCGCTCGGCGTCAACGAGGGGGCGGACCCGGGTGTTCGGTCCTTCGGTGACAAGCACGACGCCTGCGCGCCCAATGCCCAAGAACACCAGGTCCTTGGTGCGCGGGTTCACGGCGACCGGCTCGTCCTTCAGGATCCAGCCGCGACGCAACACGCTCATGGCCGCCCCGGCCGCACCCGGACGTCCCTCAAGCTGCGTGAACGCAGCTTTCTCGGCGCGGCGGGAGAGGATCATGGTTGCGGCGAGCAAGGCCAGCGGAAGCGCGATCAGCACCGCCGTGATCCAGTTGTTGATCAGGAGGCCAACGATCAGGCCCACAACAAGGACGCCAAGGGCAGCCAGAATCATCAGCCAGACGACCATGGGGTCGTTCTTGCGGGTCATCTGGAAGACCTGGCCCAGCTGTTTCAGCCGGCCCGGTTCCTTGTTGGCCTTCTCGGCCTTCGGCTTGCGCGAGAACAGTCCGCGCTTAGGACTTGCAGCCTCGGATGAGGCGTTATCGGTGTTTTTGGCCATAGTGATTCAATTCTACATTGATGTCGGCACCTGTTAGGAGCTGATCAGCGAGGAAGCTTCCTGACGGGTGTCGCCGGAGCTGGCAATGTGCGCCAGGGCCTCCGGGATCGGATTGCCCTTCTTGCGCATCGCGGACGCCCACAGGCGTCCGGCGCGGTAGGAGGAACGCACCAACGGGCCACTCATCACACCAAGAATGCCCATTTCCTCGGCCTCCTGCTGCAACTCGACGAATTCCTGTGGCTTGACCCAACGCTCCACCGGGTGGTGGCGCTCGGTGGGCCGCAGGTACTGGGTGATGGTGAGCAGGTCGCAGCCGGCATCCACGAGGTCCTTGATGGCCTCGGTGATTTCCTCACGGGTTTCGCCCATGCCGAGGATCAGGTTCGACTTGGTGATCATGCCGTTGGCACGTCCCTGCGAGATGACATCCAGCGAGCGTTCGTAGCGGAACGCGGGGCGGATGGACTTGAAGAGTCGCGGGACCGTTTCAAGGTTGTGTGCGTACACCTCGGGGGCGGACGCTGCGATCTCGTCCAGATACTCGGGCTTGCCGGAGAAGTCGGGGATCAGCAGCTCCACGCCGGTGCCCGGGTTCAGCTGGTGGATACGGCGCACCGTCTCGGCATAGAGCCAAGTGCCCTCGTCCGCGAGGTCATCGCGGGCCACGCCGGTTACGGTGGCGTAGCGCAGGCCCATCTTCTTTACGCTCATGGCAACCTTGAACGGTTCGGCGCGGTCGATGGCCTGGGGCTTGCCGGTGTCGATCTGGCAGAAGTCGCAGCGGCGGGTGCATTCCGAGCCGCCGATGAGGAAGGTAGCTTCCTTGTCTTCCCAGCATTCGAAGATGTTCGGGCAGCCTGCTTCTTCGCAGACGGTGTTCAGGCCCTCGGACTTGACCAGCTTTTTCAGGCCCACGTACTCGGGGCCGATGTTGATCTTCGCCTTGATCCACTCGGGCTTGCGCTCCACAGGGGTTTCGGAATTTCGCTGCTCGATGCGCAGCAGGCGGCGACCTTCGGGTGCGGCACTCATGAACGGGCTCCTTCGGGGGTTGTAGCAGTCAGCGACACGATAGGGCTCAACAAGGCATCCAGCTCTTGTTCAACGCTGTCGAGGACATCGGCAGGGGTGACGGTGGTTCCGGTTTCCAGGCTGATGCTCGTGACACCTGCATCGGTGATTCCACAGGGGATGATTTGCGCATACGGAGCCAGGTCGTTGGAGCAGTTCAAGGCAAAGCCGTGCATGGTCACACCATGGTCGACGCGGATGCCGATTGCGGCAAGCTTGCGGTCCTGGCCACCGTCTGTCCCGGCCACCCACACTCCGCTGCGGCCCTTGATGCGGGTGGCGGCAATGCCGTAGCCGAGGGCGACGTTAATCAAGGCTTCTTCGAGAATCGAAACGTATTCGCGGATGCCCTTCATATCGGACAGACGAACGATCGGGTACCCCACCAACTGGCCCGGGCCGTGCCAGGTGAGTTTGCCCCCGCGATCTACATCGATCACCGGGGTGCCGTCAACCGGCAGGTCTTCAGGTTCGGTCCTGCGGCCGGCCGTGTAAACGGCCGCGTGTTCCAGGAGGAAAACGACGGGACCGGAATCCCCTTCGGTCACCTCTTTGTGTACCTGGCGCTGCATGTCCCATGCAACGCGGTAATCGACCAGCTCGGGGGCATGGCCAATTCTCTCGAATTTGATGGTCATGGCGACAACAGTACGCGCTTCCCTGGACGCCCTCGAATCGGCTACACATTGTTGCTTGTGGATAACTTAAGCACAGGAATTCCATTGCGCGTAGAAAAGAACCATGGAATCCCAGAAAGAGCCATTGCCATTCCCTCGGATCGATGGTTATCGCACGCTTCGGCACTTGGATGAGGGTTCGGGCCGCAGCATATGGGTCGTTCAAGACAGCACGACGCATGAGGAACTGGTCGTCAAGATCCTCGCAAACGACTCTCCCGGAAGTACCGTAGAGGCCGAATCCCTGCGAGTCGATCATGAGTTCCTGGTCGAATCGTTTGGCATGCTCGAAACCTCCCTCGGCCCGGGAATCCTGATGGAATACTGTCCTGCCGGCTCGGTCGCCCAGATTGTTGCGGTGCGGGGGCCGCTGAATGTGGGGGAGACCATCACCGTCATGGCACCGATCGCCGAAGCCTTGGCGTTTTTGCACGCCCGGGGGCTCACCCACGGTGACTTGAGCCCACGGAACATCCTGTTTACGGCCGCCGGGAAGCCAAAACTGGGGGACTTCGGAACGCATCGGGTGGTGGGACAGACCCCCGGGGAGTATGGAACGCAGGGTTTTTGTGCCCCGGAAACCTGCTCGGGTGCAGGTGCTGGCGAACTGCAACCAGCCCGGGATGTCTACGCCCTGGCCGCCTGCGCGTGGTATTTGCTGACCGGCAGGCCGCCCAATGCCACTGCCCGCAGGGTTCCGCTGGGAGCCATGGTTCCGGAAGTCAACGACGAATTCGCGAAGCTTCTGGAGCAGGGGCTGGATCCTGATCCGCAGCTTCGTCCGAGCGCGGCCCAGTTCGGGCAACGCATTTTCGTTGCGGGTACGCCGGAAGCAGTGGAGCTGAGCGCCGCAATCAAACCGGATGCGCTCAAACATATGCTCACCACGCGCCAAACGCCCGCCGCTAGAGGGCTGCTGGGCAGAGGCCGGCGTACCGGAAACCCGACCGCGGCGGACAAGGTGATGCTGAAGGAACGCAAGGCCCAGATCAAGGCCCAGCAGAAGCCGGTACCGCGCCGGCTGCGGACGGTGTTTGAGGTCAAGGCAGGTCTGGAGGAACGGACCGAATCCGCAGGGGGAGAGCAGCGTTGGGCACAACAACACCGAATCCACGGATTGAAGCGCGGAAACCGGAATCTAGCCGCGGCCGCGGCAATCGGGCTGTTGGTGGTGGGCATGGCGGCAGTGACAACCAGCATGCTCAAACAGACCAACGAGACGGCCATTGCCGGGCCTCCGCAGGCGCAAGTGTATGCCGCCCCGTCGGGTGTCGGTGAAACGGATGTGGAAGAAGCGCCGGAAACGCGTCGCGAACTGGTGCTGGTGGCTGCGGAATTGTCGGCGCGCCGAGATCGTGGCCTGATGGACGGGAGCTTGGAGGAGCTAAGGAAGGTCCATGTGGTGGGATCGCCGGCACTGGCAGTGGACGCAAAGGTTGTGGCCCGCATGCAGGACCTTGGACTTCGGCTTGAAGCGCTGAAGACGAGCCTGAATGAAGTTTCCGTACTGCCGGGGAAGAACGCGTTGGAGGCGACCATCGAGGCGACGAGCGTGCAAAGTGGCTACCGCTATGTCGATCGAAAGGGCGCGGTCATCGCCAGCGCCAAGAAGTCCGAAAGCCAAAGGGTGCGCATGGTCCTGCGATTCGTCGATGGATCCTGGCGGATGTGGCAGGTGACCGGATCAAAGTGACCCGCCTGGGTCGGTGTGCCGGGACCGCCTGCACGGCGTCGGCACACCGACGGCACGGCGACTAGTTCAGGTGGGCGTCCAGGGTGATGGAGGGGACGGCAGCCAATGCGACGGAGACGGGGCATCCTTCCTTGGCGGCGTTTGCGTGCTTCTGGAATTCAGCGGCATCGATCCCCGGAATGGAGGCCTCGAGGGTCAAGCGGATTCCGCTGATCTTGGCGCCGTCGGTGGTGTCGAAGTCCACCTCGGCGGTGGTTTCCAGCTTCTCGGCCACGTGGCCGGCCTGCTTGAGGATGTTGCTCAGTGCCATCGAGAAGCAGGATGCATGGGCCGCGGCGATCAATTCCTCGGGGCTGGTCTTGCTCTCGGCTTCCTCGGTGCGGGCCTTCCACGTCACCGGGAACGTTCCGAGGCCCGAGGTCTCGAGGGTGGTCGCCCCTGACCCGGACGCCAGGTCTCCTGTCCAAACGGTGCTTGCGCTTCTGGTGGTGACTGCCATGGTGACAACTCCTTGAATCTGCAACTGGACGAAGGCGAGCGCCTCCACGGCAATCCTATGGCCCGGGACAGTCGAACCCAAGGAACCTCTTAAATGGCGGAGCGGTGTGTCATCGGGACTCCCGATGACACACCGCCACTGTTCTCCGGCGCGGGGCCGGGTGAAACTTCGCGCGAGCGTTTAGACCCAGAGGGTGGCCACCGCCATGGCAATCAGTGCGGTGCCGCCGGTGCCGTGGGCCAGGCCGGTCGGAACCTCGAGGCCCTTCTTGATCTTCCGACGGCCCAGGAGGGCTGCGACGAAGACGCCGACGGCCAGCAGGAGCTTGACGGCGATCTTGGCATGGTTGACCTGTCCGTCACCCATTTCGGCCAGTCCGACCAACAGCAGGCCGGTGACCAGCTGGGCGATTGCGCCATACCACTGCCAGATGTTCACGGTCGGGGTCTTGAACGTGGCGAGCCAGCCGCCGACGATCGCGGCTGCACCCAAAACGTGCAGAAATATGAGGATTGCATGCAAAAAGGTCATGCCAGCAAGCCTAATGGAAACTGCACACCACAATGAATTCGTCCCGGCAATGGTGGTCGAGAACATAGCAAAGGGGACGGTCACCGCCCAAGGGCAGTGGCCGTCCCCTTTCACAGGCTACCTGGGGTTAGAGGCCCAGATCGGCTTCGAAAGCGCCTTCCTCAAGGCGTGCCTTCAGCGTCTGCAGGAAGCGACCTGCATCGGCACCGTCGACCAAACGGTGGTCGTAGGTCAGCGACAGGTACATCATGTGGCGGATGGCGATGGTGTCGTCGCCGTCGACGCCGGTCACCACAACCGCACGCTTCACGATGGAACCGGTTCCCAGGATGGCAACCTGCGGCTGGTTGATGATCGGGGTGTCGAAGAGCGCGCCGACCGAACCGATGTTCGTGATCGAGAACGTTCCGCCGGACAGTTCGTCCGGACCGATCTTGTTGTCGCGGGTGCGCTTTGCCACGTCGGCGATCTTGCCGGCCAAGCCGGCAAGGTTCAGGTCACCGGCGTTGGAGATGACCGGAACCAGCAGGCCCTTGTCGGTGTCCACCGCAATCGCCAGGTGCTCGGCGTTGTGGTAGGTGATCTCCTGCTTGGACTCGTCGTACTCGGCGTTTAGCTTCGGGTGCTGCTTCAAGGCCTCGGCCACGGCCTTGGCGATGAACGGCAGGAAGGTGAGCTTGGAGCCGTTGACGGCAGCGAACTCGTTCTTGGCGGCGTTGCGCAGCTTGGCGACGCGGGTCATGTCGACCTCGTGGACCTGGGTCAGCTGGGTGGAGGTTTCCAGCGACTCGCGCATGCGGCGAGCGATGACCTGGCGGATGCGCGGGGCCTTGGCGACGGTGCCGCGCAGCGAGGACGCGACAACCGGTGCCGCTGCCTTGGCAGCAGGCGCAGCGGCGGGAGCCGTGGAAGCAGCCGCGGCCGGGGCGCTCTTTGCGGCGGCAGCCGCATCGATGACGTCCTGCTTGCGGATGCGTCCGCCGACACCGGTGCCGGTGACGGTCGCCAGGTCGACGTTGTTCTGGTTGGCCAAGCGGCGAACCAGGGGGGTCACGTAACCGTCGTTGCCTGCGGCCTCAGCGGCCGGAGCCGGAGCGGCGGCCGGAGCAGCAGGAGCCTCTGCGGGGGCGGGTGCTTCAGCAGGGGTTGCAGGGGCCGGGGCCGGAGCGGCTGCCGGTGCAGCAGGAGCTTCAGCGGGGGCCGGTGCTTCAGCCGGGGTTGCGGCGGCCGGAGCCGGAGCGGCCTCGGCCGGGGCTGCAGGTGCTGCTGCTCCCGCTGCGCCGACGATGGCCAGGACGGCGCCGACCTCAACGGTCTCGTCTTCCGCAACGCGGATTTCCAACAGGGTGCCGGCGACCGGGGAAGGAACCTCGGTGTCGACCTTGTCGGTGGAAACCTCGAGCAGGGGCTCGTCAACGGCAACCTCTTCGCCAACGGCCTTGAGCCAGCGGGTGACGGTGCCTTCGGTGACCGACTCGCCCAGGGCCGGGAGGGTGATCTCGGTGCCCGATGCGCCGGCAGCCGGTGCTGCAGGTGCCTCGGCGGGGGACGGTGCGGCGGCTGGCGCTTCCGGTGTTGCAGCGGGTGCCTCGGCAGGTGCGGCGGGAGCCTCGGCGGCCGGTGCAGCCTCTGCGGGTGCCGAGCCGGAACCCGAACCATCGCCGATGCGAACCAGTGCGGCTCCAACTTCGGCGGTCTCGTCCTCGGCCACGAGGATCTCTTCGATGACGCCGGCGACCGGCGAAGGGATTTCGGTGTCAACCTTGTCGGTCGAGACCTCCAGCAACGGCTCGTCGACCTCGACGCGGTCGCCGACCTGCTTGAGCCAGCGCGTAACGGTGCCTTCGGTGACGCTTTCACCCAGGGCGGGCAAGTTCACGGTTTCAGACATCTTGTTCCCGTTCTCCTATTAACTAAAAAATTGTGTGCGAGAGATCCGCGGTTTCCCGCACATCCCGTGGGAGGTCAGTGCCTCCGAGCTTAGTGCACCGGGCATGCGTTCCGCGGGGGAACGCATGCCCGGTGAAGCAAATGTGACTAACCGTGCAGTGGCTTGCCGGCCAGGGCCATGGCGGCCTCGCCGAGCGATTCGTTCTGCGTCGGGTGTGCGTGGATGAGCTGTGCGACATCCTCCGGGTAGGCTTCCCAGTTCACGATGAGCTGTGCCTCGCCGATCTGCTCGCCGATGCGCCCGCCGATGCCGTGGACGCCCACGATGGGGCCGTTCTTCACGCGCACCATCTTGATCAAGCCGGAGGTGCCCAGGATCGAGGACTTGCCGTTGCCGGCCAGGTTGTACTCGGTGGTCTCGATCTGGTCGTCACCGAACTTCTTCTTTGCTGCGGGCTCGGAGTAGCCGACCGAAGCGATTTCCGGTTCGCAGAAGGTGACCTTCGGGATGTTGATGTCCTCGACGACAACCGGCTTCAGGCCGGCGATCTCCTCGGCGACGAAGATGCCGTGCTGGTAGCCGCGGTGGGCCAGCTGCACGCCCGGGACGATGTCTCCGATGGCGTAGATGTTGCCCACGCCGGTGTGGCAGCGCTCATTGATGAGCACGAAGCCACGGTCCATCGGGATGCCCTGCTCTTCGTAGCCCAGGCCCTCGGTGACCGGGCCGCGGCCCACGGCCACCAGGACGATCTCGGCTTCGAGGGTCTTGCCGTCGGCCAGGGAGACCTTGACGCCGTTGGCGTCCTGCTCGACCTTTTCGAAGAAGACGCCGGTGTTGAACTTGATGCCGCGCTTCTTGAAGGCACGCTCCAGGTTCTTGATGATCGCCGGGTCCTCGTTGGGGACCAGCGAGGGCAGGCCCTCGACGATGGTCACCTCGACGCCGAAGGACTTCCACACCGAGGCGAACTCGACGCCGATGACGCCGCCGCCGAGCACAATGGCGCTCTTGGGCAGGGTGTCCATGTTCAGGGCCTCGGTGCTGGTGAGCACGCGACCGCCGATTTCGATGCCCATGGTCTTGGAGGTGGAACCGGTGGCGAGGATGATGTTCTTGCCCTTGTACGCCACTCCGTCAACGTCGACGGTGTCCTGGGAAACCAGGCGGCCGTTGCCTTCGATGACGGTGACCTTCTTCATCTTCAGCAGCCCCGTCAGGCCCTTGTGCTTGCCGGCGACGATGCCGTCCTTGTAGCTGCGCACTGCACCCAGGTCGATGGAATCGAGGGTGGTGTTGATGCCGTACTTCGCGCCTTCGCGAGCGTTCTCGGCCAATTCGGCGGAGTGCAGGTACGCCTTGGTGGGGATGCAACCGGTGTGCAGGCAGGTGCCACCGAGCTTGGCCTTTTCAATCAAGCCAACGGTGAAGCCCAGCTGGACGGCGCGCAATGCTGCCGAATAGCCTGCGGAACCGCCGCCGAGAATGAGGATGTCGAATTCTTGCGTTGCTGCCGATTCGGCCACGTGAACGCTCCCTCGTTATGAGTAGTGGCCGACGTTGTGGTCGGCCAGTGGGTCTATGGGGTGTACGTGCGGGCCCCGTGCAGGGCTCGCGCAAATACGGTGATGCTAGTGATCTATCAGGATTACCTTATCCCCCTGATACGCGCTCGGCCACATACGGTGAGGCAGATTGCGCACGCCTGTGACCGGTCGCACAGCGGCGGGGGCTTTTCGGTGCGGCCCAGGGACCGCCGGGGCCGTCCAGGCGCGCATATCTACTACAGGGGGTAGAAATACGTGCCTGGCGGGCGGAGCTCCCGGGGGTTATTTCGCGGAGGCCATTTCCTCGGCCAGTGCCACCAGCGTGCGCACCGAGGAACCGGTGCCGTTCTTGTGGGTGTAGCCGTAGGCGGCCTGCTCGTTGAAGGCGGGGCCGGCGATGTCCATGTGTGCCCAGGGGATCTTGGTCCCGTTGGCCTCGCCCACGAACTCGTTGAGGAACACCGCGGCGGTCATCATCCCGCCCATGCGCTCACCGATGTTGGCCAGGTCGGCGACCTGCGAATCGATGGTGGGGCGCAGTTCCTCGGGCATCGGCATGGCCCAGGCGGTCTCGCCGGCTTTCTCGGCGGCGGAGACCACGGCGTTGCGCAGCGTCTCGTCGCCCATGACTCCGGCGGTGCGCAGGCCCAGGGCAACCATTTGCGCCCCGGTCAGCGTGGCGACGTCGATCAGTGCGTCGGGCTTCTCGGCGCTGGCGGCCACAAGTCCGTCGGCCATCACCAGGCGGCCCTCGGCGTCGGTGTTCAGCACCTCGACGGTCTTGCCGCCGAGCATGGTGATCACGTCGCCCGGACGGGTCGAGGCGCCGCCGGGCATGTTCTCGGCCAGGCAGAGCCAGCCGGTGACGGTGATCGGCAGGCCCAACTCCGCAATCGCGACGATCGCCTGGAAGATGGTGGCTGCCCCGGCCATGTCGCACTTCATGGCGTGCATTCCTGCGGCCGGCTTGATCGAGATGCCGCCGGTGTCGAAGGTGATGCCCTTGCCCACCAGGGCCAGGTGCTTGCCCGCCTTGGCCGGTGCGTATTGGATCTTGACCATGCGCGGCTTGCGCTCGGATCCGCCGCCGACGCCCATCAGGCCGCCGTAGCCGTCTTTTTCCAGCTTTTTCTCATCGAGGATCGTGACCTTCAGCGGCAGGCCCTTGGTGGAGTCCTTGACCTCCTGCGCGAAGGAAGCCGGGTACAGCACGTTGGGTGCGACGTTGACCAGGTCGCGGGTGGCCCGCACGGCGCGCCCCAGGATTGCGGCGCGCTTCAGTGCGGCCGGCAGGTCCGGGTCGGCCGACGCGGCAGTGGCAATGACTGCCTCGGTCAGCGGCAGCTTGGCGGCCGGCGTGGAGCGGTGGCTGTTGAAGTGGTAGGCGCCCAGGGCCACGCCTTCGGCCACCGCGGCTGCCTGTTCGGGGGTGGCGGCCGGCAGGGCGAAGACCACCGTCGAGAGACCGGCGAGCTGGCGTGCCGCCGAGCCCGCGCCGCGGCGCAGCGCCTCGGTGGTCAGTGTGGATTCCTCGTGGGACCCGAGGCCGGCGAGTACCAGGATCCGGGCCTTGGTCTCGTCGCCGGCCGGAAAGCGGACCAGCTCGTCGGCCGCACCGGTGACGTTCAAGGCCGACAGCGAGGCCTGGAGGGAGTCGGTGACCTTGGCGCTGAAGGGCGAGGCCACCAGGACGGGACCATCGGTGCCCTTGACGACACCGAGAACCAGGGCGTCCGCGCCCAGGCGCTTGATGTCGGTCGAAACGGCGGTCAGCTTGAGATCGATGGAGTTGATCACGGAACGATTCCTCTTCATTGGATTCTGTGCATGCATGTCAGGTGCCCATGCGTCGAAGGAGGCGGGACGGCTGCCGCGTACCGGGGTCCCCGGGACGCAAAAGCCGATCGGCCTTTAGCGATCGTATCGCTGAGACCGATGCCACAGCGCATTCGTCGGCCAATCGGCCTAGAATTGGATGCGGGCCACGGGAAGAAATCGCCGTCAGTTGGGGTTGACCCCCAGTAGTAGGCGACCGAAAGAACCCCGACTGGGTTCATCCGGCCCGCACCATGTCCCTGGTTTCCCTGTCGTTGGCATTGCACCGAATCGGTCGTGCCCGGGGGACCGGAGGCCACCTTGAGCCAGAGCCAAGGCGATGGTGTGGCCGGTGAAACCCAGCGATGCAACCCGAAAGGAGCAGCGGCAATGCTTGACCCACAATCCTTGGTCAGGTTCGAAGACCTCGACCTGGACGCACCCGAGCTACAGGGCCTTGACCTGCTCATCGGCCTTCGCGGCCACGCAGATGCCGGCCATGCGCTGGCCCAGGTGCGCTCCGAGCTGCTGGACTCGCTGGAACCGAAGCTTATCGCCTCGTTCGATACCGACCAGCTGGTCAACTACCGCGAGCGACGCCCCCAGATTTCCTTCCTCGGCGACCACTTCGCTGCCTACCAGGCCCCGCGCCTGGAGCTTTACCGCCTGACCGATGGCCTGGAGCGCGACTTCCTGTTCCTGACGGGAACCGAACCGGATCTGGCCTGGGAACGGGTCACCGCCGCGATCGTCGCCTTGGTCGAGGCGTTCAATGTCCGATTGTCCGTTTCCTTTGACGCGGTGCCGATGCCGGTTCCGCACACCCGCCCGCTCGGTGTCACCGCACACGGCAACCGCAAGGACCTGATTGACGGGATCTCCACCTGGACCCCGACGGCGGAGCTGCCGGCGAGCCTGGCCAGCCTCATCGAGGTACGCCTGATTGAAGCCGGCAGGGACGCGGTGGGTTATTCCATCCATGTGCCGCACTACCTCTCCGAGGCCGAGTACCCGCAGGTTGCCGTGGGCGTCCTGGAATATGTCGGCGCCGCCATGGAGCTGGGCCTGCCGACCGACCGCCTGCGCGAGGCGGGGCGCAACCTCGAATCGCAGATCGCCGAACAGGTTGCGGCGACGCCCGACGTCGCCAGGATGGTCGAAAACTTCGAGGAACGCTTTGACCAGCACGTGCCGGATATCGAGCGCCGCTCGCTGCTGGTCACGCCCGATGCCGAGGTCCCCGGCGGCGAGGAACTTGCCCTGGCCGTGGAGGCCTTCCTGTCCGGCTTCCCCGAACAAGGTGGCACGGCCGCCAAGGACTCCTAGTGGCCAAGGCCGAACACCACGACTCCGTCCGCTCGTGGGTGGTGTGGATAGTCAGCATCACGGCCTACCTCATCGCAGTGACCCAACGCACCAGTTTCGGTGTGGCCGGCCTGGAGGCCACCGACCGCTTTGACGCATCGGCCTCGATCCTTGCCACCTTCTCCGTTGTGCAGCTGGTTGTCTACGCCGGGTTGCAGATTCCTGTCGGCATCCTCGTGGACAGATGGGGACCCCGGGCCATGATCACTGGGGGAGCGGCACTGATGATGGTCGGCCAGCTCCTGCTGGCGATGGCGGATTCCGTCGGTGCCGGCCTGGTCGGACGGTTCTTCGTCGGTGCCGGCGATGCGATGACCTTTGTCTCGGTCATCCGGCTGCTGCCGATCTGGTTCTCCGGATACCGGATTCCGATGCTCACCCAAGCCACCGGCATGGTGGGCCAACTGGGGCAGCTGCTCTCGCTGATCCCGTTTGTTGCCCTGCTGCACGCGTGGAGCTGGACCCCGGCCTTCCTTTCCCTGGCGGCGCTGTCCGTGCTGGGCTTTGTCCTGGCCCTGGTGCTCATCAGCAACGGACCGCTCAGCAACGAGGTTCCACCGGCCCCCGCCCGTGCCCGCGTGCTGCTTTCCAATGCGTGGCGGGAACCGGGGACCCGGCTGGGCTTCTGGACGCACTTCACCACCCAGTTCACGACCAACGTCTTCCTGCTGACCTGGGGCTACCCCTTCCTGGTTTCCGGGCAGGGCGTCAGTCCGGCCACGGCTTCGGGCTTGCTATCCATTTTCGTCCTGGTTGCCCTGGTGGCCGGTCCCGTCCTTGGTTCGGCCGTGGCGCGCCATCCGCATCGACGGTCGGCGATCGCCTTCAACGTCATTGGGGCGATCGCCCTGAGCTGGCTGGTGGTGCTGCTTTGGCCGGGACAAGCGCCGATGTGGCTTCTGGTTGTCCTGATCGTATGCGTTGCCTTGGGCGGGCCGGCCTCCATGATCGCCTTTGATTTTGCCCGCACCTTCAACCCGTCGCACGTGATCGGCACGGCCACCGGAATCGTCAACGTCGGGGGATTCCTGGCCGCGCTCGTCACGGTGTACGTGGTGGGCTGGCTGCTTGACCTCCAGCAGAAGGCTGCGGGTTCCGGTGCCGAGCTCTATTCCCTTGATGCGTTCAGGTGGGCGCTTTCCTTCCAGTTCCTGGTGCTTTTCGGTGGCGTGATCGGCATGGTCATCACCCGCAACAAGGCTCGCCGCAACATGGCCGCGCGTGGCGATTACACCCCGCGGTCCGCTCGGGGGCTGTCCGGGCGCACCGAAATCGAATAGCGCGCCCTCTGGGCGCACGGCTCTCTGCCGGCACCACTGATCCGCACACGGGGGGAGACCCGGCGCGATTCCAGGGGCGCGCGTATCCACAGGCATCCGGACGTCTCCTGCCGCCGCCGTTGACCGGGGCGCAGCATGGGGTGCATGACTACTACACCTTCAGCGTCGAATTTTTCCCTGGCCAGCCCCGAAGAGGTCTTGGCATACATTCCCCACGCCTTGGGCTTTTACCCCCGTAATGCGGTGGTCCTGCTGATCATGCAGGGCAAGGGCCTTGCCGCCACCCTTCGGGTTGACCTGCCGGCGGCGGAAGGCTCGAGCGACTTGGTAGCCCAGTGGGCCGACCAGCTGGTTCAGCTGGTGCACAAGGTACCCGATGCCACCGCAGTCTTTGCCGCCGTCTACACCGGACAAGGCCCCACCGGGAACCATGACTCCCTGCCCAGGCACGAACTCGTGGAGCGGCTCGCGCCCGAGCTCGTTCGCTCGGGAATCCAGGTGCGCGATGCCTGGTTCGTGGGCACCATTCGCTGGCATAGCTACTTCTGCCTCAGCGAAAACTGCTGCCCCAGCGAAGGCTTCGACCTGCCGGACCTCGCGCTGACCGAGACCCACCTGAGGATGGTTGTCGCCGGGTCGGCACCCGAGGACCAACTCTGGGACGGCACAGGGATTGCCGAATGGGAGAACAAGAATGAAGTGCGGTCGAACCTGGATATCCTGGCCGCGGAGTTCTCCGGAACCGTTCCGCGGGAGTCGCTGATCAAGGACTGGGCCCGGCTGCTGGATGAGGATCCGGTCGTCGCCGAGCGTCGGCTGCGAACGGATGACGTGTTGTGTGCGTCGTTGCTGCTTTCCCTCAACGACCGCATGATTCGGGACATCCTGCCCTATCTGGCGGGCCGGGGCACGCTTCAGGCGTTCGAGGCGCTGAAGGAAGTCTCGCGAGGGGTCGAATTCGGGCGCGCATCACAGGACTTCTCCGATTTCCTGCTGGGAACCGCGGCGTGCACGCCCGAGTGGGACCGGCTTGAACGCTTGTGGTTTTTTTGCCGCGACCTGCTTGGCGTCGCGGAACGCGAGGAGACGTCCGCGTTGCTGTGCCTGCTCGGTTGGGTGAACTGGGCCAAGGGCAAGGGGAGCTCGGCCCTGAAACTCTTTGGGACGGCCCTGGCAAATGATCCGGACTACCGGCTGGCGCAACTCATGGCCAAACTGCTCGAATCGGGCGAGATGCCCTCGTGGGTGGCCGATCCGGCGCGCGCCTGGCGGCTGCGCTTGGAAGGACGGCTCAGTGCATGATGCAGGAGGGAAACCCGGTGGAAGATATTTCACCGGCACACGCGCCCGATGAATCTGCGTGACCCCGAAACGTGAGACACTGTTAACCAACAGACCCGGTTGGGTTCGTGTTCCATGGCTATCAAGCCGGCACCATCGAGTTGGTTCGATGGGAACAAATGGCGGGAAAAAGGCGTTCCACTTACTGGACCCTGAATCCCGACTCGTCGTTAATCGGCGGGACGCGGACTTGACAGGGTCATAGTGGTGTTACCGGTAGGTGGCATCGCGGACGAACCGTGAGAAAGGTATTTCGTGTCTTCTGAGACGACCACCAATGGCCAGGCAGCGGATGCTGCCGCCGATCCGCAGGATGCAACTACGGATAAGGCTGCTGCCGTGCCGGCTGCCGACAAGGCCGCCACCGCGAAGAAGCCTGCTGCAAAGCGGGCTCCTGCAAAGTCCCGTGCCAAGGCCGATGAGGACGTAGAGTCCGAAGAAGCTGAAACCGACGCCGACGATGCCGAGCAAACCCCGAAGGCACCGGCCGTCGACGAGAACTCCAAGGGCTTTGTCCTCACTTCCGACGAAGACGATGCCCCGCAGCAGCAGGTCATGGTTGCCGGAGCCACTGCCGACCCGGTCAAGGACTACCTGAAGCAGATCGGCAAGGTTGCCCTGCTGAACGCCGAGCAGGAAGTCGACCTTGCCTTGCGCATCGAGGCAGGCCTTTTCGCCCACGAGAAGCTTAACGCCGACGAGGGCAAGATGGACAAGCGCCTGCGCTGGGACTACGAGCAGATCGTGCACGACGGCAAGATCGCCAAGAACCACCTGCTCGAGGCCAACCTTCGCCTCGTGGTGTCGCTGGCCAAGCGCTACACCGGTCGCGGCATGCTCTTCCTTGACTTGATCCAGGAAGGAAACCTGGGCCTGATCCGTGCAGTTGAGAAGTTCGACTACACCAAGGGCTTCAAGTTCTCCACCTACGCCACCTGGTGGATCCGCCAGGCGATCACCCGAGCCATGGCGGACCAGGCCCGCACCATCCGTATCCCGGTGCACATGGTGGAGGTCATCAACAAGCTGGCTCGCGTGCAACGCCAGATGCTTCAGGACCTCGGCCGCGAACCCACTCCGGAAGAGCTCGCCAAGGAACTGGACATGACCCCCGAAAAGGTCGTCGAGGTCCAGAAGTACGGTCGCGAGCCGATCTCACTGCACACCCCGCTGGGTGAAGACGGCGACTCCGAGTTCGGTGACCTCATCGAGGACTCCGAAGCCGTGGTCCCTGCCGATGCCGTGTCCTTCACCCTGCTGCAGGAACAGCTTCACTCGGTTCTCGATACGCTCTCCGAGCGCGAAGCCGGCGTTGTTGCCATGCGTTTCGGCCTGACCGACGGCCAGCCCAAGACCCTTGACGAAATCGGCAAGGTCTACGGCGTGACCCGCGAACGCATCCGCCAGATCGAATCCAAGACGATGTCCAAGCTTCGTCACCCCTCCCGTTCCCAGGTCCTGCGCGACTACCTGGACTAGGAGTTCGGCCTCAGGGCCCGATGCAGGTGCCGGTGTTTTCCCCAGCTAGTCAGGGGTCGACACCGGCACTTTGTGTCTTAAGCAGCGGGTCGTCATTGGCCTGGCGCATCCGGGAGGTCCCGCCAAACGACAGCGGGACCCCGGCATCAAGCCAGGGTCCCGCCCAAAGGTCATCTCAGCATGTGGCTGGCGACTCTCTTAGTCCTCGTCGTCGAAAACGGGCTTCTCGTAGAGACGCGCCGTTTCGTCTTGCCATTCGTTGGTCAAGGGGCGCAGCTTTCCTTCTACCGCGCGAGCGTGGTGTCCGCAGAAGAATAGCTCACCACCGGAGGTCTCCAATACCGCACGCACAAAAGCCTGTGCACCGCACCGGTCGCAACGATCAAGGGCATTCAGCTCTCGGGTTACTGCGGTCGTTGTCATGATGACCTCCTTCATTCGATGTGTACTCAATACAACCAGCAATAGGGCTATTTTCTTCGTGAAAATACGACCTTTCGCTCACCGCGTAGCACGTCAGGGGGTGAGCTGCCGCTCACTGGCGGCACGCATCAGCGAAATGGCGGGCCCAGAGACTATTGTGGTTAGCGTCGTTCCGACGTTTTTGAGGAGTTCAATAACCGTGGCCAAAAGCACTGACTACAACGCCCGACACCTATCCGTCCTGGAAGGGCTCGAGGCGGTACGCAAACGTCCGGGCATGTACATCGGTTCCACCGATTCGCGTGGACTCATGCACTGTCTTTGGGAAATCATCGACAACTCCGTCGATGAGGCACTGGCTGGCCACGGCCAATCGATCAAGGTCTTCCTGCACGCCGACGGCTCAGTGGAAATCCACGACGACGGCCGCGGCGTTCCGGTGGACATCGAACCAAAGACCGGGCTCTCGGGCGTCGAAGTGGTCTTCACCAAGCTCCATGCCGGCGGCAAGTTCGGCGGCGGCTCCTACACCGCCTCCGGCGGCCTGCATGGTGTGGGTGCGTCCGTGGTCAACGCGCTTTCTTCCCGTCTCGACGTTGAAGTGGACCGTGGTGGCAAGACCTATGGGATGCAGTTTCGCCGCGGCGAGCCCGGACGATTTGCCGATACGGGCAAGCCCAAGCCCGACTCCAACTTCGAACCCTTCTCCACGGCCTCGGTGCTTGACGTGGTGGGCAAGGCCAAGCGAGGAGTCACCGGCACCCGCGTGCGCTATTGGGCCGATCGACAGATCTTCACGCCCGATGCCAAGTTCTCCTACACCGAATTGCAGGCACGCGCCCGCCAGACATCGTTCCTGGTGCCGGGACTGAAGATCACACTGCGCGACGAGCGCGGCCTGGTCGGCACCCTGGGGGAGGATGGCCCATATGAAGAGGTCTTCCACCACGACGGCGGGATCTCCGAGTTCGTTGAATACCTGGCCAACGATGCGGCCGTCACCGATATCTGGCGTTTCCACGGCTCGGGAACGTTTAAGGAATCGGTGCCGGTGATCGATGATTCGGGCCACAGCCGGATCACCGAGGTGGAGCGCACCTGTGAGGTGGACATCGCCTTGCGCTGGGGGATTGGTTACGAGACGAACCTGCGTTCCTTCGTCAACATCATTTCCACACCCAAGGGCGGAACACACCAAACCGGCTTCGAGCAGGCCCTGCTCAAGACCTTCCGCAAGGTCATCGAGGCCAACTCCCGCAAGCTCAAGGCCGGGAACGACAAGATCGAGAAAGACGATGTCGGTGCCGGGCTGACTGCGGTCCTGACGGTGCGCCTGGCCGAACCCCAGTTCGAGGGCCAAACCAAGGAAATCCTCGGCACCTCGGCGGTGCGCTTGATCGTTGCCAAGGTGGTCGAGAAGAGCCTCACGGACAAGCTGAACTCCACGGCCAAGGGCGACAAGACCCAGGCTGCAATGCTGCTGGAAAAAGTGGTCAGCGAAATGAAGTCGCGCATCTCGGCGCGTGTCCACAAGGAGACCCAGCGACGCAAGAATGCCCTGGAAACTTCCTCGCTCCCCACCAAGTTGGCGGACTGCCGCAGCACCGACACGGACAGGACCGAGCTCTTCATCGTCGAGGGTGACAGCGCCCTGGGAACCGCCCGCCTGGCGCGCTCCTCGGACTTCCAGGCGCTGCTGCCGATTCGGGGCAAGATCCTGAACGTGCAAAAGGCCTCGGTTGCCGACATGCTTTCCAATGCGGAGTGTGCCGCGCTGATCCAGGTGGTCGGGGCGGGCTCAGGCCGAAGCTTCGACATCGAGGCCGCACGCTATGGCAAGGTCGTGTTGATGACCGATGCCGATGTCGACGGCGCGCACATCCGCACCCTGTTGCTGACGCTGTTCTTCCGCTACATGCGGCCCATGGTTGAACAGGGCAGGGTCTATGCGGCAGTGCCACCGTTGCACCGCGTGGAGGTCATCACCCACGGCTCCAAGGACAACGAGATGGTCTACACGTACTCGGAGAACGAGCTTCACGAGGTATTGGCCGCCCTGGAAAAGGATGGCAAGCGCTACAAGGAACCTATACAGCGCTACAAGGGCCTGGGTGAGATGGATGCCGACCAGTTGGCCGAGACCACCATGGATCCGCGGCATCGCACCTTGCGCCGGGTGGGGCTGGAACATGCCGAATCGGCCGAGCGCGTCTTTGACTTGCTGATGGGTTCGGATGTGGCACCGCGCAAGGAATTCATCATTTCAGGAGCCGAGCTCCTTGAACGTGACAGGATCGACGCATAACGGGAAAACAATGGCCGGCCGGTGCCCTCGTAGGCGCCGACCGGCCATTTCCATGTTCGAACACGGAGCTGGATCAGCTGAAGAGCCCCGGGGCCACCAACATTGTGGTGGGCAGTGCCAGCAACAGCAACGCGGCCGTAAGAATCAGGGAGCGCACCATGGTCGACAACGGTGGCTGCGGTCTCAACAGCCGCCGCAGGCGATGCGACGAAAGCTCTTCGGTCGGTGCGCCGCCGGTGCCTGCGGTCGGCAGGGCAGCCGGCCCCCGCTCGGCCGGTTCGCCCAGTGCTCCCGTGGCGACTGTCAGCAAGGCGCGGAGCAAAACGGGGGCGGTCACTACCCGAAGGGCCGCGTCATCGGCGAGCATCTCAACCAACTCCTGGACGGCGGCCAGCGAGTGCTTGGCCGTTGGCAACCACGGCAGGGCATCGTTCCAGGAGGCGAAGGCCAGCAGGAGAAGGTCGTGGCGTTGCTCCAGGTGGGCCTTTTCATGGGCCAGGACTGCTTGCAGTTCATCCTCGTTCAATCGCTGGACCAGGCCACGCGAAAGCACGGTAACGGACCCGGCGAAGCTAGGAAGGCAATAGGCAATGGGGGTCTCGTGGTCCAGCACCAGGGTTCCGGGATTGGCGGTGGATTTCTGGCTGAGCAGTGAAAGGATGTGCCTGTGCCGTGCGCGCTGGCGGGTGATGCGCCAGGTGGCCCGGATCAAGGTGAGCACCAAATGGATTCCCAGCAGTGCTGCCGTGCTCAGGGCAAAGATGTGGATGGTTCCCGGGGAGGCGACGTCCGCATCGCCGAGGACGAGCCTTGCCCCGCCTTCCAGCGCACCCAGGAGTGAGTTTCCAAGTGGCTCAAGGCCCCAAAAGAGCATCGCGCCGATCATGGACAGTCCACCTGCCAGGGCGATGGCTTGCCAAACCACCATCGCAGTAAAGGGGGATCGGGCCGTCCATTGGGCGCGCGAAAGGGCGACGGGTACGGGCCATGCCAAAAGAATGGCCAGTCCAGCCAGGAGATAAGACGTCAGCAGCACGTTGGTAACCGTGCCGGTCGTCGCTAGGCGTTACGTGGTGTATCGAGGAGCAGGCGCAATGACTGTGCTTCCTCGGCGGAGATGCCGCCGATGAAGCGGGCCAATACGGCTTCGCGATCCAGCACGGTACCCAGGGCTTCGTTCATCAAGGACACGGTGTGGTCCTCGCGGCTCGTCACCGACGTGTAGCGATGCGGACGGATGTCGCGCTCACGCGCCACCAAGCCCTTCTTTTCCAGTCGGGCCAACACCGTCAGGACGGTGGTCACGGCAAGTTCCTTGCCCTCCACGTCGCCGGGTGCTGCGAGCTGGTCGCGAAGTTCATTGGCCGTGAGCGGGGATTCGGCATCCCAAAGGAGTTCCATTACTGCGCGTTCAAGGTCGCCAAGAGTGGCCAATCTCATTTCCTTACAAAGTGTTCCAGGCCCCGTGTAGCTAACGCAGAGGCCAGCGGGAAGTGTGTTGAGTGCTTCCCGCTGGATCCAGTTTACCGCGTTGGGGCCAAATGTTCTACAGTGGGTAGAAAGGAAGTTCTACGGATCGTAGAACTCGGGGTGCGGGGCCGAAGCAACGCCGCGAATTACTGCACTGAAGGGTTTGGCATGGATGCACTGGAAATTGCCAGATGGCAATTTGGGATCACCACCGTTTATCACTTCTTGATGGTTCCCTTGACGATCGGCCTGGGGCTCACGGTCGCGGTGATGCAAACCGCGTGGCACCGCAGCGGCAAGGAAGAATACCTGCGCATGACCAAGTTCTGGGGAAAGCTTTTCCTCATCAACTTCATCATGGGAGTGGCCACCGGCATCGTCCAGGAATTCCAGTTCGGCATGGCCTGGAGCGAATACAGCCGCTTCGTCGGAGACGTCTTTGGTGCACCGCTGGCCATGGAGGCGTTGCTGGCGTTCTTCCTTGAATCCGTCCTCCTGGGGCTGTGGATCTTCGGCTGGGACCGGCTGCCCAAGCGCCTCCACCTGGCAACGATCTGGATTGCCTCCCTGGCCAGTATCTTTTCGGCCTACTTCATCCTGGTGGCCAACTCCTGGATGCAGCATCCCGTCGGCACCGAAATCGTCGACGGCCGCGCCACCATGGTCGATGCCTGGGCAGTCTTCACCAACAACACCGCCCTGGTCACGTTCCCGCACACCATCTTCGGGGCGTTTGCCGTCGCCGGCGGATTCCTGTTGGGCATCTCCTGGTACCACCTCCACAAGCGCCGCCAGTCGGGCATTGACACCGTGGACGCCTCGGGCAAGGTCGTGGTGGGGGAGTCTGCAACCTTGGGGAAAAACCGCGACAAGGTCGACTACCAGGTCTGGATCAAGTCGCTGCGCATTGGCGCCGTCGTGGCGATGGTTGCGTTCATGGGTGTTGCCCTCTCCGGCCACGCCCAAGCCCAACTGATGATCCAGCAACAGCCGATGAAGATGGCAGCCGCGGAAGCGGCCTGCCATGACGGCACGGGGTTCTCCCTGTTGTCGGTGGGCGACCTTCGGGGCGGCGGCGCAACAACCTGCGACGACGTCGTCGGCGTCTTCGAAATTCCGGGCTTGCTCTCCTTCCTCGCCCACGACAACTTCACGACCGAGGTCAAGGGGGTAAACACCCTCCTGCCCGAGTACCAGGAAAAGTACGGAACCCACCTTCCGGACAACCCGATCTACGGTGATCGCGCCGGAACCGAGATCAACTACCTTCCGGTCATGGAGGTCACCTACTGGGGCTTCCGCCTGATGATCACCCTGGGCGGACTCTCCGCGGTTGCCGCGGCGGTGGCCCTGTGGCTGACCCGCAAGGGAACCGTGCCTCACAGCAAATGGATCTCCAGGCTCGCCGTCCTGGGAATCCTGGCACCTTTTGGCGGAAACGCCGCGGGATGGATCTTCACCGAAATGGGTCGCCAGCCTTTCGTGGTGGCACCCAACCCTAGCTTCCAAGGCATCGACCAGGTCTTCATGTACACCGCGGCCGCCGTCTCTCCGGGGGTGAGTGCGGGGGAGATGCTCTTCTCATTGATCTCCCTGACCTCCATCTACGCATTCCTGCTGGTGGTCGAGGTCGTTCTGCTGACCCGTTACGTCCGTGGCGGGATCGGTTCGGCCATGCCCGAGCTCGATGGGCACCCCGATGACCAGGACAAGGACACCGACGTGCTGTCCTTCGCCTACTGACCGCCGACTCAAGAGTTAGGACTGTACAAGTGGATTACCTGCCCACACTGTGGTTCATCCTGATAGCCGTGCTCTGGGGCGGCTACCTGTTCCTTGAAGGTTTCGACCTGGGGGTGGGGATGCTCATGAAGACCTTCGCCAAGAACGAGAAGCAGCGCCGCGTGCTGCTGAACACCGTCGGCCCGGTCTGGGACGGCAATGAGGTCTGGCTGATCACCGCCGGGGCCGCGACCTTTGCAGCGTTCCCCTACTGGTACGCCTCGCTTTTCTCAGCCCTCTATGTCCCACTGACCTTGGTGCTCGTGGCCCTGATTTTCCGGGCAGTGGCCTTCGAATACCGCGGCAAGGCACACACCCATGCCGTGCGAAAGGCCTGGGACTGGGCCATCTTCCTGGGCTCCTTTGTCGCCGCTTTCGGCGTCGGGGCGATGCTGGCGCTGAGCACCACCGGACTTCCGCTGAACGCCAACGGCGACCGCGTGGGCGGGCCCTTTGCCTGGTTCAACATATACGCGGTCCTCGGCGGGCTCGCCGTTGTGGCATTCTGCCTGATTCACGCGTTGGCCTTCCTCGGCCTCAAAACGGACGGGGACATCCGCACCCGGGCGGCACGGCTCGTGGCCCGCTGGCTTCCCGTGGCCTTGCTGCCCATGGCCGCATGGGCGGTTGCGGTGGTGCTGCTGAACCACAGCATGGCCGCCGTGGCACCGCTGGGCCTGGCCGTATGCGCCCTGCTGTTCGCCTGGTTCCAGGCGAGCAAAAACCACGAAGGCCTGGTTTTCATCGGGTTGGGCATCTTCCTGCTGGCGGGGGTCGCGGCAATTTTCACCGCCGCATATCCCAACGTCCTGCCCTCCACCATTGACGCTGCCTTCAACCTGACGGTGTCCAACGCATCCTCGACCCCCTACACCCTCAGGCTCATGAGCATCGTGGCGGCTTTCGGCCTGCCCATGGTCCTGGCCTACCAGGCCTGGACCTACTGGGTGTTCCGCAAGCGGGTCACCGAGGTCCACATTCCCGAGGCACACACCGTGACCTCGATCGTCTGACCGGCACGAGGAGAAACCCCACCATGAAACCCGTTCTTCCCGCCGGGACCGGTTCCAGGAAGGTCCTGGCCCTGTTGGCCGGACTCGCCGCATTCAAGGCCGGTGGCCTGGTCCTGGTTGCCGACGCCCTGGCCACTGCCATCAGCCAACTGGCTGCCGGCTCGCCACTCGATGTCCAGCGGCTGCTGGTGCTTGGCCTGGGCGGAACGATCCTTCGGGCAGCGGCGGTGTGGGGCACCGAGTTCGCGGCACACCGGGCCGGGCTCGGGGCCAAGGAGCAGCTACGCTCCCGGCTGCTGGCCGCCGGGCTGGACGGGAGGGTTGCCGGTGCCGACCCCGGAAACGGGGCGCTGGCGGCACTGGCCAGCCGCGGGCTGGACGGGCTGGACAACTACTACACGAAGTACTTGCCCGCGTTGGTATCCGCCATGGTCATCCCGGTCCTGGTCGGTGCCAGGATCCTGGCCGCTGACTGGATTTCCGCCCTTGTCGTCGTCCTTACGGTCCCGCTCATTCCGGTGTTCATGATCCTGATTGGACTGCATACCCAGGATCGGGTCCAGGCCGCGGCCGCCGGGTTGGACAGGCTTTCGAACCAGCTGCTGGAACTGGCCCAGGGGCTTCCCGCCCTCATTGGGCTGCGCCGGGCGGAGGGCAAGGGCAGGGCCCTGGCCAAGGTCTCCGAGGACTACCGCGAGTCCAGCATGAAGACGCTGCGCACGGCATTTCTCTCCGGGCTGGCCCTCGAACTCATCGCCACCATCTCGGTGGCGGTGGTCGCCGTCTTCATCGGCGTGCGCCTGGTCTACGGACATATGGGCCTGGAAGCCGGGTTGATTGCCCTGATCCTGGCCCCTGAATGCTACCTGCCGCTGCGTGCGCTGGGGGCGGCATTCCACTCCTCGGAGGATGGGGTCCAGGCCCTTGAACGCACAGAGGGATTCATAGGCGCCACTGCATCGGACGGGCCGGATTCCGGGCGCCGGACACCGTCCGGGTCCTCGCCCGTGTTGTCCATCAAGGGCCTTTCGGTCAGTTATGCCCGGCGGTCCGAGCCGGTGGTTTCCGGGCTGGACCTGCAGCTGGATGCCGGCGCCGTGCACGTGCTGGATGCCGAAAGTGGCAGCGGGAAAACCACGCTTCTGCAGGCGGTCCTCGGCCAACTTGGGCAGGGGGCCGAGATCGGAGGCGAGGTTCGCGTGGACCTGTCCCGCACGGCGTTCATCTCCCAGCACCCCCGGTTCACCGAGCCCACCGTGTCAGGCGAGATCCGGCTGCACGCCGGCGCAGGACTGTCCGGGGGAATGCTTTGGGCGGTCCTGGAAGAGGCGAACATCGCACACCTGGCGCAGCGGAACCTGGTGGACTGCAGCCCCGGCGAGCTGCGCCGCCTGGCCGTGGCGCGGGTGCTCGCCAAGGTGGCCGCCGACCCCGGAGTCAATCTGGTGCTGGCCGACGAACCGACAGCGCATCTGGACGAGGAGTCCGCCGTCCGCATCCGCCTGGCAATGCGCCGACTGCGCGGTCAATGCGCACTGCTGGTGGCCACCCACGACAGGGCCCTGGCTACGATGCTGCAGGCCCCGGACGCCGCCGCGCGACCGGCGGCCGAAGACCACGGACCCGCGCAACCCCCGCTCTTGGCCGCTGTTCCCGCACACCCTGCTCCAGTGCGCGAACCCCGGGCCGCGCTCCCGGGCCCGCGTGCCGCTCACTGGCGGCTGCTGGGCTCCATGCCGTGGTTCCGCAACGGCATGCTTCCGGGTCTCGTGCTGGCCGCGGCCGCGGCGATCTTCGGAGCAGGGCTGACCGGGATCTCCGGCTGGCTCATCGTCACCGCGAGCCACCAACCCCCGATGCTGCACTTGATGGTCGCCATCGTGGGCGTGCGCACCTTCGGCATCGGCCGCGCGGTCCTGCGCTACGCCGAGCAATTGCGCGTGCACGACGCCGTCATGGGCTTCGCCTCCACCCTGCGGCAACGCCTCTGGGATGCGCTGGTAGCACGGCCACATGGCTGGGGCCGGCTCACCCGTTCGGGTGCTGCACTGGGTCACCTGGTGGCCGAGGTCGATGAGGTGCGCGACGCAGTGCCCCGGGTCCTGGTGCCGCCGGTCGCGGGAATCGCCACCTGGGTTGCCGTGACCGTGGGAATCGGCTTCTGGGCCCCGGCGGCGTTGCCGCTGGCGCTGGGGTTGGGGCTCGCTGCCTTTGTGCTGTTGCCGGCGGCCGTGCTTGCGGTGGAAAGGCGCAGCACCATACACACCAGCCGGCACCGCATGTGGCTTGCTTCCCGGGTGCCCACGCTGTTGGGCGCGGCGGGGGACTTGCGTGCCAACCGGGTCGGCCCGCGGGCCCTGTCGGAGTTCACCGCGGCCGACGCGAGCGCAACCAGGTTGCTGCGTGCCGCAGCCCGTGGCGCCGGTGTCGCCCAGGGCGGGGCGGTGCTGCTTTCCTCGCTGGCCGCGGTGCTGGCGGTGGTCCTGGTGGGGACCGGCGGAGAAGCGGCGGCAGTGGCCGCGCTGCTGCTCCTGGCCCTGGGCGAGCCGATCGCCAACACCTCCATGTCCATCCAGCAATTGCCGCAACTCGATGACGTGTTGCGCCGCGTCTGGGCCACTGCCGGCGGCACGGGCCACACCCCGGAACCCGCCGGCGTCGCGGAGGTGCAGACCACGGAGGTACAGACCGCGGAACTGGGACTGCGGCTGCACGCTGCCGACATCGGCTGGGCCGCTGGGGAGCCGGTTGTCCAAGGTCTCGACCTTGACGTGAATCCGGGCGAATGGGTCGCGATCACCGGCCCCTCGGGCTCGGGAAAGTCGACGCTGCTGGCGGCCATGCTGGGTGCCCTGAAGCCCCTGTCCGGTGCCCTGCAGGCCAGGCGGGGTGATGGGGATTGGATGCCCATTGGTGCCGCTGACCTGGCCCGGGTGGCCTGGTGCCCGCAGGAAGCCCACCTCTTCGATTCCTCCGTGCGCTCCAACCTCGGGCTAGGCAGGGACGCCGAAGACCAGCCCTCCGACGCCGAACTGCGGGCGGTGCTGGCCAAGGTCGGGCTGGAATCGTGGTTGGGAACGCTGCCAGCGGGCTTGGATGAGCGCATCGGTTCCGGGGGCCACCAGCTTTCCGGCGGCCAGCGCCAACGCCTGGCCGTGGCCCGTGCCCTGGCCGCAAGGGCACGGGTGCTGCTGCTGGATGAACCAACCGCACACCTGGGCGCGGACGAATCGGTGGCATTGGTCGCCGATCTCCGCGCGGGCTTGGCGGGCGAAGCGGTGCTGCTGGTGACCCACGACGGAGCCGTTGCGGCACTGGCTGACAGGGTCCATGAACTGGATTCGGCGTCGCTTCAGGTGCCGGCCGCGGTCTAACTCTGGGAAGCGGAAAACGTGCCGGAGGCCAGGTTGCGCGGTGCGCAGCCTGGCCTCCGGCCTGTTGTGCTAGGACTTCACGGAGTCGTTAGCGGGCTCCCGTCGTGAAGGACCATGTGGTGGCCGCGAGCGCGTTGCCGCGGGCATCCTTGATGCCGTTGGAGAGCCGAACCGTGTAGCGGCTTCCCGCAGCCAGGCTGGCCTTGGGATTCAGCGTGGCCGTGCGAGTCGTGGCGTTGTAGCTAACCACTGCCCCGACCGTTGCGCCGGCCCGGTTTGTCAACTTCACCGTGGTGGTGTTGATGCCGGAGACAGGCTCGCTGAACTTCGCCGTGACATTGGTGGCACGAGCCACGTTGGTGGCGTTGACTGCCGGGCTGCGCCCGGTGACCCTTGGCGCCGGATCGGTGGTGAACGCCCACGTCGTGGCCGTCAGCGGGTTCCCGCGGACATCCTTGATGCCGCTGGAAAGCCGCACCGTGTACCGGGTTCCCAAGGCCAGGCTGGCCGTCGGATTCAGCGTGGCGGTGCGCGTGGTGGCGTTGTAGCTCACTGCAGCCGCCACCTTGGCGCCGGTGGGGGAGGTCAGCCACAGGTTGGTGGTGTTGACCCCGGAGACCGCCTCGCTGAACTTCACGGTGACATTGGTGGTGTGTGCCACGTTGGTGGCATTGGCCGCCGGTGTCCGTCCGGTGATGGTCGGCAGCGGATCGGTGGTGAAGGACCAAGTGGTGGCCGTCAGCGGGTTGCTGCGGGCGTCCTTGATGCCGTTGGAGAGCCTAACCGTGTAACGGGTGCCCGCGGCCAGGGTGGCCGAGGGGTTGAGCGTGGCGGTGCGCGTGGTGGCGTTGTACGTCACGGCTGCCGCGACGTTGGTTCCCGCCGGGTTCGTCAGCCGTACGGTGGTGGTGTTGATGCCGGTGACGGGTTCGCTGAACTTCACCGCCACATTGGTGGTGCGTGCCACGTTGGTGGCATTGGCCGCCGGCGTCCGACCTGTGACGGTTGGCAGCGGATCGGTGGTGAAGGACCACGTGGTGGCCGGCAGTGCGTTGCCCCGGGGGTCCTTGATGCCCGCGCCCAACGAGACCGTGTAACGGGTGCCGGCGGCCAGGGTGGCCGTCGGGTTCAGCCTTGCCAGGCGCGTTGCCGCGTCAAAGGTGACAACTGCCGACACCGCGGCACCGGTCGAGGTGGTCAACCGCATATTGGTGGCATTGACCCCGGTCATGACCTCGCTGAACCTTACGTCCACGTTGCCGGTGCGTGCCACGTTGGTGGCATTCACCGCCGGTGTCCGGCCGGTGATCACCGGTGCCGCATCCGTGGTGAAGGTCCACGCGGTGGCAGGAAGCAGACTGCCGCTCGCATCGTGGATGGCGTTGGACAGGGACACTTTGTAAGTGGTGCCCAGGGCCAGGTTGGCCGTCGGATCTAGGGTTGCCGTGCGGGTCGCTGCGTCATAGGAAATGGTGGCCGGGACTGCGGTCCCTGCGGCCGTTGCCAGTGTCACGGTGGTTGCATCGATTCCGAGAACGTCTTCGCTGAATGTCGCCGAGACAGTGTTTCCGAGGGGGATATCCACAGCGTTGGCAACGGGTGTCCGCGCCGTGACGGCCGGTGCCACATCGGTGGTGAACGACCACGAAACCGGTGCCAGGGCGTTGGCGCTCGCATCCTGGATGCCGGCGGTCAGCGACATCGTGTAGACGGTGTTATTGGCCAGGCTTGCCGACGGATCGACGGTAACGGTGCGGGTTGCCGCGTCATAGCTGATGGTCGATGCGACCACCGTGCCGTCCGCATGCGTCAGGCGCACATTGTTCGGGTTGAATCCGGCGACGGACTCGCTGAACGACGCGGTGATGTTCGCCGCCACGGGAATGCCGGTGGCGGCGGCGGCCGGGGCCTGGGCGGTCATCAAGGGAGCCGTCACGTCGTTGGGATTGAGCGGCGGTTCCGTTCCATCGCTGGAAATCTTCCCTTGGAGACCAAACAGATTCGTGGACAGGTTCACTCCTCCGCCGGTGACCGAGAAGGCGTTGGTGCCGAAGGGGCTTCCGGTCACGGTGTGCTCCGCGTCGGGGTTCCCCAGGTAGCCGTCCGGCGCTGCCGGGGCCTGGGCCGGATCCCACTTCAGGAATGGGCCGATATTGCTCTTGAGCGGCGTGGTGAAGTTTTCTATTGCAGGGGAAATGTCTTCAACGAGTTTGCCGTCCCCGGCTGCATCGGTATCGAGGGTCAGGCTGCCGTAGGGATGAGTGAACGTCAACGTCGTGTTGGCGGGTCCGTCCTTGACCACCACGCGTTGTCGGCCGAAAACGACCTGTTCTCCGGCCTGGACGGCGTTGGCGAAGGCCGCCTCGAGTCCAAGGACCAAAACGGCGCTTCCCCCGCCGGGGAATTCCAATTCGCTGGACGCCAGCATGTAGAAGGCTTCGTCCGGGAAATTGTCGGGGAAGGTAATCGGTGCCTCTGCGTTCGGGACGTCACCGGGAAGGAATCCGCACAGGGGATTCAAGGCGTCAAGACATAGCTCAAGGCGGGTGCCGGCACTGTCCTGGTAGAAACTGGGAAAACCGGTATCCGTGTTGACGGGACCCACGGCCACGATTCCCCCGGGGTTCTTGACGATGACCTGGGTTGCCGCCTGGGCGGGGGTATGCATGCCCAGTGCCAGAAGCCCGATCGTCGTAATCGCAATTTTTCTTTGAAGGTTTCTTGGCGCCGCAGTGTGCCGCCCCGAGCTCCTGAGTTGGTTGGATTTCATGTTGACTCCTCAGCCGATCCGAAAGGTATGGCAACTGTGCGTGTAACACCTTAGGGAAACCTTGGGCACGTCACTCCGCAAATAAGCGTGTCAAGTGCGGTTTTCGCGAACGCCAAGGAATGGGGCACCGGGAGGCCGGGAACGTTGTTTTTCATGCGTCCAAGGCCGAGACGGTGTTGCCGGCCACCGCAGTGGAGACCACGGGGATCGAGCTTGTTTGGACCCGGCGGAGCATTCGCCCGGGATATACCGTGTCGGGTATTCGCAACGGTTCCGTGTACACGGCCCGACAAGAGGGGGAACGGGGAGAGGTCGACCGGGATGACGAAGATGACAGGGGTGCAAGCGGCAGTGGCCTTTCTTGGTCACAGGCCAGGGCCGTCGAAGACCAATCTCTCCGCTGGTGCCATATCGCCCGATCATGGGAACCCGCCGGGGATCGCACGCGAGGTTTCCGGCTTGGGGAAACCGTGACGCTCGCGTGCGCCGCACCGTCGGTGCCATTCCGTGCCCGGGATTCGTTGGGTGGGGGAGTCCTCGAATCCCAGGCCGGACGGTTTTCCTGAAGGCCTTGGGTATGGGCCCGCGGGCCTCGAATCTGTTCGAAGCCCCATGTCAACCGTGAAGGAATCCTTGCAGCCAAACCCTATGAAAAGGTATTGGTCTCGTGCCCGATCGGCGTCGCGGGGTTGCCGGACACGGAAAAGGGGAGGTCGTGGGCCGTCGCCACGGTGGGCGACGGTCCACGACCTCCCCCCAGTCGCTGTTGTGCGCGGGGCCCGGAGCCTATTCCTCCAGCAACGAGTCCTGGATGGCAACCCGGCGGGAGGACTCGACCTCGACCACCCCGGAATCGGCAAAGGGCTTGCTGTCCTCGGTGGGCGCGGCCAGCGGCGCGCGCGTGGAGCTGCCGGGCAGCGGCAATCCTCCGTTTGGCGAGAGTGCGGCCTCCGCCGGGGACGCTTCGGTCGCCGGGGTGCCGCCGAGCAAGTCGACGCCCTGCGCCAGGGGGACACCGGAGCCGTCGCGCTTGGCGTACTCGGTGGGCAGCGCACGCACCACGCCGGCGGCGGAGGATGCCCGGGCAGGACCTGCCCCGGCATAGGCAAGCTCCAGATGGTCCTCGCCCTTCAGGAAGCGGTGCGCCCGCACCCCGCCGGTTGCCCTGCCCTTGGCCGGGTACTCGGCGAAGTCCGTGACCTTCACCGAATGCGAGGCGGTGCCGGGCAGGGTGTTGGATCCGGTGGCAATCGAGACGAAGACGGGTGCCTGCGCGGCTGCCTCGACGACGCCGAAGAAGATCACGCTGTCATCGGAAGCCAGCTTGATGCCGGCCATGCCGCCGGCGGTGCGGCCCTGGGGGCGCACGGCGGAGGCCGCAAAGCGCAGCAGCTGGGCGCCGCGGGTGGCGAAGACCAGGTCCGCGTCGTCGGGTCCCACAGCGGCGCCCACCACGGTGTCGCCATCCTTGAGCGTGATGGCTTCCCATTCGTCGCGGTTCAACGGGTAGTCGGGGCTCAGCCGCTTGACGACGCCGTTCGCGGTGCCAAGTGCCACCACCGCATCCAGCGGAACCAGCGCGACCATCTTCTCGCCCTTGGCCAGCTGGGCGAATTCGGCCACCTTCACCCCGCCGGTCAGCTGCGGGAAGCCGTGGGCCGGGGGCAGCAGCGGCAGGTCCACGACCTGCAGGCGCAGCATCCGCCCGGTCGAGGTGATCCCGCCGATTTCGCCGCGGGCGCTGGTCGCCACCACGGAGGCGAGCACATCGTGCTTCACCCGCGCACCGGCACCGTCCAACGGGTCGGCCGATCCGGTGCGGGCCACCTGCCCGGTGGCCGAAAGCAACACCCGGCACGGATCGTCGGCGATCTCCAGGCTCATCGGCGCCGCCTTGCCGGTGCCCACCGCCGCGGGCATCGAGGTGCCCTTCAGCGGGGATCCCGACTCGGACTCCAGCAGCACCGTGCGGCGCGGGGTGGCGAACTTCTCGGCCATGTCGGCCAGCTCGCCGGAGACCAGCTCGCGCAGCAATTCATCGGAGTCCAGGATCGCCCGCAACTCATCGATGGCCGCGCGCAGCTCCTCGGCCTCCTTCTCCAGTTCAATCCGGGAGAACTTGGTCAGCTGGCGCAGCCGCAGTTCCAGGATGTGGTTGGCCTGCAACTCGGACAGGTCGTAGATCGTCATCAAGCGCTCGCGCGCCTGGGCCGTCTCGTCCGAGGACCGGATGATGGCGATGACCTCGTCGATGTCGACGATCGCAATGAGCAGGCCCTCGACCAGGTGCAACCGGTCAAGCTTCTTCGCCAGCCGGTGCTCGGTGCGCCGGCGAACCACCAGCAGGCGGTGCTCGACGTAGACGGTGAGCAGCTCCAGCAGTCCCATGGTACGCGGCTGGCCCTCGACCAGGGCGACGTTGTTGATGCCGAAGGAATCCTCCATCGGCGTGAACTTGTACAGCTGGGACAACACCGCGTTGGGGTTGAAGCCGTTCTTCAGCTCGATGACCAGGCGCAGGCCGTGGTTGCGGTCGGTGAGGTCGACCACGTCGGCGATGCCGGTGAGCTTCTTGGAATTGACCGCGTCCTTGATCTTCTCGATGACCTTTTCCGGACCGACCATGTAGGGCAGCTCGGTGACCACCAGGCCCTGCCGGCGGGCGGTGATCTGTTCCAGCTCCACCTTGGCCCGGGTCTTGAAGGTTCCGCGGCCGGCCCGGTAGGCGTCACGGATGCCGTCGAGTCCCACGATCTTGCCGCCGGTGGGCATGTCGGGGCCCGGGATGAACTTCGTGATGGCCGCCAGGTCGGCGTCCGGGTGGGCGATCAGGTGCCGGGCGGCGGCGATGACCTCGCCGAGGTTGTGCGGTGCCATGTTGGTGGCCATGCCCACGGCGATGCCGGTGGTGCCGTTGACCAGGAGGTTCGGGAAGGCCGCGGGCAAGACCGAGGGCTGCATGAACTGGTTGTCGTAGTTCGGGACGAAGTCCACGACGTCCTCGTCCAGGTTCGCCGTCATCGCCACCGCGGAGGCCCCCAGCCGGGCCTCGGTGTAGCGGGGAGCCGCGGGACCGTCATCCAGCGAGCCGAAGTTTCCGTGTCCGTCGATCAGCGGCAGGCGCAGCGCGAAGCCTTGGCTCATGCGCACCATCGCGTCGTAGATCGCTGTGTCGCCGTGCGGGTGCAGCTTGCCCATGACCTCGCCGACCACCCGGGCGCTCTTGACATGTCCCTTTTCCGGGCGCAGGCCCATCTCGGACATCATGAACAAGATGCGTCGCTGCACCGGCTTGAGTCCGTCGCGGGCATCGGGCAGGGCGCGGGAGTAGATCACCGAGTAGGCGTACTCCAGGAAGGATCCCTCCATTTCCTTGGTCACATCGATGTCTACGATGTGCTCCACGAAGTCCGCGGGCAGTGGTTCGGGCTTTTTGCGCGCCATATTTGGTGTGAATCCTCGATTCGGTACTGATGCCTGTCCTTGGGCAAGGGCAGGTTTCATCTCTAGCTGCGGTCCCGGCGCGTCGATTCAAGTGCTCTTCGGACGCCGACCGCTAGGCTAAGCCTATGGTGGATGGTCGTAAACCCGGTGAATATCCGTCCCATTGGGAAGCAGACGTTGTCCTGCGCAACGGATCCACGGCACATCTACGCCCGATTCAACCAAGCGACGCCGACAATTTGCAAAAAATGCACCGCGGGCAATCCGAAGCCTCGGTCTACATGCGCTATTTTACGTACAAATCCTCGCTCACCGCCAAAGAGCTCAAGCGCTTCACCGAGGTCGACCACGTCAACAGGGTGGCATTCGTCGTGATCCGGGGCGAGGACATTATTGGTGTGGGGCGTTATGACCGGCTTGATGACCCCACCGACGCGGAGGTGGCCTTCAACATCTCCGATGCCTACCAGGGCATGGGCGTGGGCTCGATCCTGTTGGAGCACTTGGCCGCGGCCGCACGCGAAAACGACATTGAGAGTTTCTCCGCGGAGGTCCTTCCCGAAAACCGTAAGATGCTCACGGTCTTCGCCGAGGCCGGCTATGCGGTCAAGCGGCACTTCGACGAGGGCGTGGTGATGCTCGAATTCCCCATCGACCCCACGGAAAAGTCCCGCGCCGTGATGGAATCGCGCGAACACCGCGCCGAGGCCAAGTCGCTGGCCGGGCTGCTGGCCCCCGGATCCATCGCGGTCATCGGAGCCAGCCGCGAATGGGGCACCGTCGGGCACACGCTGCTGCACAACATCATCGAGGGCGGGTTCACCGGTGCCGTCTACGGCGTGAACCCGCAGGCCTTCGAGCTCGGCGGCATGCGCAGCTACGCCACGCTGGCCGAGATCCCGGGTCCCGTCGACCTGGCCGTCATTGCCGTCCCACAGGACCAGATCCACCAAGTCATCACGCAGTGCGCCCATGCCGGGGTCAAGGGGCTGCTGATCGCCACGGGAGGCTTCGAAGCGGACGGCGAGGCTGGACTGTCCCGCCAGCGCGAACTGGTCCGGCTGGCGCGGGCCAACGGGATGCGCGTGATCGGCCCCGCATCCCTGGGCCTGGTGAACACCGACCCCGCGACCTCCATGAACGCCTCCCTCGCCCCCGGCATGCCCCAGCAGGGAACCATGGGGCTTTTTAGCCAATCCGCCGCCATCGGGGTGCTGCTCTACGCGGCCTCCGTGCGCCGCGGCGTCGGGGTGTCCTCCATTGTTTCGGCGGGCAACCGGGCGGATGTCTCGGGAAACGACGCCATGCAGTTCTGGGAAGACGATCCCGCCACCCGCGCGGTGGGCCTGTACCTCGAGTCTTTCGGCAACCCGCGCAAGTTCTCCCGCATCGCCCGACGACTCTCGCACTCGAAGCCCGTGATCGTGGCCAAGTCCGATGTCATGGGGCTGCGGCTGCCGCCGGGCCACGCGGTGCGCACCACCCAGGCGCCCACGGCGGCGGTGGACGCGATGCTGCGACAATCCGGGGTGATCCGGGTGCGCACCAACGAGGAATTGATGGAAATCGCGCAGGTGGTGGCTGCCCAGCCGCTGCCGGCCGGTCCAGGGATCGCGGTGTTGTCCAACTCCGCGGCGTTGGCCTCCGTGGTCGCCGACGCCGCCGAGCAGAACCACCTCGATGTGGTTGCCTCGGATGCTGGGGTGCACCTGGGGGATGGCCAGTCCCGGGCGCTGCCGCGGCTTGCCGCGGCCCTGGCCACGGCGCTGGAAAACACCGAAGTGCATTGCGGGATCGTCACCTTGCTGCCGGAGCCGGGGCTTTCCAACCAGGCGCTTGCCCGGTGCATCCGCGAGGCGGCAGCTGAGGCGGGCAAGCCCGTGGTGGCAGTGTTCACCGGCCTCATGGATCCCGTGGCCACTGTCGACGGGCTGCTGGATGCCGGGACCCACCCGGATGGCGGCAACTACGGACTGCCCTGCTATTCCAGCCCCGGGGTCGCCGTCAACGCCCTGGCGGCGGTCGTCCACTATGCGCGCTGGGTCGCCCGGGAACAGGGAGAGATCATCGAGCCGCCGGGCATCGACGTGCCTGCCGCCGCCGACTTCATCGAGCAGGCCCTGGACACCGTGGAGGGCGTGGACCTGCTGCACCTGTCAAAGGGACAGGCGGCCGAACTTTTGGGCCACTACGGGATCGGGGTGCTTGAATCCTCGGGCTTCGAAACCGCCGACGAGGCGGTTGCCGCTGCCGGACGGCTGGGCTGGCCGGTTGCGCTCAAGGCCCGCGACGAGCACCTGCGCCACCGGCTGGACCTCGGCGGGGTCAGGCTGAATATCACCGACGAGGCCTCGCTGCGCTCCAATATCGGGCACATGCGCGAGATCCTGGCGACGTATGCGGCGAAGGACCTCGAGGTCCAATCCATGGCCCCGGCAGGGCAGGGCTGCGTGGTCAGGGCCGTCGAGGACCCGTTGCTGGGCCCGGTGGTGTCCTTCGGCCTGGCTGGCGACGCGGTGAACCTGCTCGACGACTGGGCGCACGGCACCCCGCCGCTGACAAACACCGACCTTTCGGACCTGGTGGCTGCCCCGCGGGCCTCCGCCCGACTGCGCGGCTACCAGGGACTTCCCGCAGTGGACCTGGGTGCACTGGAAGACCTGTTGAACCGCGTGGCCACCCTGAAGGACAACCACCCGGAGGTGTCCCTGCTGGAAATCAACCCGGTCATGGCCACCGCCAACGGCACGACGGTGCTGGCGGTCGAGATCTGGCTGGGCAACCCGGAGCAGCGCACCGATTCCGCACGCCGGGCCATGAGCCACTGAGCCGGCATCGCGGCAGCGGCGTACACCACACCCAGACCTCCCGGTTCGTCCCCTTGGGTAGACTGGTAGGCATGACCCCCCTTTCTTCGGCCACGGGCCCCGACCTGCAAGCTGACCTCGACCGTGCCGGGTTCTACCCGAAAATGGTTGCCGACATCATCGACGAGGCACTCGATGGGCGGGAGACCGGCGCGCACCTGGTGCACCTGGAGACCCACTTCGACCAGCACGAGGTCCACCGGCACATCACCGTTTTGGTGCTGGCCGAGGACGTGTTGCTGGTGGCCCACGTCGATGACCAGCAGCTGGACGAGAAGGGCAAGGAAGTCATGGCCCAGGTCTCCACCGAGCTGGTCCAGCTCTCCAAGGTCACCACCGTGGCCACCAGCTACGTCTACCACCAGCCGCAGAACTACAGCACCGGGGACATGGTCAAGGAATTGACCCTGGGCATCGCCTGGGCCGGTGCCCAGCGGATCGACCTGGCCCCGGCCGGTTGCGCCGACCCCGCTTGCGACGCCGACCACGGCTACACCGGCACCTCCCAGCAGGAGGACCTCGTGCTACGCGTGAGCGCCGAGGCCGACGGCGTCAATGCCGTGACCGCCGCCCGCGGCTTCGCAAAGTCAATGCGCCGTGCATCGGCCCCTCGCGGCGCCGATGCGTCCCGCCCCGGGGCCGCGGCACCCGCCGCCGAGGTGCGCGGACGCGTCGGCTCGCGCTTCGGCCGAAACACCCACCAGGGCTAAGGCCACAAGGGAGAACACCGCCTCGTGGCAACCAGCACCCGCAGAACCCCTGCCACCGCCTTGCCGGCGGCCCCTCCGTATGGAAGCAAGACCATCGCCGAGTTGCTGCCCAGCGCGGCGGCGGCACTGGGAGTCAAGGGCTTCGAGAACGCCCTGGGGCTTCCGACGGCCAACCGCATCTGTGTGGTGATGGTCGACGGCTTGGGCAAGGCCCTGCTCAAGGCCCGCGGGGGACATGCCCCGTTCCTGCGCAAGCTCATGGAAACCTCGCAGACCCTGCACGCTTCCTTCCCCTCCACAACCGCCGCCTCGCTGACCTCCATGGGCACCGGCCTGCCGCCGGGGCAGCACGGGGTCGTGGGCTACGACGCGGTAGACCCCGAACGCCGCCGCGTCGTGAACCAGCTGGGCGGCTGGCCAAAGGACCTGGACCCGCTGTCCTGGCAGCCGCACCGGACGGTGTTCGAACAGGTGGCGGCGGCCGGGGTGCACACCGCCACGGTGTCCCTGTCCCAATTCAGGGATTCGGCCCTGACCAAGGCAGCACTGCGCGGCCCCGAATTCACCGCGGCGGAGTCTCCGCACGCACGGGTGCGCGCCACCTGCGAGATCCTCGCGGCCAATCCCCGCTCCCTGGTGTACTGCTACTTCAACGAGCTGGACAAGGCAGGGCACCGGCACGGCAAGGCATCGGCACAATGGGGAAACGCGCTGGAGGACCTGGACTCGGTCATGCGCACCCTGGCCGCACGGGTCCCGGCCGGCACGTTGCTGCTGCTGACGGCTGACCACGGCATGGTCGACGTGGACGAGAAATGGCGGATCGACTACTCCGAGTTCCCTGAGCTGGTGGACGGGGTCGAACTGACCTCCGGCGAGCCGCGAGGGGCGCAATTGCATTTCCACGCCCAGACCCCGCCGGCCCAGAGGGAGGCGGTGGCCGAGGCATGGCGGGAACGCTTTGGGTCCAAGGCCTGGGTGCTCGGCCGCGACGAGGCCATCGACCTGGGCCTGTTCGGGCCGGTGGATGACCGGGTGCGCGAACGCATCGGGGACCTGCTCATCCTGTCCGCGGAGGACATTGCCTTCCTCGACGGGCGGAGGGTCAAGCCCGCCGCATTCACGATGATCGGGCAGCACGGCTCGCTGACCCGCGCCGAGTGCGAGGTTCCGCTGCTGACCCTGGCGCGCCCGGCCGGGAAATAGCACCCAACAGCAAAGGCCCGGTTTTTGGCATCAAATCCTTGCCAAAAACCGGACCTTTCCCGTGGGTGCAGCGCCTACGTGGAGTCAGTCGTTGTTGTTGCGCCGGCCGAAGACGATCTCGTCCCAGCTGGGCACCGAGGAACGCTTGGCCTTTTTCTTGCCACCGGCCTCATCGTCGTGGGCACCGGCTTCCGAACCCTCTGCCGATTCCCCCTTGTCAGGGGTTTCCGGGCGAAGGTTCGGCACCAGGGAAATGGTCGTGGTTCTTGAGCTGACGCCGTCATAGAGTCGGGGCAGGCCGTCGTCCTGCGGCGCGGGGCCAGCCAGACGCGGGTCGTCCTCCGGGTGAGGGGAGCGTGAAAGCATGGCGGCCAGCGCGTCGTCGCCCTCTTCGTCGAGTCCCAGGCGCTGCCCGCGGCGGGCGCTGAGCGCGTCAAGGAGCTGTTCCGAGTCGGCCACGGCTGCCTCAAAGTCGACGTCGTCCCCGTCGGCCTCGACGTCGAAGGGATCGTCCGCGACGGCCGTCAGTCGGCGGGCACCCACCGGCGCGTCGAGCGGTTCCAGTTCGCTCAGGACCTGGGCCCAGCGATTGGCGTTCTGCAGCGATTTGCGGTTCGGGTGGAACGACCAGCGCGCGACGGATTCCTCGGAACCGGCGTCCAAGGCGATGCTGGCGTCGGATTCGGGCAAATCGAAGGTTGCCACGACCTCCCAGGAACCATCTGCCTCGCGCCAGGCGTCCCAGGCCAGGGATTCGGTGTCTATGCCCATCGAATGGATGCGATAGGCGACCATTTCGCCGAGGTTGGCCGGTTCCTCGCCGAAGATGCTGCGGTAGCCGTCATGGGTCTGCGGGGCGGAAACCTCCACATTGCGCGCCTGGGAGGCAATGTATTCGCGTTCGGCCAGCACCGGACCCTCGTAGCGCATGATGCGCTCCAAGGACATGCCGGAAACGGCCGCCACGTCCTCTGCCGTGGCGCCGGAACGGATCCGGGCCTGGATGTCGCGGGGTGACAACGGCGCGGCTTGCGCCTCCGAACGATCGGCCCGGGCTGCTCGAGTCAATGCACTTCGCAGCGCTTCATCGACGGGCAGCACAAAACTGTTCCCGTCGTCGCTGCTCAGGTGCAGGCTCTCACCGTTCTCGTGGATTCCCACCAGTCGGAGTTGACGCATGACTATCCTCCACAAACCGTCGTGTTGTGACTAAAACTTTGCCACCTGCGGGGGCAAATACCTAAGAGGTGCCTTGGTGTGGCGCGGACCGGCTTCATGATTATTCCCACCAAGCCCGAAAAAGCGCGTAAAAACGGGTAAAAAATCCCGTATTTGGACCCGAAGGTGCAATGATGAACAGTCGGTTCCCGACCGGGCACAAAAAAGCATGATTCTGCGTTGAAGCATAAGCGCATGAATTTGCGTGGAATGACCCGAGGGACCGGAACCGGTCCCGGGACGACCCAAGACGAACAACAGCTTGAACCAAGCGGAGTGTGAAGCAGCAATTATGGCAACCGACTACGATGCACCTCGGAAGCATGCCGAAGACGATGAGAAGCCCGAGGCCCTGCCCGAGCTGAAGGCCCAGCGCAGCACGAACACCAACGCCTCGAATCTCATCGATGAAGACGAGGCGGCCCTGGCCGACAGCTATGAGCTGCCGGGTGCCGACCTGTCGGGCGAAGAACTCGCGGTCATGGTGATGCCGGCGCAGGCGGACGAGTTCACCTGTGCGTCCTGTTTCCTGGTGCGGCACCGTTCGCAGATCGCCCTGCAGAAGGACGGCCTGCTCTACTGCACCGACTGCGAGGGCTAGCCACAACACAACGCCCGCCACCCCTCAATCCCCGCACAAGAACTCGCCGAGCAGGGGATGGCGGGCGTTTTTGTGCCTCGGTGGATTGGCGCCTAGGCGGTGCCGGATTCCTCCGCGGCATCGGGGGAGTTGCCATCCTGCGCCTCGGGGTTCTCCACGGGCTCGCGGTACTGCACCATGACGCCGCCCAGGGCGGCGGTGAGTTCCTCGGGACGGCGGGTCGAAGCCAGCCAGTACGGGGTGGAGTCGCGCTCGTCGGTGATCTGGATGCGCACCACCGGGTCGATCCAGCCGCGGATGCACATGAAGGCGATGCCGTTCAGGCCCGGACCGCGCTGGTGGTAGGCCGCCGCGCCGCGGTAGCCGGTGACATCGCCAACGAATTCACGTTCGATGGTGGCACGTCCCACGGTCAGCGTTTCGTCGCGGACCTCGATCTTCGGGGTGCTCATGACCAGGGCGAAGGAGATCAGGCCCAGGGCGACGACGCCGGCCACGACTCCCCAGCCCAGGCCCACCGGGATGAACGCGATGGCGGCGGTGGCGCCAAGGCCCAGCGTCACGACCCAGATCCACCATGCGGGCCACAGCTTTTCGCTGAAGTGGACGGGGGCAGGTTGCATCGGTGAAGGGTTCTCGGCCATACCCTCAAGCATAGGCGGTTGGGAGTCCGTACCCGGCCAGCGCCGGCGTGCCCGAGGGACTAGAGTTAATGGCAAACAGCAGTGGCCGTGCCGCGGCCAGAACCCAATCTTGAACCCCTTGGAGTGGAAAATAGATGTCCGAATCGAGAGTCGATATCGCCCTGAAAATGCTTGATCCGGACCTTCCGGCACCAAGCTATGCGCATGAGGGCGATGCGGGAGCAGATCTGTGTGCCCGCGAGGACGTGACGCTGGAGCCGGGACAACGGGCGCTGGTTCCCACCGGCGTCTCCCTGGCGCTGCCCCTGGGCTACGTCGGGTTGATCCACCCGCGTTCCGGCCTGGCCACCAAGCACGGCCTGACCGTGGTCAATGCGCCGGGGACCGTGGATGCCGGGTACCGTGGTGAGTTGAAGGTCACGTTGTTGAACACGGATGCAACCACCCCGATCGTGCTCAAGCGCGGGGACCGCATCGCCCAGCTGGTGATCCAGAAGGTCGAGCGGGCCCACTTCATCCAGGTCCAAGATCTTGACGACTCCTCGCGCGGCGCCGGCGGCTTTGGCTCCACCGGTGGTTTCGAAACCGCAAACAGCAGCCACTAGGGCCGGCCAGCGAAATCTCACGGTCGATACAGCAAGAGAGCAACTTCAATGATTTTCAAGCGTAAGAAGAAGGCCGTCGCCGAGGCGCAGCCCGAACAGACCATCGCCGGACTCAATGCCGCGGCCGCCAGCGGGACCGGGGAACCGGCGGGGGAAAAGCCTGCCAAGGCTCCAGAGGCGGAGGCCGCAGCGCAGGACGCGCCGGCGGCAACCCCGGAACGCGCGGGCGGGCCCTTTGACGGTGATGACATCGAGGACCACGAGGGCTTCCTCGACCTGGGAGCCTTGCTGATCAAGCCGGTCCCCGGCCTGCAACTTCGCCTCGAGGTCGAAGAATCCACGCAGCGCGTCATCGCCGTGGCACTGGAGATCGGTGGTTCGCGCATGCAGCTGCAGGTCTTCGCCGCACCCAAGTCCGATGAGCTGTGGCCAGGCATCTCCACCCAGATCGCCACCGGCATCGCCGACCAGGGCGGGGAAACGGAAATGGTTCCCGGCCGCTTCGGCAACGAATTGCTGGCCCGGGTTCCGCAGACAGCTCCCGACGGACGCCAAGGCCATGTGGCGCTGCGCTTTCTGGGCATCGACGGTCCGCGCTGGTTCCTCCGCGCGGTCATCGGCGGTTCGGCGCTGACGGATGCGGCCGAATCCAAGATCATGGAGGACACCCTGGCACAGGTCGTGGTGGTGCGCGGCGACACGCCGATGCCGCCGACCGAGTTGCTGTCCCTGACGGTGCCCTCCGGTGCACTGGCCCGTCCGGATGAAACCGGCGAGGCCCCCGGCACCGAGCGTCCCGAACGTGGCCCGGAAATCACCCAGATCGGCTGATTCGTTGCCCAAGGACAAAGCGGTGAAGGCCACCTGGTCGCAGCGACCGGAAGTCGCGGACGTCCGTGAGCCGGGCGAGCAGGGACCCACGGGCGTCCAGCCCCTGGCGTCCCTGGCCGAGCTTCCGGTACGCGGGCGCATCGCGCACCGCGGCTACGTCGAATCCATCACGATCCTTCCCCTGGCGCAGGCCCCGGCCTTCTCCGCGACGGTCGTTGACCACCCGGCGCCGCCCGGTGGCCGCCGAAGCGCGGTGCCGCACCTGCGGCTGGTGTTCCTGGGCCAGCGCCGGGTACCGGGACTCGTGGCAGGCTCCCGGATCAAATACGAAGGCATGGTTGCACCGCTTGATTCGGTGCCCACGGTCTTCAACCCCCGCTACGAGATCCTGCCCGAGCGCAGCTCCCGCTAGCGGTGCGCACCGCCCCCCATTCACCCTCGAGTCTTCCCAAGGACAACGGACCGCCATGAGCGAGCACAACGAACAGCAGCCCCAGCCCGAGGACGATGCGCCCGGTGCCGAGGACATGGCCCGGCGAATCGGCGCCAATTCCGGCATCGAACGCCGCGAGGACGGGCAGATCGACGTGCTCAAGACCATTGGCGGGGTGCGCGGACTCGTCGAGTCGTTGCTGCCGGGCCTGGTTTTCCTGGTCATCTTCACCCTGTGGCAGCAGCTGAACACCGCGCTGATTGCCTCGGTGACAGTGGCCCTGGTGTTCACCGTGGTGCGCCTGGTGCGCCGCGGCTCCCTCACCCAGGCGCTGACCGGCCTGGCGGGCGTGGCCATCTGCGCCATCTTCTCCAGGGTGACCGGGGAGGCCAAGGACTACTACGTCCCCGGCTTCTACACGAACCTCGCCTACGGGGCGGCGTTGGTCATTTCGATCATGGTCCGCTGGCCCCTGATGGGCGTGATCTTCGGATTCATCCGCTCGGAACAAACGCATTGGCGGGAAAACAAGCTGCGCGCCAGGCAATACGCCTGGGCGACCTGGATCGTGGTGGCGGTATTTGCCGCGCGTTTGGTCGTCCAATTCCCGCTGTACCTGGCCGACAACGTCCCGGCCCTGGGCGCGGCGCGCCTGGCCATGGGCGTGCCGCTCTATGCTGCGGCGCTGTGGGTTGCCTGGATGATCTCGCGGCCGCAGAAGGCGCCGGCCGGCCAACCGACACCGGACACCATCGCCTAGCCTGGCGGGCCCCGGCTACGCGATTCGCACGCAGTCCAGTGCATCTGGCGTCCATGCCGGGACGGCGCTGGGCCGTCCCGGGGAGTGGACCGCGGTTGGCGGGGTTCGCGCCGAGGCTATTGCTCGCCGGTGGTGCGCAGCACGGTGCGCAACTCGTCCTCAGCCACGATCGTGGTCACGAAGAACAACTCGTCCCCGCCCTCGATGACATCATCCTGGCTGGGCGCCAGCGGGATGTCATCGCGAAGGATCGCCACCACCGTGGCCTCATTGGGCCACGCCACCGAGCCCAGGGTGCGCCCGATCAGCGCCGAATCGTGCGGGACGGTGAACTCCACCATCGACACCACGCCCGATTGCAGGGTCATCAGGCGCACCAGGTCGCCGATCTCCACCGCCTCCTCGACCAGGGCCGTCATCAGCCGCGGGGTGCTCACCGCGACGTCGACGCCCCAGGCGTCGTCGAACATCCAGTCGTTCTTCGGGTTGTTCACCCGGCCGACGGTGCGTCCGACGCCGAATTCGCTCTTGGCCAGCAGCGATACGACCAGGTTCACCTTGTCGTCTCCCGTGGCCGAGACAACCACGTCGACTTCCTCGAGCTTGGCTTCCTTGAGCACAGAGAGTTCGCAGGCGTCGCCGAAGAGCCAGCGGGCGCCCTGCACCCCGGCCCGCGAAACCACCTCGGGCTTCTCGTCGATGAGCAGCACCTCGTGCCCGTGGCTGATCAATTCCTTGGCAATGGAGCTGCCCACGGACCCTGCTCCGGCAATCATGACCTTCATTACGTGTTTTGCTCCGTGATTGGTTTGGGGGCGACCGAGAGGACCTTCTCGATGTCCTTGTCGGCGTTGACGGGCATCATCGCGTGCACGATGTCGCCCTGCTGCAGCCGCATGCCGGGAACCGGCAGCACGCCCTCGCCAAAGCGCGAGAGATAGGCGATGCGGATCGGGGCGGCCGCCTCGAGCTCCTCGAGCCCGTAGCCGTACCAGCCCTCGTGGATGTTCACCTCGCCGAGGATCAACCGGCCGGAGGCCTCGCGGAAGTCGCCGTGAAGCGAATGTTCGGGCAGGATCCGGCGCAAGACCTGGTCAGAGCTCCAGCGCACCGCAGCCACCGTGGGGATGCCAAGGCGCTGGTAGATCTCCGCCCGCCCCGGGTCGTAGATGCGGGCCACCACGTGCGGGACGTGATAGGTCTCGCGGGCCACCCGGGTGGCCAGGATATTGGAGTTGTCGCCGCTGGAGACCGCGGCAAAGGCGTAGGCCTCCGCGATCTTCGCCCGTTCCAGGGTTTCGCGGTCGAATCCGACGCCGGAGACCTTGAGTCCGGAGAAGCTGCGGCGCAGGCGGCGGAATGCGCGATCGTCCTGGTCGATGATCGCCACCGAGTGCCCGGCGTCGTCGAGCGTGTGGGCCAGGGTCACGCCCACCCGTCCGCAACCCATGATGACGAAGTGCGCCATGATCCATCCTTCTTGTTCCCGCCGAGGTGCCTGCGGTCCTCCGTGGCACGGTTCATTCCCCAGTGTTTCACGGTTAGGGCCCCCGATGCGGGATTCTTCACGTCGCCCGCGACGGTGTGGTGTATGACAGGTGCGGGCAAAGGGGGCTAGCTTTGGATCGTGCTTTCATTCCTTGACGCGTTGAAACGGATCCTGGTGGGGCGCCCCTTCAGGACCGAGCGCCTGAAGGAGGCCCCGCTGCGCAAGCGCCTTGCGCTGCCCATCTTTTCGGCCTCTGCTCTCTCCTCAATTGCCTATGCACCTGACGAGGTGATCCTCACCCTCGCGCTGGCGGGGCTGGGAGCCATGGCTTTCTCGCCCTCGGTGGGTCTTGCCGTCATGGTCGTGATGCTTGTCATCATCGCCTCCTACCGCCAGTCCGTGAAGGCCTACCCCTCGGGCGGCGGCGACTACGAGATCGCCTCGGTGAACCTGGGCCCACGGGCCGGGACCACGGTGGCAGCTGCCCTCCTGGTCGACTTCGTGCTCACCGTGGCGGTGTCCATTTCCTCCGCCTCGCACTACGTCATCGCCGCATTCCCGGCGTTGGACGGAAGCCAGGCATGGTTCGCCACCGCCGGGGTCGTGGTGCTGACGGTGCTGAACCTGCGCGGGCGGGGCCGGTCCAAGATGGGCACCGCTGCACCCGTCTACTTGTTCATCGGCGTGGTCCTCGTGATGCTCGCAGCCGGCGGGATCCTTGCTGCCACCGGCACGCTGGGGACCGCCCCCAGTGCCGGCTTCGAGGTGGTTCCCGACCCCGACTATCCGCACGGGCTCACCGGCCTGGCCGGGGTGCTGCTGGTGCTGCGCGCGTTCTCCACGGGATCCGCCGCGCTCACCGGGGTCGAGGTCCCGATCTCCAACGTCCACAAGCTTGCGGCCCCCAAGGCCCGCAATTCGGCTGCGGTGTTGCTGCTGCTGGGCCTATTCGCCGGCGCATTGACCCTGGGGACCATGTACCTGGCGCGGGCAGTGCAGGTCCGCGTGGTGGAGGATCCCGCCACCGGCCTGCGCCTGGACGGCGGTCCGATCCCTGCCGACTACATCCAGCATCCGGTCCTCGGCCAAGTGGCGGAGGCCATCTTCGGCGGCGCGTCCATCGGCTTCTACCTGGTGCTGGCGGTGACGGTTGCGGTGCTGCTGATAGCCGCGCACACGGCCTTCAATTCCTTCCCCAACCTGGCCTCGCACCTGGCCACCGACGGCTACCTGCCGCGCCAGCTGCGCACCCGCGGGGACAGGCTCGGCTTCTCCAACGGCATCCTGGCCCTGGCCATCGCCGCCATCGCGTTGATCTGGGTGTTCGACGCCCACGTTCCGACCTTGATCCAGCTCTACGTGGTGGGCGTCTTCGTGTCCTTCACGCTGAGCCAGCTCGGCATGATCCGGCACTGGGGCCGCGAACTGGCCCAGACCCCGGACAAGCGCGTGCGCGCCCGCATCCACCGCTCCAGGCTGCTGAACCTCGCGGGCTTCGCGCTCACCGCCGCTGTGCTGCTCATCGTGCTGGGCACCCGGCTGGTTCACGGCGCCTGGCTGGCGGTGCTGGGCATCGCCGTGCTGTTCGCGATGATGGATTCGCTGCACCGCCACTACGTGCAGGTGGACAGGGAACTTGCCATTGGCGAGGACGAATCGGCCACCGCCCTGCCTGCCCGCGTGCACGCACTGGTGCTGGTCTCCACGCTGCGCAAGCCGGTGCTGCGTGCGGTGGCCTTCGCCCGCGCCGCGCGTCCCTCGAAACTCGATGCCATCGTGGTGGACGCCGACTCGGAGCGCACCGAGGCGACGCTGGCCCGGTGGGAGGCCCTGGGCATCCCGGTGCCGATCACGGTGCTTGCCTCCCCGTACCGGGAAATCGCCCCGCCACTGATTGAGCACATCCGCTCGATCAAGCGCGATTCACCGCGCGACCTGATCGTCGTCTACATCCCCGAATACGTGGTGGGCCGCTGGTGGGAGCAACTGGTGCACAACCAGACCGCCATGCGCATCAAGAACCGCCTGCATTACGAGCCCGGGGTCGTGGTGGCCTCGGTGCCGTGGCGCCTGGCCTCCTCCGACGCCTCCATGGACCTGGGCCCCACCGAGGAAGCCTCGGCAGGCGCCAAGCCCATGCCGCATCCAGCGGCACCCCAGATCTCCAATCCGAAAGACAAGCCATGAGCACGCACGAAAACATCCTGAAGGTGCGCCTCGACGCACCGGCCCACGGCGGCCACACCGTCGCCCGCCACGAGGGCCGGGTGATCTTCGTGCGCCACGGCATTCCCGGCGAACTGGTTTCGGTCGCCGTGCGCGATGACGGCGAAAAGGCCCGCTTCTGGCGCGGCGACGTCGTCGAGGTCCACGAGGCCTCCGCGGACCGGGTCCCGCATTTCTGGACCCAAGCCGACTCCCTGCACGCGGCCCCGCGCGGCGTCCTGCCGGTGGGCGGCGCGGAATTCGGGCATATCGCACTGGACGCCCAGCGCGAGATCAAGGGCCAGATCTTCGTCGAGCAGATGCAGCGCCTGGGCGGCATCGACGCCGCCGAGCACGGCTTCACTTCGGTGCGCGCCCCCGAGGGCGAATCGGCTGACGGATTGGGCTGGCGCACGCGCACCGCCTTCGCGGTGGACGCCAAGGGTCGCCTGGCCATGAGTCCCTTCCGCTCCAACGACCTGGTTCCCGTCAAGGAAATGCCGCTGGCACACCCGAAGATCAACGAGCTGGCGCTCTGGGATCTGCCTCTGGCGGGCATCAGCCGCATCGAGGTTGCCGTCGGATCCGGCGACGATGGAGGGGTGCTGGTGCTCTTCATCGAGGACGGAACGGTAGCCGGAGCCGCGGGCCGCGCGGCCAAGCGCCTGCCCGAGGGAACCAGTGCAGCGGCACTGACCCAGGTCGGAGGATCGGCCGCCGACGGGCGCGGTGCCCTGCAGCGCTTGCGCGGGCGGACGTGGCTTTCCGAATCGGTGGCGGGACACGACTACCGCATCACCGGCGAAGGTTTCTGGCAGATCCACCGTCTGGCCCCTGCCACCCTGGTGGAGCGCGTGATGAGCCAGTTGGCGCCAGGCTACGGGACGCGCATCGCGGACCTTTACGCCGGGGCAGGTCTCTTTAGCGCACCGCTGGCCAAGGCCGTGGGCGACGACGGCATGCTGCTGTCCATTGAGGGCGCCCCGGGAACCAGCAAGGATGCCCTGAAGAACCTGCGTGAATTCCCCCAGGCGATCATTTCCCAGGGGCGGGTTGAAAAGACCTTGTCCAGGGAATTGAATACGCGCAAGGCCAAGCTGGATTCGATTGTGCTTGATCCGCCGCGCACCGGTGCCGGCAAGACCGCCGTTTCCGCGATGGTGCGTTCGGGTGCCAAGAAGATCTCCTATGTTTCGTGCGATCCTGCATCATTTGCCCGTGACACTGCAGATCTCATGGCCTCGGGGTTCCGCCTGGAAGAGGTTGATGTCATTGACCTTTATCCGCACACTCACCACATGGAAACCGTGGGACTGTTTGTCCGCCACTAGGCGATGATATGACTCCGTCCGGCCCGAAAATGTCGGGTTGGCGGGGTTTTAAGGGTGGCGGGGGATAGACTGCTTATAGCTCTGCCGCTAGTAAAACACAGGCAAACCCAGTTAGGATCGCCTAACTGGATTTCCTTGTGGGCGTGCAACGAAGATGTAATTCCGGCGAGAGGAGTCCCCGTGAGCAATGTGGACAGTTTTGGTGCCAAGGGCGTATTGGACGTCAAGGGCAACGAATATGAAATTTACCGGCTGAACGCCGTCGAAGGTGCGCAAAGCCTTCCGTACAGCCTCAAGGTTCTTTTGGAGAACCTGCTTCGCACCGAAGATGGCGCGAACATCACTGCAGAACACGTCAAGGCCGTAGGCCAGTGGGATGCAAACGCAGAACCGAACACCGAAATCCAATTCACCCCTGCACGCGTCTTGATGCAGGACTTCACCGGTGTTCCTTGCATCGTTGACCTCGCCACCATGCGCGAGGCAGTCAAGGAACTTGGCGGAGACCCGACTCGGGTGAACCCGTTGGCTCCAGCAGAAATGGTCATCGACCACTCGGTGCAGATCGACGTTGCCGGCAACGCCGGTGCCCTCGAGCGCAACATGGAAATCGAATACCAGCGCAACGGGGAGCGTTACCAGTTCCTGCGTTGGGGCCAGACCGCATTTGATGACTTCAAGGTAGTTCCCCCGGGAACCGGCATCGTGCACCAGGTCAACATCGAGTTCCTGGCTCGCACCGTGATGACCCGCGAAGTCAATGGCGTGCTTCGCGCGTACCCCGACACCTGCGTCGGCACCGACTCCCACACCACCATGGTTAACGGCATGGGCGTGCTGGGCTGGGGCGTTGGCGGCATCGAGGCCGAGGCAGCAATGCTCGGCCAGCCCGTCTCCATGCTGATCCCGCGCGTTGTCGGCTTCAAGCTCAACGGATCGATCCCCGCTGGTGCCACCGCTACCGACGTCGTGCTGACCATCACCGAAATGCTGCGCAAGCACGGTGTCGTCGGCAAGTTCGTCGAATTCTACGGTGAAGGCGTTGCCCAGGTTCCGCTGGCAAACCGCGCTACCATCGGCAACATGTCCCCGGAATTCGGTTCCACCGCGGCCATGTTCCCGATCGATGACGTCACCCTGGATTACCTGCGCCTGACCGGCCGCTCCGCCGAAAACGTGGCCCTCGTTGAGGCCTACGCCAAGGAACAGGGCATGTGGCACGATCCGAGCCGCGAGATCCGCTTCTCAGAGTTCCTCGAGCTCGACCTGTCGACGGTGGTTCCCTCCATCGCCGGCCCGAAGCGTCCGCAGGACCGCATCGAGCTTTCCGGCGCCAAGGAGCAGTTCCGCAAGGACATCCACAACTACGCCGCCGGTGCAGCCGACGAACTGAACATCGGTCGCCCGTCGACCAGCGTTGAGGTCACCAAGGCCGATGGAACGAGCTTCTCCATCGACCACGGTCTGGTCTCGATCGCTTCGATCACCTCCTGCACCAACACCTCCAACCCCTCCGTCATGCTTGCCGCAGCCCTGCTGGCACGCAAGGCAGTGGAAAAGGGTCTGGTGTCCAAGCCGTGGGTCAAGACTTCTGTCGCCCCGGGCTCCAAGGTCGTCACCGAGTACTACGAAAAGTCCGGCCTCATGCCGTACCTGGAGAAGCTTGGCTTCTTCATCGTGGGCTACGGCTGCGCAACCTGCATCGGCAACTCCGGCCCGCTGGATGCCGAGATCTCCGAGGCCATTCAGGCCCACGACCTCTCCGCAACCGCAGTGCTCTCGGGTAACCGCAACTTCGAAGGCCGCATCAACCCGGACGTGAAGATGAACTACCTGGCGTCCCCGCCGTTGGTCATCGCTTACGCCCTGGCCGGCACCATGGACTTCGACTTCGAAACCGATTCCCTGGGCACCGACACGGACGGCAACGAGGTGTTCCTCAAGGACATCTGGCCGAGCCCGACCGAGGTTCAGGCAACGATGGATTCTTCCATCGATGAGGGCATGTTCGCCAAGGGTTACGAAGGTGTCTTCGACGGCGACGATCGCTGGAAGGCGCTCGACACCCCGGCAGGCAACACCTTCGAGTGGGCAGAGGATTCGACCTACGTCCGCAAGCCCCCGTACTTCGATGGCATGACGGCAACTCCGGAGCCGGTCAAGAACATCGAGGGCGCCCGCGTGCTGCTGAAGCTGGGCGATTCGGTCACCACCGACCACATCTCCCCGGCCGGTTCGTTCAAGTCCGATTCCCCGGCGGGGCAGTACCTCCTGGCCAACGGCGTGGACCGCAAGGACTTCAACTCCTACGGCTCGCGCCGTGGCAACCACGAGGTCATGATTCGCGGTACCTTCGCGAACATCCGTATCCGCAACCAGATCCTGGACAACGTCGAAGGTGGCTTCACCCGCGACTTCACCCAGGAAGGCGCACCGCAGGCCTACGTCTACGACGCTGCGCAGAACTACGCTGCAGCAGGCACCCCGCTGGTCGTCCTGGGCGGCAAGGAATACGGTTCGGGCTCCTCGCGTGACTGGGCAGCCAAGGGCACCGCACTGCTGGGCGTCAAGGCAGTCATCACCGAGTCCTTCGAGCGTATTCACCGCTCCAACCTGATCGGCATGGGCGTTCTGCCCCTGCAGTTCCCGGTTGGCGAAAACGCCGAGACCTTGGGCCTGACCGGCACCGAAACCTTCGCAGTCGAGGGAGTGACCGAACTCAACAACGGCACCACCCCCAAGACCCTGAAGGTCACCGCCGTGGCGGAAGACGGCAAGACCGTCTCCTTCGATGCCGTCCTGCGCATCGATACCCCGGGCGAAGCAGATTACTACCGCAACGGTGGCATCCTGCAGTACGTCCTGCGTCAGATCTCCGCCAACTAATCTAGTTAGCGAAGATCCACGCTCGCAAGGGCGGGCCGATCCGGAGAAATCCGGGTCGGCCCGCCCTTGTGGCGTTAACGCCGGGGGGGTTGGCTTGTCGAAACGTACGCCCGGGGATGCGGCCGATGGAAGAATTCATCCGGCTCGGCTTCTGTGCGGGAGCCCGCGCCCTGCAGGGAATCCCTGGGGCTGACTCACGTATGAAAGCGATACAGAATTCCTCTGTATCGGGACACCGCGAAGAGCTGCTGTGGCATATCCATGGCAACCAATCTGGTTTTGGGCTTTACTGGTTCTACACCCATTGTTGCCATTGGAACGAGGTCGAAAATCATGGATTCAGGCCAGCTGGTGTGGACCATCGTCATAATCGTTGTCGTACTGGTCGTCATTGGACTAGTACTTTTCTTTGGCCAACGACGCAAGAAGGAGAAGGACCACGAGCGGGCGGAAACCCTCCGCCAGTCGGCGGCCGACGAGCAGCTCAATGCACGGGAGAGCGAAGCCAAGTCTGCCAGGGCGGCAGCGGACGCCAAGCAAGCCCAGGTTGACGCCGACCGCCTCCAGGAAGAAGCCCGCAACCAGAATGCCGAAGCCCAGTCGGCACGGGCCAGTGCACAGGAGCAGGCCAACAAGGCCAATGCGCTTGACCCTAACGCCGAAACCAGGGGTACCCGGGATGGCGATGCGTCCGAGGCCGGACGGGACCCGCTCAGGGATCCCGATCAGCCGACGCAGTCAAATCCCTCCGGGGGAACCGAAAACGGTGGGCGCCATCGGGACGAGGGTGTCACCGGGCACTGACACGTCATCCGGCTCCGCCCTGCATCCATGACATGACGTTGGTCTGTGACACAGCGTGCAGGCGGGAACACCGATGCGGCGCCGGCGGTCATCCGGGTTCCAGGGGACTAACCGGAAGTCGTTCCGAGATCATCGTTCAACATCGCAACCCGGGCTGCGATGTCATCACGCAGGAATTCCATGCGCTCGCGCTCGGTGCCCAGCTCCGCCGGCGCTTCGGCGGGAACCCAGCGTTCCATCGCGACCCCCTCAAGGTCGGGGACCTGTGCCTCGCCCACGATGACGACCCGGTCCGCGGCACGCAGCACTTCCTCGGTCAATGCGGTCGGTACCTCTGCGCGCATGTCGGCGCCGACTTCTTCCACCACGGAGGCGGCCAGTTCATTGATGTGGTGGGCCGGAATGAGTCCGGCGGATTTCACCGCAACGGAATCTCCTGCGGCCTGGCGCAGTAGCGCCGCGGCAATTTGCGACTTCCCGCCATTGGTGTTGCAAACGAAGAGTACCGAGGGGGTCTGGGGGCTCGAAGTGCTCATGGGGCTGTGGATCCTAGGGCTTGGCGGGGGATGATCAAGGGCAGGGTTTGCCCGCAACTTGATCCTACGCAAGGGTGGCTTCCTCGATCCAGCGCCCGCTGAAGGTGGGGCGGGACACTGTGGCGTGCACCGCCATGGTGCCCGGCGGCAAGGGACGAGCGGTAAGATTGAACGGGTATTTGCCACTGCGAAAGGACTGCCTCCGTGCCACTGCTTCCGACCATCAAGGAACCGCGGGACCTTCGTGGCCTGGACGCGGCTAAAATGCACCAGCTGGCCAAGGAAATCCGGTCATTCCTGATCAAGAACGTTGCCCGCACAGGGGGACACCTGGGCCCCAACCTCGGTGTGGTCGAGTTGACCCTGGGCATCCACCGGGCCTTCGATTCACCCACCGACTCCATCATCTTTGACACCGGGCACCAGTCCTATGTCCACAAGCTGCTGACCGGGCGCCAGGACTTCTCCACGCTGCGCCAACAGGGCGGGCTCTCCGGGTATCCCGAACGCGCCGAATCGGTGCACGACATCGTAGAGTCCTCCCACGCCTCCTCCTCGCTGTCCTGGGCCGACGGGATCTCCCGGGCCCGCAAGCTCACCGGGGAAGCCGACCGCTACGTTGTCGCCCTGGTAGGCGACGGCGCCCTGACCGGCGGCATGGCCTGGGAAGCGGTCAACAACATCGCTGCCGACAAGGACCGCCGCGTGGTCATCGTGGTCAACGACAACGGCCGCTCCTACGCCCCGACCATTGGCGGACTCGCCGACCAGTTGGCCGGCCTGCGCCAGCGCCTGGACATGTTCCGAACGCACCCGGCCTACGAAAACACCATGGACAGGCTCAAGAGCCGCCTGAAGGATTCAGGTCCCGTGGGCCAGTTCACCTACAAGTCCCTGCATGCCACCAAGAAGGGCATCAAGGACTGGTGGGCACCCCAGGGCCTGTTCGAGGACCTGGGCATGAAGTACATCGGCCCCATCGACGGGCACAACCAGACGGCCGTCGACCAGGCGCTGCAGCAGGCCCGCAACTACGGCGGACCCGTCCTGGTGCACGCGCTGACGGAAAAGGGCCGCGGCTATGCACCTGCCCGCGCCGACGAGGCCGACCAGTTCCACGCGGTGGGCGTCATCGACCCGCAGACCGGCGAACCCGTATCCAAGGCCTCTGCCCGGTCCTGGACTTCGGTCTTCGGCGAGGAAATCGCCGACATCGCCGACGAACGCAGCGACATCGTTGCCATCACCGGCGCGATGCTGCAGCCGGTGGGCCTGAAGACCATGTCCGAACGCCACCCCGAACGGGTGCTGGACGTGGGCATCGCCGAACAACACGCGATGACCTCCGCCGCGGGCCTGGCCTTCGGCGGGCTGCACCCGGTGGTGTGCGTCTATGCTACGTTCCTGAACCGGGCGTTCGACCAGCTGCTCATGGACGTGGCCCTGCACAAGGCCGGCGTCACCGTGGTGCTGGACCGCGCCGGGGTCACCGGGCCGGACGGGCCCAGCCACCACGGCATGTGGGACATGGCGCTGATGCAGATCGTGCCGAACCTGCACCTGGCAGCTCCGCGCGATGCGGTGCGGCTGCGCGAGGAACTGCGCGAGGCCGTGGCCATCAAGGACGCGCCCTCGGTGGTCCGATTCTCCAAGGGCAGCGTCGGCCCGGAAATTGTCGCCATCCAGCGCCTGCACGACGGCGTGGACGTGCTCGCCAAGCTCGGAAGCGGCGAGGAACGCGACGTGCTGGTCGTTTCGGTCGGCGCCATGAGCGAACTCTGCCTGGATGTCGCCGCCCGGCTCAACGCCCAGGGCATCACGGTCACCGTGGTCGACCCGCGCTGGGTGCTTCCGGTGCCGCGCTCCATCATCGGCCTGGCTGCCCGCCACCGCATCGTGGTGTGCGTCGAGGACGGTGTCCGCGCAGGCGGCGTGGGTTCGCGTATCCGTCAGGAAATGCGTGCGGCGGGCGTCGACACGGCACTGAACGAGGTGGGCCTGCCCACCGAGTTCCTGGCCCACGGCACCCGCGACGAAGTCTTGGAACGAGTGGGACTCACCGCCGACCGGATCGCCAACGACACCTTGGCCCAGGTGCTGGGCACCAAGGTCCCGTTCGCCCGACCGCTGCCCGGAGCAGAGATGCCCACCGGACAGATTCCCCAGCTGTGAATGCAGCAGCACCGGTGCCCGCGGGCTTGCCGCGGGACCCTGCCGGAGCCGGCCCCGGGGACCTGGTGGTTGCCAGGGCCTGGAAATACGACGGGCACCCGCACTGGGTGGTGCCCGGGCGCTACCTCGGCGCCGACGACCACGGCCACTGGATCTACCAGCCCGCCGGCTCGCTGGTCTCGCGTCCCGGCCACGGACACTGGGCCGACACCGATGCGGTCTGCCTGGTGCCCCGTGCCGGGCAATGGCTGGGCACGTTCTACGACGACCCCGCCGAGGACTTCCGCGTGTACCTCGACCTGTCGACCCAGATCGGTTGGCGCAAACTGGCCCGCGGCGGATGGGAAGCCAACTCCGTGGACATGGACCTCGACGTCATAGACTCGCGCTCACGCGGCATCTTCCTCGACGACGAGGACGAATTCGCCCAGCACAGCGCATCCATGGGCTACCCGCAGGAACTGGTGTCGTGCATCAGCGACGAGGCCAGCCGCCTGCTCGCCTCGCTCGGCGGGGCACACGCCCCCTTTGACGGCACCGCGACCGGTTGGCTCGCACGCGGCCGTACGGCATTTTCAGACTCATCATCCCGCTAAGGAGCACCACCGCATGTCAATAGTCCGCACCTACCGCCGCGACGAAGACGGAACCCTGTACTTCCGCGAGGCCTGGTTCTCCACCTACGAGGGCGAAGAACTCGGCCAGTTCGTCGTGAACCACGGCACCGTGGGGCACCAGTCGAAGACCGAGACCGCCAAGGACGTCACCGCGGCGACGGCCGAGGGACTGCTGGCGGCGTTCACCGAAGCCTGCCAGGAGGACGGCTTCATGCCGCTGGCCGAGGAAGACCAGGGGTGGGTCATCGTGCAGTACGCGCTGAAGACCGCCACCGGCACCGACAGGGACAAGTACCTGGAAACCACCGCGAAGGAAGCACTCGTCGGCCACCTGGCCTGGCGCGGCCTGGGCACCGTGGAGTCCTCCGACTACGCCCCGCACAAGCTGAACATCCGCATCCTCTCCCCGGAGCCGAAGAAGGCAGTTGCTGCCATCAAGACCTGCCTGCGCGAGGCCAAGCTGGACTTCACCAAGCTGTCGATCGCGACCGCGCCGTTCGAGGACGTCGAGAAGCCCCGGCAGGCCTACCCGCTGCCGGCCAAGGCTCCGTTCACCCTGGCCTAGCAACCCGGACACAATGCCCGGCAACGAGGAATGGCGAGTTCTAGCGGTCGTTGCAACACCCCAGATCTTTGGGAGTTGCAACGACCGTGTCGTCTTTAACGAAGAAATCACCAACCGATAAGAATCCTTCAACGCCCCGGAAGTACTCGGCCGAGGACCACGACCGATTCCTGAGTGTCTTGGACCGGACCCGGAACGTATCTGCTGCAGCCGCGGAGCTCGGGTTCAATCCAAATAAGTGCTACCAGTGGGCCCGCGAACTCACCCCAGGCATCAAATCCTCAGTCCATGGCGCCCGCGGCAAGAAGAAGGCCAAATACACCCAGGAGCAGAAAGACCAGTTCTTCACCGCGCTGGAGCGACTTGGCAACGTTTCGGTTGCCGCCCGCGAGGTCGGTATCCCCGCAGGCACCTGTTTCCAATGGGCATACAAGTCCGGAGCGGCCGTGAAGGGGACCCATGCCGGCAAACGGGAAGAGTTCCTGCGACTGCGCGGCACCGGTCTATCTCGCCGGGAGGCTGCCACGTCCGTTGGGGTTCACGTAACCACGTCAAAGGAATGGGACGCCGGCATTCGCAAGACCGGCGACCGACGCTATTACCCGGACGGTCGGGTTGTCGACTACAAACAAGGGGTGACTACTTATAATCCAGTCGAGGGTTCGTCCTTCATGGCTCCGTTTCCAGGGCTTGCCGCGCTGGAGAAACCAATCAGCGACCGCTACCTCTCCCTTTCCGAACGCGAGCAGATCCGAGACCTGCTCGCGGTCGACTCCTCGATGCGTGCCATCGCCAGGGCGCTAGGACGGCCGGTCTCGACGGTGAGCCGGGAGATCCGCCGCAACACCGGTCCCAACGGCTACCAGCCCTATGCTGCGCACCGTGCAGCGGCCAAACGCCGACCACGACCCAAGACCAGCAAGCTCTCTTGCGAGGGAACCTTACGAAAATACGTGGGGGCCAAGTTGCTTCTAGGCTGGTCACCGGAGCAAATCAGTAACAGGCTGAGGAAGATGCTCCCCGACAGGTTGGAGTTTCACGTGTGCGCTGAAACGATCTATCAGGCTCTCTACTTCCAGGCCCGTGGCGGTCTCAAGCGAGAGGTGGCCACAGCGTTAAGGACCGGCCGAACTCGCCGCAAGCCACGCACCGATCCGGAGAAGCGCACCAGCCGGTTCCGGGACCCGATGATCAACATCTCCGAGCGTCCCGCCGAAATTGAGGACCGTGCCGTGCCAGGGCACTGGGAAGGGGACCTGATCACGGGGACGCTGAATCAGTCCGCGATTGCGACTCTGGTCGAGCGAACTACCCGTTTTGTCATGCTCGTTCACCTCGACGGTGATCACACCGCCGCAACCGTTCGCGACGGCCTGATCAAGAGCATGGGTGGGCTGCCCGAGCTGCTGAGAGGGTCCCTGACCTGGGACCAGGGCGCCGAGATGGCGACGCACAAGGCTTTCTCCATGGCCACGGACATGGATGTCTACTTCTGCGATCCAGCCAGCCCCTGGCAGCGCGGATCCAACGAGAACACGAACGGGTTGCTGCGCCAATACTTCCCTAAAGGAACTGACCTCGGCGTCCATGGTCCCGAGGAACTCGAGCGGGTCGCTCGCCTGCTCAACGGACGTCCACGCAAAACGCTCGGCTGGGATACCCCGACCGAGCGCCTGCGTGAACTACTGTTGGCAGCCTAGCCACCTGGTGTTGCAACGATCCCTAGAATTCAAGAATCGCTGCCGGGCATTGTGCTGTCCGGGTCAGGTCCACCGGCAGGGATCAGCTGCCCGCAGCCGCCGTGCACCGGGCCAGCAGCGCTTCGGCACCCGCGCCGTCCAGCTGTCCGCAATAGGCTCCGCGTCCGGCCATGGCCATCACCAGCGCCATCGTTGTGCCCCTGGCCAGTGGGCCCGCACCCGTGGCGAAAGGACCGTCGGTCGCCTCGAGCCGCAAACCGGCAATGTTCGTCTTGCTCGAAACGGTGAAATCCCGTTGGGCCAGGAAAACCGCGAGAGCGGTGGCGGCCTCCGGATCGACGTCGTGTTCGATTCCCAAGGGCTCGCGGATGTCCTGGCCGTGGATGAGGACTTCGCCCAACCACGCCTCGACCGGACCGAATGTCGAGGTGGTGCTGGTGAGGATCGCGCGAAAACGTGCCAACGTTTCGGCAGGTGTTGCCCCGCGGTGCTCGGACAGGCGCCTGTCATTGTGCAGGTCGAAATTGAACCTGGCGCCCAGTACGCTGGCCATCCAGCGAGCCGGGCCCACACTTGCCGCGGCACTCAGGTGTGCCACGACCTCTTCCACGCTCCAGCGCCCGCACAACGATGTCGTAGCCCACTGTTTGTCCTCGAGCCCGTCGAGGTCGCGGGCCAGGGCGGTGCGCTCGGCGTGCGCCCACGACCAGAGCCGGGCGCGTGGGATGTTTTTCGACAAGGTTTCTCCGAACGTAGGCAACGTGGCGTGGTCGAGAAGTCTAGCAAGCCGGTACGGACCGGTGCTGCGAACCCGGGCGCCGTGATGCGCGGGGCCAATGTGCAGGGAATGGAAATCGAAGGGCCGTGGCTGCTCGAAGACGGGGGAGTCCTGAGGTGCTCGCGGCCAGGGCGGGGCGCGTGGCCGTGGTGCGGGACTTCCTCGCCGTGCTCACGCCCGGCCAATTGGCCTTGCTGCGCGAGAACCCCTGGAATCCCCAACACCCGGAGACGATTCTGAGTTGCCTCCACACGATCCTGCAGGAGGAATGGGACCACCACCGCTTTGCGGTGCGCGACCTCGATGCCATCGATTCCAGGTCATGAAAAAGGGCGGGGCGCCCTCACCGGTTTCCTGGCAAGGGGCGCCCCGCCCCAAATGCGGCGGCCTCAAGGGCACGCCGGTGTTGCTATTTAGTCGGTGCCCGAATCAAACGCGGCACGCTCGAGGGCGCGGTCGGAAGCCAATTCGTCGGCGTCGACCGCCTCGGCGTCAACGATTGCCGATGCACCGCCGGCTTCCAGCTTGCCGACCAGCTTCACGGTCTTCTCGCCGAGCAGGCCCTGGTTGGCGTACTGCTCCAGGCGCGAGCGGGAATCGGCGATGTCCAGGTTGCGCATGGTCAGCTGGCCGATGCGGTCCAGAGGGCCGAACGCGGAGTCGCCAACGCGCTCCATGGACAGCTTGTCCGGGTGGTAGCTGAGGTTCGGTCCCGTGGTGTCCAGCACCGTGTAGTCGTCGCCGCGGCGCAGGCGCACGGTGACGGTGCCGGTGACGGCGGATCCGACCCAGCGCTGCAGGGACTCGCGCAGCATCAGTGCCTGCGGGTCCAGCCAACGGCCTTCGTACATCAGGCGGCCCAGGCGGCGGCCCTCTGCGTGGTAGTTGGCCACGGTGTCTTCGTTGTGGATCGCATTGAGCAGGCGCTCGTAGGTGATGTGCAGCAGCGCCATGGCCGGGGCCTCGTAGATGCCGCGGGACTTCGCCTCGATGATGCGGTTTTCGATCTGGTCGCTCATGCCCAGTCCGTGGCGGCCACCGATCTTGTTGGCCTCGTCGACCAGCGCAACGGCATTCTCGAAACGGACGCCGTTGATGGCGACCGGACGGCCGGCCTCGAAGGTCACGGAGACGTCCTCGGTCTTGACCTCGACCGATTCGTCCCAGTAGCGCACGCCCATGATCGGCTGGACCGATTCCAGCGAGGTGTTCAGCAGTTCGAGGGTCTTGGCCTCGTGGGTGGCGCCCCAGATGTTGGCGTCGGTGGAGTATGCCTTTTCGGCGGAGTCGCGGTACGGGAAGTCGCGCTCAACGAGCCATTCGCTCATTTCCGAGCGGCCGCCGAGCTCCTGCACGAAGGCCGGGTCAAGCCACGGCTTGTAGATGCGCAGCTTCGGGTTCGAGAGCAGGCCGTAGCGGTAGAACCGCTCGATGTCATTGCCCTTGTAGGTCGAGCCGTCGCCCCAAACGTCAACGCCGTCTTCGCGCATGGCGCGCACCAGCAGGGTGCCGGTGACGGCACGGCCCAGCGGGGTGGTGTTGAAGTAGGCCTTTCCGCCGGAGCGGATGTGGAAGGCGCCGCAGGCCAGGGCAACGAGGCCCTCTTCGACCAAGGCGGGCTTGCAGTCGACCAGGCGGGCGGCCTCTGCACCGTATTCCAGGGCGCGGCCCGGAACGGCGTCGATGTTCGGCTCATCGTATTGGCCGAGGTCTCCGGTGTACGTGTAAGGGATGGCACCCTTTTCACGCATCCAGGCAACGGCGACGGAAGTATCAAGGCCACCGGAGAACGCGATACCTACGCGTTCGCCAACGGGCAGGGAGGTGAGGACTTTAGACATAACCCCCATCTTAAGGGTTCATGGGCGTTTACCGTGAACCCACGCCGCCTCGGCCCCGACACACTGTGCCGCCCGGCATGGTGCATGCTTGAATGCTTAGGCGGGCACAGCAAGCCGCCTCCATGCCTTCCGCGCACGCGCAGGGCATTGGCCAAGGGACCACCGGTGAAAGGACTAATGCGCATGGGCGCCATGGAATACCGTCGATTGGGAGCATCCGGACTCGTGGTTTCGGCCGTGGGGCTGGGGTGCAACAACCTGGGCAGGGCAGGCACCGCGACCGAGGAACAGGCCGGCACCGACGCCGTCATCAACGCCGCCCTTGAGTCGGGAATCACATTCTTTGACGTCGCGGACACCTACGGCAGGGAGCCCGGGCTGTCCGAGACCATGCTCGGCAAGGCACTGGGGCAGCGGCGCGACGAGGTGGTCATCGGCACCAAGTTCGGCATGGACATGGGCGGCGCCAACGGCAACGACTTCGGTGCCCGCGGCTCGCGGCGCTACATCGTGCGGGCAGTCGAGGCATCGCTGCGGCGGCTCGGCACGGACTACATCGACCTCTACCAATTCCACACCCCGGACCAGCTCACGCCCATTGGGGAGACCCTTGCCGCGCTCGATGACCTGGTGTCAGCCGGCAAGGTGCGCTACATCGGGCACTCGAACCGCGCCGGGTGGCAGATCGCCGAGGCCGAGTTCACCGCACGCGCCGCGGGCGGGGCACGCTTCGTCTCCACGCAGAACCACTACAACCTGCTCGATCGGCGTGCCGAGCTCGAGGTGGCACCGGCCGCGCAGGCGTACTCGCTGGGCCTGCTGCCCTACTTCCCGCTGGCCAACGGGCTGCTGACCGGCAAGTACTCCGGCGGCTCCGCCCCGGAAGGCTCCAGGCTGACCCACGCCCGACGGCACCTGATGGACACCGCCGACTTCGGCCAGCTGCGCGACTTCGGTGCGTTCGCCGCCGCCCGCGGACTGAGCGAACTGGAGGTCGCATTCTCCTGGCTGGCATCCCGTCCCGCCGTGGCCAGCGTCATTGCCGGGGCCACCCGCCCCGAACAAGTGAAGCAGAACGCCGCCTCCGCCGGTTGGAAGCCAGGCGCCGAGGACCTTGCCGAGCTGGACGCGATCTTCCCGGCCGTGCCCAAGATCGCGCTCTTCTAGCCGATGGACACGCCCCGCATCCGGATCCTGTTGGACAACGACACCGGAATCGACGACGCACTTGCGCTGGCCTACCTGGCCGCCTGCGACCACGTGGAGATCGTGGCGGTCACGGCCACGCCCGGCAACGTCGACGCCGACCAGGTCGCTGCCAACAACCGGGCGCTGTTGGCGTTATGCGGGCAGCCGCAGGTGCCGGTGCTCATCGGCGCGCGGGCCCCGCTGCAGGTCCCGCTGACCACCACCCCGGAAACCCATGGCCCGCAAGGGGTCGGCTACGCGACGCTGCCGGATCCCGGACCCGCCGCCGGCCATGGAATAGACGCTGTCGACCACTGGATCGAGGCAGCCCGCGCCAACCCCGGGGAACTCACTGCCCTGCTGAGCGCCCCGCTGACCAACTTCGCGCTCGCGCTGCGCCGGGAACCACGGCTTCCCTGGTTGTTGGGCCGGGTGGTGATCATGGGCGGGGCCTTTTACCACCAGGGGAACACCACCCCGACCGCGGAGTGGAACACCCACGTGGACCCGCACGCCGCCGCCGAGGTCTACGCGGCCTACACCGCGGCCGCCCAGGCGGGTCTCGACGTCCAGAAGTTGCCGATCGTGTGCTCGCTGGATTCCACCGAGCGCTTCGAGATGCAGCCCGGGCTGCTCACCGACCTGGCCGCCGCGGCGGGCTGCGCCGAACCCGAGCATGTGCTTGCCGGGGACCCGGAAGGCACGCGCAGCACCGCCTCGAACCCGTTGGTGCGCTATCTTTCCGACGCGCTGCGTTTCTACTTCGAATTCCACCGCCACTACGACCAGGGCTACATCGCCCACGTACACGACTACTTTGCCGCCGGCATCGCCGCCGGCACGCTCGAGTACCGCAGCGCCGGTGCCACCGTGGATGTCGAAACCGAATCCCCGTTGTTGACGGGAACCACCGTGGCTGACTTCCGCGCGCTCTGGGGAAAGCCCGCCAACGCCCGCGTCGTGTCCTGGAACGATCCGGCGGCGGGGTTTGCCGAACTCGTTTCCCGCCTCGGTGCCCTCGCCAGGCGGCTGGACGGGGCTCCCCAAGGGGAACCGGGCCCGGGCCAAATCGGCTAGAATCATTCACCGGGCCGAGGTGACATAGGCCCCCGCTCCCGCCCAGCTGCGCCACCGGTCCTCACCGGCTGCGCCCCCAGCACCCGAGGAATGCCCCCACCATGTCACCGAACCTGACCCTGCCCGAGAAAGCCGCAGGGCACGCCCTGCGCGGCCGGATCCTTGCCGCCGCCGGAGTGCTCCTGCTGGCCGGCACCTACACCGTCCTGGTCCTGACCCAGCCGACCGGCCTCGTCGACGGCCTCGGCCAAGGGGTTGCCCTGGCCACCTTCGCGGCCTACCTGGCAGCCGCGCTCCTGCTGCTCGCAGCCGTGCTGCCCGAGCTGCCGGTCTCCACGCTCACCCTGATCCCCGTGGCACTTGCGCTGAACATCGTGCTGGGCCAGTTTGTCGGGTCCGTGATGATCCCGCTCTACCTGGACTCGCTGGGCACGGTGCTGGTCGGCTTCCTGGCCGGACGCCGCGCCGGGGCAGCCACCGGCGTGCTCGGCACTCTCATCTGGTCGTTGTTCAACCCGACGGTGCTGCCCTTCGCGGCCGGTGCAGCGCTGGTCGGCTTCCTGGCCGGCACCGCCGCCCGCTTCGGTGCGCTGCGCCGCCCCTACCTGGCCCCGGTGGCCGGGCTCTTGGCCGGGATCCTGGTGGGCGTTCTCTCCGCACCCGTCGCCGCCTTCGTCTTCGGCGGGACCTCCGGGGTGGGCACCGGCGCGCTGGTCGCCGCATTCCGCTCGATGGGGGACTCGCTGCTGGGCGCCGTGACCAAGCAGGCGCTGATCTCCGATCCCGGGGACAAGGCCATTGTCTTCCTGCTCGCCGCGCTGCTGGTGTATGCGCTGCCCGGGCGGCTGAGTGCAGGCTTCGCGTTCGTGCGCCGCTATCGGGTGCTCGGCCGCCGCGGCTCCCGCTAGGAAGCTGCCAGTGTCCCGCACCGCACCATTGCATCCCTTCACCGTGCTCGCCCTCGCAGCGGCAGTCGTGGCCACCACCACGGCAGCCGGCCGCTGGTGGCTCAGCGCCACGGTGCTGCTGGGCTGCGTGCTGCTGGCGGTGCGGGCGCGCCGTGGGCGGAGGTTGGCAGGGATCGCTGCCGCCATCCTGCTGCCGGCCTGGGGCTCCCAGCTGCTGATCCACGGTCTGGTCGACCGTACCGGCAGCCATGTGCTGGCCGCTGCCGGCCCGCTAAGGATCACCACCGAGGGGCTGGCCACCGCCGGGCAGCTGGGGCTGCGCACCGCCGTGCTGGTGGTCGCCGGGCTGCTGTGCACGCTGCTCATCGACAGGCACGACCTCGTCGCCGCCGTCGATCTCTCCGGCGCCCCGCCGCAACTGGGCTACCTGGTGGCCGCCACGCTTTCCCTGCTGCCCCGCCTGGCCGAACGGCAGCGCGCCATCGGTGAAGCGCAGGCGCTGCGCGGGGCGGCCGCCGGTGCCGGGCCGGCTGGCTGGTGGCGCCGGATCCGCCTGTGCTCGGTGCCGTTGGTGCTTTTCGCCCTGCAGGACGCAGCCGACCGTTCCGCCCACCTGGCCGCGCGCGGCTTCCCGGCTGCGGGGCCGCACACCCGCCTGCGTTCGGTGCCCGACTCGGCCGCCCAGCGCCGACTGCGCCGGGCAGCGCTTGCCTGCATCGTCATCGGCCCGCTGGCGGTCCTGGCCCCGGAATGGATGGCCGCCGCATGAGCACGACGCGCAACGCAGTGCTCGAGCTGGACTTGGAACGCTTCCGCTACTCCGGGGCCGAGCACGACACGCTTGCCGGCATTTGCCTGTCCCTGGCACCGGGATCGCTGACGGCAATCGTGGGGGACTCGGGCTCCGGCAAGTCAACGCTTGGTGCGGTGCTTGCGGGGATGTTGCCCCGCCACGACGGCGACGACCTGGACGGGTGCATCACCCTCGCCGGGCGGGAGATCCGCCACGGTGCCGGCGCCGACCCGCGCATCGATCCGGTGGGGTGGGCCCGCCACGTCGGAATGCTGCCCCAGGATGCCCGGCACTACCTCTCCGGGGTACGCGAAACCGTGGAGGAGGAACTGGCCCTGGGACTCGAGAACGCCGGGGTGCCGCGCGCCGACATGCGCCTGGGCATCGCCGCGCTGGCCCGGAAACTTGGAATCGGCTCCCTGCTGACCCGTGATTCGGGGAAGCTCTCCGGCGGGCAGGAACGCCTCGTGGCGCTGGCCGCTCTCGCTCTGGGCGCCGCGCCGGTGCTGGTACTGGACGAACCGCTGGCCGGCCTGGATGCCTCCGCGGCGGCCCAGGTCTCGGCCCTGCTGGATCACCTGCGCTCCGAGGGGACAGCGCTGGTGCTGCTCACCCGCAGCCTCGATGGGTTGGCGGCCGGTGCAGACCGGGTGCTGTCGCTGCGCGCCGGCAGCACCAGCTCGGCCGAGGGCGCCGATGTGGCCGGCAGCGTGCCGGCACCACCACCGGCTCACCGGAATCCGCGCGCTGGCGCGGCCTTACTGCTCGAGTTCGCCGGCACGGAGCTCGGCTATGCGGGATCCGCCGACCCCGTGGTGGCGGGACTGGACCTGCAGGTGAGGGCCGGTGAATGCGTCGCGCTGGCCGGGCCGAACGGAGCGGGCAAGACCACGGTGCTCAAGGCAGCGGCCGGGTTGCTGCGCCCCGGCGCCGGACGGGTCGTTGACCATGCGCGCCCCGGCGGGTCCATCGGGCTCTTAATGCAGAATCCCTCCGACCAGCTCTTCGAACGGACGGTCCGCCGCGAGGTCGCCTTCGGCCTGCCCAAACGCGGTCCTCAGGCGGCGCGGGTCCCGGAGGTGCTGGCCACCCTGGGGCTGGCCGCCGAGGCGGAAACCCACCCCTACGAGTTGCCCGCCTCCGCCCGGCGCCTCGTGGCCCTGGCCACCGTGCTGGTGCGCGATCCGAGCGTGCTGTTGCTCGATGAGCCGACCGAGGCGCTGGACGCGGAAGGGGTGGCGCGGCTGCGGGGTGCGATCGGGAAGGTGCTGGACCGCGGCGGCGCCGTGCTCTTCTCCACCCATGACGAGGCGTTCATGGCTGCCACCGCGCACCGCGTCCACAGAATGGAACCTGCCCGGGCCGCCAGGGCATAGAACGGAAAGTGGGTCCCGGAATCACCCATCGGCTCCGTTGGGACTGCCGGGGCCGGTAGTGTGGGATTTCTTGGGGGCCAACGAGCCATGGGAGAAGCATGCCAGAGGATTTTGAGCGGTGGGATGTGCTGGTCCGCGACCAGCAGCGGATCGGGGTGCTCTACCGGAACCTTGAATCCAACGTGTTGCTGACCCGCGTCCTGGTGGAGGAGGGCGACCAACCCTATCGGGCAGAGTCGCGCGTGCGGCTTGACCCGGGCTCCGATGCCTGGGAGCTGAGCTGGTTCCGGGACCTAACCATGGACCAGGCCCGGATCATGCGCCGGGAGACGCAGGATCCGCCCGTGGAATCCATGCCGAGCTTTGCAGACATCCTGATGTTGCAGCGGGCCATCCGGGATCCCGGGAACCCGGTGGAATATGTGCGCCTGAACGAGTCCGGCCAGGAGATACACGACCCCCTCGTCCCTCGGCGCGCGGAACCCAATGCGCGGATCCAGCAGGTGGGCCCGCCCGAAGAACTCCCCATCCCGTTGGGCGGCATTCTTTCGGCCCGGCGTTTCGAGGCCTGGGCCGACGGGCTGTTGGTTGCCACCCACTGGGTCAACGATGCGAACGAGCTGGTGTGCACCCGATGGGGAACAAACACCACGGCCTTCGGCGTGCCCGGGGCACCCAGCGAGGCCGGCTGGCTCTCGCTGTCCGGGCTCGATGAGGGAACCGTCGGGTTCATGACCCACGGCTTCGATGCCTAGTCTCGGGTGCCCGGCCGCCGAAAGGCCCAACCAAGGGGCACCCTAGACGTAGATGAGGACGTCATCGCCCTTGATTTCCGCGGCAAAGCGCTCCAGCGCGCCGCGGGCAGGACCGGCGACGGCCTTGCCGTCCTCGGGCTGGAAGAACGAGCCGTGGCAGGCGCAGTAGAACGCCTCGTCGTCATTGGGCGACTTCGCGCCGACGGCACATCCCTGGTGGGTGCAGATTGCCGAGTAGGCGAGAACGGATTTTTGGTTCGGGCGGAACAGCAGGAAACCTGCCTGCCTACCCGCTGCCTCGCCCTGGGTGAGGACCGCTTCAACCGACAGGCGCGTACCCACGGCCAATTCGGCGGTGGTCGCCACCACGGTGCCGGTGCCGACGGGCTCCGGAGGGGCGGAGGGCACGTTGTTGGGTGCCGCCGAGGAACCGTCGCCGCAGGCGGCAAGGGCCAGGGTGGCACCGGCTGCCACGGTGGTGCCACCAAAGGCGCGACGCGTGATGGGGGAAGAAAGCGAAGTCATGATTCCCATCATTTCATGCACGTGCGCAGGCAGGATCGAAGTGGCGGTGCGATGTCACTTACAACCCCTGCCGGGGCCCGGCAGGCTCCCGGATCAGAGGAAGATCTTGACCTTGTCACCCTCGATCGCAGCCGGAAAGCGCTTCAGCGAAGCGTCGGCGGGGCCCTGGGCGACCGAGCCATCGGCTTTGGAGAACTTGGAGCCGTGGCACGGGCACTCAAAGGTTTCGCCGCTGCCGCTGCCGACCTTGCATCCCTGGTGCGTGCACACGGAGGTGTACGCGAGGACGGTTGCCTCGTCGGGTCGGTAGAGCAGGTATCCGCTTCCGTTGACGGTGACCGAGGCGGTACCGTCCACCGGCAGACGGGAGACATCGATGGCGTCTGTACCGGTGCCGGTGGCTTCCGGGAGATCCTGGGCCTTATCGCCGGACCCGCACGACACCAAGGTCACCGCGGCGCCGGAAACCAGCGCGGCGCCAATGACACTTCTGCGGGTGGGCACAAGCGTGATCTTTTCTTTCATAAGCAAAGTGTCGCGCACAATCGCGCCAAGGTCGATGGAAGGGAGCAGGAATTTTTTGGCCCCGGCCACCGGGGACGCCGCGGGCGGGGCAACGGCTCGATCCGTTGCCCCGCCCGCGTCACGCTGACTTCTGAGCCAAACCTCAGTCCTGGTGGAACTTCCGGCCGTTGACCCGCTCGGAGGCGCCCACCTGGTCGAGGTACGGGGTGATGCCTCCCAGGTGCATGGGCCAGCCGGCTCCCATGACCATGCACAGGTCGATGTCCTCGGGTCCCGCGACCACGCCCTCGTCGAGCATCAGCCCGATTTCCCGGGCCAGTGCGTCCTGCGTGCGCACCAGCAGTTCCGCTTCAGTGCTCGGGCTGTTGCCGAACTCCAGCAACCGAAGCGTGGACTCCGGGATTTCCGCTCCGCCGTCCGCCGTGGGTGTCCAGAGCGAGGTGATGCCGTGGGAGATGAGCACCTGCTGGTTTTTGGAGACGTGGAAGCGCTCGCCGAAGGCCGCGTGCAGTGATTCGGAGACGTGGTGCGCCACCGGGATCCCGACCATGGCCAGCAGCGTGAACGGGGTCATCGGCAGGCCCATCGGATGCAGTGCGCCATCGGCGGTGGCCGCATCGGTCCCGTCGTCAAAGGCCTGGGCGATCTCGCCCATCAGGCGCAACAGGATGCGGTTCACCACGAAGGCGGCCTCGTCCTTGACCAGCACGCTGGTCTTGCGCAGTGCCTTGCCAGTGGCGAAGGCGGTGGCCAGGGCAGCCTCGCCCGTCTGCTCGGCCCGCACGATCTCCAGCAGCGGCATCAGCGCGACGGGGTTGAAGAAGTGGAAGCCGACCAGGCGCTCGGGGTGGGCCAGGTCCCGGCCCATCTCGGTCACCGAGAGCGAGGAGGTGTTGGTGGCCAGGATGCATTCGGGCGAGACCACGGCCTCGACCTCGGCAAATACCTGTTTCTTGACGGCCAGTTCCTCAAAGACCGCCTCGATCACGAAATCGGCATCCGCGAAGGCCTCCTTGGACACCGCACCGGTGACCAGCGCCTTGGTGCGGTTGGCGGCATCGCCTGAGATCCTGCCCTTGGCCAGCTGTTTGTCGACCTCACCGTGGATGTGGGCCAGGCCCTTGTCCACTCGTGCTTGGTCGATGTCGGTGATGACCACCGGCACCTTGAGGTTCTTGGCGAAGAGCAGGGCCAGCTGCCCGGCCATGAGCCCGGCACCGACCACCCCGACCTTGGTGACGGGCCGCGCCAGCTTGGCGTCCGGGGCGCCGGCGGGGCGCTTGGAACGCTTCTGGACCAGGTCAAGGAATGCGTACACGGTGTTGTGGAAGGCGTTGGTCTGCATCAGTTCGGTCAGTGCCGCGATTTCCAGTGCTGCAGATTCCTTCTGGGTGATGGAGGCACCGGCCTCGAAGACCTCGAGCACCTTGGCCGGCGCCGGGGCCGCGTTGGAGGTCTTGGCCTCCACGAAAGCCCGGGCCTTGGCCGCGGCGGCGGCCCAGCGTGCGGCAATGGCCGGGTTGCCGTTCGGTTCAACCGCGTTCGGGCGCTGCACCGTGGTCCCGCCGCCGAGCACGCCCTCGGCCCAGAGCAGGGATTGCTCCAGGAAATCGGCAGGCTCGAACAAGGCGTCGGCAATGCCGAGCTTCGCGGCCGCGATCCCGTCCAGCGAGCGGTTGTTGTTCAGCGGGTTTTCGATCATGACCGTCATGGCGGCCTCGGGCCCGGTGAGCCGCGGGAGCCGGTAGACCCCGCCCCAGCCCGGGACCAGCCCGATGAAGGCCTCGGGCAGCCCGATGCCGTTGGCTCCGGTGGAGACGGTGCGGTAGGTGCAGGCCAGCGCGATTTCCAGTCCGCCGCCCAGTGCCACGCCGTTGATGAACGCGAACGTCGGTACCCCCAGGTCCGCGAGCAGGTCGTAGGCTGCGTGGCCCAGTTCCGCCATGGCGCGCCCGTGCACCGGCTCGGTGAGGTTCTTGACCCCGGAGAGGTCGGCGCCGGCGACCAGGAAGTGCGGCTTTCCGGTGATGGCCAGGGCCTGGATCTCCCCGGCGGCGGCGCGGCGCTTTTGCTCGGTGAGCGTGGCGTGCAGTTCCAGCAGGGTGTTGGGTCCCAGGGTGGTGGGCTTGGTGTGGTCGAAACCGTTGTCAAGGGTCACCAGCGCCATCCTGTGGCCGCCGGGCAGCTGGACGTCCTCCACGAGCGAGTGGGTGATGATCTCGTGGGGGACCAGCGAGGCAAGGGAAGCGAAATTTTCAATGGTGCTCTGGCTCATGGCCTTAGGCGTCCTTTCCGTAGTCTGCGTGGTGCGGGTTTTCCCAGATCACTGTGCCGCCCATGCCCAACCCGATGCACATGGTGGTCAGGCCGTAGCGCACCGTGGGATCCTGCCTGAATTGGCGGGCCAGCTGGGTCATCAAGCGCACGCCCGAGGAGGCCAGCGGGTGGCCCACGGCGATGGCGCCGCCGTAGCGGTTCACCCGGGGGTCGGTGTCCTCGATGCCGTAGTGGTCAAGGAACGAAAGAACCTGGACCGCGAAGGCCTCGTTGATCTCGAACAGCCCGATGTCGTCGATGGAAAGGCCTGCCTGGGCCAGGGCCTTCTCGGTGGCCGGGACCGGGCCGATGCCCATGACCGAGGGTTCGACACCGGCAAAGGCGTAGGCAACCAAGCGCATCTTGACGTCCAGGCCCAGTTCCGCCGCGGCCTCGGCGCTGGCCAGCACCGCGGCGGTGGCCCCGTCGTTCAGGCCTGCGGCGTTGCCGGCGGTGACCCGGCCGTGGGCGCGGAAGGGGGTGCGCAGCTCCGCCAGCGACTCGAGCGTGGTGCCCGGGCGGGGCGGCTCGTCGGACGTGTGCAGCTTGAAGCCCTCACCGGGGCGGCGCGCCGCGACCGGGACCAGATCCGGCTGGATGTCCCCGGCCGCGTAGGCCGTGGCGAGTTTTTGCTGGGAGGCCACCGCGTAGGCATCGGCGCGATCCTTGGTGATGGCGGGGAAGCGGTCGTGCAGGTTCTCGGCGGTGTTGCCCATGTTCAGGGCCGCCGGGTCAACGATGCGTTCGGCCAGGAAGCGGGGGTTCGGGTCGGCCCCGGCGCCCATGGGGTGGTTGCCCATGTGTTCGACGCCGCCGGCGATGACGACGTCGTAGGCCCCGAAAGCGATGGAACCGGCGGTGGATGTCACCGCGGTCATGGCCCCGGCGCACATGCGGTCGATGGCGAAACCGGGCACCGAGCGGGGCAGGCCGGCCAGCAGCGCGGCGGTGCGCCCGATGGTCAGGCCCTGGTCACCTCTCTGCGTGGTGGCGGCGATTGCCACCTCGTCGATGCGCTCGGGTGGCAGTGAGGGGTTGCGGCGCACCAGCTCGCGGATGCACTTGACGACGAGGTCGTCGGCGCGGGTGCCGTGGTAGATTCCCTTGTCTCCGGCCTTGCCGAAGGGGGTGCGGACGCCGTCGACAAAGACCACGTCGCGGACCTGACGCGCGTTGCGCGTGTTCACTGGCTGGGGGCTCACCGGTACTCCTTGAGATGGATGATGGGGATGTGATCCACCCCATACGCTACTGGTGAGTAACTTAGAGTGCAAGCCGGGTGCACGAGGGCAAGAAAAGGCCGGGCAGGTAATTCCCGATCCCGGAAAAAACCTGCCCGGCCCTTCATCAGCGCTTGGCCAACTCGTCCGGGTCCAGCAGCGCCACGGTGAGCACCGGGCCCACCAGCTCGATCTGCCACTCGCGGGCGCCCAGGCCCCGCAGCGTCGCCGACACGGTGTCCGGATCGATCTCCGCCGGCGGGCTCCAGCACAGCCGGCGCAGCGTGTCGGGGGTGAGCAGGTTCTCGGTGGGAATGTTCATGGCCTCGGCGGTGCGGGCCACCCGCGCGCGGGCCGTCTGCAGCCGCGCGGCAGCCACCGGGTCCTTGTCGGCCCAGACCTTGGGCGGCGGGGGCGAGTTCGACGGCACCTGGTTGGGTGGCAGGTCGCTGGTCGCGGCCGCGTCCTGCAGGGCGCGCAGCCACTTGGGGGCGTCCTTGGCGGCCGAGCGGCCGTGGAAGCCGGGGGTCTTCAGCAGCGCGGGAACGCTCTTGGGCATGGCCTTGGCGGCGGCGACCAGCGCGGAATCCGGGATCAGCCGGCCCGGGGCCACGTCGCGGGTCTGGGCCAGGGACTCGCGGGTCTCCCACAGGGCGCGCACCGCGGCCAGGGTCCGGCGGTCGCGGATCTGGTGCAGGCCGGAGGTGCGGCGCCACGGGTCCACGCGGGGTGGTGCCGGGGGGGCCTTGCGCACCGCCTCGAACTCCTCCTCGGCGAACCCCAGCTTGCCGTCGGCCTGAAGGATCTTGATCAATTCCTCGCGCAACCGGTCAAGGACCTCGACGTCGAGGGCGGCATAGCGCAGCCACGGTTCAGGCAGCGGGCGGGTCGACCAATCGGCGGCCGAGTGTTCCTTGGCCAGCCGCAGCCCCAGCAGGGATTCCACCGCGGGGCCCAATCCCACGCGCGGCAACCCCGCGATGCGGGCTGCAAGTTCGGTGTCAAAGAGCCGTGCCGGGTCCATGCCCAGCTCGCGCAGGCAGGGCAGGTCCTGCGAGGCTGCATGCAGGATCCAGGTCTCGTCGCCGATGGCCTCCTGGATCGGGTCCAGGTTTTCGAAGGGCACCGGGTCGATCAGCCAGCTGCCCGAACCCTCGCGGCGCAGCTGGACCAGGAAGGCGCGCTGGCCGTAGCGGAAGCCGGAGGCCCGCTCGGCGTCAACGGAGACCGGGCCGGTGCCTGCGGCAATGGCGCGCGCGGCACGGCGCAGGCCGGGGTCCGTGGTGACGACCTCGGGAACCCCGTCGCGCGGGGTGTCCAGCAAGACGGGTTCGGGCAGAACCTCCTGCGGCGCTTCGTCGGTTTCCGGGGCGTGCGCCGGGGCGGACGGATCGTCCTTCACGGTGCTGTGGCTGGGGTTCGAGGCATGGGGGGTGCTGGTCATGGTCTATCGATTCTAGTACCGATTGCGCCGGGACCGGGTTTGACGGGCCGCGGGCGGATGAATCTAGGAGAGCCTGCGGTGCGGAAGTGCCGTGACTCCGCTGGGCAGCGGGGGCAGGCCGGCAAAGGTGCAGACCATGTCGGCCCAGGCCTCAAGGTGGGTGGAGATGTGGTGGTCGCCGGGGGTCCAGGAAGCGCGCAGTTCGATGTCGATGGTCTCGCTGCGGTCCTCCAGGGTGCCGTAACTCTCCGACAGCACGCGGGTCGCGGTGCCGCCGGCCTGTCGGTAGTCGGCGCCGGATTCGTTCAGTGCATCCAGCAGCCAGGTCCAGGCCACCGAGCCCAGCATGGCGTCGTTGCCCATTTCCGAATCCATGCGGGCCCTGATGTAGGTCACGATGCGGAAGGTGCCGTCCCAGAGGGCGGAACCGGCCGGATCGTGCAAGAGCACGAAGCGCCCGGTGGCCAGTTCCTCGGCGTGCACCGCCGGTGCCGACTGGTCCGTCCTGCGCGGGACGCGTTCGAGGACATCGGCGGACAAGGCCAGGGCGTAGGGCGCCAGGCGGGCCGGTGCGGGAATTTCCTGGAGGTGGATCTCGCGCCGGCAGCTGGCACGGCGAACTGCGGCCAGGGCTTCGAGGAAGGCCGGCGGCACTGCTTGGACTGGTCCGTTTGAACTCACATGGCCACTCTAAAGTGTGGCCGTCGCCATGCCGCCTGCGGCACGCCGGGGAGCGGGACCCCGTTGCGCCCCGCCCTCCGGCGCCCGGTTGGGGACCACGCCCCCCTAGTTGGCGGCAAGTTCCTCGGAGAGTGCCGCGACGAAGGAATCGACGTCCGCCTCGGTGGTGTCGAAGGAGCACATCCAGCGCACCTGGCCCGCGGCGCGGTTCCAGTCGTAGAAGCGGAAGCGCTCGCGCAACCTGTCGGCAACGGCATTGGGCAGCTCGGCAAAAACGCCGTTGGATTGCGTCGGGTAGACCAGCTCCACGCCGTCGGTTGCCTCGACCGCCGCCGAAAGCCTGGCGGCCATCGCATTGGCGTGCGTGGCCGAGGTCAGCCACAGGTCGGAGCCGTAGAGGGCCAGCAGCTGGGCGGAGATGAAGCGCATCTTCGAGGCCAGCTGCATGTTCATCTTGCGCAGGTACTTCATCGACTCGGCAGGGCCATCGGAGAGCGTCACGATGCCCTCGCCGAACATGATGCCGTTCTTGGTGCCGCCCAGGGTCAGGATGTCGATTCCGGTGCCCGTGGCCATCTCGCCCAGCCCCACGCCCAGGGCGGCTGCGGCGTTGGAAATGCGTGCCCCGTCCATGTGCACGCGCATGCCCAGCGAATGGGCGTGGTCGGTGATGGCCCGCAACTCCTCCAGGGTGTACAGGGTGCCCGTCTCGGTGGACTGTGTCAGCGAGACGGCCAGCGGTTGGGCTCGGTGCTCGTCCCCCCAGCCCCAGGCCTCCATGTCGATCAATTCGGGGGTGAGCTTGCCGTCGGTGGACGGCACGGAGAGCAGTTTCATGCCGCCCATGCGCTCCGGGGCGCCGTTCTCGTCGACGTTGATGTGGGCGGTGGCGGCACAGATGACCGCTCCCCAGCGCGGCAGCAGGGACTGCAGCGCGATGACGTTGGCACCGGTGCCGTTGAACACCGGGAAGATCGTGGCGCCCTCGCCGAAGTGCCCGGCGACGACGGAACCGAGTTCCTCGGTGTACTGGTCATCGCCGTAGGAGACCTGGTGCCCGCCGTTGGCTTGGGTCAGGGCCGAAAGGACCTCGGGGTGGACACCGGAGTAGTTGTCCGAGGCGAAGCCGCGCACAGAAGAATCATGAATCGAAGTAGTCACTGGCATTGCGTCCTAACAGGGTGGGATTGTGGGGGGGGGAGTTAGCGGGTGGGCAGGTGGATGCGCGCACCGTTGAGCGTGGCTGCCTCGCCGGAGAAAAGCTCAACTGCAGCCGCGCCCAGGGCCGCGACGTCGGTGTGTCCGGCGGTGTTGCGCTCCGGGTGCGCCGCGCGGGCCTGGGCGTCGGTGAACGCCTTGATGACCCAGATGGCGGCTGCGGCGCGCTGGGGAACCGGGTTGTCCTTGTTTCCCGCCTGCGCCGTGCGCAGCTCGGCGGCCACCGCGCGCATCCAGGCCTCGGCCCCGGCCTTGGCCGTGGTGTAGTTGGCATTGGAGCCGGCCGGCGCATCGACGGCGGTGGCCGAGACGATGGCCACGCGGCCGCGGCGCGAGGCCACCAGGTCGTCGCGGAAGACCCTGGTGGTGTTGCGCAGCGTGGTCACGACCTGCGTGTGCAGGAATTCGTAGTCGTCGTCGCTTTGCCCGGCCAGGCCCTTGCCGCCGCGCCAGCCGCCGACCAGGTGCAGCAACCCGTCGACGGGACCGCGCTCCACGTCGATGAGCTGGCGCAACTCGGTCACCGCAGCGTGGTTGGCCAGATCGACTTCGTAGCGCCCGTGCACGAAGGGCAGCCGTTCGGCAAGCCTTTCGGCGTTGGAACCTGCCGCCAGCACCGTGGCGCCGGCGGCGCACAGTGCATGGGCAGCCGCGACGCCCGAGGCGGAGGTGGCCCCGGCAATGAGTACCTTCAAATCAGTGAGGTCAGCCATGGAAGCGAGTCTAGCCTTTGCTGGTGGTTTCGGCGGCGGGATCAGATGGACGAGGTGCCGGTGATGCCGATGGTGGAGTCGATGACCGGGCGCAATTTCTTGGCCAGGGCCTCGTAGAACATCGAGTGCGGGAACTCGTCGTCGAGGACCTCGTTGGTCATCTCGCGCAGCGGGGAGGAGAGCGGCAGCGCGTCGGCCCCCTTGGCCCACACCGAGCCCGGGTGCGGGACCAGGGTCGCTGAGACCAACTCGTAGGCGGCCAGCCAGTGGGCGATCTTCGGGCGGTCGATCGAGCGCCAGTACAACTCGTCGATGGCGTCTCCCAGGGCCGAGACCACCGCGGGGACCTGGTTCCAGTCGATGGACAGCTTGGTGTCGGTCCAGTGCAGCACGTGGTGCTGGTGCATCCAGGCGAAGAGCAGCTGGCCGCCCACGGCGTCGTAATTGCGGGTGCGGGTACCGGTCATGGCGAAGCGGAAGATCCGGTCGAAAATCACCGCGTACTGCACCAGCTGGGCACGGTGTCGCGTGGTGGGGTCGGCCGAGATGTCGTGCTGGATCTTCACGCATTCACGGAAGGCGGTGAGGTCGCAGCGCAGCTCCTCGAGCGAGTAGAGGAAGTAGGGCATGCGCTGCTTGATCATGAACGGGTCGAAGGGCAGATCCCCGCGCATGTGGGTGCGGTCGTGGATCAGGTCCCACATCACGAAGGTTTCCTCGGTGAGGGCCTGGTCCTCGAGCATTTCGGCGGCATCCGCGGGCAGCTCCAGGCTGGTGATCTGTGCGGCGGATTTCAGCACGCGGCGGAAGCGGGCCGCCTCGCGGTCCTGGAAGATCGCGCCCCAGGTGAAGGACGGGGTCTCGCGGATGGAGACGGACTCGGGGAAGAGCACCGCGGAGTTGGTGTCGTAGCCCGGGGTGAAATCCAGGAAGCGCAGCGGGACAAAGAGCTTGTTGGAATAGTCCCCGGCCTCAAGCCCGGCGATGAACTCGGGCCAGATGACCTCGACGAGGACCGCCTCGAGCAACCTGTCGGTGGATCCGTTTTGCGTGTACATCGGGAAAAGCACCAGGTGGCGCAAGCCATCCTCGCGCGCCAGCTGCGGGGCGAAGGCGCGCAGCGAGTCAAGGAAGTCGGGAATGCCGAAGCCCGAGGCACTCCAGGTGGCCAGGTCGGAGACGAGTCCCTCGAGGTAGGCAGCGTCGTGCGGGAATTGCGGGGCCAATGCGTGCAGCGATTCGGCGATGGCCACCGCCAGGGCCGCGGCGCGCGGCTTGTCGGCAGCCTCCGGCACCGAGCCGTCCTGCCCCTGGAGGCCCTGGAACTCGGTGGCCGCGGCCTTCAGCGCCAACCACGGCGCGGAATTGACGAGCTCTGAGTTGGACAGCGGCTTGGGAAGAGTTGCCTGTGACATGGTGGGAGACCCCTTTCGGTACGGCTGGATGCGACGCGCGGATGCTGCGGACCTTAGCTTGGTTCCAGCGTACTGAGGGGTCGTGGTTACTGATTGAAAAACGGTGTGAGCATCAGCAATGCTGTTGCATGTGCCATGCCGTGCTCACCAAGGCATGTGTGCAGGGAATGCTCGGCCCCGGGGGCACAACAGTGCCCCCGGACCCGGGGATCCGCACGTGTCGCCGGCTAGCTCGTCTTGAGCCGCAGCGAGACCGAATTCATGCAATAGCGCTGGTCGGTGGGGGTATTGAAGCCCTCCCCCTCAAAGACGTGGCCCAGGTGCGAATCGCAGGCAGCACAACGCACCTCGATGCGGACCATGCCCATCGTGGAGTCGCGGATGTAGCGCACCCGGTCCTCGGCCAGTGGGGCGAAGAACGATGGCCACCCGCAGCCGGCATCGAACTTGGCGTTGGAGGTGAAGAGCTCATGGCCGCAGGCGCGGCATTCGTAGACGCCCTCGGTGGTGGTGTCCCAGTACTCGCCGGTATAGGGACGCTCGGTCCCGGCCTTGCGCAGGACCTGGTATTCCTCCGGGGTCAATTCGGTGCGCCACTGCTCGTCGGTCTTGGTGACGACTGGGGTGTCGGGGGTGCTGGATTCTTCTGGGGGCTGGATTTCACTCACACAACGCACAACACCGGCATGGTCCTGCCCATTCCCGGCACGATGCCGACCAGCCAATTCCCTTCGTGCCAAAACCACTGGGTGGCGGCTTTTATTTGCAATGATGGTAGGCATGAAGGAACAACATTCCCCGATGCCCCCGCGCGCCCGATCCGCAGGCAAGGGCCTGAGCTGGGCGCTGCTGGGCGTGGGCATCGGCGCGGCGGCGGGATCGGTGTTTGCCGGCAGCGTTTCGGCGCTGGCCGCCTACTTTGCCCGCCGCGTGGTGACGCCCGACGCGGAGCCGGACCAAAGCCTGGAGATCCTGGCATTGGTGCCCACCGCGGAGGGCAGCGACGTGATCCTCTCGGCGAACAAGGATTCCACGGCCCCGGGACGATACTCGCTGTTCTTCTCCGCAGACACCGGTCATGCACGCCTGGGCGAGCCCAAGGGCTACCGCCTGGGTGACGGCACCGTGACCCGGGCGGTGGAAAAAATCTACTTCGGAGACCTGTCCACCGCGGCCCGCGGACGGTTCTCCGGAATCGTCTACGATTCCCCCGAGGACCTGGACGTTGAATACGACGAGGTCGAGATCCCCATCCTGGGCGGTATGGCCCCGGCATGGTTCGTCGAAGGCAGCTCCGAGGCGGACACCTGGGCGATCTGCGTCCACGGCCGCGGCGCCAACCGCAAGGAGGGGCTGCGCGCGATCCCGACGCTGCAGCGGCTTGGGCTCAGCGCACTGCTGGTCTCCTACCGCAACGACGGGGTGGCCCCGGCAGCAGTTGACGGTCGCTACGGGCTGGGGGCCACCGAATGGCCCGACATCGAGGCGGCCATCGACTACGCGATTGCCCAGGGGGCGAAGGAAATCCTGCTCTTTGGCTGGTCCATGGGAGGGGCCATTGCCTTGCAGGTGGCGGACAGGTCGCGGCACGCACGCAGGATCGGCGCGCTGGTGCTGGACGGGCCGGTGATCAACTGGATCGACGTGCTCTCGCACCAGGCCAAGCGCAACCGCATCCCCGAGGCAGTGGGCAGGTTCGGCCAATGGCTGCTGGTCAACAAGGCGGGACGCTGGATCACCGGGCTTGCGGCGCCCCTGGACCTGAAGATCCTGAACTGGGTCGAGCGGCACGACCAGCTGCGCCTGCCCACCCTGATCCTGCACAGCGAGGACGACGACTTCGTCCCCATCGGCCCTTCCGAGCAGCTGGCGGAGCTGAACCCGGACATGGTGGGGCTGCGGCGCTTCAGCCGGGCGGGCCACACCCGCGAGTGGAACGTCGATCCGCAGCGCTGGGAGGCGGAGGTCGCCTCCTTCGTCCGGTCAGTGCTGGAGGCCCCGCGCCCGGGCGGCTGGGCAGCCACGGAAGACTAGTGGGAAATTGCGGCGACATCTGCCTCGGTGAGGCGCTGCAGGTCCGCCGGGGCCAGCTCGAGGTCAAGCCCGCGGTGCCCGCCGGAGACATAGACGGTCTCATGGGCCAACGCGCTGGCATCAAGCAGCGTGCGCGAACGGTTGCGCTGGGCCAGCGGCGAAATGCCGCCCACCACGTATCCGGTGCGGCGCTCTGCCACCGCCGGGTCGGCCATTTCCACCTTCTTCAGCCCCAGGGCCACGGCCATGGCCTTGAGGTCCAGCGACCGGTCGACCGGGACGATCCCGACCACCAACGCCGCGGGCCCCGGTTCCCCGGTGGACACCAACAAGGTCTTGAACACCCGGGACGCTGGGACGCCGATGGCCTCCGCCGCTTCCATCCCGTAGTTCTCCACGGACGGGTCGTGGACGTATGAGTGCACCGTGTAGGGGACCGACTCGCGGTCCAGCAGCGTGGTCGCGGGCGTGCCGGTCGAGTGTGTGTTCTTTTTCTTGGACATGGCTTTCCCCAATCCTCCGTTAACCGCGTTTGGGCGCCGGCACGTGCCGACGCCCAAACTTCTTCGATCGTTTCGGCCTACGAGCCGGCAGCGGCAACCCGCTCGCTGACCTGTCGCTTGATACGGGCAAGCATGGCACTCATGCCACGCAAACGCAACGGTGTCAGGGCCCGGGTCAACCCCAGCTGCTGCGGCATGTCGTCGGGGACGGCCAGCACCTCGGCGGCCGGCAGTCCGTCGAGCCCCTGGTGCAGGACGGAGGCAAACCCGCGGGTGGTCGGTGCTTGCGGGGGAGCGGAGAAGAACAGTGATACCCGGTGCTCGCCGGCGGGCTCGACCTCGATGTTCAGGAACAGCGGGGTCTGGCACTCAACGACCTGCTCCAGCAGGTCGGGGTGTTCGGCCAGGCGTTGGGGAAGCTCGGGGAGTTCCTCGGAGAAGTCCAGCAGCATCTCCAGGCGCTCGGGCTCGGTGACGGACTGGAAATCCTCGACGATCTCGGCCAGGGCCTGTGGCAATTCGCTCATGCTGCTACGCCCCCGTATCCCGCAGGCACGGCGCCGGGCTCGATGCCCTTCACGATGGGCACGCGCACGGCGTTGCCCCATTCGGTCCAGGAACCGTCGTAGTTGCGGACGTTCTCGAAGCCAAGCAGGAACTGCAGGGCAAACCAGGTGTGGCTGGAGCGCTCGCCGATGCGGCAGTAGGTGATGATGTCGTCGCCGGACGCCAGCCCGGCCTCGCCGAGGTAGATCGCCTCGAGCTCGGCGCGGGACTTGAACGTGCCGTTCTCCTGGGCGGCGCGGGCCCAGGGCACCGAAGCTGCCGTGGGGATGTGCCCGCCACGCAGCGTGCCCTCCTCGGGGTAGGCAGGCATGTGGGTGCGCTCGCCGGTGAACTCCTCGGTGGAGCGCACATCGATCATGGGCTTGCCGAAGTGCCCCAGTACCTCGGGCAGGAACGCGCGGATGACGGTGTCGTCGCGCTCGATGACCGGGTAGCTGCCCGGGATGACCGACGGCTTCTCGCGAGTGGTCTCCCGGCCCTCGGCGATCCACTTGTCGCGGCCGCCGTCGAGCAGGCGGACATCTTCGTGCCCGAAGAGGGTGAACACCCACAGGGCGTAGGCGGCCCACCAGTTGGACTTGTCCCCGTAGATGACCACGGTGGTGTCGCGGCTGATGCCCTTGGACGCCATCAGCGCGGCGAAGCGCTCGCCATCGACGTAATCGCGGGTGTCTTCGTCGTTGAGCTCGGAGTGCCAGTCGATCTTCACGGCATTGGGGATGTGGCCCGTGTCGTAGAGCAGGATGTCCTCGTTGGATTCGACAACCACCAGGCCCTCGGTGGAAAGGTTGGCGGCCAGCCAGTCGGTGGACACCAGTCGTTCGGGATGGGCGTAGTCGGCGAATGACGGATTGGAGTCGATGGGAAGGCTCATGCTGAATTGACCTCGCAACAAAAAATCGTGGGATGGTGTTTCTCCAAGCCTAGCGATCCGGGGGGTCGCCGGCGGTGAAACAGGGTCATTCGGCGCCATATTTCGCTCCAAGCGTCGGCGTTTGTGCCACCGGCAGCGAGGCGGTGGCACACGCGAACGAGCCCCGTTTTAGTGGTTGTCGATTCTGTGGGCGTAAAATGGCGGGGGCGTGTCTTCGCGCTGCGCACGCACACCATCATTCGAAGATTTAAGGACCGTTCCGCCGTATGGCCACGATTACGCATCTTTCCCAACGGACCCCCACGGTCTCCATCGACGACCTGCTCGCCGGTTTCCACCCGTCCTACCGCTTTGGCGAGGTGTCGTTTGACACCTACCGGCCGGACCCGGCCTGGCCCACCCAGGCCGAGGCGGTCACCAAGCTCAAGCACTTTGCCTCGACCATCGGCAATTCCAAGGGCGGCTTCCTGGGCAAGCTGTTTGGCAAGAAGAAGGTCGAGAAGTCGGGGATGTACCTGGACGGCGGCTTCGGCGTGGGCAAGACCCACCTGTTGGCTTCGCTGTGGCACCTGGCCCCGGGCCGGAAAGCGTTCGGCACCTTCGTGGAGTACACGAACCTCGTCGGGGCCCTGTCCTTCCGCCAGACCGTCGAGGTGCTGAGCACCTACTCGCTGGTCTGCATCGATGAATTCGAGCTTGATGACCCGGGGGACACCGTGCTGATGTCCCGGTTGATGCGCGAGCTTTCCGATGCCGGCGTGAAAATCGCAGCGACCTCCAACACGCTTCCGGGCGCACTGGGCGAGGGCCGCTTTGCCGCCGTGGACTTCCAGCGCGAGATCAAGGTGCTCTCCGAACAGTTCGACGTCCACCGCGTGGACGGCGTTGACTTCCGCCACCGCGGGCTCCCCGACGCCCCGGTGCCGCTGGAGGACGCGGGCATCCAGGAGTTCGCCGTCGAGCGCTACGGGGACAAGACCTTTGCCGTTGACGAGTTCGCGGACCTGGTCGGGCACATGTCCAAGGTCCACCCCAGCCGATACCGTGCCTTGCTGGCCGAGACCGACGTGCTGGTGCTGCACAACGTCGAAACCATCACCGAGCAGGCGGTGGCGCTGCGCTTCGTGGTGCTGGCCGATCGCCTGTACGACAAGGACGTGCCGATCATCGCCTCGGGCAAGCCGTTCAGTGAGTTGTTCACCCCGGAAATGATGGCCGGCGGATACCAGAAGAAGTACTTCCGTGCCGTTTCGCGCCTCACCGCACTGGCCCGCGAAGGCCAGACGGGGGAACCGGCGCTGTAAACCCAACGCACGAAGGCCGTGACGGCCGCCGTCCGCAACCACCTCGTTTCCGAGGTGGGAGCGGGGGACGGGCCTCACGGCCTTTTTCGTGCGCCAAGGGGTCCGCAAACCCAGGTTGCCGACCCGCGGGTTGGAGCTGTGCTGGGTCAGTGGCGTTTGCGCTCGATGAGCAGGCGAAGGGTCAATCCGGCGACTAGCGCCCAGAATGCCCCGCCGATTCCGGCGAAGCTCAGGCCCGAACCGGCAATCAGGAACGCGACCAGGGAACTCATCCGGCTGGAGGGATCGGACAGCGCGGAGGACGCGGAGGAGCCGAGGGTTGCCAGCAACGCCAGGCCCGCCGCGGCTTCCAGCAGGCCCTCCGGGCTCGCGGTGGCCAGTGCCGTGATTGCGGCAGACGCCAATCCGAGCAGGATGTAGAAGCCGCCGGAGGAAACTGCCGCGATCCATCGCCTGGAGCGGTCTTCCCCGGCCTCGTCCCCGGCGGCGAGGGCGGCGGAAATCGCCGCAAGGTTGATGGCATGCCCGCCGAGGAACGCCGCCGCCGAGCTGCCGAGCCCGGTGGCCAACATGGAGGCGCGCCACGGTGTTTCGTAATTGAAACTGGCCAGTACCGCAACGCCCGGAACGTTCTGCGAGGCCATGGTGACAACGAAGAGCGGCAGGGTGATTGCGGTGAAGGCCGCGAGGCTGAATGCCGGTGCCGTGAATTCGAGACTCGGCAGCAACTGTCCCATCACTCCCGCGGCGTCGGCCCGTCCCATGGAAAAGCCTGCGATGCCCAAGGCCGCGGCCATCGCGGCCGGAACCGCCCAGCGGGGACTGAAGCGCAGGAAGAGCAACCAGACCACGATAACCGGGGCGACATGCAACGGGATAGTGGACAACGCCACGAAGGGCGCCAGGCAGAGTTTGAGCAGTACTCCGGCCAGCATGGCTTGGGCCAGGGGGACGGGGATTGCTGCAAGCGTCCGGCCCAGCCAGGGGATGGCACCGGTTGCGGCAATCAGAACTCCGGTCATGATGAAGGCACCGACCGCTTCGTTCCAGCCGAAGTTCACTGCTGCCGCTCCGGCCAGCAACGCTGCACCGGGCGTCGACCATGCGGTGGTGATGGGTCGCTTGGTGAACCACGCCAGGCCAACTGCGCAAATGGCCAGTGCAATGGTGAGGGCGAAAAGCCCGGAAGCGGCCTGGGCGTCAGTCGCCCCGACGGCCCTGAGTCCTGTCAACACCACGGCAAAGGACGAGGTGTATCCGACCAACGCGGTGACAAGACCGGCCATGATCGGCTGTGCGAATGTCGATCGCCGTGGAGCGCTGGGGATGGCGGTGGAGGTCAAATCATTTCTTTCCGTGCAAACGACAGGTGCCGGTTCCGCCTCACGGCGGTACCGGCACCCGTTTGTCGTGCCTAGGGCAAGAGTCCTAGTGAACCAGGCAGGAACCTAGACGGTCGGCGTGCCGCCGTCTTCCTTGTTGAGGAGGCCCTTTGCGCCATCCTGAACCTTGTCGACGTGCTCGGAGAACTTTCCCCCGGTCTTTTCGTCGATGAAGTTGCCGGCGTTGTCGATGGCACCGCCGATCTTGTCCGAGTTTTCGTGAATCAACCCGGCCGCCTTCTCCTTCAGTCCTTCAGCCTTGCCCTTCAGCTCGTCAAAAATAGACAAAAGGCACCTCCTCTCAGTAATGGGGGCCCGAAAAGCCCCGTCTAGGAATCATCCTATGCTCAGTCGCGATCGAATCAAGGGCATTTGGATGAATTTCTTCTCCGATGCGACTCTGACTTGTATGTACATACTGGCAGCTGTGACAGCGCTGCCATCAGTGGTATCGCAGGAGTAGGCCCGGTTTCCGCGATCTGAACCGAAACACGGGGCACCGTTGGGCGTTGGGGCCAACGGTGCCGGGGGATTGTTCGGCCCGTAATTCGGGCCTTGGTCCGGGCCTGGTACAAGAGGCGTTAAACAAGTAGATCGTGTGATTTGGAGTAATCACACGATCTACTATTTGGAGTGGACAACGAGGTTCGAACTCGCGACCTCAACCTTGGCAAGGTTGCGCTCTACCAGCTGAGCTATGTCCACATGAACAATCAATACCTAAAGTATAGACTCTTCGTGGGCGATACTGGGTTCGAACCAGTGACCTCTTCCGTGTCAGGGAAGCGCGCTACCGCTGCGCCAATCGCCCATAGGGGGGGGTGCTGCACCTGAACTATAGCTTGGATTCACGATCTGCAAAATGGCAATCCAACTTTTCATGCGGGTGCTGCGTGTTCTTACCCGGGGGTAAAAGAACAAAGAACAAGGCCTCTCTTCGAAAAGGAATTGAGGCCCGATCTTCAGAGTGGACAACGAGGTTCGAACTCGCGACCTCGACCTTGGCAAGGTCGCGCTCTACCAGCTGAGCTATGTCCACGTGAAAAACCAACACACCAGGTGTGGATTCTTCGTGGGCGATACTGGGTTCGAACCAGTGACCTCTTCCGTGTCAGGGAAGCGCGCTACCGCTGCGCCAATCGCCCATACTGCTTGCAATGTTCCTACGAGGTGGGGACGGGATTCGAACCCGCGTAAACGGCTTTGCAGGCCGGTGCCTCGCCTCTCGGCCACCCCACCATAACCACTTGGTAAAATACCTCGTGGTTAGGTCGGCAAGCCGACCCGGTGATTCAAATGCGAGTGGACAACGAGGTTCGAACTCGCGACCTCGACCTTGGCAAGGTCGCGCTCTACCAGCTGAGCTATGTCCACATGAAAGAATCGCAATCCGCCCGGAATGTTTCGTTCCGTTTGGCTGCGTTCCAACGAGTAAAAACTCTATACGACGTTTCACCAAAGTTCCAAATCGACACATTCCCGCGCCGACATGCGGCAAAGATCCTTGTGATCCCGCGGTTTTTGACTGGCCCGAAAACGCCCGAAAACAGCAAAACGTCCCCTGGACGTGGAAAAATCTTCCTATGACTTCACCAGCGTTGGCCCAACAGACCTCTTTTGGGCGCATGTATGCCAGAAAAATCGGCGCCCTTCCGGAGGTTCCATCCATCACCACAGTCATTGGGCAGGAAAAAATGGACATGGACGGTTGGATAGGTCACATGGCGGCCACGGCCGTGGTCCAGGATGCCAGGCTGGGTGAGTCCGTCGGGAATTCCGCCAAGCTCAAGGCGCTGGCGCGCCAGGCATCCAACGCGGCTGCGGAATATCGTGACTTGGCCGCGGCCCGCGGGGACCGGGTGCACCAATACTGCGAGCAAATAGCATTGCGCGCCATGGGAAAGCCGCACCAGGCGGCCCAGGCCCGTGAAGCGCTCATCGCCAACAACGAAGAAGCCTTTGCCGGGCGCTTCGACGAGTGGTGGGAGACCTACCAGGTGCAACCACTTGCCGCGGAGGTGACTGTCTGGAACTCGAGCATCGGGTACGCCGGCACCCTTGACCTGGTTGCCACCATTGGCGGCCGGCTCTGCCTGATCGACTACAAGACCCGTGGCACCAATCGCGACGGCCGGGTCAAGCCACTTGACCCCAAGGTGGTCATGCAGTTGGCTGCAGGCGCAAAAGCCGAGGAAATGGTCATTGATCCAGCCGCCGGAACCTGGGAACCGTGGAAATACTCACAAGACCCGATGCTGTTGGGCGTGGCAATTGGCGAAACCGAAGTCCAGACCGTGATGGCCAATCCTGAGGTCCTGCCCGCGTACTGGTCGAAGTTCTGGTCGCTTCGCCAGGTATGGGGAGCCACCCAGAAGGTCGGTGATGCAGGGATGCCCCTGCGCGAGGTGGGCCCACCACCGCCACCGGCGGCATGAGGCGGTCGGTAGACTGGTGGGCAGGGGATAGGTGCGCAGCATTCGCTTGGCCGCGCCCGTCCACCTCCATCCACAGCACATTGCCGGAACCCAGCCGGCCGAAGGGAGACCGGACCGCATGGCCGTCTTAGGCATTCGCATCGTTGGCGACCCAATCCTCCGAACCCGCGCAGACGAGGTCACCGAATTCGGGCCCGAACTGCGCAAGCTCGTCGCGGACATGGACGAGACCATGGAAAACGTTGAGGGTGCAGGCCTCGCCGCACCCCAGGTGGGAGTCTCGCTTCGGGTCTTCACCTACCAAATCGGCGGGAACCGCGGGCACCTGATCAACCCGGTGCTGGAACTCGGCGAGGAATTCCAGGACGACGTGACAGAAGGCTGCCTGTCCATCCCCGGACTCGGCTACCCGGTGCGCCGCCGCCAATGGACCCGGGCCACCGGGGTTGACGTTGACGGCAACCCCGTGGTCGTGGAAGGCGAGGGATTCCTCGCCCGCTGCCTGCAACACGAGACCGACCACCTCGACGGAATCCTCTACATCGACCGGCTTGAGGGCGAACTGAAGAAGGACGCCTTCCGCAAGCTGCGCGACTCCAGCTACAACTCGGTTGCCGCAAACACCGTGACCAAGCGCAGCTCGGCGCTGGGATCCAGCTTCGGCGCCGGTTCGAGCTTCGGGAACCTGGCATGAGGGTCCTGTTCGCCGGGACCCCGCAGGTCGCCGTTGCCTCCCTCGACCAGCTCGTGAAAGACGGGTTTGACGTGGTTGCCGTGCTCACCCGCGAAGACGCCCCGGTGGGGCGCAAACGCGTCATGACCCCGTCCCCTGTAGCCGCACGGGCCGCGGAGCTCGGCATCGACATCATCCATGCCAACCGGATCGACGAGCCAACCCAGGAACGCCTGGCGGCCCTTGACCTGGATATCGCCGCAATCGTCGCCTACGGGGGACTCGTTCCGGAAAAGGCGCTGACGATCCCGCGCCTTGGTTGGATCAACCTCCACTTTTCGTTGCTCCCCGCCTGGCGGGGCGCGGCCCCCGTGCAGCACTCGATCATGGCCGGGGACGACATCACCGGTGCCGTGACCTTCCAGCTCGAAAAGGGACTGGACACGGGCCCCGTCTTCGGCACGCTCACCGAAACCATCGACGTTGCCGACACGGCCGGCGAGTTGCTGGGCCGCCTGGCAATCTCCGGTGCGGTGTTGCTCTCGCAGACCCTTTCCGGCCTTGAGGCCGGCAAACTCGTGGGTGTCGAGCAGCAGGGGGACACCTCCTACGCGCACAAGCTCACGCTCGTTGACGGTCAGGTTGATTGGTCGCTTCCGGCCCTGGTGATTCGCCGCCGCATCAACGGAACCAGCCCGGATCCCGGGGCCTGGACCGAACTCGATGGCCAGCGTTTCAAGCTCGGGACCTTGGTTCCGCAGGCAGATGTCACGGATCTTGCACCCGGCGAGGTTCGCATCGAACCGGGCAAGAAACCGCGAGTCCTGGTGGGGACGGGCTCGTACGCCGTTGAACTCGGCCTGGTGCAACCACCGGGCAAAAAGATGATGAATGCAGCAGATTGGGCGCGGGGCATTCTCGCGTCCGGAACCGTGGATGAGGTGAAATTCGCATGAGCGAATTCGGACAGGGACGTTCCGACCGTCCGCGACGCAGCGAACCGAACCGCGGCGGAGGCCAGGAACGCCGCAGCGACGCCGGCCGCACCCGCAACCGCGGGGGAGCGGGACCACGCCAATTCAGTGCCTCCGCACCCTCGGCCCGCAACCGCAGGGCCGACCAGGCCCGGCTGACCGCCTTCGAGGTGCTGCGGGCCGTGGCCGAAAACGACGCCTACGCCAACCTGGTGCTCCCGGCCCGGATCCGCGAACACCGCCTGGATCGCCGCGATGCCGGATTTGCCACAGAACTGACCTACGGCGCCTTGCGCGGGCAGGGCCTGTACGACGCGATCCTGGCCCGTTGCGTCGACCGCCCCCTGGACCAGTTGGACCCGGCTGTCCTTGACGCGTTGCGCCTGGGCGCCCACCAGCTGCTGGCCATGCGAGTGCCAAGCCACGCGGCACTCGACGAAACCGTGTCGCTGGCCCGCATGGTGATCGGCGCCGGCGCGTCCGGCCTGATCAACGCGGTGCTGCGCAAGGTCTCGCTGAAGGACCTGGAGACCTGGAGCGAGGAACTGGTCGCCGGAATCGCCGATGAAAATGCGGCAGCCGCACTGGTGCATTCCCACCCCGAATGGATCGTTCGCGCCCTGCGCCAGGCGCTGGTGGCCCACGGCCGCGACGCCGCCGAAATCACCGACCTGCTGGTCGCCGACAACCTGGCCCCGGTCGTCAACCTCGTGGCACTGCCCGGCGTCGGTTCGCTGGACGAGGCGCTTGACGCGGGCGCCGAACCCGGAACCCTCGTGGCCGATTCGGCCTATTACCAAGGCGGGGACATCGCCCGGCTGTCCTCCGTGCGCGCGGGCAGCACCCGCGTCCAGGACGCCGGTTCCCAGCTGGTCGCCCGGGCCCTGGCCCAGGTGGCGCTGCCCGAGGACGGCGATGACACCTACTGGCTGGACCTCTGCGCCGGCCCCGGCGGCAAGGCTGCATTGCTGGCAGCCTTGGCTGCCGAACAGGGCGCGAAGCTTACCGCCAACGAACCCGCCCAGCACCGCGCCGAACTGGTGAACAACGCCTTGGTGGCCATCGATCCCGAGACCTGGATGATCTCGGTTCGCGACGGCCGCGAATACGGTGAAAGCGAATACGCCGGGGGCTATGACCGGGTCATGGTCGATGCACCGTGCTCGGGCCTGGGCGCGCTGCGCCGCCGCCCCGAGTCCCGGTGGCGCAAGAGCCCCCGCGACGTCGCCGAGCTGACGATCCTGCAGGGCGAGCTCCTGGACGCGGCGCTCAGCGCGGTGCGCGTGGGCGGCGTGGTCGCCTACGTGACCTGCTCGCCGCACCCGGCCGAAACCGTTGCAGTGGTCGATGACCTGCTGTCCCGGAACAAGAATGCGAGGCTGCTGGACACCGGGGCGGCACTGGAATCCGCAGCCCTGCCGGGACTGGCATCGGCCGCCCGCCCCGTGGGCGAAGGAAGCACCATCCAGCTGTGGCCGCACATCCACCGCACCGATGCCATGTTCATGGCGCTGTTCACCCGCACCGCCTAAACCCGCCGGTCCACCCAGTCGGACCGTCGGCCAGCAGCCAGAAGGAAACCATGCGTACCTGCCAGATCAATCCGTCGATCCTCTCGGCGGACTTCACCAACCTCGAACGCGAACTCACACGGATCCACACCGCCGACGCCGTCCATGTCGATGTCATGGATAACCACTTCGTGCCCAACCTGACCATCGGCTTGCCGGTGGTTCAGCGATTGAACGAAGTCAGTGAGCTGCCGCTGGACGTGCACCTGATGATCAGCGACGTGGATCGGTGGGGACCGGGCTACGCCGAGGCCGGAGCCGCCTCGGTCACCTTCCATGCCGAGGCCTCGGCCGCCCCGATCAAGCTGGCCCGGGACCTGCGCGCCGCCGGTGCCAAATCGTCGATGGCGCTGCGCCCGGCCACGCCGATCGAGCCGTACCTGGACATGCTCCCGGAGCTGGACATGGTGCTGCTGATGACGGTGGAGCCGGGCTTTGGCGGACAGGCCTTCCTGGACATCGTGTTGCCGAAGATCCGCAGGGCCCGAAAGGCCATTGACGGGACCGGCCTGCCCATCGCACTGCAGGTCGATGGCGGGGTCACCCGCGAAACGATCCTGCGGGCGGCCGAGGCCGGGGCCGACGTCTTCGTGGCCGGTTCTTCGGTTTACGGAACAGCGGATCCCGCCGAGGCAGTAGTCACATTGCGAAATCTCGCAGCCCGGACACCCGTTTCCATGTAATACTGAGAGCTACAACTACACAACGTGCTCCGGGGTCGGTGTAAGTCCGAACCGGCGGTCAAAGTCCGCGACCCAAGCCAAAGGGATCCCTCCGGGGATCTTGAAGCCTGGTTGAACTGGTGAAATTCCGGTACCGACAGTTAAAGTCTGGATGGGAGAAGCACGTACACGCAACACCAGCGCTCTCGCGAGTGCGCAAGGCGCGGCCAGGTGGGAATCCACGAGATTTTCCTGGTTCCGGATCCTTCGCCAGCGGGTCGGCCGCAAAGGTGGAACCGTCGTATCGAACCCCCGGAGCCATCGCGGCTTGACAGGAGGACGATGGATTTTCTGCGGTGGCTCATTGAAGCTTTCAATTCTTACATCACGGTAGGCAGCAGCGCACTGCTGGTACGCGAAGTGGTGGGCAACGTCTTCGGACTTGCCTCCGCCCTGGGCGGCATCCGCCGCAAGGTCTGGGCTTGGCCCGTTGGCATCGTCGGCAACATCCTGCTCCTGACGGTCTTCCTGGGCAGCATCTTCGGCAACGACCAAACAGCCAACCTGCTCGGCCAGGCCGGACGCCAGATCATGTTCATCGCCGTGTCTTTCTATGGCTGGAAGCGCTGGAAATCCAGCCGCGAATCCGGCGGAAGTGCAGTCACCCCGCGCTGGGCCACCGGCACAGAACGCCTGTCGCTCGCTGCAATCATGATCATCGGCACTGTCGCACTGACCCCGCTCTTTGGCGCACTGGGATCCTACGCACCTGTCTGGGCCGATGCCTGGACCTTCGTCGGCTCCTTGCTGGCCACCTACGGCATGGCCAAGGGACTGGTCGAGTTCTGGCTGATCTGGGTCCTTGTCGACGTGGTCGGGGTCCCGCTGCTCTTCGGCGCCGGATACTACGCCAGCGCGTTCATGTACCTCTTTTACGGGTGCTTCACGCTGGTCGGGTTCTTCATATGGTGGAAGGCCAAGAACGACGCCAAGCCAAGCATCCAAACCGAGATGCCCGACCCGACGGTGCAGGTGCACAGCTGATGCAACCCTCACGAACGCTGGCCGCCATGCGGCTTTCCCTCGAGCTGGCCCGCCGCGGCACCCGCGGAGCCAACCCCCTGGTTGGGGCCGTCATCATCGACCCGGACGGCACGATCCTGGCCACCGGTTACCATCGCGGCGCCGGCACCCCGCACGCCGAGGCCGACGCGCTGAACCGCCTGGGCTCCATCGACCCGGTCGCGGCACGCGCCGCGACAATGCTGGTCACCCTCGAACCCTGCAACCACACCGGCCGCACCGGCCCCTGTTCCCGCGCCATCATCGACGCCGGAATCGGCAACGTAATCTTCGCTGTCGCCGACGGCGGCGCGGTGGCCGGCGGGGGAGCGGAGACGCTGCGTGCGGCCGGAGTCAACGTGGAACAGGGGCTGCTGGAGGACCAGGCAGCCGAGCTGAACCACCGCTGGTTCGCAGCCCGCGCCGCCGGCCGGCCCTTCACCACGTTGCACCTGGCCCAAACCCTTGACGGACGGATCGCCGCCAAGGACGGAACCAGCCAATGGATCACCTCGCCGCGCTCGCTGCTCCACGCCCATGAGGTTCGTGCCCGCGTGGGCGCCATAGTCGTGGGTACCGGCACCGTCATGGCCGATGACCCGCGGCTGAACGCACGCGACGAACACGGCGAACCCTTCGCCTCCCAACCCCGGCGCATCGTCATGGGGCAACGGGACATTCCCGGGGACGCAGCACTGAAGGCCGACGGCAACTGGGAGCAGGTCCGCACCCGCGACCCGCACGAGGTCCTGGCGCGGATCGCATCCCGGGACATCGGACACGTGCTCATCGAAGGCGGTGCGTCGGTGGCCACCGCGTTCCTGGCGGCGGACCTGGTCGACGAGATCTTCCTCTACCAGGCACCGATCTTCCTGGGCTCCGGGCGTGGAAGCGTGGGGGAGCTGGGAATCGACACCCTTGCCTCCGCCCGGCATTTCCGCCTGGACGCCGTCGACGGAGACGCAGTGCGCATCCTGGGGCCCGACACCCTTACACATCTTGAACCCATGCCAACCGGCACCGGCACACCCTAAGGAATCGAAGCATGTTCACCGGAATCATCAGCGGCATGGGCCGCATCGAAGCAATGGACGCGACACCGGAATCCGACTCTGTCGTCTTGCACATCAGTGCGCCGAACCATACCGAGGACCTGGAACTGGGCGGCTCCATCGCCGTCAACGGCGTCTGCCTGACCGCCACGTCCATCGTCGGGGACATCCTGTCCCTGGACGTCATGGGCGAGACCCTGCGCCACACCACCATCGGCGACCTCGCCCAGGGCGAGGGCATCAACCTCGAGCGCTGCGTGCAGGCCGGCGGCCGGCTTGACGGGCACGTCGTGCAGGGCCACGTCGACGGTGTCGGGCACCTCTTGGAGCACGAATCGCTCGGTGCCTGGGACCGCTTCCGCTTCTCCATCCCCTTCGAACTGGCCAGATACGTGGCAAAGAAGGGTTCGATCGCCATCGACGGGATCTCGCTGACCGTCACCGAGGTCTCGGAGGCCCACGAAAAAGAGCAGTGGTTCGAAGTCGGGATCATCCCCACCACCCTGCGCGAAACCACCCTGGGCCAACGCGTTCCCGGTTCCGCGGTCAACCTGGAAGTCGATGTCATGGCCAAGTACGCCGAACGCCTTGCCTCATTCAACAACATCGAAAGCAGCGCATCATGATCACCGATACCATTCGCCTGGACTCCATTGACGCCGCGATCAGCGCCATGGCTGCCGGCCAGGCCGTCGTGGTCGTCGACGACGCTGACCGCGAAAACGAGGGCGACATCATCTTCGCCGCCGAGTTCGCCACCCCGGAGCTGATGGGCTGGACCATCCGCCATTCCTCGGGTGTCGTGTGCACGCCGATGGACGGGGACCGCGCCGACGCGATGGGCCTGCCGCCCATGGTGGAAAACAACCAGGACGCCAAGGGCACCGCGTACACCGTCTCCTGCGACGCCGCCCACGGGGTCAGCACCGGAATCAGCGCCGCCGACCGCGCCCTGACTTCCCGCATCCTGGCCGATCCGGCCTCCGGCCCCGAGCTGATCACCCGCCCGGGCCACATCTTCCCGCTGCGCGCGGTCGACGGCGGGGTGCTGGTGCGCCGCGGGCACACCGAAGCCAGCGTCGATTTGTGCAAGGCAGCGGGCCTTGAGCCTGTGGGGGTCATTGCCGAGATCGTCCATGACGACGGATCGATGATGCGCTTGCCTGCGCTGCGCGAATTCGCGGACCTGTGGAACATCCCGCTGATCAGCATCGAGGACCTGGCCGCCTGGCGGGCCACCACCGATGCCGAGCCGGCCGTGGGCACCAGCGCCGCCGCGGTGCAGGGCGGGCCGGAGGTCCGGGTTCCCACCCCCTACGGTGAATTCATGGTCCGCGCCTGGCGCGAACGCGGCACCGGCACCGAGCACCTGTCGCTCAGCTCCACCGGCCCCGACGGCACCATGCCGGCCGAGCCGCTGGTGCGCGTGCACTCCGAGTGCCTCACCGGCGACGTGTTCGGTTCCTACCGCTGCGACTGCGGGGAGCAGCTGGCCGCCGGCCTGGAGGCAATCAACGAATACGGCGGCGTGCTGGTCTACCTGCGCGGCCACGAGGGTCGCGGCATCGGGCTGGCCAACAAGATCCGCGCATACGCGCTGCAGGACGGCGGCGCCAACACCGTAGCCGCCAACGAGCAGCTGGGCCTTCCCGTCGACGCGCGAAACTACGACGCCGCCGCGGCCATCCTCCACGCGCTGTCCATCCGCCGGATCCGGTTGATCACCAACAACCCGTTGAAGGAAGAATGGCTGGAGCAGGCGGGAATCGCGGTTTCCGAGCGCGTCCCCACCCGCGTGGCTGCCCGGCCCGAAAACCTTGAATACCTGCGCACCAAGCAAAACTTGATGAACCATTCATTGCAATTGCCATCCAACGAAAACACCAACCCAGGAGTGAAATCATGAGCGGACACGGAGCACCCCTCGTCGGGGCCCACGAATTGGCAGCGGCAGGTGAAGCCGGAATGCGGGCAGTCATCGTCGCGGCCAGCTGGCACACCCAGATCATGGACGGCCTCCTGGACGGCGCCCTGCGCGCCGCCGCCGATGCCGGGATCAACACCCCCGAGGTCATCCGCGTTCCGGGCACCTTCGAGCTGCCGGTGGCCGCAGCACGCTTGGCCCATGCCTATGACACCGTCATCGCGCTGGGCGTGGTCATCCGCGGCGGCACCCCGCACTTCGACTTCGTCTGCCAGGGAGCGACCATGGGCCTGACCGACGTTACGGTGCGCACCGGCGTTCCCGTGGGCTTCGGGGTGTTGACCTGTGACACCGAGGAGCAGGCCATTGCCCGTGCCGGCCTGGAAGGCTCCGTCGAGGACAAAGGCTACGAGGCCATGAGCGCGGGCCTGCAGACAGCCGTCGCACTGGCGCGCCGCTAGCAAATTCGGCGAGCCGCCACCGCGCTGCCGCCCGCACCACCGGTAACGGCTAGCAGGGATCGATGCCGGGGGAGCGGGCGGCGCTGTTCTATGTTCCATTGATTGCACGATTGCCTCATTCAGAGGGTCGGCCTTCGCCGAGCCAGCCGCCCAGGTGCGATGTCGCCCCGTCGGCGTCCGTCTCCCGCGAGATGGCTTCAGTAGGGGCATCGAGCCCGGCCCAGGGCCGACGGCAAACTTGACGTCGAGGCGGGCTACCCGGTGCGGGCGGAAGGCGAAGTAACAAATGCCGGTGCCGTCGTATCCGCGAGTGCCGGTGCTTTGCCCGATGTGCGCGGCGATGCCGTCCACACCAACAACGGCGCCTTGTCCCTCGGCGAATATCCCGGCCGGCCGGTAGACTTCGCCTGATGAAAGATCGTGGAGAAGCATTGACTGGGAGCACACCCGTAACGTCCCCCTTGGATTCACGACTGACCGCCTTGCACGCCACGTTTCTGGCGGAGCGTCCGCCGGGGGCCGACGAAGACGTGCACATGCTCTCGGCCATCGTGGATCACGTCATTGAACGGTGCAGCGCACCGGGCGACGTGGTGTTCGACCCCTTCGCGGGGTTCGGCACCACCATCAAACGGGCAGTTGCACTGGGACGGGAAGCCCTCGGTATCGAGCTGCTACCCGAGCGGGCGGAGTACCTACGGGATCAGGTGCCCGGCGCCCGCATCATCGAGGGAGACGCAAGGGAGCTGCTTAGGCTTGTCCGCGGCATTGCACCTGCCGAACCCGGCGCGGGTGTCGATCTCATTCTCACCTCTCCGCCATACATGACCGCCGAGAACCATGACGCCGACCCCCTCACGGCCTACGAGGAAGACAACGGGGACTACGGCCGCTACTTGGCCGAGCTCGGGCTGGTCGCCGCCCAATGTGCGCGCACCGTTGTGCCCGGCGGCTTCGTGGTGTGGAATCTGGCGGACATCCACCACATGGACCGCACCACCCATTTGATCCGCGATTGCACCCGCGTGCTCGAGCAGCACCTCACGCCCGTGGGGATCACCGAGATTGTCTGGGATCGCTACCCCCACGATTTGGTGTCCGACGCGCTCCTTGTATTTCAACGGCCTCCCATTGAGCGGCGCGTTTAGTCAAACCACATCAACAGGTTGATGCCCTCGCACGGCAGCCCGGCACCGCGGGAAACGATCGCGCAAAAATTCACTTCCCAGCCGTGACGGCGAGCATCGTCAGTGGTTGTGGTGCAATTTGGCGGCACGCCCGCGACCTGTGCCAGGGCCGCGTCATGTTGAGCCGAGCGGGGGAGTGCTTCGTCACATTGGGGGTGCGGTAGTGAATGCGGCCAACGGGCCAAGATACCCTGACTATGTGAAAACTTTTGACACCCTCTTCGCCGAGCTCTCCGAGAAGGCCAAGACCCGCCCCGAAGGTTCGCGTACGATCGCCGAACTGGATTCCGGCGTGCACGGCATCGGAAAGAAGGTCGTGGAGGAAGCCGCCGAAGTGTGGATGGCTGCCGAGTACGAAACCAACGAGGCCGCCGCCGAAGAAATCTCCCAGTTGCTTTATCACCTTCAGGTGATGATGCTGGCCAAGGGCCTGACTCTGCAGGACGTTTACAAGCATCTCTAGCCGCCGCTTTCGGGACGCCCTGTCCTCCCGTGCCGCGGTGGCCAACAGGCACCATTTGTTGTCCTACATGCCGTAATATCCCCCCCAGAGCCTGAAAAGAGAACCGCATCATGTTGCGAGTAGCCCTTCCCAACAAGGGAGCCCTGTCCGAAATCGCCTCGACCATGTTGTTGGAGGCCGGATACGTCCAGCGCCGCGACAACCGCGAACTGGTCATGGTCGACCCCGACAACGACGTGGAATTCTTCTACCTCCGTCCCCGTGACATCGCCGTGTATGTCGGCGGCGGCATCCTCGATGTCGGAATCACCGGACGAGACCTTTACCTGGACGCCGAGGTCAACGACCACGTCGACGAGGTCCTGCCGCTGGGGATCGGTGCCTCCACCTTCCGCTTCGCCGGCCCCGCCGGGACCTTCACAACCCAGCAGGAGCTCCAGGGCAAGCGCATCGCGACCAGCTACGACGCGCTGCTGCGCCAGTACCTGGAAACCAACAACATCGCCGCAGACGTGGTCCGCCTCGATGGTGCCGTCGAGTCCTCTGTGCGCCTCGGCGTGGCCGACGCCATCGCCGACGTCGTGGAGACCGGCAACACGCTCAAGGCAGCCGGCATGGCGGTCTTCGGCGATCCCATCCTGCAGTCCGAGGCAGTGCTCATCGGTCGCACCGGCCGCACCCCCGCCGGGCTCGAAGTCCTCAAGCGCCGGCTCACCGGCGTGCTGGTGGCCCGCCGCTACGTCATGCTCGACTACGACGTGCGCCGGGACCTGGTCGACGAGGCCACCCGGTTGACCCCGGGACTCGAGTCGCCGACGGTTTCCCCGCTGCAGGACTCGGACTGGGTCGCCGTGCGCGCCATGGTCAAGAAGAGCCACACCAACAACATCATGGACGAGCTGTACAACATCGGCGCCCGCGCCATTCTTGTCACCAACATCCACGCCTGCCGCATCTAGCGCCCCGCCCGCATCCCGGGCCCCGGAACATTTCCCCTTTATTGCTTTTCTAGGAGTTGATCCCCTCATGGCCGTTGCGATCCGCGTGATCCCATGCCTCGATGTCGATGCCGGACGAGTCGTCAAGGGAGTGAACTTCGAGGGGCTCCGGGATGCCGGGGACCCGGTGGAACTGGCCAAGCGCTACAACGCCGCCGGTGCCGATGAAATCACGTTCCTCGATGTGACGGCCTCCTCGGCCAAGCGCGAAACCACTTATGACGTGGTGGCCCACACGGCCGAGGAAATTTTCATTCCGCTGACTGTCGGCGGAGGAGTGCGAGCCGCCGAGGACGTCGATCGCCTGCTGCGTGCCGGGGCGGACAAGGCCTCGATCAACACGGCTGCCGTCGACCGCCCCGAGGTCATCAACGAAATCACCCAGCGCTTCGGATCCCAGGTGCTGGTGCTCTCGCTCGATGCCCGGCGCACCACGAACCCTGACGTCGAATCCGGTTTCGAGGTCACTACCCACGGAGGGCGCACCGGCACCGGCCGCTGTGCCGTGGCCTGGGCCAGGGAAGCCGCCGAACGGGGCGTGGGGGAAATCCTGCTGAACTCGATTGACGCCGACGGCACCAAGGACGGCTTCGACCTGGAGATGATCCGTGCGGTCCGCGCGGCCGTCACCGTGCCGCTGATTGCCTCCGGCGGCGCCGGGGCACCGGAGCACTTCCCGCCGGCGATTGCCGCCGGTGCCGACGCGGTGCTGGCCGCCTCGATCTTCCACTTCGGCCCGGACGACATGATCAAGCAGGTCAAGGACGCCATCCGTGAAGCCGGTTTCCCGGTTCGCTAGTCCTGCGTCACTGGACGCCGTGATGTCCCGGGGCTGGCAGGCACTTGAGGAGGAAGACCTCTCCGGGTGGGTGTGCCGCTTTTCCTCGGGTGTCACCCGCCGCGCCAACTCGGTGCTTCCGCTGTTCGGTCCGCCCAACACCAATGGCGCCATCGACGAGGTCGAAGCCGCCTATCGGCGCCGCGGGCTGCCGCCGGTCTTCCAGATCAGTCCCGAATCCCTGCCGCACGACCTGGACTCGATGCTTGGTGCCCGCGGTTACTCAATTGATTCCCCGACCCTGGTGCAGGCGCTGAAACGGGAGGACTTTGCGCGGGCCGTTGCCGGCGAGCCCGATCCGGGGATCGTCCTCCAGGATGCACCCTCCGAGGCATGGCTGAAGGCCCTGTGGGAATCCGAGGGACCGCATTCGCCCGCCGCGCAGGCAGCCAGTGGCCGGATCCTGGGCAATACGCCGTCCGTCTACGCCTCACTGGTCATTGAGGGGAAAGTCCATGCCATCGCACGCATGGCGCTGGTGGAAGACCTGGGCGGCATCTATGCCGTGGCCACCCGCGAGGAATCGCGTTCCCGGGGATACGGCCGGGCCGTGATGCGGGCCCTGGTGGCCGAGGCGGCCCGCCGGGATCTGGCAGGCCTCTGGCTGCAGGTCGTCGAGGAGAACTCGATCGCAGCCGGACTCTATGCATCCCTGGGATTTGAAACGGTGTCGCGCTACCACTACCGCCAGTTGCCGGCCTAGGCCGTCGCCGGCAGGAGTGCCTCCAGCCCGCGTTCGAGGGCCGCACGTGCCGCAGCGGTGTCCAGCTGGTTCGATAGCCAGCGGCCGGAAATGCCTTCAACCAGGGCGGTGAGCAATAGTGCCGTATCCCGGCACTGCCCGGTCCCCGCCCCGGTGTGCAGCTTCACCAGCTCCGCGACGTGGGACTGCCACGCGGCAGTGGACGTGGACAGATGCCCGGCCAGCGGCGGCTCAAAGACCGCGATTGCCCTGATCTCGTTCCACACGATCGACTTGGCGCGCACCGATTCGTCGTCCTGGATCTCGGCCAGCAGCAAGTCCCGCAGCAAGCCGCGGGGCCTGCCCCCGCCGTCCGCTTGTTCCCCGCGTTGGGCCAGCGAGTCTGCGTTTACGTACTCCAGGGTTGCCGCCAGCAGTCCATCCCTGTCGGTGAAATGGTAGTAAACCAGCCCCGTGGACACGCCGGCCTGTTTGCAGACGTCTTGCACGCGCATGCCGCGGACCCCGTCACGGGCGATGCAGATGCTGCACGCCTCGAGTATCCGCTGCCTGGTGTCATTGGCCATGGCCGGTGCCGCATCTTTCCCTTGGTGGCCCGGGGTCTTCCCGAACCGTTGACCACACGCTATCTTTAACTGAATATCCAGTCAATTTTTTGCATGCTCCTCCCCGTCGGACATCTCGATCGCGCAGGGCCGGAGCACCCCTTGTGAAGGGAACCCGATCATGGCCCTGCCGTTCAGCATCCACGAAGCCTCCATCGAGGGCGTCCTGCGTGCGCTCGATGACGGCACCGTCACCGCCGTCGAACTGATCGCCGCCCACCTTGCCCGGGTGGGACGCTTCGACAGGTCCACGGTGTGCCTCAACGCCATGGCCGTGCTGAACCCCAACGCCTTCTCCGAGGCCGCGGAATCCGACCGCCGCCGCAGTGCCGGCCGGGGCGGTTCCCTTGAGGGGGTGCCATTTACCGTCAAGGACAGCTACATGGTCGCCGGGCTCACCGTGGCTGCCGGTTCGCCGGCATTCAAGGACCTGGTGGCCAAGCACGACGCTTTCACTGTCGCACGCATCCGCGAGGCCGGGGGAGTGCTGGTGGGCAAGACGAACATGCCGCCCATGGCCGACGGCGGCATGCAGCGCGGTGTCTACGGGCGCGCCGAAAGTCCCTACAACGCCGACTACCTGGCGGCTGCCTACGCCTCGGGGTCCTCCAACGGATCGGGAGTCGCCACCGCGGCCAGCATGGGGGTCTTCGGCATGGGAGAGGAAACCGTCTCCTCGGGCCGCAGCCCGGCCTCCAACAACGGCCTGTGCGCCTACACCCCCTCGCGAGGTGTCATCTCCATCCGCGGCAACTGGCCGCTCTTTCCCACCCGCGACGTCGTGGTCCCGCATACCAGGAGCATGGATGACATGTTCCGGCTGCTGGACGTGATCGTCGCCGACGATCCGGAAACCACGGGAGACTTCTGGCGCCACCAAAAAGCGGTGCCTCTGCCCGCTGCCTCGGCCATCCGGCCCGGGAGCTACGCGGAGCTGGCAGATCCGCAGGCCCTGTCCGGCAAGCGCTTCGGCGTGCCCCGCATGTATTTGGGCCAGGACCCGAGATTCCCGGTCAACCCGCGCCCCAGCGTCCTGGAACTCTGGGACGCCGCGCGCTCCCGCCTGGAGGACCTGGGTGCCAGCGTCGTCGATGTCGACTTCCCGCTGATCGAAAAGTACGAGGGGAAGACCCCGGGTGGCGAACAACTCGGTGCGCTGGGCATCCTGCCCGAGGGGTGGATGGAGATGGAATTCAATGAGCTCCTCGCCCATGGATGGGACACGTTCCTGCGGGAAAACAACGACCCCGCGCTGAACAGGCTGGCCGATGTCGAGCATCTGCAGATCTTTCCGGCCCCTGTCGGATCGCTCCCAGACCGCTATGAAGAGGTCGAGGACTATGAAAACCGCTACCGCGACGTGGTGAAGATGGCCGCCGACGGGCTGCCGGACCCAGCCACGCTGCCCGGATTCCCGGACGGGCTCAAGGCACTGGAAAAGCTGCGCAAGGAGCTCTTCGAAAATTGGCTCGCCGAGCATCGGCTCGACGGTGTCGTCTTCCCTGCCAACGCCGATGTCGGGGCAGCGGATGCGGACACCAACCCGGAATCGGCGGACAGGGCCTGGGAGAACGGTGTCTTCTTTTCCAATGGGAACTACGCCCTGCGTCATCTCGGCATCCCCTCGGTCACCGTGGCCATGGGGCTGATGCAAGACACCGGCATGCCGGTGGGACTGACCTTTGCCGGCCCCGCCTATTCCGACAACGCGATCATGGGCTGGGGGTGGGCGTTCGAGGACGCCGGCACCTTGCGCCCGGTTCCGTCGCTGGCGCCCGAGCTTGAAGGGGACCGCCACCGGGCAGCTTTCCGGGGACGGCCAGGCGCGCAATCGCCGGAAATTTCCATCGAGGGTCGCCTCGATTCCGGAAACCGCATAGGGGGCACCCTGCGGCTGCTGCTGGAGGGTGAAATCCGTGCGGCGGCGGACGCGGAGATTCGGCTGACGGTCAACGGCGAGCCGACCACGGTGATGCGCACGGGCAGCACCTGGAATGCCACGGCAATCCTCCCGGCGGCAGGGAAGCCGGCGGCCACTGGATCAAACCCGGCGGGCAGGATCCTTGCCGTTGTGCACGTGGTGGAAGGCCGGGGAGTGGCGGCGGGAGACTTCGTGGAGGTCTAGTCCCGACTGCCCAAAGTGGTGGCTAGAGCGAGACCGAGAGCAGGGCGATGGCCTCTGCTGCACCCTCGAACGTCACCAGTGCTTCCTCGCGGCGTCCCGAGGCGTGCAGCAGGAGTTCGCCCGGGCGACCGGTGATGGCCACCGAGGTGCTGGCCTTGCGGGCCACGTGGCGTTGCCCGTCGGGGCGGACCAGGATGATACCGACATCCACGCCGCGGTAGTAGTGCGCGGCCCGGCGCACCAAGTCCTCCCACAGGAGATCCTCGTACTTGGCGTCAAGCGCACGGGGGACCCAGCGGTCGGATGCGCGGCGCACATCCTCGGTATGGATGAAGAACTCGGAGAGGTTCGCCGAATGGTCCACCCGCGGGTTGGACAGGGGCGAAAACCTGGGGGCGCCGCGCAAGAATTCGTTGACGAGGCTGGCGTAGGCGTCGCGGTCCCCGGCCACGTCCGCACGCCGGTCCAGCTCGGCCTCCATGCGGTGCGCCAGTGGTTTGATGACCAGTCCCGCAGCAAGCAGGGACTGCTCCCGAATGATCAGGTGCGCGGCGAGGTGGCGGGTCTGCCATCCGGCGCACAATGTGGGAGCCGTCGGCCCTGCTGCCAGCAGGACTTCGGCCAATACTTCACGCGAGGCTGGGACGAAATGCATCACTTCGAAACTAACACGTTCGGGGGCGCATGGAGCTTCTATTTCGCTCCGCGCCCAAGCCGCGTCAGAACGGTCCGCCGCGAATGGACCATTAAGCACGGCATTGGTGTCGAGTGCCACGCTCCCGGCGTCGGGACGCAGGAGGAGTGCCTGCCCATTGTCCTCCATGGCGCGGGGACCGAGCCCGGGCACGAAGCGCGGGTGGACACAAGTGGACGAGACGGCAGGTGCAGGCCCGACCCGAGTCCCACGCCAGGCTTGCGCTGGATTCCCGCGACGTGGTTCTTGACCGTGCCCGGTGACAGGAAGAGCGTCTCGGTGATCTCCGCTGTGGTCCTCGCCTGGGCGACGAGGCGGGCGGTTTCGTCCTCTACCTGGCCACCGCAGGCGCGCTCGGAGCCTTGCCCACCCTCGGGCTGGCGCAGCACCGGGGGAGGTCTTTCCCCGCTGGATGATCGGCATGCGGGGCCGGCGGTTCCGACCACCTGCGTAGGCCCAACGGCTGGGCTCCCGGATGCCCGGTGAGGCCAACAGGCGTGAATCGCGCCGTAGGCCGTGGAGGTGAAGGCCGACGGGTGGCCGGGGGCGCAAACGTGTTTCGGGACGGGTTTCACCGCCCGTGGCACTAGACTGGTACTGATGTCGCAGAACCCAGCCTTCGCCGCCCCCGCCTCCGTTGACGGGAAACTGTCCGCCCAGATTTCCGCCGCCCTGAAGAAGGACGAGGCCGGGCTTGTCGCGGCCATTGTCCAGCAACATGGCAGCGGCGAGGTGCTGATGCTCGGATGGATGGACGAGGAGGCGCTGCGTCGCACCCTGACCACCGGGAGGGTGACCTTCTGGTCCCGGTCCCGCAACGAATACTGGCGCAAGGGCGACACCTCCGGCCACTCCCAGCTGGTCCGCTCAGTGGCCCTTGACTGCGACGGCGACGCCTTGCTGGTCATCGTCGACCAGATCGGCGCGGCCTGCCACACCGGGACGCGCACCTGCTTCGACGGACGCGAACTGCCCGCCGTCGTGGGCCGACGCGTTTCCTGACCTTTCCACCCGCTCCATCCGCACACGCAAGGACCATTCTTCGCTTATGCAAGCTCTCGGCGCCCTGACACCCACCCGCGAGGAATTCCGCGCCCTCGCCGCGGATCGCCGCGTCATTCCCGTGACCATGAGGGTGCTGGCCGACGCACTGACACCCATTTCCGTCTACCGCCGGCTGGCCGGCGGACGCCCCGGCACCTTCCTGATGGAATCGGCCGCGGCCGGGGGAGTGTGGTCCCGCTATTCCTTCATCGGCGTGAATTCGCCCGCGACCCTGACCACCCTTGACGGCCTGGCCCACTGGCAGGGCACCCCGCCGGCGGGCATGCCCAGCGAAGGCAACCCGGTCGAGGTCCTGCGCGACACCGTCCGCGCCCTGCGCACCGAACCCCTGGACGGCCTGCCGCCGCTGACCAGCGGCATGGTCGGCTTCATCGGGTGGGAGGCGGTGCGCCACTGGGAGAAGCTGCCCAACCCGCCGGCGGACGACCTGCACCTGCCCGAACTTGCCATGAACCTTGTCGGCGACATGGCAGTGCACGACAACACCGACGGCACGCTGACGCTCATCGCCAACGCCATCAACTTCAACGGCACCGCCGACGGCGTCGACGGCGCCTACGACCACGCGGTACAGCGCCTCTCCGGGATGCTTGACGCGCTTGGCGAGGCTGCGGAAAACCCCGTCTCGGTCCTTTCCGGAACCGATGTGCCGGCCGATACGCTGATGAACGCCGTCACCCACTCCTGGGACGAGGACTCCTACCGCCGCGCGGTGTTGCGCGGCAAGGAGGCCATCGTCGAGGGCGAGGTCTTCCAGGTCGTGATCTCGCGCCGCTTCGAGCTGGAGACCCACGCCGATCCGCTGGATGTCTACCGGATCCTGCGTGGCACCAACCCCAGCCCGTACATGTACCTCTTCACGCTGCAGGACGCCCACGGCAAGGCGTATTCCATCGTTGGCTCCTCGCCCGAGGCCCTGGTCACGGTCAACGACGACCACGTGGTCACCCACCCGATCGCCGGCTCGCGCCCGCGCGGGGCCAACTACGAGGACGACCAGCAGCACGAGAAGAACCTGTTGGCCGACGAAAAGGAACGCGCCGAGCACCTGATGCTGGTGGACCTCTCGCGCAACGACCTTTCCAAGGTCTGCGTGCCCGGTTCGGTCGAGGTCACCCAGTTCATGGAGGTCGAGCGCTTCAGCCACATCATGCACCTGGTCTCCAACGTGGTCGGCAAGCTGAATCCGGGCACCGACGGCTACGACGTGCTCGCCGCGACCTTCCCCGCGGGGACCCTCTCGGGGGCGCCCAAGCCGCGGGCGCTGTCGCTGCTCGATGAACTCGAGCCCTACCGCCGCGGCATCTACGGCGGCGTGGTCGGCTACCTGGACTTCACCGGGGACATGGACATGGCCATCGCCATCCGCTCCGCGCTGATCAAGGGCAACCGGGCGTACGTGCAGGCCGGCGGCGGCATCGTCGCGGACTCCGACCTCGACGCCGAAGCCTTGGAAACCATCAACAAGTCGGCAGCCCCCCTGCGGGCCGTCTGGGCCGCAGGGACCATGGCGCCGGCACAAGTGGACGGCACCCAGGCATGAGCGAGGAAACCAAACCGCGCAGGGGATCCAAGCGCAACGTCATGCTCCTGGGCCTTTTCGGCGCGGTCCTCGCGCTGGCCACCAGCACCCGGACCTGGATCAACGTCCAGCCGGAGGTGGGCTCGGTAAGGATTCCGCTCATCGAAGTGGCGGGTTCCGACGCCGCGGCCGCAGTGGCGGCACTGGCGGTGGTGGCCCTGGCCGGCTCGCTGGCGGCAATGATCGCCGGCAAGGTGGCCCGCTGGATCATCGCAGCGATCCTGTTGCTGGTCGGCGGAGGAATCATCGCCTCGGCAGTCTCGGTGCTTGCCGACCCGGTGCTCGCTGCAACGACCAAGGTCGGGGAAGCCACCGGACTGAACGCCTCCGGCGGCGCCTACGACGTGACCTTCTGGCCCTGGGCCGCTGCGCTGGCCGGCGCGGTTCTCGTGGCCGACGCGGTGCTGCTGGCTGTGGCCGGACGACACTGGGCCGGATCCCGCAAATATTCCCGCGACGCCGCAGCAACGGCCGCGGGGCGTCCGGGCGCAGCGTCAAATGGCCCAATCGACGAGATCTCCGGCTGGGACTCGCTGTCCCGCGGGGACGATCCCACCGGTTAACGCGCACACGACGCAACATGGCATGCCATCGCTGCAAAGAATGGCAGAATGGAAGCCAAGAGATTTATCGGGAAAAATCCCGATTCGCACGAGGTGAGTAGGAGTATCCCACCATGGCTAACGCCAACACCCAGATCGATCCAATGCACGCCGAGGAAATCGGACACGGCAACTCCAAGGCCGCATGGTCAATGGTCTTCGTCATGTTGGTTGGCTTCGTCGTCGGCTGCATCGCCTTCGCCGGACACAACCCGACCTTCGTCTACGTTGGCTGCGCCATCGTGGTCGTCGGCCTGATCGTCGGCTGGGCCATGAAGAAGGCCGGCTTCGGCGTCAACGGTTCCAGGTCCGGCGACTCGCACTAGCCGTGAGTGTACTGACAGATATCATCGCGGGCGTTCAGATCGATCTGGACGCCCGTCGGTCCATCATCGGCCAGGAGCAAATCGAGGCGGCGGCCGCGGCGGCCGTTCCCGCGCTCGACGCCTACGCTGCCCTGGGCGGACACCTTGACGCGTCCCAACGCGGAAACACGCTGCACGTGATCTCCGAGGTGAAGCGGAAGTCGCCCTCCAAGGGCGCCCTTGCAGACATCGGCGAGCCAGCCGAACTGGCCGCCTCCTACGAGGCCGGCGGTGCCTCCGTGATCTCGGTGCTGACCGAGGAGCGCCGCTTCGGCGGATCTCTGGCCGACTTCGACGCCGTGCGCGCCGCGGTGGAGATCCCGCTGCTGCGCAAGGACTTCACCGTTGATCCCTACCAGATCTTCGAGGCCCGCGCCCACGGCGCCGACCTGGTGTTGCTGATCGTGGCGGCCCTGGATGACGCGCAATTGCGCGAGTTCCTGGACCTGACCCATGCCCTGGGCATGAACGCCCTGGTCGAGACGCACACCGAGGAAGAAATCGCCCGTGCCGTGAAGCTCGGGTCAAAGATCATCGGCGTGAACGTGCGCAACCTCAAGACGCTGGACGTGGACCGCGAGAACTTCTCCCGGCTTGCCGCCCACATCCCCTCCGGCGTCGTCATCGTGGCCGAATCCGGCGTGCGCGACGTGGCCGACGTCGAGCACTATGCAAGCCACGGAGCAGACGCGATCCTGGTGGGAGAGGCGCTGGTCAAGGACAACGACCCGCGCGCGGCGATCGAGCGCTTCATTGCCTCCGGGACCGCCGCCAAGCCAGCACGCGCCAGCTGACACAACCCCCACACACCCCTCGAAGAATTCCTGAGCAAGAGAAGGATGCGCCAGATGAACCCGATGACAGGTGACCAGGACACGGGCGAAAGCCAGTCCGAGTCCGCCCCCTCCCACTCGTTGCGGCATGCCGCGGGCCCGTACTTCGGTGCCTACGGCGGACGCTGGATGCCCGAGTCGCTGATTGCCGCCATGGACGAGCTCAACGAGACGTTCGAGGCAGCCAAGGCCGACCCGGAATTCATTGCCCAGGTCAAGGACCTGAACAAGAACTACACGGGCCGTCCCTCCCTGCTCACCGAGGCCAAGCGCTTCTCCGAAGCCGCGGGCGGAGTGCGAGTCTTCCTCAAGCGCGAGGACCTGAACCACACCGGCAGCCACAAGATCAACAACGTCCTCGGCCAGGCGCTGCTGGCCAAGCGCATGGGCAAGACCCGCATCATTGCCGAGACCGGAGCGGGCCAGCACGGCGTTGCCTCGGCCACCGCAGCTGCCCTCATGGGCCTGGAATGCGTGGTCTACATGGGCGCGGAGGACACCCGCCGGCAGGCGCTGAACGTGGCGCGCATGCGGCTGCTCGGTGCCACCGTCATCCCGGTGACGGCAGGCTCGCAGACGCTCAAGGACGCCATCAACGAGGCCCTGCGCGACTGGGTCGCCAACGTGCACAACACCCATTACTTGCTGGGCACCGTCGCCGGCGGACACCCGTTCCCCGCCATGGTCCGCTACTTCCACGAGGTCATCGGTGAGGAAGCCCGCGAGCAGATCATCGCCCAGGCCGGACGCCTGCCCGACGCCGTGGCTGCCTGCATCGGCGGCGGCTCGAACGCCATCGGCCTTTTCCACGGTTTCCTGGATGACCCCTCGGTGGAGCTTTACGGCTTCGAGGCCGGCGGCGACGGCGTCGACACCGGCCGCCACGCAGCGGCCATCACGCTGGGCCTGCCGGGCGTGCTGCACGGTGCCAAGAGCTACCTGATGCAGGACGACGACGGCCAGACCGTCGATTCCCACTCCATCTCCGCAGGCCTTGACTACCCGAGTGTCGGCCCGGAACACGCCTACCTGGCGGACATCGGACGCGTGAACTACGAACCGGTCACCGACACCGAGGCCATGGACGCCTTCTCGCTGCTCTGCCGCACCGAGGGCATCATCCCGGCCATCGAGTCCTCCCACGCCCTGGCCGGCGTGCTGAGGATCGCGCAGCGCAAGATCGCCGCCGGCGCGGTGCCGGAGGAAACCATCATCATCGCCAACCTTTCGGGCCGCGGCGACAAGGACGTGGGAACCGCAGCGGAATGGTTCAACCTCATCGACACCGAAAAGGACGCCAAGTGAGCCCCGTATCCAAGAGTGCCGCGGCGATCGCCGCAGCCCGCGCCGAAGGCCGCCCGGCGCTGATCTGCTACCTGCCCGCCGGCTTCCCCGACGTGCAGGGCACCATTGACGCAGCTGTCGCGATGGCCGAGAACGGCGCCGACATCATCGAGGTCGGCATCCCGTACTCGGACCCCGTCATGGACGGTTCCGTCATCCAGGCCGCCACCGTGCAATCCCTGGCCCAGGGCTTCAAGGTCGCCCAGGTCTTCGACATCGTCAAGGGCATCACCTCCCGCTGTTCGGCCACCGTCATGATCATGACGTACTGGAACCCTGTGCTGCGCATGGGCGTGGACGAGTTCTCCCGCCGCCTGGCAGAGGCCGGCGGCGCCGGGCTGATCACCCCGGACCTGGTTCCGGACGAGGCAGCCGAATGGATGGAGGCCTCCGACAAGTACGGACTTGACCGCGTCTTCCTGGTCGCACCGTCCTCCACCGAGGCCCGCATGAAGGCCACCGTGGAAGCCAGCCGAGGCTTCGTCTACTGCGTCTCCGTCATGGGCGTCACCGGCGCCCGCGCCGAGGTCTCCGACGCCGCAGCGGCAGTGGTCACCGCGGCCCACGCCGCCGGCGCCGAAAACGCCTGCGTCGGGCTCGGCGTCTCGCAGCGCAAGCACGTCGAAGAGATCGGGGCCTACTCCGACGGAGTCATCGTGGGCACCGCACTGGTTGCAGCCCTGCGCGACGGGGGAGTGAAGGCGGTAGCCGAGCTCACCGCGGAACTTAGCGGTCGGACAGTGAAGGCATGATGCAGCTGGCTGTGGCGGGAACCAACGTGCTCGCCTCGATCCCGAGCCCTCCGGCGGAGTTCTCGAAGTTCTCCCTCGGCCCGTTGACCATCCACGCCTACGCCATCTGCATCATGTTCGGCATCATCGCCGCCATGTGGATCACCGCCCGCCGCTGGCGCGCCAAGGGCGGACCGGAGGACGTGGTCTGGGACATCTGCATCTGGGCGATCCCCTTCGGGATCGTGGGCGGGCGGCTGTACCACGTGCTGGTCACCGATCCCGACTACTACTTCGGCTTCAACGGTCAGAGTGCGCACCTGGCCGAGATCCCGCAGATCTGGGCCGGCGGCCTGGGCATCATGGGGGCCATCAGCCTCGGCACCGTCGGTGCACTGATCGCCTGCCGCCGTGCCGGAGTGCGCCTCTCGGCGTTCCTGGACGCGGCTGCTCCCGGCGTGCTGCTCGCCCAGGCCTTCGGGCGCTGGGGTAACTGGTTCAACCAGGAGCTCTTCGGTGCGCCCACCACGTTGCCGTGGGGCCTGGAAATTGATCCGAACAGCTTCAACTTCCCCCCGGGAATCCCGGCCGGAACGCTGTTCCATCCCACGTTCCTCTACGAATCACTGTGGAACGTGGCGGGGGTCCTGCTGCTGATTGCGCTGGATCGCAGGTTCAAGCTCCGCCGCGGGGCCATGTTCTGGTCCTACCTCATCTGGTATGGCATCGGCCGCATCATCATGGAAACCATGCGCATCGACGCCGCAGACACCATTTACATCCTGGGCATCGGGTTGCGCGTGCACATGTGGCTGGCCATTGCCATGGTTGTCCTGGGCGCCACCGGACTGGTCTTCGTGTTCCGCAAGCTGCGCCCGCAGCCGGATCCCGGTGTCTATCTTCCGGGCCGCGAGCCCAAGGCCGAGGTGACGGAATCCGCCAAGCCCGCAGATGCCGCCAAGCCAACGGACGCCGCGAAGCCAGCCGATCACGAGAACGGCAGCGCCAAGGACACCGGCGAGTCCGGCCCCGAAGCGGGAAACAAGTAGCACTTCGGCACCCGCCGAATCCCGATCCGCGATAACCGAGCCAAGACCGGTCCCCTCCTTCCTATCCGGAAGGAGGGGACCGGTCTTTTCCGTCCGGGCGCCTGGCCACCCCGAAGGGCACCACTCGGTGTCGAAGCCCGGAGCCGGGTTCGCCGGGAGGTCCTTGTCCGGTGTTCCCGTCGGAAAGGACCCCGTCGCGAGGACATCCAACCCTTGATACCTGCAGTGGAGACGAGGAAGATGAAGGGATTCATATCGCATTGAGACGAAACTTTGCGGAAACTTTATTAATCCAAGTCAGCAACGGTTTGGTAGCAGGTACGAAAACTGTTGGAAACATAAGTGGGTGCAAATCCGAAACATGCCGGTGCTACTCTTTTTTCACCGTGGCAGCAGTGACGGGCGCGGAATACCCAGACTCCGCCACCCATGCTGTCGGCGACCACAATGATGTGGAAGCACCCAGTTCGCGCTCCACCCACCAGGGGAGCGCGCGGATGACGTCCACGTATCGCAGGTGTCACCCCCACCCCACCGCACGGCCCCCGATTCGGGGTGCCGATTAGCGAGCCCCCTAGCCTTTCCTCGGCCAGCGTCGCCCGAAGATCCAGAACCTCTGCCCACACACCGAGAAAGGGACCACTCATGAGCATGACCGGAGTCCAACTTAATGCCTCACCGCATCCAGGCGAGGAGGTTTTCTCGCCCTACACCCGGTTTGCCGATGTACCGGAAGCCCAAGGGCTCTATGACCCGGCAAACGAAAAAGACGCGTGTGGTCTGGCGGTCATCGCCACGCTGACGCAGGAGGCCACCCACGAGATCGTGGAGCAGGCCCTCGAGGCGCTGCGCCGCCTCGAACACCGCGGCGCCGTGGGTGCCGATGCAGGCACCGGCGACGGTGCAGGCATCCTCACGCAGATCCCCGACGCATTCTTCCGCGCCGTCACCGGCATCGACCTGCCCGCCCCCGGCCGCTACGCCGCCGGCACCGCGTTCCTCCCGCAGGAACCGGCACAGCGCGCCGCCGCAGTCACCGCCCTCGAAGAGCTTGCCGCCGAGGAAGGCCTGTCCGTGCTCGGCTGGCGCGACGTCCCGGTGCACACCGAGGCCATCGGCGCCACCGCCCTGGGCTGCATGCCGCATTTCTCCCAGCTCTTCCTGGGTGCCGCCCAGGAGCAGGACAAGGACCTTGACGCCCGGGTCTTCCGCATCCGCAAGCGCGCACAAAACAAGTTCGGCGTGTATTTCCCGTCGCTCTCCTCGGCCACCATGGTCTACAAGGGCATGCTCTCCACCGAGCAGCTCACCGAGTTCTACCCGGACCTGGGCGATACCCGCTTCGCCTCGCGTCTCGGGATCGTCCACTCGCGCTTTTCCACCAATACCTTCCCCTCCTGGCCGCTGGCCCAGCCCTTCCGCACCATCGCCCACAACGGCGAGATCAACACGGTGAAGGGCAACCGCAACTGGATGCGAGCCCGCCAGTCGCAGCTCGCCTCGTCCCTGCTGGGCGAGGTCCCCGAGGAACTCTTCCCCATTTGCAGCCCCGGCGCCTCCGACTCGGCATCCTTCGACGAGGTCGCCGAACTGCTCATGCTCTCCGGGCGCCCCGTCGCCCAGGCCATCATGATGATGATCCCGGAGGCGTGGGAAAACCACGCAGCCATGGATGCCGACCGCCGCGCCTTCTACGAGTACAACTCGATGCTCATGGAGCCCTGGGACGGGCCCGCAGCCGTGTCCTTCACCGACGGCAAGCAGGTCGGAGCCGTGCTTGACCGCAACGGCTTGCGTCCGGCACGCTACTGGGTCACCACCGACGGACTGGTGGTGTTGGCCAGCGAGGTCGGGGTCATCGACCTTGATCCGGCGCTCATCGCCGCCAAAGGCCGAGTCGCCCCGGGCAAGATGTTCCTGGTGGACACCGAAGCCGGGCGCATCATCACGGATGAGGAAATCAAGTCGCAGGTTGCTGCCTCGGCGCCGTGGGCCCAGTGGGTCAACGAAAACAAGATCAGCCTGACCGACCTGCCGGACCTGGAGCACGTCAAGCACAACTCCGCCTCCGTGCAGATTCGCCAGCGCACCTTCGGCTACACCACCGAGGAGCTGCGGATCCTGTTGGCCCCCATGGCCTCCGCCGGCGCCGAGCCGCTGGGCGCCATGGGCTCCGACACCCCCGTCGCGGTTCTCTCGGACCGCTCCCGGCTGCTCTTCGACTACTTCACCCAGTCCTTCGCCCAGGTCACCAATCCGCCGCTGGACTCGATCCGCGAGGAGCTTGTCACCTCGCTGGGCACCAGCATTGGCCCGGACGGAAACCTGCTGGCCACCGGCAAGATCGATGCCCAGCAGGTGTCCCTTGACTACCCGGTGATCACCAACGACGACCTGGCCAAGATCGCGAACATCCGCGATGCCAACGGCGGCAAGGTCGCGTTGCGCGTCCGCGGTCTCTACCGTCCCGAGGGCGGCGAGTCCGAGCTGCGCTCCCGCCTGCAGGAAATCTGCGAAAAGGTCTCCGCCGCCATCAACCGCGGCGTGAAGTTCATTGTCCTTTCGGACAGGGACTCCAATGCCCAGTGGGCGCCGATCCCGTCGCTGCTGCTCACCTCCGCGGTGCACCACCACCTGCTCAAGAGCGCCAACCGCACCAAGACCTCCCTGGTCATCGAGGCCGGCGACGTACGCGAGGTGCACCACATTGCCGTGCTCGTGGGCTACGGCGCCTCCGCCATCAACCCCTACCTGGCCCTGGAATCGGTCGAGGAAATGGCCCTGCAGGGCGAACTCGGCACCGTAACCCCGGCCAAGGCGCAGACCAACCTGATCAAGGCGCTGGGCAAGGGCCTGCTGAAGATCATGAGCAAGATGGGCATCTCCACCGTCGCCTCCTACTGCGGTGCCCAGACCTTCGAGGCGCTGGGTCTGTCCCAGCGCGTGGTCGACCAGTACTTCACCGGCACCTCCTCACAGCTCGGAGGCGTGGGCCTTGACGTCATCGCCACCGAAACCGCGATGCGCCATGCCGGTGCCTACCCCAGCGATCTGAACCCCGAGCCGCACCGCGTGCTGGAAACCGGCGGCGAATACCAGTGGCGCCGCGAGGGCCCGCCGCACCTCTTCAACCCCGAAACGGTCTTTAGGCTGCAGCATGCAACCCGCGAACGCCGCTACGACATCTTCAAGAAGTACACCCAGGGCGTCGACGACCAGGCCAAGGGCCTGATGACGCTGCGCGGGCTGCTGGACTTCAAGCTGGACGATCGCACGCCCATCGACATCGATGCCGTGGAGCCCGTCTCCGAGATCGTCAAGCGTTTCGCGACCGGTGCGATGAGCTACGGCTCGATTTCCGCCGAGGCGCACGAGACACTGGCCATTGCGATGAACCGCCTGGGCGGAAAGTCCAACACCGGCGAGGGCGGCGAGGACGTGGATCGGCTGCTGGACCCCGAGCGCCGCAGCGCTGTCAAGCAGATCGCCTCCGGCCGCTTCGGCGTGACCAGCATGTACCTCACGCATGCCGATGACCTGCAGATCAAGATGGCGCAGGGTGCCAAGCCCGGCGAGGGCGGCCAGCTCATGGCGCAGAAGGTCTACCCCTGGGTGGCCCGCACGCGTCACTCGACCCCGGGCGTCGGGCTGATTTCCCCGCCGCCGCACCACGACATCTATTCGATCGAGGACCTGGCCCAGCTGATCCACGACGCGAAGTGCTCCAACCCGGGTGCCCGCGTCCACGTGAAGCTGGTCTCCGAGGTCGGCATCGGCACCGTCGCGGCCGGCGTCACCAAGGCCAAGGCCGACGTGGTGCTGGTTTCCGGCCACGACGGCGGCACCGGTGCCTCCCCGCTGAACTCGCTGAAGCATGCGGGCGTGCCCTGGGAGCTCGGCCTGGCCGAGACCCAGCAGACGCTGATGCTCAACGGGTTGCGCGAACGTGTGACCGTCCAGGTCGACGGCCAGCTGAAAACCGGCCGGGACGTCGTCATCGCCGCCCTGCTGGGAGCAGAGGAATTCGGCTTTGCCACCGCACCGCTGGTGGTTGCCGGCTGCATCATGATGCGCGTCTGCCACCTGGACACCTGCCCGGTGGGCGTTGCCACGCAGAACCCGGAACTGCGCCAGCGCTTCACCGGCCAGGCCGACCACGTGGTGAACTTCTTCGAGTTCCTCGCCCAGGAAGTCCGCGAGCTGCTGGCGGAACTCGGTTTCGCGAGCCTCGAGGAAGCCATCGGCCAGGCCGAGCTGCTGGACACCCGCGCCGCCGTGGGCCACTGGAAGACCCAGGGCCTGCACCTGGAGCGGATCTTCGACACCGCCGGTTCCAAGGAAGGTGCGCCGCGCAGGCGCACCGGGTCCCAGGACCACGGCCTGGACAAGCACTTCGACAACCAGCTCATCGCCGCGGCCGCCCCTGCCCTGGAGCGCCGCGAGCACGTTGTTCTTGACCTCCCAATCAAGAACACCGACCGCTCGGTGGGCACCATGCTGGGCCACCACGTCACCCGCACCTTCGGGATCGACGAGCTGGCACCGGGCACCATCAAGGTGACGCTGCGCGGGCATGCCGGCCAGTCGCTGGGCGCCTTCCTGCCCGCCGGCGTGGAACTGCACCTGGTCGGCGACTCCAACGACTACGTCGGCAAGGGCCTTTCCGGCGGACGGATCACCGTCCAGGCGGATGCGCGCAGCGCATTCAACCCCGCGGAGCAAGTCATTGCCGGAAACGTCATCGGCTACGGCGCCACCAGCGGCGAGCTGTTCATCGGCGGCATGGTGGGCGAACGCTTCTGCGTGCGCAACTCCGGCGCCACCGCGGTGGTCGAGGGCATCGGCGACCACGGCTGCGAGTACATGACCGGTGGAACCGCGCTGATCCTTGGCGCCACCGGGCGCAACTTCGCCGCCGGCATGTCCGGCGGCGTGGCCTACGTCCTGGACCTGGACGTGGCGGCGCTGAACCCGCTCGCCGTAGCCAACGACGACCTGCTCCTGTCCGGTCCGGACGAAGCCGATCTGGCGTTGATCAAGGACCTGCTGACGCAGCAGGTGGAGTACACCGGTTCGGCGCTGGCAGCCAGCCTGCTGGCCGACTGGCCGGTGGCCGCCGCCCGCATCACCAAGGTGCTGCCGCGCGATTACGCAGCCGTCTCACAGGCACGCAACGATGCCGCCAATGAAGGATTCGACCCGGATTCAGCAACTGTCTGGAACCGGATTCTGGAGGTGACCCGTGGCTAATCCACGTGGATTCTTAGAGGTACGCGAACGGACAACCCCGCCCAAGCGCCCCGTGTCCGTGCGCATCATGGACTACAAGGAAGTCACCGAGCGGCAAAACGCCACGGTGCTTACCGCGCAGGCCGGACGGTGCATGGATTGCGGCATCGCGTTCTGCCACAACGGCTGCCCGCTGGGCAACCTCATCCCGGAATGGAACTCCCTGGTCCACCAGGGCCGGATGGACGATGCGGCCGAGCGCCTGCACGCCACCAACAACTTCCCGGAATTCACCGGGCGGCTGTGCCCGGCACCCTGCGAGTCCTCCTGCGTGCTGGGAATCAACCAGCCGGCCGTAACAATCAAGCAGGTCGAGGTCGAAATCGCCGACACCCTGATTGCCTCGGGCGGACTGGACCCGGTCCTTGCCGTGCGCCACACCGACATGCGCATTGCCGTGGTCGGTTCCGGCCCCGCCGGCCTGGCAGCTGCCCAACAGCTGACCCGCGCCGGGCACACCGTCGCGGTGTACGAGCGTGATACGAAGATCGGGGGACTGCTGCGCTACGGCATCCCCGACTTCAAGATGGGCAAGGACGTCCTGGAGACCCGCCTGGCCCAGATGGAGGCCGAGGGAACGGTGTTCCGCACCGGGGTTTCCGTGGGCACGGACATTGAGTTCGAGCAGCTGAACCGGCTCTACGACGCGGTCATCGTGGCCACCGGTGCAACCGTTCCGCGGGACCTTCCGGTTCCGGGACGCGAGCTTTCGGGGGTCCACTTCGCCATGGACTACCTCGTGGATTCCAACGAGGTGGTTGCGGGCGAACGCGATACCCTGCGCATCGACGCCAAGGGCAAGCACGTGGTCATCCTCGGCGGCGGCGACACCGGGGCGGACTGCCTGGGCACCGCCATACGCCAGGGCGCCGCTTCCGTGACCACCCTTGCCATCGGGGCCCAGCCCTCGACCGAGCGCCCGGGGCACCAGCCCTGGCCCATGTCTCCGACCCTGTTCGAGGTCCAGTCGGCGCACGAGGAAGGCGGTGAGCGGTCATACTTGGCCGCCACGGTCAACTTCACGGGAGAGCACGGAAGCGTGATGGGTGTTACAGTGGCAGAGACCGAATTTATTGACGGTCAGCGCCTTCCGAAGCCGGGCACGGAGCGGGTCATACCCGCCGACCTCGTCTTCCTGGCACTCGGGTTCACCGGACCCGAGACTGCCGGTCTCATGGAACAGGCCAACACCGAGTTTGATGACCGGGGCAGCGTCGCCCGCGATGGTTACTACATGACCAACACCCCCGGGGTGTTCGTGGCTGGCGACGCCGGACGCGGACAATCCCTGATTGTGTGGGCCATTGCCGAGGGACGATCCTGTGCCGCGGCGGTGGACAAATACCTGATGGGCGAAACCCGCCTTCCAGCCCCCGTTGCACCAACGGATCGGGCTATCAGCATGTTGTGAGACGGATGCACCTCTTATGCGGTGTTTTCCCGACCTGAGGAATGGAAAGGCAGATAGGCTAACCGTATGAGACGCGCAAAGATTGTGGCCACTTGGGGCCCGGCGATCGGCACCTACGACAAGACATTGGCAGTGCTCAAGGCGGGTGTTGACGTCGCACGCTTGAACATGAGCCACGGCGACCACTCGATGCATGCCGAGAACCTCGGCAACGTGCGGGCAGCGGCTGAGGAGCTCGGCCGGCCGGTCGGCATCTTTGCCGACCTCCAGGGCCCCAAGATCCGGCTGGGCCGATTCGTGGGCGACGCCAAGCACATGCTGCACGTGGGGGACACCTTCACCATCGTGATCGCCGACGTGCTGGGCGACGGAACCTTCTGCTCCACGACGTTCAAGGGCCTGCCCGAGGACGTCAACGTCGGCGACATCCTCCTGATCAACGACGGCAAGGTCGCCCTGCGCGCCACCGCCGTCGATGACGAGAAGGTCGTCACCGAGGTCGTCGTGGGAGGGGAGGTGTCAAACAACAAGGGCATCAACCTCCCCGGGGTCGCTGTCAACGTTCCCGCCTTGAGCGAGAAGGACGAGGACGACCTGCGCTGGGCCATCCGGGCCGGCGTCGACATGGTCGCCCTGTCCTTCGTGCGCAACGCCTCGGACATCCAGCGCGTGCACGAGATCATGGACGAGGAAGGCCGTCGCCTTCCGGTGATCGCGAAGGTCGAGAAGCCGCAGGCTGTCGACGCGATCGAGGAAATCATCGACGCCTTCGATGCGATCATGGTTGCCCGTGGCGACCTGGGTGTGGAGCTTCCCCTCGAGGAGGTCCCGCTGGTGCAGAAGCGAGCCATTGAACTGGCCCGCCGCTGGGCCAAGCCGGTCATCGTTGCCACCCAGGTGCTCGAATCCATGATCGAGTCCCCGACGCCCACCCGCGCCGAGGCCTCCGACTGCGCCAACGCCGTCCTCGACGGCGCCGATGCGGTCATGCTTTCGGGGGAGACCAGCGTGGGCGAATACCCCATCGAAACCGTCGAGACCATGGCGCGGATCATTTCCTCCACGGAAACGCACGGTCTGGACCGCATCCCGCGCCTGGGCTCAAAGCCCAAGACGCGCGGCGGTGCGATCACCCGCGCCGCCGTGGAGATCGCCGACCAGCTGGATGCCAAGTACATCGTGGCGTTCACCCAGTCCGGCGACTCGGCCCGACGCCTGTCCCGGTTGCGCCCCAAGCGCCCGGTGCTGGCGTTTACGCCGCTGCCACAGACCTACAACATCATGACCCTGATGTGGGGCATCCAGCCGCGTCTGGTCGAGTACGCGGACCACACCGACAAGATGACCGCACAGGTCGACCGCGCACTGCTGGCCGAAGGGCTTGCCGAGATCAACGACATTGTCTGCATCGCGGCCGGTTCCCCTCCAGGCCAGGCGGGCTCCACCAACTCGCTGCGCATCCACAAGGTCGGCGACCTCGCAGATGCAGGCCAGCTCGGTGACGGCAAGCCGATGCCGGCACGCGAGAAGGTCGGGCCGTGGGACTCCGAGAACGTAGCGGGCCCCGAAGCCATCTCCATCTAGTCCTGGCAAGCCAAGGCCGGATTTTCATCGCGGTTCCCGTTGGGGGATCGAGGTGGGAGTCCGGCCTTCGTGCTTTGCGCCCGTATCAGTCCAGCACGGCGGCGACCGCCTCGATTTCCACGAGCTGGTGGTCGTATCCGAGGACGGTGGTGCCCATCAGGGTGCTGGGAACGTCGTGGTTTCCAAATGCGGCACGAACGACCTCCCAAGCCGCCACGAGGTCCTTTTGCGTTGATGAGGCAACCAGCACGCGCGTGGAGATGACATCGGGCAGGCCTGCTCCGGCCGCTTCCAAGGCGATTTTCAAGTTCTCGATGCATTTGGCCGCCTGGGCCGCGTAGTCCCCGATTCCGGCGGTGCTTCCATCCTGATTGAGCGGGCAAGAACCTGCCAGGAAAATCAGTCGTGCATTGGCCGGCGCCGTCGAGGCGTAGGCATATTGCGCAACATTGCTGAGCTGCTGGGAGCGAATCAAGGTGACTGCGCTGGGCATCGCGGTCCTATCTGTGTGTGGGGGCGAATTGGGCGTGAACGATTCAAGCCTAACCATTGGGTGTTTCGCCGTGACAGCCTGATCCTCGATGCGTCGTTTGGCCTCGAGCGCTCCTGGCCGCGGCAGGTTTCGATCTGCGGTCGCAGGACACGTCTCCAGCAGGCTCCACATGCGTCCCGAGGAGCACCGCCGTGACGGACACCTTGGGCGACGTGTTCACGCATGGCTCCGGAGCCATGCGGCGAAAGGGGAAAATGCTTTTGGGATTGCATTTTTCCTGAACTCCCGGCAGGAACGGGGGCGTTGGGGGTGCCGGGCCCGGACAAAAGAAAAAGACCCCGATCCCTTATGAAATAAGGGATCGGGGTCGTTTTGTGCCCGAGGTGGGACTCGAACCCACACACCTTTCGATACTGCATTTTGAGTGCAGCGCGTCTACCATTCCGCCACTCGGGCGGGCACAATTCGAAGCAGCGAGAATAAGCGTAACCGATAATTGCTTTGCGCTGAAATCCTCGCGTCCTTGCGGTTATCCACTGTACATGCAGATAGGCTTAACGACGAAACCGAGTACTGATGATGCCCCCGGTCACGCCGGGATTGAAGGAGCACGATGAGCGACCTGCCCGAAGTTACCCGAATTGCGGCCGAGCCCAACACCGGCGCGCCCCGCCGCGTCATCGTAGCCGAGGACGAGACCCTGATCCGCTTGGACATTGTCGAGATCCTGCGCGGAGAGGGATATGAGGTGGTTGCCGAGGCTGACAACGGCGAAAAGGCCATCGAGCTGGCTCGGGAGCACAAGCCGGACCTGGTGCTGATGGACGTCAAGATGCCGGTCATGGATGGCATCACCGCTGCCGAGACCATCGTCAAGGAACGCATTGCCCCGGTGGTGCTGTTGACCGCCTTCAGCCAAAAGGAGCTGGTGGAACGTGCCCGCGAGGCAGGTGCCATGGCCTACGTCGTCAAGCCGTTCACCCCGGCCGACCTGGTCCCCGCCATCGAGATCGCGATTTCCCGCCACGAGGAAATACGCGCCCTTGAAAAGGAAGTCGGAGACCTCACCGAGCAGTTCGCGACCCGCAAGCTGGTCGAACGCGCCAAGAGCCTGCTGACGACCAAGATGGGTCTGACCGAGCCGGAGGCATTCCGCTGGATCCAGAAAACCTCGATGGATCGCCGCCTGTCCATGCGTGAAGTAGCAGAGACCGTCATCGACCAGGTCAAGTAGCCGTACCCAAGAGACGCACCATACGGGGCCGCGGGAACCACTTGATGGTTCCCGCGGCCCCGTCTTCGTTCCACCCCCCCTGGACGCCGAAATCAGGTTGCATCGATCGGCCGCACCCCAGAGGCAATGGCAGCAAGCTGTCACGATGAAAGGGCGACCGTGCCAAACCCGGATTCGCCGATGGGTGAACGATTCGAACTCTCCGGCGCCATTGACGGCAACAGCCAGCGGGCCGCGGTGAACCAGGTTGGTGCGTCGCTGCGCAGGCTGGTCGTCAACGGGGTTGAACTCGTCCAGGGCTATCCGCAGGAAATCGCGGCCCCTCGGCTGCCGGCATTGCGCTGGTTCCTTGGCCCCACCGGGTGGCCGGGGGTGCATGGTCCTACCGGGTCCATGATGAGCAGCTTGCGATCGCGGAGCCAGCCCGCGGCAACGCCATTCATGGCCTATTGCGGCATCGCAGCTATCGTCAGATCGAACGCACCATAGGCAGCGTGCTGCTGGCGGCGGATATTTCGCCTGCGCCGGGGTACCCCTTCGAACTGGCCACGTCGGTGCACTAAGAGTTGCTGGCAACCGGACTCCAGGTCACCCACACCCGTGGACCGGGCTGCGCTTCGAAGCCGACGGAAGCAGCAAGCACGGCCTGCAGTCACCCGACGGGAGCCGGGTGGAACTGCACATGGACGCGAATTTCAAGTTCATCCAGGTGTTCACCGCCCCGGCGTTCCCGGGTACCGGGGGACCGGTGCGTGCCGTCGCCCTGGGGCCGATGACCGCGCCGGCAAATGCCTTCAACAACGGGATGGGCCTGCGCTGGCTGGCTCCGGGCGAGACCTGGGAAGCCTCGTGGGGGATTGTGCACAGGTCCCCGCAGTCCTTCCGATGAATAATGGACTCGAGAACAGTTAAACCGCGTGGAAGGAAACCGAAACCTGATGAAAACCCAAGGTGTAGTCCTGAGCCTAGCCGTGACGGATGCCGGGCGTTCGCTGGCCTTTTACCGCGACGTTGTGGGTATTGAGGGCGCGAAGCCGGCCATGGGCATGGTTTGCCTGGAAATGCCGGGGATGACGATCTTTTTGGCCGAGACCGAGGCGTTCACGAAGTACTCGCGTGAAGCCATGCGCACGCCGTTGCTTCCCGTTCCTGCCACCGACGCCTTCCTTAGCTGTGCCATCAGCACCGTGGCAGAGGTCGACGACATCCTTGCCGCCGTTGCCGGATCGGCCGGGAAGGCATTCGCTCCCCATGAGATTAAGCACGTCAATGGCCGGATGCAGTATGTTGGCACCTTTGCCGATCCCGACGGCCACCTCTGGCAGTTGGTTTGCAATCTCACCGATGTGCACGGGAATGCCGTCTAGCGACGCCCGGACTCCTCGTTATTCGAAGCGAGAGGGATCGCCCAGTCCCACGCGGGCAATGACGGCCTCGCCGCTGGAGTAGTCGACCACGGTGGTCGGCTCGATGCCGCATTCCCCCGAATCAATGACGCCTTCGACCACATGGTCCAGCGCTTCCTTGATTTCCCATCCCTGCGTCATCGGATCCTCATCGCCCGGAAGCAACAGCGTGCTGGAGAGAATTGGCTCGCCGAGTTCCTCCAGCAAGGCGCGCACCACCGGATTATCGGGGATGCGCACGCCAATCGTTTTTTTCTTGGCATGCATGAGGCGCCGCGGCACCTCCTTGGTCGCCGGGAGGATGAATGTGTAGCTGCCCGGGGTGACCGCCTTGATGTTGCGGAACACCTGGTTGTTTACCTCCACGTACTGGCCCAGCTGGGCAAAGTCCTTGCAGACCAGCGTGAAGTGGTGCTTGTCGCCGACCTGGCGAATCATCCGGATCCGGTCCAGCGCCGCGTGGTTGCCGATCTGGGCACCCAATGCATAGCAGGAATCGGTCGGGTAGGCGATCAGCCCGCCATCGCGTATCAGGTCCACGGCCTGCGCAATCGCACGTGGCTGCGGGTTATCGGGGTGTACGTCAAAGAATCTGGCCATTGAACGAGCTTACGGCTCCGCGCCGATTCGCGCACCAAAACACCTGAACCATCTCCATCGCTCTCCTCCATTGCAAGTGTGGGCCCGAAGTCTCCGTGCCTACCTGGCCGGGACGGGCTGTCCGTGAAGTCGCTCACGTTGAAGCGGCGGTGCCCCCGCGCAGTGCCTAACCACGGGCGGCTGAGGTGTGCCGAGCCCCTCCCCGGGAAATTGACTAGATCGGAGCAGGCCATATGATGAATCTGCGACTTAGGTGAACGGAACCCCAACATTGGGTAAACAATGCGGGACTTCGGAGTAGCCAGCGCGACTCGGCCCTCGCCCGCAATCCCACGATTGGTTTATACATGGATCTGACGCTTATCGTCGTCCTGGTCATTGCACTTGCCCTGTTCTTTGATTTCACCAACGGCTTCCACGACACCGCGAATGCGATGGCCACGCCGATCGCAACCGGTGCAATCAAGCCCAAGGCCGCGGTCGCGCTGGCCGCGGTCCTCAACCTTGTTGGTGCTTTCCTTTCAACAGAAGTCGCCAAGACCATCTCCGGTGGCATCATCAAGGAAGGCGGGGAGACCGGCGTGCAAATCATGCCGGCCATGATCTTCGCCGGCCTGATGGGCGCCGTCGTCTGGAACATGGTCACCTGGCTGCTGGGTCTCCCGTCCAGCTCCTCCCACGCACTCTTTGGCGGACTGATCGGTGCAGCGATCGTCGGTGCCGGCTTCGGTGCCATTGACTACAACGTGCTGATGTCCAAGGTTTTGCTCCCGGCACTGGTCGCCCCCGTGATCGCGGGAACCTCGGCGTATCTGTGCACCAAGCTTGCCTACTCGGTGACCAAGCGCCAATCCGGCCTGGCGTCCCCCAAGCGCGGCGGATTCCGCTACGGACAGATCTTCTCCTCCTCGCTCGTGGCATTGGCACACGGCACCAACGACGCCCAGAAGACCATGGGTGTCATCACCCTGACCCTGGTGGCCTCGGGCCTGCAGGATGCGGGCACCGGCCCGCACTTCTGGGTCATCGCGACCTGTGCACTGGCCATCGCTCTGGGCACCTACATGGGCGGCTGGCGCATTATCCGCACCATGGGTTCGGGCCTGACCGACGTCAAGCCAGCCCAGGGGTTTGCCGCCGAGACCTCCACCGCCGCAGCCATCCTGACTTCCTCGCACCTGGGCTTCGCCCTGTCGACGACGCAGGTCGCCTCCGGATCCGTGATCGGTTCCGGGCTGGGCCGCAAGGGAGCGGAAGTCCGTTGGGGAACAGCTGGACGCATCGCGGTGGGCTGGCTCTTCACACTCCCCGCGGCCGGGATCATCGGCGCCGCTGCTGCCGGGCTTGCCCACTTCGGCACCGGCGGACTGGTCATTGTGACCGTTTTGGGAGTTGGCTCCCTGTTGGTGATCTGGGTCCTTTCGCGCCGTGAACTCGTGGGCCACCACAACGCGATCAGCGATGTGGATGTCTCCGGCGCGGCAGTGAACATCCCCACCAAGAAGGAGCGTCGCAAGATGGAGCGCGCCAAGATCAAGCAGGAGGTCAAGTAGTGGCAATTCAGTGGGATGCATTCCTGATCGTCGCGGTCATCACGTGGGCCTCTGCGCTTTTCATCGTCGGCGCCTACTCGTTGGGCGTGCGCATGCTCGCCGTGGGCGAGGACGCCCAACGCTCCGCCATGCCGGCCAGGCTTGCGGCCTACGGCTGCTTTGCGCTGTGCGGCCTGGTCGTCATCTTCGGCATCGTTCTCATCGTGCCCTCGCTCAGCGCAAGGATCCTCGGCGCCTAGGCAAAGCCGCATCGCACTTTCGCCCTCCCGGAACCAATGATCCGAGAGGGCGAAAGCCGTTTAAGCCACCTGACTCGGCTTCCGGACCACGCCGACCCGGTGCGGATTCCTTCTGCGGCGGGCCGTGGCGTGGTTAGGATGGGCACCATGACGCAATTTAGGTATTTCGTGGCGGCCTCGACGGATGGCTACATCGCCGATGAAAACGAACGACTCGACTGGCTCATGGACTTTGACGGATTCGCCGGGCAAGCCGAAAGCTACGATGCATTCATGCAGGAGATCGGCGCAATCGCCATGGGGGCGGACACCTATTCCTGGATGCTCAACGAAGTGCGCGACAAGTGGCCCTACCAGGGGCTTCCGGTGTGGGTCTTCGCTCACCGGGAACTGGCTGCGTTCCCGGGCGCGGACCTGACCTTTGTGCGCGGGGACGTGACCGAATGGGCCGGGGACATCGCACGCAGTGCCAACGGGAAGGACGTCTGGGTGGTGGGCGGCGGCTCGCTGGCCGGGCAATTCGTTGACGAGGGGCTCCTCGACGAGATATTGCTCTACTCCATGCCCGTCCTGCTCGGTGGCGGGCGCCCGCTCTTTGCCATGCGTGGCACCGCCAAGCTCGATCCCACGTACACGCGTGAGTATCCGGGCGGGATTCGCGAGACCAGGTTCATGGTGAAAAAAACCCCGGGCCAGGACCGCGAATACTAGGACCGCAACCCACTCGCGCGTGCCTCCAGCTCGGCCAGCCACCGCATGGTCTCCCGGGGACGGGAGAATCGTTTGACGCGTTCGGCGCCCAGCGCGGTTTCCAACTCGCGCATCTGCCGGCGCTTCGGACCGAAGCTCTTGAGGTGCCAAAGCACGATGGAGTCCCGGTCTAGCATCCTTCTCCAGGTCTCAACGTTCCCGTTGCACACCGATTCCCGGTGCTTGATCCGCTTCACTGTTCGCACCAGAAGCCGATACAGCGACAGGGCGCGGGGATAATCGAGGCATACGACGAGGTCGGAGCGGCCGATGATGTCCTGGCGATAAGGCCCGTATGCCGAATCGAAGATCCACTGCGGGGCGTTGGCAGCCTTCAGCGCGAGAGCCTTCTGCTCCGACTGGTCTCGCTGCACCCAGCCCGGCAGCCACCCGAACTCGTCATCCACGTAATGCACCGGCATCCGCAGGATGCGTCCAAGGTCCCGGGCGAGCGTGGTTTTGCCGCTTCCGGTGGCTCCGTGGCAGAGAATGCGTTGCGGAGCCTGGCCCCCCGCTTGATCAGCCATCAAGCAGCATGTTGGTGATGCGGGAGGTGCACAGCCGCCTTCCCGCATCATCGCTGATGATGATTTCATGGGTGGTCAGCGTGCGCCCCAGGTGGATCGGTGTGCAGACCCCGGTCACCAGGCCGGTGACCCCTGCCCTGTGGTGGGTGGCGGAAATATCCACACCGACCGGTTTCTTTTCGCCCTTGCCGTGTACCGCCGCGGCGAAGGAACCAAGGGTCTCGGCCAAGGCCACCGAGGCGCCTCCGTGAAGGATGCCTGCGACCTGCTGGTTGCCTTCCACCGGCATGGTGGCAACCACGCGGTCGCGAGTGATCTCCGTAAAATGGATGCCCAGCTTCTCCACCAGGGTCCCCACGCCGTGGCTGGCAAGCATCGGCCACATCGCCTCGGGTACCCCGTGTTCGAAGAGCTGACGGGCAAAGGGATTGACCGGGTGCGCCCCGTTGGCGGCAAAGGTGCCAGATGTCTCGATGGCCGCTGCGTTGTCTTGAGTGAATTTATTGCCCATGCCAACTAGGCTGGCACCTGTGAGCGAATCAACCAAACTTGTGGCAACCGAACCCCAGCGCCTGCTCGTCATTGACGGGCACTCCATGGCCTTCCGTGCCTTCTACGCCCTGCCGGCCGAAAACTTTTCCACCGACACCGGGCAGCACACCAACGCGGTGCATGGCTTCGTGTCGATGCTGCTGACGATGATCCGCCAGCAGAAGCCCACCCACGTGGCCGTGGCGTTCGACTTGGACACCCCCACATTCCGCTCACTGGAGTACACCGAATACAAGGGCGGGCGCAACAAGACGCCCGAAGAATTCCACGGGCAGATCGACCTGATCCAAAAGGTCATGGAAGCCATGAACATCCCCACCATCACCATGGACGGCTACGAGGCCGATGACATCATCGCCACCCTCGCCGCACAGGGCGAAGCCGCCGGCCTGGACGTGCTGGTGGTCTCCGGTGACCGTGACGCCTTCCAGCTGATCACCGAAAAGACCCTGGTGCTTTACCCCAAGAAGGGGATCTCCGACATCCCGCCGATGGACGGGGACGCCGTCGAGGCGAAGTACTTCGTACGTCCCGAACAGTATTCGGACCTCGCGGCCCTGGTCGGCGAAACCGCCGACAACCTCCCGGGGGTGCCCGGGGTGGGACCGAAGACCGCCGCCAAGTGGATCAATCTTTACGGCGGGCTGCCGGGCATCCTGGAAAACATCGATGCCATCAAGGGCAAGGTCGGCGACTCGCTGCGCGAACACGTGGAAAACGTCACCCGCAACCGCCGCCTGAACCACCTGCTGCGCGACCTCGAGCTGCCGGTTGCCCTCGAGGCCATGATCCTGGATCGACCCAACCGCGAGGCCGTCGAAGAACTTTTTGACGCGCTGCAGTTCAACACCCTGCGCAAGCGCCTCTTCGACCTTTTCGGTGATGATCCGCAGGATGCCGCCGAGGAAGCCGAGATCCCCGCCCACGAGATGCTCGGCGGCGCAGCCGCGCTCGAGGCATGGTTCGCCGCTCACGGCGCGCAGCTGCTGGGCGTGCACGCGGCCACCGTCGGGGGCGTCGGCGGCACCGACGTGGTCGGGCTGGCGTTCGCCTCCAAGGACGCCACCGCCTACGTCTCCCTCGAGGAAATTGACGGGGAAACAGAGCAGGCACTGGCCAAGGTGCTGTCCTCGGTCAGCCACTCCAAGGCCGTGCACGACTTCAAGGGCACCTACAAGATGCTCAAGAACCGCGGCCTTGAGCTGGCGGGAGTCACCGACGACACCATGATCACCGCCTACCTGATCCAGCCCGACCGCCGTAGCCACGACCTGCCGGACATCGCCCAGCAGCACCTGCGCATCTCGCTGGACGATTCCAAGGCACCGGCCAGCGGCCAGCTGGCCTTGGACTTCGAGGGCCCGGATCTTGCCACCCCGGCGGTCCGCGCCGCCCACGCGGTGCGCGAGTTGAGCCAGCACCTGGCCGGCATGCTCGTGGAGCGCGGGGGAGATGCCCTGCTCAAGGAGCTGGAGATGCCGCTGTCGTTGATCCTGGCACGCATGGAAATGTCCGGCATCGCCATCGACACCGCCAAGCTCGACGGGCTCTACGAAGACTTCACCGTGACCATCAACCGGGCCACCGAAGAGGCCTACGGGGCCATCGGCCACGAGGTCAACCTCTCCAGCCCCAAGCAGCTGCAAGTTGTCCTCTTCGAGGAACTCGACCTTCCCAAGACCAAGAAGATCAAGACCGGCTTCACCACCGACGCCGAGTCCCTGCAGGACCTCCTGGTCAAGACCGGGCACCCGTTCCTTGTCGCGTTGATGGCCTACCGCGACGCGACCAAGCTGCGCCAGACCGTCGAGGGCCTGCGCAAGGCCGTTGCTTCCGACGGCCGCATCCACACCACTTACGCACAGACCGTCGCTGCCACCGGGCGCCTGTCATCGCTGAACCCGAACCTGCAGAATATCCCGGTCCGCTCCGAGGAGGGCCGGCGCATCCGCGAGGTCTTCGTGGTGGGCGAGGGCTACGAGACGCTGCTGACTGCCGACTACTCGCAGATCGAAATGCGCATCATGGCGCACCTCTCCGAGGACGAGGGCCTGATCCAGGCCTACCAGGACGGCGAGGACCTGCACCGCTTCGTCGGCTCGCACGTCTTCAACGTCGAACCTGCCGATGTCACCAACGAAATGCGCTCCAAGGTCAAGGCCATGAGCTACGGCTTGGCCTACGGCTTGAGCTCCTTCGGGCTGTCCAAGCAGCTGAAGATCTCCGTCGACGAGGCGCGCACGCTGATGAAGGACTATTTCTCGCGCTTCGGCGCGGTGCGCGACTACCTGCGCGCCGTGGTGGACCAGGCCCGCAAGGACGGCTACACCGAGACCATCTTCGGGCGCCGCCGCTACCTGCCGGAGCTGGCCAGCGACAACCGCCAGCTGCGCGACATCGCCGAGCGCGCGGCGCTGAACGCCCCGATCCAGGGCTCGGCCGCCGACATCATCAAGCGTGCGATGCTCGGCGTCGAGGAAGGCCTGGCCGAAGCCGGCCTGAAATCCCGCATGCTGCTGCAGGTCCATGACGAACTCGTCCTCGAGGTCGCCGCCGGCGAACTGGAAAAAGTCGAAAAGATCGTGCGGGAAAGGATGGGCGCCGCCGCGGAGCTCAAGGTGCCCCTGGATGTGCACGTGGGCATCGGCACGTCCTGGCAGGACGCCGGGCACTGATGCTCACCCGGCAGCTGCGCATCGAGGAGGTCCCGCTGGCCCGCGACGCCCACACCGGCGCCGCGTCCGGCGGGTATGCCGCCTGGCTGAACACGGGCCGGGAGGGGTTCCACCAGCAGCCCGCCACCGCGGACCAGGTGGAACAGATGTTCCAAGCCCACGAGGTCGATGCGCGGGTGCTCACCGGGGTCTACGACGATTCCCTGCCCGCCGATTGGGTGGACCCGCTGGTGCCGGTGGCCACCTACGCCAGTTTCGCCAAGACGCTGAACGTCGGGGCGTCCCTGGTCCCCGCGCACCTGGTCACCATGGTCACGGTGCGTCCCACGCACCGCCGCCGCGGCATCCTGCGTGAACTGATGACCGGGGACCTCGCCCGGGCCAAGGCCGCGGGTTACCCCGTGGCCGCGCTGACCGCGTCCGAGGCGACGATCTACGGCAGGTTCGGCTTCGGCCGGGTCACCGAGCAGCAAACCCTGCACCTGGATGTGCGCGGGGACGTGCGCTTCCACGCAGCGGCCAGCGGATCGGTGCTGCAGGTTCCGCCGCATGTGCTGGGCACGGTTGCCGGGCCCGTCTTCGAGGCGTTCCACGCATCCCGCCGCGGCTCGGTCGGACGCCAGGAAGCCTATCTCCGCCATGCCACTGCACGCTGGGGCCAGGAGGGGCCGGACCCGGATCCGAAGCTGCGTGCCGCCGTGTACCTGGATCCGGCGGGGGAGATCCAGGGATACGTGACGTATGTGTTTGCCGGCTGGGATTCCAAGCCTTTGACGCTGAACGTCCGTGACCTGGTGGCCACCACCGAGGTGGCCCGGCGCGAGATCTTCCGTTTCCTGTCCAGCGTCGATTTGATCGAGCGCATCAGCCATCCATTCGCCGCCGCAGACGACCCGCTGGGCTGGGCGCTGGAGGACCCCTCGCGGGTCAGCTACACCGGACGCGAACACTGCCTGTGGGTGCGGGTGCTGGATGTCCCCGCGGCTTTCGCCGCGCGGGAGTACCGCGGATCCGGGACCTTCACGTTGCGCGTCGCCGACCCGCAGGGCCTGGTTGCCGGGTCCTACGCCTTTGCGATCCGCGACGGGCGGGCGAAGGTCACCGAACTGGACGAGGACGGACCGGCCGACTTCTCCTGCGGTGCAGTTGCCCTGGGCCCGCTGCTGCTCGGCGCCTGCGGGATCGGGGACCTGGTCTCCGCCGGTCTGCTGGAACCCGCCGAACGCGCCCTGCCGGCAGAACCTGCCGCATTGTCCGAACTGCTGGACCTGCCGGGCGTACCCCACGCCATCAACGGTTTCTAGCTCCACGCCAACGCCTGCCCTGCCCCCGACACCAGGAAGCAAACGCCACGATCATGAGTGAAGATGCCGCGATTCGCATTGAAAGATTCGAGCCCGAGCTTGTCGACGGTGCACCGTCCGCTGCGACCGTCGAATTCCTGAAGGCGGTCAGCCGCGGATTCCATGAATCCCAATTGGATGCCGACGAGTTGAAGATCCTGGCGGGGCTGGAAATCGCCGACAACACCACGTTCACCGCCGTCTACGACGACTCTGCGGTGCAGCCCTCGCTGCACGCAGCGGCTCCCGTCGCCACCTACGCTGCCTTTCCCGGAACGCTGAACATCGGCGGGGGAAACCTGATGCCGGTGCACCAGATCACCTCGGTCACCGTCAGTCCCACGCACCGTCGCCGTGGCCTGTTGCGCCGGATGATCACCCTTGACCTGTCCACGGCCCGCGAGCAGGGCGCGGTGTTTGCGGCGCTGACCGCCTCCGAAGCCACCATCTACGGCCGCTTCGGCTTCGGCCGCGCCACCCAGCGTGCCCGCTACACGCTCAAGACCCGGCAGGGCGCGTCGCTGCGCGTCGAGCCTGAAGGCAGCGTCGTTGCCGTTGCCCCGGAGGAGCTGAAGAAGTACGCCCCTGCCATCTTTGCCGCGGCACACGCCCACACCCTTGGTTCCATCAGCGCCACCCAGTTCGACGTGGGCCAGGCCGCTGGCCAGTGGGAGGACTACGACTCGCTCAAGCCGGTCAAGAACCTGCGCGCAGCCCTGCACCTGGACGCGGAAGGCAAGCCCGACGGATTCATGAGCTACCAGTTTTCCGGGTGGAAGGTCGACCCGCCCACCATGGAAATCGGCCAGATGTGCACCGCATCGGGTGCCGCCCGCCGTGAGCTGGTTGCCTACCTCGGCGCCCACGACCTGGTGGAAAAGATCGCCGGGCGCGGACCCGTCGATGACGTGTTGCCGACAGCGCTGGAAAACGCGCGTGCCTACAAGGCCACCGCGCTCGGGGACCACCTGTGGCTGCGGATCCTGGACCTGGAGACCGCGCTGGAGGCGCGCACCTACGCCGGCGACGGGCACATCCGGCTGCGCGTGCACGATTCCCTGGGCATGGCCGATGGAACCTGGGAACTGCGCGTCGAGGAATTGACGGCCGACGTGCGCCGGCTCCCGGACGACGGTGAACCGGATGTGAGCGTGGATGTCCGCGACCTTGCCTCGCTTTACCTCGGCGGGTTCAGCGCTGCGCACCTGGCCCAGGCCGGTGTGCTCAAGATCCATGTTCCCGGTGCCGTCCGGACCCTCGATTCCCTGTTCGCCACCTCCACGATTCCCTACTGCCAGGCGGATTTCTAGATATATGACCAACCTGGCTTCCAACGACCCCCAAGTGGGTCGCCGCACCATGCTCGCCGCCCTTGTCGGGATGGGCACTTCCATGCTGGCCTCATGCGCCGTTGACCCGGAGTCCCTGCCCGGAACCGGCCCCGCGCCTACTGCTTCCCCCTCCGCTTCGGCGCCCGGACCGGCCCCGACCCCGGCGCCGAGCGCTCCCATGGCCGTGCCCAGCCGGAGAGCGATGGTTTCCGCCTTTGCGGGGAAACCGGCGGGCTCGTTCGGGCTGGAGGCCCAGGGCATCCAACTTGATCTTCCCGCTGCGGCGCGCGGCGCTGCCCTCACCTTCGACGCTTGCGGGGGACTCCATGGCGAAGGCTACGACGCCAGGCTGATCAAGGAGCTGCGTGCGCATCGCACTCCCGCCACGCTTTTCGTCAATCGCCGGTGGGCCGCAGCCAACATATCGCTGATGCGCGAACTCGCTGCGGACCCACTCTTTGAGATAGCCAACCACGGCACCTCGCACGCGCCTCTGGGCAGCAGGGGCCAGGCCGCATACGGAATCCGCGGTACCGCCTCCATCGCCGAAGCATACGACGAGGTCATGGGCAATCAGCACTATCTGGCCGACACCTTCGGGATCCAGGCCAGGTTCTTCCGTTCCGGCACCGCCCACATGGACGTCTTGGGTGCCGCCATGTGCAGGGAACTGAGCCTTGTCCCGATGAACTTCACCGTCAATCTGGATGCCGGCGCAACGTTCCCCGCTTCCGGCGTCGCGGCGCAAACTGCCTTGTTGGGAGCCCGTGACGTGGGGATCGGCCATTTCAACCGCCCGTCCTCCGGTACTGCGGCGGGCGTTGCCAAGGCCCTTCCGCGCCTACTGGATTCCCTGGAATCCAGGAAATTGCGCCTCATGAAGCTTTCCGAGGCCTTCGCCTGACACGGGACCGGGACGACTTGACAAGAACGTCGGTTCCCGTTTTGACCCTGCGGGTCCGGGGGAATAGACTGAGGGGGCGTGTTTCGGCTACTGCCGTGCCCGCACCCATTCTAAATTCGGAATATGCCGGGACTTCCGGCTGACCGACTCACCCAGACTATCCACATCGGAGTCCCTACTACATGACCATCACCTCCAACGAGAAGACCAGTGCCCCGGTCGTTGCAATCAACGACATTGGCTCTGCTGAAGACTTCCTCGCTGCCGTCGACGCCACCATCAAGTACTTCAACGATGGCGACCTCGTCGAAGGCATCGTCGTCAAGGTTGACCGCGACGAAGTTCTGCTCGACATCGGTTACAAGACCGAAGGTGTCATTCCTTCCCGCGAACTTTCCATCAAGCACGATGTTGACCCGGGCGACGTTGTCGCCGTCGGTGACAACGTCGAGGCCCTCGTCCTCACCAAGGAGGACAAGGAAGGTCGTTTGATCCTGTCCAAGAAGCGTGCTCAGTACGAGCGTGCCTGGGGCGATATCGAAAAGATCAAGGAAGAAGACGGCGTCGTTACCGGCACCGTCATCGAGGTGGTCAAGGGCGGCCTTATCCTCGACATCGGCCTGCGCGGCTTCCTGCCGGCATCGCTCGTCGAAATGCGCCGTGTGCGCGATCTGGCTCCGTACATCGGCCAGGAAATCGAAGCCAAGATCATCGAGCTGGACAAGAACCGCAACAACGTTGTTCTTTCCCGCCGTGCCTGGCTCGAGCAGACCCAGTCCGAGGTTCGCTCCACGTTCCTCAACAAGCTGGAAAAGGGCCAGGTTCGTCCCGGCGTCGTTTCCTCCATCGTCAACTTCGGTGCATTCGTGGACCTTGGCGGCGTAGACGGCCTCGTCCACGTTTCCGAGCTGTCCTGGAAGCACATCGACCACCCGTCCGAGGTTGTCGAAGTTGGCCAGGAAGTCACCGTCGAGGTTCTCGAGGTCGACCTGGACCGCGAGCGTGTTTCGCTCTCGCTCAAGGCCACCCAGGAAGATCCGTGGCAGACCTTCGCCCGCACCCACGCCCTCGGGCAGGTTGTTCCGGGTAAGGTCACCAAGCTTGTTCCGTTCGGTGCATTCGTGCGCGTCGAAGACGGAATCGAAGGCCTCGTGCACATCTCCGAGCTGGCCGTGCGCCACGTGGAGCTTGCAGAGCAGGTCGTCTCCGTTGGCGACGAACTGTTCGTCAAGGTCATCGACATCGATCTCGAGCGTCGCCGCATCTCGCTGTCCCTCAAGCAGGCCAACGAGGGCGTCGATCCGGAAGGTGCCGAATTCGATCCGGCTCTCTACGGCATGGCCGCAGAGTACGACGAAGAGGGCAACTACAAGTACCCGGAGGGCTTCGATCCGGAGACCAACGAGTGGCTCGAAGGCTTCGAGACCCAGCGTTCGGCTTGGGAGCAGCAGTACGCTGACGCCCAGACCCGCTGGGAAGCCCACAAGAAGCAGGTTGCACAGCACCTTGCCGACGACGCTGCAGCAGAATCGGCTCCGGCCGAGTCCGCTTCCTCGTCCTACTCCTCGGATGCTCCGGCAACCGAGGCAGGTACCCTGGCTTCCGACGAGGCCCTCGCCGCACTGCGCGAGAAGCTTGCCGGTTCCTAAGGAACGAACTTTTGATGGATCACTGATCCACCTGAAGTAGACGACAAGAACCCCCGCTCCAGCAATGGAGCGGGGGTTCTTGCAATTTTTCGGTGGCGTGGGCGGTGTGGCCCCGGAGGTCGCGGATTCGCCCGGGGCGTCTCCAAGCCCTCCTGCGCTACTGGATGTCGCTATCCGGCGGGTTGATGCGGAACCGCCGTTCCGGGTCGACGGATTGAACGCCTTCCACCCCGGCCAGCGTCGTGCGCTTGGCTTCCTCGGCCCGGCCGATAATCTGGCCGAGGGTGCCGAGCACCCTCTCGACCGTCATGCCTGCCGATTCGAGCTGCCCGGTGACTTCCTCCACCCGGCCCAGGTACTGGCTCTGCACGGTGACGATGTAGCCGACGGTTTCCGCGGGCTGTTGCCCCGGGTCATCACCCATGGCCGTAAAAGCTTTCAGATGCGTCATCCTCCGAAGGTTCACTGGACACCGGTTCGGACACCGGTTCGGGCACCGGCGCAGATGCCTGCTCCCGGATCGGTGGCGGAGCTTGCGCCAGGCCCGCCCCGACGTCGACGGAGAATTGTTCGAGCCGTTCGGACTCTTGGACGAGTTCCGCCCAGAGTTCCCTGCCCCGGTAACCGGTGGCCTCGGACAGGAGCGCCGCAACGCCGGCAACATGCGGGGTAGCCATCGACGTGCCGCTGATGGTGTTGTAGCGCTGGGCACCGGGCCAGGAGGAATAGACCTTCACTCCGGGGCCGGAGACATCGACCTGGCCCCCTCGGCCCGGCAACGTGCGGGCGGAGAAGTCGGCGACGAGCAGGTTTTCGTCAAGTGCGGCGACGGACAGGATATAGGGGCTGTTGGCCGGTGCGCCGACGAATCCCGGGTTGCCCGCCGACCGACGGGCGTTGTTGCCGGCCGCGGCGACGATGAGGGTCCCGCGCTCCAGGGCACGGTGGCCGGCGGCGACATAGGGCGGGTGGACCTCCCGCACGTCGGCACCCAGCGACATGGAGATGATGTGGCAGTCGTTTTGCAGGGCCCAGTCGATGCCGGCGAGGATCCCGGTATCGGAACCCGAACCCTCGTTGCTGAGCACCTTGCCGGCGAAGATGGAGGCCTCCGGGGCCACGCCGTAGGCCCTGGCTCCCGGCAACGGGCGCGGTCCGCAGGCCGTGCCGATGCAGTGGGTGCCGTGGCCGTGCCCGTCGTGGGAATCCTCGCCCTCGATGAAGGACATGGTGGTGACGTCGCGTCCGGCGAAATCCGGGTGCGCGGCGTCAAAACCGGTGTCCAGCACCGCAACGCGAATCCCCCGCCCGGTGTAGCCGGACTCCCGGGCACGTACCGCCTGCAGGCCCCAGGTCAGCTCGTCGTTGTCTGCGAAGGGCGGTCCCGCAGCAATGCCCGGCTCCGGGGCCGGGCTCGAGAGGATGTGGTACATCAGTTCCGGGACGATCCTCAGCGGCATGTTCCGCGAATCACAGCGGGCCTGCAGTTCACCGAGCTGGGCTGATTCCCCGCCCACGACAGCCACCCCGAGGCGCGGGAAGTAGGTGTCCAGCGAGAAGCCCTCCCGTTCCAGCATGGTCGGCACCTCCTCCTGGAGCGTGCGGGCGCCGAACCTCTCCCCGGCGGAGGGGTGGGGGTCGGCAAAGACGACCACGTACCGTCCGGGGACGGGAGTGGCGGCGTTGGCTGTGGGGGATTCGTCGGAAATGAACAAGGCTTGCTCCTCTATGCGGGGTGCGTTGCCGTCCGGCGGTGGCCGTCACGACAACCCTGGGTTGGATCTCCTGCGTGACAAGTTTCTAGCACCCTACAGCCCGGAAGGGGGCCTTGGGTAGGGCGAACGGTTCAGTCGTTCAACACCACGGGGCGGAACCCGACCTCCTCTGAGCGTTCCAGCGAGAAATCCTGGTTGGGGTAGTCCAGCGAGGCAAAGTAGGCGTTGGTGTGTGCGATGATCTGGTCCCCTGTCAGGCTCTGGCCCTCGAAGGTCGACGCCCCCGTCGTGTGGGCATCGCGCACCACCGTGACGTCGTAGCCCATGGCCGCCGCGCGTCCGGCCGTGGTGCGCAGGGAATAATCCGACTGCGCGCCGCAGACCACCAGTCGCCCCACGTCCCCGGCGATCAGGGAGGCGTGCAGCCCGGTGCCGGTGAAGGCATCGCGGTACGACTTGTGGATCCGGTGCTCCCCGTCCAGCGGCTCCAGTGCGGCGACCATCCGCCAGGGCGTCGAGTGGCGCTCGAATTCGCGTTCATCCTGCACCCAGTACACGGGGGTGCCGGTGTCGCGGGCCCGGGCCAGGAGGTCCTGGATGCGCGAGATGACCTTCTTGGGGTGCACGCAGTATTCCATCACGCCGTTTTGCATGTTGATGATGACCAGTGCGGTTTTCGTTCCTTCAAGTGACTCGTCCATGGAAGCAGTATTGCACCCCCTGGCGGACGCGGGTGACGGCGCGCCCGCGGAAGGGCCGTGCCCGCCGCACTGTTGCGCGGTGTCGGCCGGGACTAGAATTTGCCCCATGAACGAGCCGCATACCATCGCGGTCGTCGTTGCCCATCCCGACGACGATGCGTATGGTTGCGCGGGTTCCATTGCCATGCACGAACACGACCCCGGATTCCGGTTTGTGCTGGTGCTGGCGACCGACGGGGCTGCCGGCCAAATCTCGGCCGGCGTGCCGGTGACCCCGGGAACCCTCGGCGCCTGGCGGCGGGAGGAAAGTGCCAACGCGTGGCGTGCCCACGGCACCATCCCGGTGCGCCATGAATGGCTGGGCTACGACGACGGGCGTCTGGCGGAGGTCGACTTCGAGGAACTGGTTGCGCGGGTCCGCACGATCCTGTTGCAGGAACGGCCGCAGGTGGTGGCGACCTTCGGTCCGGACGGGATCACCGGGCATCGCGACCACATCGCCATCGGGGCCGCCACCGACGAGGCGTTCAGGCGTGCCCGCGAGGTTCCGGGGCCCGGACTGCGGCGCCTGGTCCATGGCGCCATCCGCGCCTCGGTCTTTGAACGGTGGAACACGGTGCGCCGGCGCACCGGTGCCGTGGTGTGGGATCCGACGATCGAATACCACCTGCGCCCGGTCCCGGACGAGTCCATCGACATCGAGGTCGACACCTCCACGGTGTCCTGGCGCGTGGTCGCCGGGCTGCTGGAACACCGCAGCCAGCGGGACGTGCTGATGGACCCGGGAGTGACAGTCGGCCGGTGGCAGCGCGTGGTTTCGCGCGAGCCCTCGGTCATGGCCTGGCCGAGCCGCGCCGCCGGCGAACCTCTGCTCACGGACCTCTTCCAGGGGCTCTGAACCCCCCGCGTTCGCGGCCCGGACGGAGCGCTACCTCTTCGTCGACGCCGTCACGGTGAACTTCGGGTTCCGCGCGACTTGGCGGGTGGGTCCCACCAGCTTTTCCAGTTGCCCGCGGTAGCCCAGGTGCGAATTCCAGACGCACCACAGCTCCCCGCCGGGTGCCAGCACCCGTCCGGCATCGGCAATCAGCTTCAGGGCGATCCCCGCATGCACGGTGTTGCCCATGTGGAAAGGCGGGTTCAGGACCACGAAGGACTCGGAGGCGTCTGGCAGCGAGGCCAAGGCGTCGTCCTGCACCGCGGTGATCCGGTGGGCGAGGTCGTTGGCGGCCGCGGTGGCGCGCGTGGAGGCCACGGCCGAGGCCGAGTGGTCGGAGGCACGCACCGTGAGGCCCGGATGCCCCAAGGCCAAAAACGCGGCAATGGTCCCGTTGCCGCAGCCCAGGTCCACGGCATGCTGCGCGTCGCCCGGTAGCGACAGGTGCTCGAGCAGGAAGCGGGTCCCGGGATCCAGCTTGGCTCCGCCAAAGGTCTGCGCGTAGGCGCGCACTTGCAGCGGTTCGGGCAACCCCAGGTCGTGGCCGGCCCGCAGCGGAAAGCGCGCTGCGGGGCGCTGGGCCACCGGGCGGACGGCGGTGGCGGTGAGCACCCGGGATTTCTGGCGTCCCAGCGAGGCGGTGACCGAGGCGAAGTAGCGGCCCAGCACCTCGTTCATCGACAGGCTCATGTGCTTGATGCGCCCGGCGGCCATCACCGTGACGTCGGGCCCGGCGTGTTCTGCGACGAACGCCAGCATTTCCTCCAGCGCGTCCAGCGACCGGGGCAATGCCACCAACACCAGGGCGGCGCCTTCAAGCAGCTCGCGGCCCAGGGGCAGGTGCCGGTATTCACCGGTGAGTTCCGGCAGCAGGGTGTGGGCATTGGCGTCGATGGCGCGGACGCCGGTGAGTGCGTCCTGGTGCCCGCGCAGCCCGCGCACCCCGGCCTCCAGCGCCCCGAGGACCAGCGCGCCGTAGTGGTCGTTCAGGACCACCACCCGGCCTGGCTCGCCCGGCCATCCGGCCTCGGCCGCCAGATCCAGCAGCAGCCTGTCCGCTGCATCGACGGCCAGCAGGTTCTCCGCCTCCACGTCGGGCCAGCGGCGCAACTTCTCGAAGTCAAGGCTCATCGGACATCCACCCATTCGGTTCCAAGGTTTGTTGCGGTGCTGGCCCCGGCACTGAGGCTGGCCAACCGGTCGGCGAATGCCGCGAGGACCGGTGCCTGGTCATTGAGCGCCACCCGCAGCGTGGCAAGCCGTGGCCCGTACTCGGTGCCCAGGACCTGGATGCCGGCGGCGCGCAGGTCGTTTTCCAGCCGGCCTGCAGCGGCGTAGTCCGCATCGACGCCCAGGATCCGCAGGCGTTCGCGGCGCAGCAGCGGGGCAGCGTCCAGCGCCGTGGACACCGACTCGGAATAGGCGCGCACCAAACCTCCGGCGCCCAGCAGGATCCCGCCGAAGTAGCGCACCACCACTGCGGCAATGTCGGAGAGGTCGGTGGTCCCGGGCGCGGTCTCCCGCTTGGCCAGCGCGTCGAGCATCGGGATGCCGGCGGTGCCCGATGGCTCGCCGTCGTCGTTGCTGCGCATCGCGGTGCGGTCCGGGCCCAGGATGAAGGCGCTGCAATGGTGGCGTGCGTCGAAGTGCTTCTTGCGCAACTCGGCGACCAGGGCGCGGGCAGCTGCCTCGGAATCGACCCGGCGCAGGTAGGTGATGAAGCGCGAGCGCTTGATCTCCAGCTCGGCGGCGAAGTCGCCGTCCACCGTCGTGTAGGCCGTCGCCACCGAATCATTGTCCATTACCTGATCAGTCTAGTGTTTTGCGCCTCCGCGTGCCCGCCGCGCCTCGGTATGCTGGGACACATGCTCAATGTGGGACTCACCGGCGGGATAGCCGCCGGAAAATCGGCAGTCGCCCGGCAGCTCGCCGAACTCGGCGCCGTGCTCATCGACGCCGACGCCATCGCCCGCTCCGTGGTGAACCCCGGAAGCCCGGGCCTGGCGGAGGTCGCCGAGGCCTTCGGCCCCGGAATGCTCACGGAAGCCGGCGAGCTGAACCGCCCGGCATTGGGGGCGCTGATCTTTGCCGACGCGACCGCCAGGGAAAAACTGAACTCCATCGTCCACCCGCGCGTGCGGGCCGAGGCCGCCCGGCAACGCGCCGCGGCGCCGGCGGACGCGGTCATCGTCCAAGACATCCCGCTGCTGGTGGAAACCGGGCAGGGGAGCGACTTCGATCTGGTCATCGTGGTCGCAGCGCCGTTGGACGAACGCCTGCGCCGCATGGTCGAGGACCGCGGAATGGACGAGGCAGATGCCCGCGCCCGGATTGACGCGCAGGCCACCGACGCGCAGCGCGCGGCCGTCGCCGACATCGTCATCAACAACTCCGGCACGCTTGCGCAGCTGCGCCAACAAGTCACAGAGATCTGGGAGAAGAACATTGCCCCATCCACCAGCCGTGCCCGCTGAGCACCCTGCGGACCCCGGGAACGACGGGAACTCGCGGGCCCGGGCGGAACTTGCGGCGCTGCTGGCCGCCGAATCCGCCAAGGCCCGCACCGAAATGCGCGTCGTCCGCGGACTCTGGGCCTTGGCGTTCATCGCCCTGGCCGGTGCCTTGGTGCTCTGGCTCTTCTTCGGCGGGCGCGAGCAGTTCGTCTCCCGGGACTCCGGCTACGACGCGCAGGTGCTGCTCCCGGCCTGGCTGGCCCTTGCCGGGCTCCTCTCCGCCACCGGAGCCACCATCGTGTTCATGATCCGGTTGATGCGCGGCGCGCTGGGCAACATCGTGGAGCGGCAGGCCCGCAAGTGAGGACCTCGATGGTCGCCGAATCCTTCCTGAGGCACGCACCTGCCGACGGCTCGGCCCCGCAGCTTCTCAGCATCCAGCGTGACCCCGAACGCGCAGCGACGCTGGAAGGCACCATCGGATCGGTCCAGCTGCGCTACCACTCGCTGCAGCTGGTCCCCGTCGACCTTGTCGACGACCTGCCCGGGATCTGGCATGCCCTGCTGGAAGCCGTCGAGGGCTATCTGGCCGACGGGAGCTCGGAGGTTCCCTACCCGTCCATCGATGCGAACATCCTCCTGACGGGAACCGGGAGCATCGCCAAGTTCACCGTCGGGAAGGTGCGCCACATCGTGGATGCCGGCGAGCTGGTCGAGGGCATCCTGGGCGGGGCGGCCGACTACTTCGGATTCGCCTCCGGCGCGCAGGACGCGCCGATCGCCCGCATCGGCCGGCTGCGTACAAGGGTCGCCGCTGCCGGCCTTTCAGCCTGAGGCGAGCGCGCGGGCAAAGCGGGGGTGCCAGGGCGTAGCCTAGATGCATGAGTCTTGCGCAGCAGATCAACCGCGTCGTCGCCCCCTTCGAGGTCATCAGCGAGTTCAAGCCCGCCGGAGACCAGCCAACCGCCATCAAGGAGCTGTCCACCCGCATCAACGCCGGGGAAAAGGACGTGGTCCTGCTGGGTGCCACCGGCACCGGCAAGTCCGCGACCACCGCCTGGCTCATCGAGCAGGTGCAGCGGCCCACGCTGGTGATGGTGCAGAACAAGACCCTCGCCGCGCAGCTGGCCAACGAGTTCCGCGAGCTGCTGCCCAACAACGCCGTGGAGTACTTCGTCTCCTACTACGACTACTACCAGCCCGAGGCCTACGTCCCGCAGACCGACACCTTCATCGAGAAGGACTCCTCGATCAACGAGGAGGTCGAGCGGCTGCGCCACTCGGCCACCAACGCGCTGCTGACCCGGCGCGACGTCATCGTGGTCGCCACGGTCTCCTGCATCTACGGACTGGGCACCCCGGAGGAATACGTCGCCGGCATGGTCACCCTGAAAAAGGGCATGGAACTGAACCGCGATACGCTGCTGCGCAGGTTCGTCTCCATGCAATACGCCCGCAACGACATGGACTTCCACCGCGGCACCTTCCGGGTGCGCGGGGACACCGTGGAGATCATCCCGATGTACGAGGAGCAGGCGCTGCGCATCGAGTTCTTCGGCGACGAGATCGAGTCGATCCACACGCTGCACCCGGTCACCGGCGAGGTGATCCGCGAGGAAAACGAGATGTACGTGTTCCCCGCCAGCCACTATGTCGCCGGCGCCGAGAGGATGAGCCGGGCCGTCAAGGACATCGAGGACGAGCTGCAGCAGCGCCTGTCGACCCTGGAGAACCAGAACAAGTTGGTGGAGGCCCAGCGACTGCGCATGCGCACCACCTACGACCTGGAGATGATGGAGCAGATGGGCTTCTGCAACGGCATCGAGAATTACTCCCGGCACATCGACAACCGTGCCCCGGGCACCGCCCCGCACTGCTTGATCGACTACTTCCCCGACGACTTTCTGCTGGTCATCGACGAATCCCACGTCACCGTCCCGCAGATCGGTGCCATGTACGAGGGCGACATGTCGCGCAAGCGCACCCTGGTGGAGCACGGCTTCCGCCTTCCATCGGCCATGGACAACCGGCCGCTGAAGTGGGACGAGTTCCTCGAGCGCATCGGGCAGACCGTCTACCTCTCGGCGACCCCGGGCAAGTACGAGCTCGGCAAGGCAGACGGCGTGGTCCAGCAGATCATCCGGCCCACGGGCCTGATCGACCCCGAAATCATCGTCAAGCCCACCAAGGGCCAGATCGACGACCTGCTCGACGAGATCCGCGCCCGGGTCGAACGCAACGAGCGCATCCTGGTCACCACGCTGACCAAGCGGATGGCCGAGGACCTCACCGACTACTTCACCGAGCACGGGGTGCGGGTCCAGTACCTGCACTCGGACGTGGACACGCTGCGCCGCGTGGAGTTGCTGCGCGAGCTGCGCATGGGCCTGTTCGACGTGCTGGTCGGCATCAACCTGCTGCGCGAGGGTCTTGACCTGCCAGAGGTTTCGCTCGTGGCGATCCTGGATGCCGACAAGCAGGGCTTCCTGCGCTCGGCCACCTCGCTGATCCAGACCATCGGGCGCGCCGCGCGAAACGTCGACGGCCAGGTGCACATGTATGCGGACAAGATCACCGACGCCATGGCCCAGGCCATCGAGGAGACCAACCGGCGCCGCGAGGTGCAGCAGAAGTACAACAAGGACCATGGCGTGGACCCGCAGCCGCTGCGCAAGAAGATCGCCGACATCACCGATTCGTTGGCCCGAGAGGACGCCGACACCCAGGAACTGCTGAACAACCAGCGCCTGGCCAAGACCGCCAAGCGCTCCAGTGCCGGCACCAATAAGGCCCACGAGACGGTGCGGGCCGACGGGCTGGCTGCGGCGCCGGCGGAGAACCTGGTGGACATGATCGAGCAAATGACCGAGCAAATGCACGCGGCCGCCGCGGAGCTGCACTTCGAGGTCGCCGCCCGGCTGCGCGACGAGGTCTCCGAACTGAAGAAGGAATTGCGCCAGATGAAGAACGCGGGCCACGCGTAGGTCAGCCAGCCGATCCTTCCGGCGGCAATGCCGCGCGGATCAATAATTTCAGGCCAGGTCATACTCGCGGTACGCGTGCCCGTCGAGGGCATGTATGACGATATGGGCCGGATGCGTTGTCGCTTCCTCATGGGCAGCCTTTACTGCCTCTTTGGCCTGGTCATTCACGTGCCTGAAACTTGTTTGCGTTAGACTGGTCCAAGCGTAGGGGAGTATCCCAATTGTGCTGTGATCGTCAACACGCGGGGCAATGATGCCCCGCCGGGCGCAGCGGCCGACCCAATCTGAACGGGCGGCGGAGAGACTTGCGGTAGTTCCACGTACCCCGTTTTGAAAGGCCCCACATTGGGAAACCACGGCTTGTCACTGCAGTTTGAGATTATTTCTCTTTCCGCATTGTGCATCATTCTTCTGCTTGACCTGCTTTATGTGGTCAAGAAACCACACGAACCCTCGATGAAGGAATCCGGCCTGTGGGTCGGTTTCTATGTCACCCTGGCCCTGATCTTCGGCGCCGTTGTCTGGTGGCAGGCGGGCCCGGACATCGGCCAGCAATTCATTGCCGGCTGGGTCACCGAATACTCGCTGAGCATCGACAACCTCTTCGTGTTCATCATCATCATGGCCCGCTTCTCGGTTCCGCGTAAATACCAGCAGGAAGTGTTGATGTTCGGCATCATCATCGCCCTGATCCTGCGCGGCATCTTCATCATTCTCGGTGCAGCTGTCATCGAAAACTACTCGTGGGTCTTCTACATCTTCGGTGCGTTCCTGCTCTGGACAGCCTGGAAGCAGGCCACCGACAAGGGCGAGGACGAGTCCGAGGGCGCCAACAACGGCCTGGTCTACAAGATGACCAAGAACCTGCCGATCTCCAAGGAATACGACGGCAACAAGCTGCGCACCGTCGTCGACGGCAAGAAGATGTTCACCCCGATGGTCATGGTCTTCGTGACGATCGGCATGACCGACCTGCTCTTCGCCGTGGACTCGATCCCGGCCATCTTCGGCCTGACCCAGTCGCCGTTCATCGTCTTCACCGCGAACCTGTTCGCGCTGATGGGCCTGCGCCAGCTGTACTTCCTGCTCGGTGGCCTGATGGACCGCTTGATCTACCTCAAGCACGCGCTGTCGATCATCCTGGCCTTCATCGGCGTCAAGCTGGTCTTCCACGCGATGCACGTCAACGAGCTCTCCTTCATCAACGGTGGCCGTCACATCGAGTGGGTGCCGGATATCTCGATCACCGTCTCGCTGGTGGTCATCCTGGGCACCATCGTGATTGCCACGGTTGCCTCGCTGCTTTCCCCGGCCGGCCGCCGCGCCGCCGAGGAGCACAAGGCAGCAAAGGCAGAACAGGCAATAGAGGACGCCAACAACGACTCCAAGTAGTCGCCAGGCGCAGGCGGGGTCTGTTTCCTTCGGGAAGCGGGCCCCGCAGCTCTTTAACCCCCGCGTACGTTGCTAGACTGCCGAGGTGACTGTATCCCGGAAAACCCTGCTCATCCCCGAGTCAACGCGCACCAGGGCGCAGCGCCGCGTGGTCTTCACGCTTTCCGCCTCCCAGCTGCTGTCCGGCGTGGGAAACGGCGCGGGGCTGGCCATCGGGTCGCTCATGGCCGTGGAGCTGACCGGGTCCAACGCCTTCGCCGGTGCGGCCACCACCGCGATCTCTGTCGCGGGCGCGCTCAGCGCCCTGCCGCTGGCGGCCCTCGCGGTGAAGCGCGGCCGCCGCGTGGCGCTGTCCTTCGGCTACTTCCTGGCCGGGCTGGGCGCCGTCGGCATGATGCTGGCCCCGGTGCTGGAGAGCTTCGCTGTGCTGATGCTCGGGGCTGCGCTGCTGGGCGTGGGGTCCGCGGCAAACCTGCAGGCCCGCTTTGCCGCCACCGACCTTGCCGAAGACGCCACCCGCGGTCGCGATCTGGGTCTGGTGGTCTGGGCCATCACGATCGGAGCGGTTGCCGGCCCGAACCTCATTGGACCGGGAGCAGTGCTGGGCCAGGGCCTGGGGCTGCCGCCGATGAGCGGGCCGTTCCTCTTCTCGCTTGCCGGAATGGTCCTGGCCATCCTGGTGCTGAACATCGGGCTGCGCCCGGACCCCATCGACCTGGCCCGCGCCTGGGAGGCCGCCGACGGCATTGCCCCGCACCCGCCGGCGGTGGGCCGCCGACGCGGATCGCTGGCCACCGGGCTGGTGGCGGTGCGGGAATCGCCGGGGGCGGCCCTGGGCATCTCCACCATCGTGGTGGCGCACCTGGTGATGGTGGGCGTCATGTCGATGACCCCGGTGCACCTCAAGGATCTTGCCGCCATCCCGGGGCACGAAATGCACGGGGGCACCGCCGACATCCTGGTGGTCATCGGGTTCGTGATCTCGCTCCACATCGCCGGCATGTATGCGCTCTCCCCGCTCGTCGGCTCACTGGCCGATAGGATCGGGCAGCCGCGGATGATGCTGGCGGGCCAGGGCGTGCTGGTGGCGGCGGTGCTGGTCGCCGGGCTGGGTGCCGACTCGCGGGCAGCGGTCACCACCGGCCTGGTGCTGCTGGGCCTGGGCTGGTCCATGTGCACCGTTTCCGGCTCCGCGTTCCTGGCCTCGCGGGTGGAGCGCGGACGCCGCGTGCTGGTCCAGGGTGTTTCCGACACCCTCATGGGTGCCGCCGGGGCATTGGGCGCCGCCGGTTCCGGATTGTTGCTGGCGTGGCTGGGCTACGCCGGGCTCGGCTACCTGTGCCTGGGCTTCATCCTGCTGGTTGCCGTCTTCTGCGTGCGCGAGGTTGCGCGGGCCTAGGAATCCGCGTTGCTCATTTCCAGCAGCTTCGCGAAGATCATCGAGCCGTCGTCGCCGATTCCGTCGTGGTGGAATTCGTCGGTTTCCCACACGCGCATGTTGCCCACCGCGGCGGCGGTCTCCATCGACAGGTCCCTGTCCACGTACACGTCGTGCGTGTAGACGGCGGCAGCGACCGGCACGGTGTTGGCAGCCAAGACCTCCGGGTCGTAGAGTCGGCCCCAGTCCTCGTGTTCGGCCAGGATCCGCGCGGTTTCCTCCAGCGGGCGCAGCACCGGGTCGGAGTCGAAGTACCAGCTGTACACCATTTCTCCGGTCAGCAGCGGGGACGCCGCGTCGGGGGAGAAGGCCGGGAATTCCCCGAGCACGCGTTCGGCGGCCCAGTTGGTGGCTGCGCCCTGTCCGTAGATCGACTCGTGCAGCAGCGCATAGAGCGGGTTCGTGGTGCGGTCGGCCTGCTCGGCCACGGCGGCCAGGAAGGTGTCCGAGAGCCGCTTGCCGCCGGGGGTGTCGATGAAGGCGCCCTCCAGGACATGGTGCAGGGAGTGCACCCGGGTGTTGCCGCCCAGGAACTGGCCGAGCATCTGCACCAGCGGCACGGTCAGGGCCCGCCCGTTGGGCAGGTGCTCCTCGGTGGCGCGCAGGTGCGCGACGACCTCGTCCAGGACCAGGCGGTCTTGCGGGTACCAGCCGAAGTATTCCTCGTTGCGCGCGGCCATCCGTGCGTACGTGGCGCGGTAGACGGTGTCCGCGTCGGCGGTGAGCGAGGCCAGCCCGCCGGTGACCAGGCAGCGGTCAAGGGCCGTGGGGGCCAGGGACAGGTAGGTCAGCGTGCAGAAGCCGCCGTAGCTTTGGCCGAAGGTGCTCCAGGAGGAGATCCCCAGGGCGCGGCGGATCGCCTCGGCGTCGTGCACGATCGCATCGGCGCGGAAGTGGGTGAGGTAGGCGGCCCGGGCCGCCGCGTCCCCGCGCAGCGGCAGGGACTGGCGGTTGGCCGGGGTGCTCAGGCCGGTGCCGCGCTGGTCCAGCAGCAGGATCCGGAAGGTCTTGGCGGCCTCCGCCATCCAGCCGGTGAGCGAGGCGGGGCGCGGGGACTTGCCGCCGGGCCCGCCCTGCAGGAAGAGCAGCCACGGCATCGCCGAGGGGTCCTCGTGCTTGGTGGAGGTGATTTCGCGGGCGAACACCGTGAGGGTCTCGCCCTCGGGCCGGGAGTGGTCAAGCGGCAGCTCGAAGTAGTGCTCGGTGCTGCGCATGCCGCGGAAGACGTGGGTGGTGCTCATTTCCGGTTCCCCAATGCAGCCAGCGCCGCTCCCTCGAGCCGGCGCACCGTCCAGCCTTCCATCGATCCGGCGCCCAGTGAGTCGTAGAAGCCGATGGCCGGTTCATTCCAGTCCAGCACGCTCCACTCCACGCGGCGGTAGCCGCGCTCCACCGCGATCTGCGCCAGGGTGGCCAGCAACGCCTTGCCGTGTCCGGCGCCGCGGGCACTCTCGCGCACGTACAGGTCCTCCAGGTGGATCCCGTGCGTGCCCTCCCACGTTGAATACGTCAGGTACCACAGGGCGAAGCCCAGGACGGTGCCGTGCTCCTCGACCACGTGCGCATGGACCTTCGGGTCGGCTCCGAAGAGGTGGGCGACGAGATCGGCCTCGGTGTTTTTCACCCCGTCGGGCTCGCGCTCAAAGATGGCCAATTCGTGGATGAGATCCAGGATGGCGGCGGCGTCGGAGGGCTGTGCCGGGCGAATCAAATGCATGTGACCAAGCCTACCGGCAGCGTTTGCGTGCCGTGAATCCAACGCGTGGGTGCGGGCCCCTAATGTTGGGGGCGATCGACACGCAAGAACAAAAGCAAGGACGGCACCAAGCAATATGATGGGCGGCCACCACGCGGCCACCGGCGCAGCAGCCTGGATCGCGTTGACCACGAATTTCAAGCTCCCCACCGGGAGCCTCCCCGAGCACCTTCCCTGGCTGCCCGACGCCATCCCGCTGGGCTTCGGCCTGCTGGAGCAGTCCCCGATTGCCGGGGTCGCGGGGGCGATGGTCTGTGCCGGGGCGGCGCTGCTGCCCGACGCGGACCATCGCCGGGCAACCATCGCGCACTCGCTGCCGCCGGTGTCCAACGCGATCTGCGCGGGCATCGGCGAGGTGTCCGGCGGCCACCGCAACGGCACGCACTCGTTGCTGGGCATTGCCGCATTCACGTTCATGGCGTGGGTGCTGGGCATGTGGACAGTGGATTCCACCCGCTTCGGGTTGGTCTATCCGGGTGCCGGGTTGCTGGCGGTGCTGCTGGTGTCCTTCGCGTTGAAGGCGTTGAAGTTCATTCCCGACACCATGGCGAAGCTGCCGTGGATCCTCTCGGTGCCGGCCGGCATCTTCGTGGCGGTGTTCTCGCCGGACGAGCAGAATTGGCTGGTGCTTGCGGTGGCAGTGGGCTGCGCGGTGCACATTGCAGGTGACATGCTCACCGTTGGCGGCTGCAACCTGATCTGGCCGGTGCGGATCCGTTCCCCGCGTTTCATCCGCCGCGTTCCGCTGCTCAAGGACGTGTGGAAGCCAGGTGGTCGCATAGCCATTCCCGTGCTGGGGCGGGCCGGTTCGGTGCGCGAGTGGCTGCTCTGCGTGCCGGTCTCCGCGTACGCGCTGGCCGGGCTGGTGGTGCCGGTGGTGCTGTTGGCCCACAACCAGGTGCTGCCGCTGACCAAGTTGCTGGGCTTTTAGCGCAAAGGAAATGCGCCCGCCGGAATGATCCGGCGGGCGCATTTGCAGGTGCCGTCCTAGTCCTGGCGCCCCACGCCTGTCACCGTGATGACCGGGTAGCCGGCCTCGTCGGAGTCGGCCAGGTTCACCGTCGCGTCGATGCCCCAGTCGTGGTGATTGGCCGGGTCGGCGAAGACCTGCCGCACCTTCCATGACTCCTTGGACGGGGTGATCAGCAGAAGGTTGGGGCCACGGCCACCGGGTCCGTCGTCGATGTCCTCATGTTCCTCGAAGTACGCGTCCATGGCATCGGCCCAGGCATCGGCACCGAAGCCGCTGTGCCCGTCCAGCTCGCCCAGGGCACCGTCCTGCTCGTCGGCGAAGAGCTTCACGCGGCGGAACATTTCGTTGCGCACCATCACGCGGAAGGCGCGCTCGTTGGAGGTCAGGCGCTCGGGGGCCGGCGGGATGATCTCGGCGTCGGGCTCGTGCAGCACGCCGTTGGCCAGTTCCTCCCATTCGTCCAGCAGCGAGGAGTCGATCTGGCGGATCAGTTCCCCGAGCCATTCGATGAGGTCCGACAGGTCCTCCCGAAGCGCGTCCTGCGGCACGGTCTGGCGCAGCGCCTTGAAGGCGTCGGTGAGGTAGCGAAGCAACACGCCCTCGGAGCGGGCCAGCGAGTAGAACTGCACGTATTCGCTGAAGCTCATGGCGCGCTCGTACATGTCCCTGACCACCGACTTGGGGGCCACCTCGAAGTCGCCGAGCCACGGGGCACCGGCGCGATACTGCTCAAACGCGTTGCCCAGCACCTCGGCCAGCGGCTGCGGGTAGCTGACCTCCTCGAGCGCGGCCATGCGGTCGTTGTACTCCATGCCCTCGGCCTTCATCGCGGCGATCGCCTCGCCGCGGGCCTTCTTCTCCTGGGCCGAGAGCACCTGGCGCGGCTTTTCCAGCGTCGCCTCGATGACCGAGACCACATCCAGCGCATAGCCGGGGGACTCGGCGTCGAAGAGCTCAAGGGCCGCCAGCGCGAAGGGGGACAACGGCTGGTTCAGCGCGAAGTTCTCCTGCAGGTGCACCGTGAGGGCCAGCATGTTGCCGTGCCTGTCGGGGTGTTCGAGGCGTTCGACGACGCCGGTGGCCAGCAGCTCGCGCAGGATGCCCAGCGCCTTGCGCTGCAGGGCGCGCTGGCGCACCGGGGGCTCGTGGTTCTCCGTGAGCAGCCGGCGCGCCGCGGCAAAGGAATCGCCCTCGCGCGCCAGCAGGTTCAGCAGGATCGAGTGGGTCACCGCGAACGAGGAGTTCAGCGTCTCGGGGGTGGAGACGATGATCCGTTCGTAGGTCTTCTCGCCCCAGGTCACGAAGCCCTGCGGCGGCTTCTTCTTGGTCACCTGGCGCAGCTTCTTGGAGTCGTCGCCGAACTTCGCCAGCGCCTTCTCCATGGCCTTTTTGTTCTCGATGGAGTGCTCGGGGGCCTGCACGACGACGGTCCCGGCGGTGTCGAACCCGGCGCGGCCCGCGCGTCCGGCGATCTGGTGGAATTCGCGGGCGTTCAGGATGCGCGTGCGCACCCCGTCGTACTTGGACAGCGCGGTGATCAACACCGTGCGGATGGGCACGTTGATGCCAACGCCCAGGGTGTCGGTGCCGCAGATGACCTTCAGCAGGCCGGCCTGGGCCAGCTGCTCGACCAACCGGCGGTACTTGGGCAGCATGCCGGCATGGTGCACGCCGATGCCGTGGCGGACCAGCCGGTTCAGCGTCTTGCCGAAGCCCGGGGCGAACCGGAATCCGGCGATCAGCTCGGAGATCCGGTCCTTTTCCTCGCGGGTGCATACGTTGATGCTCATCAACCCGCTGGCCCGGTCGATGGCCTCCAGCTGGCTGAAGTGCACCACGTAGATCGGCACCTGCTTGGTGCCCAGCAATTCCTCGATGGCTTCCTGCACCGGGTCCTGCGAGTAGTAGTAGTGCAGGGGGATGGGGCGTTCGGCGTGCGCCACGGTGGTGGTGGCGCGCCCGGTGCGCAGCGTGAGTTCGTCCTCGAACCGGGTAACGTCGCCGAGGGTCGCGCTCATCAGCAGGAACTGAGCCTGCGGGAGTTCCAGCAGCGGGACCTGCCAGGCCCAACCGCGCTGCGGGTCGGCATAGAAGTGGAACTCGTCCATGACCACCGGACCCAGGTCGGCGTTCTTGCCTTCGCGCAGCGCAATGTTCGCCAGGATTTCGGCGGTGCAACAGATGATGGGTGCATCCTGGTTCACCGAGGAGTCACCGGTGACCATGCCGACGTTCTCCGCGCCGAAGATCTTGCAGAGGTCAAAGAACTTTTCCGAGACCAGCGCCTTGATCGGCGCCGTGTAGTAGCTGCGTTCCCCGCGGGCCAGTGCATGGAAGTGCGCGGCGACCGCCACCAGGGACTTGCCTGAACCCGTGGGTGTGGCCAGGATGACGTTGTTGCCTGCCACGAACTCCATGACGGCCTCGTCCTGCGCCGGGTACAGCCCGATGCCGCGGTCCTCCACCCACTTCACGAAGGCTTCATAGGTTGATTCGGCGGTGGCACCGCGCGGGGGAGTGTTGGGCAGCAACTCGGTAAGTTTCATGATGTGTCCAAGACTATCGGTTTACGTGGACCTTTCCGCCTACGCTGTGGTTATGAAATGGGACCCGAACAAGTACGTGCAGTTCGCAGATCACCGAGATCGTCCGTTTTACGATCTGACGGCCCGCATCACCGCCGCGACACCGCAACTGGTGGTGGACATGGGGTGCGGTCCCGGACCGCTGACGCATTCCCTGGCCGAGCGCTGGCCGGACGCCCGCGTGGTGGGCCTGGACTCGTCGGTGGAAATGATCGATCAGGCGCGCTCCAAGCACCATGCGGAATACCTCTCCTTTGAATTCGCCGATGCGACGCAGTGGACGCCAGAGCCAGATACCGACGTACTGGTCTCCAACGCCATGCTGCAATGGATTCCCGAACACCGGCAGTTGATCGCCCGCTGGCTGGAGGCGTTGGCGCCGGGGGCGTGGTTTGCCGCGCAGGTCCCGGGCAACTTCCATTCGCCGTCGCACGCGCTGATGAGGCAGCTCGCGGAATCGGAGCGCTGGGCGCCGCAACTGTCCGGCGTGCTGCGGCAGGACGACGCGTCGGGGGAACCCTCCGACTACCTGAAGATCCTGCTGGATGCCGGGTTTGAACCCGATGTCTGGGAGACCACCTATGGGCAAATCCTCTCTGGACCGGACCCGGTGCTGGAGTGGGTCCGCGGAACCGCGCTGCGCCCGGTCCTGGCCCGGCTCAGCGCGACAGACGCCGCCGACTTCGAGGCCCAGTACGGAGCCTTGGTGAGCGAGGCCTATCCGGCCGTTGACGACCACGGCGGCGGGACCGTCACGCTCTTTCCCTTCCGTCGCATCTTCATGGTGGGCCGCAAGCGCTAGATTGCCCCGGGGAGCCGTGCCCTCTCGTAGGGTGGGGACATGGGAAAAAGCCTCTTGCCCGCGCTCGCCGTGGCCACCCTTATGCTCAGTGCCTGTGCGGGACCATCGGCCGACGAATTCCGCCAGCGCGATGTCCAGGGAAACACTGCCTGCATCCACTTTGGCAGCGGTTATACGGACGATGGAAGCGTAGGCCGCGCCAACATGGCCAAGGCCGCGGAACATGGCGCCGCGTCGTCAACCGAGTCGATTCGCGCGGCGGTGTCAACTGATGCCGCCGGAGTACCGGTCATCACGGACGAGGAATCTTTCAAGAGCGCCTGCGAGGCGCAGGGGATGCGTTTCAAGTAGGCAGGGGTGTCGAACGTGCTCCTCCGCACGTTGCCCAAGGTGGTATCTCGATCCTGCGGTGACATGGATTTTTGGGAGCCTGAAAATTCATCAAGCTCTTCATATTTGTCTGGAACAGGCGTATAGTAGTAAATATGTTCGAAGAGTGCGAAGGCTACTTGTCGAACCCGAGCTCGCTCTCCGCCGAGGCTGCCGGGGAAATTCTCCTTGGCCACCGCCACATACCCGTAGGCATGGAAATGCCCGCCAGGGAACGCGCGTTGGCGCAAAGGCCAGGGGATGAATACGTCGATTTCATCGACGACGTCGGCGTTGCCATGACCCTCCTGCCCCAGAATGTTGGAGAACGGGTCAGAGTGGCGAGGATTTCGGCACTGGAAAGGGCCAAGGCTGCAATCTGTGCGGCCCAGGCCAAGGAAGCCTACGGGCTCGAGCAGGACATCATCGCCCGGCATGAGGATGAGGGGATCTACACGGAGAACCCGAACCGCGGTGCTGGTGCCGAAGTGGCGCTGGCTCGCAAGGTCGCACAACGCCTAGGGTCGAGCTTTATCTCTTACTCGAAATCCATGATCGAGCACATGCCCTATACCTATAACGCCTTGGAGCGCGGAGAACTCAACGAAGATCGGGCCATGCTCCTGGTGCGCGAAACCAACAAGTTGGATCCCGGCGTCCGTGAACTCATTGACCGGGAAATCGCTGGCGAGCGTGGCGCGTTGGAAGGCGTAGGCGACAAACAACTCCTGGCTCGAGCCAAGAAGGAAGTTCTGGCGTTCAGCAACAAAGCGGATATGAACAACCATGCCGACGCGATGAATAAGCGACGCATATCCGTGACGCCCACTCCGGACGGGATGATGCGAGTGAGCGGGCTGCTGCCAGTTGTGCAAGGCGTGGCCCTTAAGGAGGCGCTGGCCAAGGCTGCTGCCAAACGCCGCTCAGCGGAAGACAAGCGCACCGATGCGCAGGTCATGGCCGACTTCGTGGTGGAGTGTGTCACCGGCCAGCAACTGGCCTCGCGACCGCCACTGTCGGTTGAGGTCGTGATGACGGACCGATGCTTAATGGTAGGTGACAGCGAGCCGGCATTCATCAAAGGCTACGGAACCGTATCCGCAGAGTATGCACGCTGGATGATCACTGGTGACCGCACCGGTCCCGACGGTGAAAATGAAGCAGAAGCATGGGTCCGACGCCTATATACGGCTCCGGTTAGCGGTCAGCTCGTGGCCATGGACTCGGAAGCTCGGATTCTTCCTCAAAAGCTGAAGGAATTGATCTCGATACGAGATCAGTTCTGTCGCACACCCTATTGCGACGCCCCGATTCGCCACTACGACCACGTTTACCAAGTGGCCAGGGGCGGAAAGACGACGGAAGTCAATGGCGATGGACGATGCGTTCGCTGCAACCAGACCAAGGAAACGTCCGGTTGGGAAGAATTCGTGATTCTGGGTCCCCGGCACACGATCCTGATAAAAACGCCCAGCGGGCAGATGTACCGAGCCATGGCGCCGCCGTTGCCGGGGACGCCCGAATCGCCTCCACCTGGCTCGACCGACAGTGTCGTGATTACCAGCCTCTAGCGCGCCACTCCGCCAGGCTCGGCCGCTCCGCGCCCAACGTCGTCGTGGCCCCGTGACCCGGAAGCACCAGGGTTTCATCGGGATACTGCTCGAAGAGTCGTGTGGTTACGTCATCAAGCAACGTCGTGAAGCGCTGCGGATCGTTCTGCGTGTTCCCCACGCCACCCGGGAACAGCGAGTCGCCACTGAAGATCACCGTGGTGCCTCCGCTGTCACGAAGTACATAGGCGATGGATCCTGGGGTATGGCCACGCAGGTGCACGCACTCCAGGACCGTTGTCCCCACCGACACCGTGTCGCCGTGGTTCAATGCAACGTCAATGGCCACATCGGCACCCTCCGCAATTCCCTGTACGTCCTCAGTACCCGCATAGGTTTTCGCGCCGGTGCGCTTCGCGTACTCGTGCAGCGCCCTGATGTGGTCCCAGTGCTGGTGAGTGGTCGCGATGCCCTCAAGCCTCGGGGCAACCTCCGAGTCGGACGAAGCGGATGCGATCAGGCCGTCGATGGCCGGCACGTCGTCGGCGGCATCAATCAGGAGTTGCGAGCCGTCGCTCTTCGAAGTCACCAGGTAAATGTTGTTGGACATTTCGGAGACGCTCACGGATCGTATGCTCACGTCGGTGAGGTCAAGGAAGATTTCTGTCATGACTTCACCTTACGTGGCGCAGCCATGGCCAGGCGATAGTCTGAAACGAAGGCCCTGCCCCCAGCATCAACGAAGGAAGGCTCGCATGGACAGCAATCCACTGGCATTTGTCACTGTCGACAGCACCGACAAAACCCCTCCCTACCAACAAGTCAGGCAGCAGATCCTGGCCGCCATCTCCAAGGGGCGCCTCAAGGCAGGAACCAAGTTGCCTTCGGTTCGGGCGCTCGCCGAGCAGTTGGGCCTCGCGGTCAACACCGCGGCAAAGGTCTACAAGGAGCTGGAAGCCAGCGGTGCGGTCGTGACCCGCGGGCGACACGGCACCATTGTCCAGGCCACCGGTGATGAAGGATCGGTTGCGGTGGCCGACGCCGCGTCGGAATTTGCTGCCGTTGCGACACGCTGGGGGATCTCCGAAAAAGCGGCCGTCGGCTACGTTCGCGCAGCGTTCAGTTCCCAGGTCGGCTAGACCCAAGTCTTGTTCCTCACAAGGACGCGCAATTCGAACCAGTTTTCGATTAGCATGTTCTGGTGGCTACTTCCCGCTCCCTTGAAACCCTCCGTCCGCACGACCTGACCCGCTTGGTGGTCAAGGGCGCGCGCGAGCACAACCTGCGCAATGTCGACCTGGATTTGCCGCGCGACGCGATGATCGTGTTTACCGGCCTCTCCGGCTCGGGCAAGTCCTCCCTCGCATTCGACACCATCTTTGCTGAGGGGCAGCGGCGCTATGTCGAATCGCTGTCTGCGTACGCCCGACAATTCCTCGGCCAGGTCGACAAGCCCGACGTCGACTTCATCGAGGGACTCTCGCCGGCGGTGTCGATCGACCAAAAGTCGACCTCCAAGAACCCCCGCTCCACCGTGGGAACCATCACGGAAATCTACGACTACATGCGCCTTCTCTGGGCCCGTGTGGGTCGCCCCTATTGCCCTGTCTGCGGCGAGGCCGTCACGAAGCAGACCCCGCAACAGATCGTTGACCAACTGCTTGAGCTGGAACCCAAAACCCGTTTCCAGGTCCTGGCACCCGTAGTCCGCGGCCGCAAGGGGGAATTCGTCGACCTGTTCAAGGAACTGGGTTCCAAGGGCTATTCCCGCGCACGGGTCGACGGTGAAACGATCCAGCTCAGCGATCCGCCGAAGCTCGGCAAGCAGTTCAAGCACACCATCGAGGTTGTCATCGACCGTCTGGCCATCAACGACACCGTTCGCCAGCGCCTGACCGACTCCATCGAAACCGCGCTCAACCTCGCCGAGGGCCGGGTCCTGATTGATTTCGTGGACCTCGATCCGGAAGACGAGGGTCGTATACGCGCCTTCTCCGAAAACCTTGCCTGCCCCAACGAACACCCGTTGGCCATCGATGAGATCGAGCCCCGCTCGTTCTCCTTCAACAACCCATTTGGCGCATGCCCGGCCTGCAGCGGCATCGGCACGCGCCTTGAGGTCGACGAAGACCTGATCATTCCCGACGTCGAGATGCCGCTGGGACAAGGCGCCATCGCGCCATGGTCGTTGGGAGCAGCAACCAGCGAATACTGGAACCGCCTGCTCGAGGGCCTTGGCGCCGAACTCGACTTCACACTCGAGACCCCTTGGAACAAGCTGCCCGCGGTGGCCCGGCAGGCCATTCTGCACGGCAAGGACCACAAGGTCGTCGTGCAGTACAAGAACCGCTTCGGTCGGGAACGGAAGTACTCCACCGGCTTCGAGGGAGTGGTGCAGTACATCCACCGCAAGCACCTGGAAACCGAGTCGGACAATGCCCGCGACAAGTACGAAGAGTACATGCGGCAGATCCCGTGCCCGGAATGCAACGGCGCACGCCTGAACTCCGCCTCCCTCTCGGTGTTGATCAACGGCAAGTCCATTGCCGAGGTCTCCGCCATGCCGATGCGCACTTGTTCCGAGTTCCTTGAGAACCTCGTCCTGAGCGGGCGCGAGGCACAGATTGCCACCCAGGTGCTCAAAGAGATCCAGGCCCGCCTGCGCTTCCTGCTGGACGTCGGACTCGAGTACCTGAACCTGGAACGCGCCGCCGGCACGCTCTCCGGCGGCGAGGCCCAGCGCATCCGCCTGGCCACGCAGATCGGCTCCGGCCTGGTGGGCGTGCTCTACGTGCTTGACGAGCCCTCCATCGGCCTGCACCAGCGCGACAACCGCAGGCTCATCGAAACCCTGACCCGGCTGCGTTCGCTGGGCAACACCCTGATCGTCGTCGAGCACGACGAGGACACCATTGCCGAGGCCGACTGGATCGTCGACATCGGTCCGGGCGCCGGGGAACACGGCGGCGAGGTCGTGCACTCCGGATCACTGGCGGACCTGAAGGCGAACACCCGCTCCATCACCGGCGATTACCTGTCCGGGCGTAGGAAGATCGAGGTGCCCGCCAAGCGCCGCAAGATCGACAAGAAGCGCCAGGTCACCGTCGTGGGCGCCCGCGAAAACAACCTCGAGGATCTCACCGCGCGCTTCCCGCTCGGTGTCCTGACGGCCATCACCGGCGTCTCCGGCTCGGGGAAGTCCACCCTGGTCAACGACGTCCTCTACAAGGTGCTGGCCAACAAGCTCAACGGCGCCAAGCAGGTCCCGGGGCGGCACACCCGCGTCGAGGGCCTCGAGCACCTGGACAAGGTCATCCACGTCGACCAGTCGCCCATCGGCCGCACCCCGCGATCGAACCCGGCGACCTACACCGGGGTCTTCGACCACATCCGCAAGCTCTTTGCAGAGACCAACGAGGCCAAGGTCCGCGGCTACCTGCCGGGCCGATTCTCCTTCAACGTGAAGGGAGGACGCTGCGAATCCTGCTCGGGCGACGGCACGCTGAAGATCGAGATGAACTTCCTGCCCGACGTGTATGTCCCGTGTGAGGTTTGCCATGGTGCGCGCTACAATCGCGAGACCCTGGAAGTGCACTACAAGGGCAAATCCATTGCCGACGTGCTGAACATGCCGATCGAGGAGGGCGCGGAATTCTTCGCCGCCTTCACCCCGATCGCCCGCCACCTGCGCACGCTGGTGGACGTGGGGCTCGGCTACGTCCGCCTCGGACAGGCCTCCACCACGCTTTCCGGCGGCGAGGCTCAGCGCGTGAAGCTCGCCGCGGAATTGCAGAAACGTTCCAACGGCCGCTCCATCTACGTGCTCGACGAACCCACCACGGGCCTGCATTTCGAGGATATCCGCAAGCTCCTGCTGGTCCTGCAGGGTCTCGTCGATAAGGGCAACACCGTGATCACGATCGAGCACAACCTCGATGTCATCAAGTCCGCCGACTGGGTCATCGACCTGGGCCCCGAGGGTGGATCCGGCGGCGGCGAGATCATTGCCGTCGGCACCCCGGAAGAGGTCGCCAAGGCCGAAGACAGCTACACCGGAAGGTTCCTCGCGCCGCTACTTGGCTAGGCCCCACGGCCGTTCGTGTATGCCGCTTCGGGCATGCACGAACGGCGATGGCGCCCAGTCCATGCGAGAATACAACAGTGATGATTGCTCCCTCCGCCGTGCTCCTTGACCTCGATGGAACCCTCGTGGATCCGGCCGGGGCCATCACCTCGGGTATCCGCCATGCGTTGACGCAGGCGCAGATCCCCGACCCGGGTGAAGAAAAACTCCGTTCCCTCATCGGGCCGCCGCTGAGCATCGGGCTGGCCTCCATCGACGGCGTCACCGCCGCCGACATCGGCTTCCTGATCGCCACCTACCGCGCGCAATATGCCGAAACCGGCATGGCAGCCTCGCGTCCCTACCCGGGCGTGAAGGAGCTTCTGGCAGCACTTCGCACCGCCGGGACCACGGTGCTGGTGGCCACGGCCAAGCCCACGTACATTGCCCGCCAACTGCTTGCTGTGCAGAAAATCACCCCGCTGCTTGACGGGATCTTCGGCAACGACGACGAGGGCGACGGCACATCGTCCTCCAAGACCCACATCATCGCCGCGGCGATGAGCGAACACGACCTGGACCCGGCAAGCTGCGTCATGGTGGGGGACCGCCGCTACGACATCGAGGCTGCCCACGAGAACAACATCGCGTCCATCGGCGCGGGCTGGGGGTTCGCCGACGACGGCGAACTGGCAGCCGCCGGGGCAGGCGCCCACGCGGCGGACCTTGCCGAACTTGCCGACCTCTTGCTGGGCAACGCCGCCGGGGAAGCCGTGCGCGCATCGGTCATGGCAGCCACCACCAAGGGAGCCAGCGCCTAAATGAGCCTGTACACCATGACCCGCTCCTCGATCCGCGGGCTGCTTTCGGGGCTGTGCCGTCCCACCGTCACCGGCCTGGAAAACGTGCCGCGCACCGGGCCCGTCATCATCGCCTCAAACCACCTCTCCTTCCTGGACTCCATCATCATCCAGGCGCTGACCCCGCGCGACGTGGCGTTCTTCGCCAAGGCCGAGTACTTCACCACCCCCGGCCTCAAAGGCAAGGCCATGAAGACCTTCTTCGAGTCCGTGGGCTCCATCCCGGTGCAGCGCGGCGAGCAGGCTGCCTCCGTGGCGGCACTGGAATCCCTGGTCGACATCCTGGAAACCGGCGGCGGCATCGGCATCTACCCCGAGGGCACCCGCTCCCGTGACGGCATGCTCTACCGCGGACGCACCGGCGTGGGCTGGCTGGCGCTGAGCACCGGGGCGCCGGTGGTGCCAGTCGGACTCATCGGCACCGAGAAGCTGCAGCCGGCCGGAACCAACCGGATTACCCCGCACCACTTCACCCTGGCCTTCGGCAAGCCGCTGCAATTCGAGCACCTGGGACGCAAGCACCCGCTGCCGCAGCGCCGCGCAGCCACCGACACGATCGTCGATGCCATCGCGGAGCTCACGGGCCAGGAACGCGTGGACGCCTACAACCAGACACCCATCACCGACTAGCAACGAAGGGCGCAGACGTGGCAGACCCAAGAAGCTACCGCCCCGCGACGGGGGACATCCCGGTCAACCCCGGGGTGTACCGCTTCCGCGACGAAGTGGGACGGGTCATCTACGTCGGCAAGGCCAAGGTGCTGCGCTCCCGGCTGAACTCCTACTTCGCCAACCCGGCCGGGCTCACCCCCAAGACGCACGCCATGGTGCACACCGCCGTCTCCGTGGAGTGGACCGTCGTGGGCTCCGAGCTCGAGGCCCTCCAGCTGGAATACACCTGGATCAAGGAGTACAACCCGCGGTTCAACATCGTCTTCCGCGACGACAAGTCATACCCGTACCTCGCGGTGACCATGGGGGAGAAGTACCCGCGCGCCCAGGTGATGCGCGGGGACAAGCGCAAGGACACCAAGTACTTCGGGCCGTTCTACCCGGCCAAGGCCATCCGCGAAACCCTCGACACGCTGCTGCGTGTCTTCCCGGTCCGCAGCTGTTCGGCAGGGGTGTTCAAGCGCGCCGAATCCTCCGGGCGGCCCTGCCTGCTGGGCTACATCGACAAATGCGCGGCCCCCTGCGTGGGGCGCATCAGCCCCGAGGACCACAAGCAGCTCGCCGCGGACCTGTGCCAGTTCATGGGCGGTGAAGGCACCCGCTTCATCAAGGAGATCGAAGCCAAGATGGCCGATGCGGTCTCCAAGCTCGAGTACGAGCAGGCCGCCCGCCACCGCGACGACATCGCCGCGCTGCGTCGGGTCTTCGAACGCAACGCGGTGGTGCTGGCCGAAAACACCGAGGCCGACATCTTCGCCGTGCACGAGGACGAGCTCGAGGCAGCCGTGCAGGTCTTCCATGTGCGCAACGGGCGGATCCGGGGCCAGCGCGGCTGGGTCGTGGAAAAGGTCGAGGACTCGACCCCTGCCGAATTCATCGAGCACCTGCTCACCCAGGTCTACGGCGAGGCCGCCGGGGACGACAGGATTCCGCGCGAGGTGCTGGTTCCGGTGCTGCCGGAGAACACCGAGCAGGTGGCCGCGTGGCTGCACGAGCGCCGCGGCTCGGCCGTCTCGCTGCGCGTTCCCCAACGCGGGGACAAGGCGACGTTGGCCGAAACCGTGCGGGAAAACGCCGAGCAGTCGCTGCGCCTGCACAAGTCCCGGCGCGCCGGGGACCTGACCACGCGCTCGGCCTCGCTGCAGGAACTGCAGGACTCGCTCGGGCTTCCCACCCCGCTGCTGCGCATCGAATGCTATGACGCTTCCCACACCCAGGGCACCAACGTGGTCGCCTCCATGGTGGTGTTCGAGGACGGGCTGCCGAAAAAGAGCGACTACCGCAAGTTCGCGATCACCGGGGACGCTGCGCGGGATGACACCGCCTCGATGTACGACGTGATCTCCCGCCGCTTCAGGAACTACCTCGCGGAAATGGCCGACACCGTGCCGATGGTCAGCGGCGAAATCGACATCGCCGACGCCTCCGAACGACTGCCGGCGCGCAAGTTCGCCTACCCGCCCTCGCTGGTCATCGTGGACGGCGGTCCGCCGCAGGTCGCCGCCGCCTCCCGGGCGCTTGCGGACCTGGGCATCGACGACATCTACGTCGTCGGCCTGGCCAAGCGGCTGGAGGAACTGTGGCTGCCCGATGACGAGTTCCCGGTGATCCTGCCGCGGGCCTCCCACGCGCTGTACATGGTCCAGCGGATCCGCGACGAGGCGCACCGTTTCGCCATCACCTTCCACCGCCAGAAGCGCTCGGCCTCGATGACCACCTCACTACTTGACACCATCAACGGCCTGGGCCCGGCCAAGCGCGAGGCCCTGCGCAAGCACTTCGGCTCGATGAAAAAGATGCGCGCCGCCTCCGTCGAGGAACTCACGGCCGTTCCCGGCATCGGCCCGGTGCTTGCCGCCACGGTGCATGAGGCGCTGGCCGCCGCCGGCACCGGTGCGCCGGCAGTGAACATGACGACCGGAGAGGTACTTGACTAGCAGGTTGGGCGCGCAAAGGCGACTAGGCTAGGGGTCATGACCTCCGAGCTTGCCCCCGTGAAACCTCCCGAGTCCGAACTTCTGGTGATAACCGGCATGTCGGGTGCCGGCCGCACCACCGCCGCCCACGCGCTGGAAGACCACGGATGGTACGTGGTGGAAAACCTCCCCCCGACGCTGCTGGGCATGCTCACCGAGATCGTGGCCCACTCCGGGGGATCGATCCCCAAGCTCGCGGTGGTGATGGACGTGCGCTCCAAGTCGCTCTTCCCGCAGCTGCGCGAGAACCTGAACGCGCTGACCAGCGCCGGCATCGCCTACCGGGTGCTCTTCCTTGACGCGGCCGACGACCTTCTGGTGCGCCGCTTCGAACAGGGCCGGCGCCCGCACCCCTTGCAGGAGGACGAACGGATCGTCGACGGGATCAACCGCGAACGCGAGGTGCTGCGCGAGCTGAAGGAAGCCGCGGAGATCGTCGTGGACACCACCGAGATGTCGGTGCACGACCTGGCGCGCTCGATCACCGAGCTCTTCTCCGAGTCGGGCCCCATCGTGCTGCGGCTGAACGTGATGAGCTTCGGCTTCAAGTACGGGCTGCCCACCGATGCCAACTACGTGGCGGATGTCCGCTTCATCCCCAACCCGCACTGGGTCCCGGAACTTCGCCCGCACACCGGCAAGGAAAAGCAGGTCTCCGACTACGTGCTGTCGGCCAAGGGGGCGGCGGAATTCATCGAGCGCTACATCGGCGCCCTGGAACCGGTCTTCGAGGGCTACCGCCGGGAAAACAAGCACTACGCCACCATCGCGGTGGGTTGCACCGGCGGCAAGCACCGTTCCGTGGCCACGGCCGAGGAGATCGGGCGCCGGCTGGCCCAGCTGCCAAGCGTGCGGGTCAACATCACGCACCGGGACCTGGGGCGCGAGTAGTCCACCATGGCGTTTTTCACCGGCCCCATCCCCATCCAGCCCCCCGCACGTTCCGCCGAGGACAACCAGGTGGTGCGCGTCGTCGCCCTCGGCGGCGGCCACGGTCTCTCCGCCTCGCTGTCGGCGTTGCGCCGGCTCACCACCGACTTGACCGCCGTTGTCACGGTCGCCGACGACGGGGGCTCCTCCGGGCGCCTGCGCGAGGAACTCGACGTGCTGCCACCCGGGGACCTGCGCATGGCCCTTGCCGCCTTGTGCGACGACACCGACTGGGGGAGGACCTGGCGCGATGTCATGCAGCACCGCTTCACCTCCAAGCCGGGCACCAACGCCACGCTGGACCAGCACGCTGTCGGCAACCTGCTGATCGTGGCCCTGTGGGAATTGCTCAAGGACCCGGTGGCGGGGCTGCGCTGGGCAGGTGCACTGCTGGGCGCCCGCGGCCAGGTGCTGCCCATGAGCACCACCCCGCTGACCATCACCGGGGACGTGCTGCAGGAGGATGCCGGCACCGGTCTGGTGCGCAGGCGCATCTCCGGCCAGGCGAACCTGGCCGAGGCAGGGGAGAGCGCGCTGGTTTCCAATGTGCGCCTGGAACCCGCCGACGCCGCCGCCTGCACCGAGGCGCTTGACGCCATCGAGCTGGCTGACTGGGTCGTGTTGGGCCCCGGCTCCTGGTACACCTCGGTGCTGCCCCACCTGCTGCTGCCGGAAATGCGCGAAGCGCTGCAACAAACCCCTGCCCGCCGGCTGCTGACCATGAACCTCTCCACGACCACAGCCGAGACCGGCGGGATGGATGCGGCGGCGCACCTCGAGGTCATCTCCAGGTACGCTCCACAGCTGCGCCTGGACGCCGTATTGGCCGACCCGACGACGATTTCCGACCACGAGGCCTTCACCCAGGCCGCCGCCCGGCTAGGTGCCCGCACGTTTTTCGGTAAAGTAGGGGTTGGTGCCGGACGAGCAGTCCACGACCCCTTGAGACTTGCCGCCGCCTACCACGACGTGTTCACCACGTTCAGCACAGACGAGCCCAGCAGTTAGGAAACAATCCATGGCACTGACGGCTTCCGTCAAGGACGAGCTGTCCCGGCTTGAGATTCGGAGATCCTCCGAACGCAAGGCTGAGGTATCCACCATGCTGCGATTCTGCGGTGGACTCCACATCATCTCCGGACGCATCGTCATCGAGGCCGAGGTCGACCTCGCCTCCACCGCCCGGCGGCTTCGTGCCGCCATCGCCGAAGTCTACGGACACACCTCTGAAATCATCGTCGTCTCCGGCGGCGGCCTGCGCCGCGGCAACCGCTACGTGGTCAGGGTCGTCCGCGACGGCGAGTCCCTGGCGCGCCAGACCGGCCTGCTCGACGGGCGCGGCCGCCCCGTGCGCGGATTGCCCTCGGTCATCGTCAACGGTTCCACCGCCGACGCCGAGGCCGTGTGGCGCGGAGCGTTCCTCTCCCACGGCTCGCTGACCGAACCCGGGCGGTCCTCCGCACTGGAAATCACCTGCCCCGGCCCCGAATCGGCGCTCGCTCTGGTCGGTGCCGCGCGGCGCCTGGGCCTGGTGGCCAAGGCGCGCGAGGTCCGCGGCGTTGACCGCGTGGTCATCCGCGACGGCGAGGCCATTGCGCAGCTGCTCACCCGCATGGGCGCCCACGATGCGTTGATGGTCTGGGAGGAGCGCCGCATGCGCAAGGAAGTCCGTGCCACGGCCAACCGGCTGGCCAACTTCGACGACGCCAACCTGCGCCGCTCGGCCCAGGCGGCCGTTGCCGCCGGTGCCAGGGTCGACCGCGCGCTGGAAATCCTCGGCGAGGAAGTCCCCGAGCACCTCAAGTACGCCGGAGCCCTGCGCGTGGCGCACAAGCAGGCCAGCCTCGACGAGCTTGGCCGCATGGCGGAGCCGCCCATGACCAAGGACGCGATCGCCGGGCGGATTCGCCGGCTCTTGGCCATGGCCGACAAAAGAGCTTCCGAGTTGGGAATACCCGGCACCGAGGCGAGCGTTCCCTTGGATATGCTGGAGCACTGAAACCACGAGTTTTCCGCCAGCTGCGCGGAGATGCAGTAACGAAGAAGAGTGCGCCCGCGTCCCGCTGGGTGCCGAAGAGAATGAGGAGTCATTTTGGCTATTTATACCTTGCCTGAGCTGCAGTACGATTACGCGGCCTTGGAGCCGAACATTTCGGCGCGGATCATGGAGCTGCACCACTCGAAGCACCATGCTGCCTATGTGGCCGGTGCGAACACGGCGTTGGAGCAGCTGGCCGAGGCGCGGGAGAAGGGCGAGTTCGGGAACGTTCCGAAGTTGTCCAAGGACCTGGCGTTCCACTTGGGTGGTCACACGAACCACTCGATCTTCTGGAACAACCTTTCCCCGGAGGGCGGGGACAAGCCCGAGGGCGAGTTGGCTGCGGCGATTGACGACGCGTTTGGTTCCTTTGACGCTTTCCGTGCGCACTTCACGGCCGCGGCGATGAGCCTGCAGGGTTCGGGTTGGGCGTTGCTGGGCTTTGAGGGCCTGGGTGGCCAGTTGGTCATCGAGCAGTTGTATGACCAGCAGGGCAACGTGCCGGTGGCGACGACTCCGTTGTTGATGTTGGACATGTGGGAGCACGCGTTCTACCTGGATTACGTGAATGTGAAGGCCGATTATGTGAAGGCTTTCTGGAACATCGTGAACTGGGCCGATGTTTCGGCCCGCTTCGAGGCGGCGCGTGCCGGTGCCCCGAAGCTTGTCGTCCCCGGCAAGTAATCCGAGGACTTGGAGACGTAAGCCTCCTCACATTTATCGCCTCTATGGCGTAAGATGTAAACATCGAGTTTTGCGTGTCTTGCGGTTAATTCCGCAAGACACGCAATAACCCGGTCAGCATCCCAGCTGACGACACAACGGAGTGTCCAATTTTTTCCAAGCCACTCCGTTTCCTGTGTCCCAACACCGGGGCCCTCTTTTCGCGGCAGTGGCAACACCACTCTGTTTAGGAGAAATACACGTGACTACCCGTGTTGGCATTAACGGTTTCGGACGCATTGGTCGCAACTTCCTGCGAGCCAGCCTGGCTCATGGCGCAGACATCGAAGTTGTTGCAGTAAACGACCTGGGGTCCATCAACGACCTGGCCATGCTGGTCAAGTACGACTCGATCATGGGCCGCCTGGAAGAAGACGTGACCGTCGACGGCGCCTTCATCGTTGTGGGAAAGAAGCGCATCAAGGTCCTCTCGCAGAAGGATCCCGCCCACCTGGGCTGGGGCGAACTGGGAGTGGACGTCGTCATCGAGTCCACCGGCTTCTTCACGAAGGCCGCGGATGCCGAGAAGCACCTGCAGGCAGGCGCCAAGAAGGTCATCATTTCCGCGCCGGCTTCCAAGGAAGACATCACCATCGTCATGGGTGTCAACCACGAGAAGTACGAGGCCGACAAGCACCACATCATCTCGAACGCCTCCTGCACCACCAACTGCCTGGGCCCCGTGGCCAAGGTCCTTAACGACCAGTTCGGCATCGTCGACGGCCTGATGACCACCATCCACGCCTACACCGCAGACCAGCACCTGCAGGATTCCCCGCACAAGAAGGATCCGCGCCGCGCCCGCGCCGCCGCCTTGAACATGATCCCGACCTCCACCGGTGCAGCGAAGGCCATCGGCCTGGTCCTCCCGGAGCTCAAGGGCAAGCTCAACGGCTACGCCATGCGCGTCCCGGTTCCGACCGGCTCGGCCACCGACCTCACCGTGAACCTGGCCCGCGAGGCCTCCGTCGAGGAGATCAACGAGGCTTTCAAGAAGGCCGCCGAAGAGGGTCCGCTCAAGGGCTTCCTGAAGTACTCCGAGGATCCGCTGGTCTCCACCGACATCGTCCACGACCCGCACTCCGCGGTCTTCGATGCCGGCCTGACTTCCGTCATCGGCACCACCGCGAAGGTCGTCGCCTGGTACGACAACGAGTGGGCCTACTCGACCCGACTTGTTGACCTCACCGTTTATGTCGGCGCGCGTCTCGGTTAGTCCCGGACTCTTCCGATAGCCTAGTCAAATGACTTCCCACACTCTCGACGAATTGATCGCCGATGGTGTCCTTGGGCGGCGCGTTCTGGTCCGCAGTGACCTGAACGTGCCGCTCGATGGCCTCACCGTCACCGACGATGGGCGTATTCGCGCCTCCATACCCGTGGTGCAGAAGCTGGCCGAGGCCGGCGCACGCGTCATTGTCATGGCTCACCTGGGTCGCCCCAAGGGCGAACCCGACCCCCAGTACTCCATTGCCCCGGCGTCCACCCGGCTCGCCGAGCTCTCCGGGCTCGACGTGCGCACGGCCACCGACGTCGTGGGCCCCTCGGCCCGCCAACTGGCCGGGGAACTGACCGACGGCGCCGTCCTGGTCCTGGAAAATGTGCGCTTCGATGCGCGCGAGACCTCTAAAGAAGCCTCGGCACGCGCCGAATTCGCGGCGGAGCTCGCCGCGCTGACCGGCGAAGACGGCGCGTACATCAACGACGCCTTCGGTGCTGTGCACCGCAAGCACGCCTCGGTCTTCGACATCGCCGCACTGCTGCCGGCCTACCAGGGCGACCTGGTGGCCACCGAGGTGAAGGTGCTCAAGACCCTCACCGAGGCTCCCAAGCGCCCCTACGTGGTCGTGCTGGGCGGGTCCAAGGTCTCGGACAAGCTTGCCGTCATCGACAACCTGCTGGGCCGCGCCGACCACCTTCTGATCGGCGGCGGCATGGCCTTCACCTTCCTCAAGGCCCAGGGCCACGAGGTCGGCGGGTCCCTGTTGGAGGAAGACCAGCTCGAGACCTGCCGCGGCTACCTCAAGCGCGCCAAGGAACTGGGCTGCGACATCGTGCTGCCCACCGACGTGGTCGTGGCCTCCAAGTTCGGGGCAGATGCCGAGCACGAGGTGCTGGCCGCGGACAACATCACCGGCGGTGCCTTCGGCGCCACCGGCCTGGGCCTGGACATCGGTCCGGATTCCGGGGAGAAGTTCGCCAGCTACATCCGCAGTGCCAACACGGTGTTCTGGAACGGCCCGATGGGGGTCTTCGAGATCCCGGCGTTCGCCAACGGCACCCGTGCCGTTGCCGGTGCGCTGTCCGACTCGGAGGCATTCAGCGTCGTCGGCGGCGGCGACTCCGCCGCGGCCGTGCGCACGCTGGGTTTCCACGACGACGACTTCGGACACATTTCCACCGGCGGCGGTGCCTCCCTCGAGTACCTCGAGGGCAAGGAACTGCCCGGCCTGACTGCCTTGGAGGCGCGTAAGTGACCACATCCACGAATGGAAAATTCGACCGGAAGCCGCTGATTGCCGGCAACTGGAAGATGAACATGGACCACGTCCAAGGCATCACGCTTTTGCAGAAGCTGGCTTGGACCCTTGCCGACGCCGAGCACGACTTCGAGCGGGTCGAGGTGGCGGTCTTCCCGCCGTTCACCGACCTGCGCGGCGTGCAGACTCTGACCATGGGTGACAACCTGCCGGTGCGCTACGGCGCCCAGGACCTCTCGGCGCAGGACTCCGGTGCCTACACCGGGGAAATCTCCGGGCAGTTCCTCTCACGGCTCGGTTGCGCCTACGTGCTGGTGGGCCACAGTGAGCGCCGTGCGCTGCACGGGGAGTCCAACGAGCTGCTGGCCACCAAGGTCGCCGCAGCGTACCGCCACGGGCTGGTCCCGGTATTGTGCGTGGGCGAGGGACTTCAGATCCGCCAGGCCGGCACCCACGTTGAATACACGCTGGAACAGCTGCGCGGTTCGCTGGCAGGCATCACTGCGGAGCAGGCCGAGACCCTGGTGGTGGCCTACGAACCGGTGTGGGCGATTGGCACCGGCGAGGTGGCGGGACCGGCCGACGCGCAGGAACTCTGCGCGGCCATCCGCACCGAGCTCGCGCAGCTGTTCGGCGACGAGACGGCCTCCAAGGTCAGGGTCCTTTACGGCGGTTCGGTGAAGGCGTCGAACGTGGCGCAGATCCTGGCCGAACGCGATGTCGACGGCGTGTTGGTCGGAGGGGCATCCTTGGACGCCGCCGAGTTTGCTAATATTGTTAGGTTCGAGCACCACCTGGTGACCGACTAATCGCCACCGAGCTGATTGAAGGGCAATTATGGACGTCATCAAGTTGGTTTTGCAGATTTTGCTGCTCATCACGAGCCTGCTGCTTACGCTGCTGATCCTGCTGCACAAGGGTCGCGGCGGAGGCATGTCAGACATGTTCGGCGGTGGCATGACCACCTCGCTGGGTTCTTCCGGCGTCGCCGAGCGCAACCTCAACCGGGTGACCATCGTCCTGGGCATCATCTGGGCCGTCGTCATCATCGGGCTGGGCCTGGTCATGCGCTTCAGCGTGGAGTCCTAGCCCCCGGCACCCCAAGCAGCACAAAGCGCGGCCCGCCCTCGTCGAATCGACGAGGGCGGGCCGCGCTTTTGCGTTTGCCGGCTGTTGCTAGACCAGTGCCGCGGCGGCGGCATCCATGAGCCACCAGGTGCCCTGCGTGCCGGCGACCCCCGAGGCAGGGACGCGTTCACGTGTCACGGGAGCCTCGCCGAGGGCGACCCCTGCGGCCGGCGCCTTGTCGGCGCCCGCCACCACGAGCCACACGGCGCGGGCGGTGTTGATGGCATCAAAGGTCAGCGAGACGCGCAGCGGCGGCGGCTTGGGCGAATCGTGGACACCGATGACGGAGAGCCCGGTGCGGGTGGCGCCCTCGTGGTCGGGGAAGAGCGACGCGACGTGCGAATCCGGGCCCATGCCCAGCATCAGCACGTCGAAGACGGGAAGCGCGCCCGCGGTGCCCTCGGTGGCGGCTTCCTCGGCCAGCAGCTGCGCGTAGGCCCCGGCGGCGAGTTCGGGGGTGGCGAAGTCGTCGGGGGAGCCCATCGGGTGCACCCGGCCGCGGTCCAGCCCGTGGCCGTCGAGCACGCCCAGGAGCACCTCGGCCTGCACCGCGTTGCGGTCGGGGGAACCGGATTCGACGAAGCGCTCGTCGCCCCAGTAGATGTTCACCCGCGACCAGTCCACCGCGCCGAGGGCAGGGGAGGCGGCCACCTGTTCCAGGGACTTGATGCCCAGGGTGCCGCCGGTGAGCACGATGCTCGCCTCGCCGCGTGCGGCCTGCGCGTCGAGGATCGCGGTGACGAGCCGGGCCGCGACGGCCGCCGCGGTGGCTGGCAGGTCGGGATGGATGACGACGTGTCGCCTAGCGTTCACTGGCACGGATGCTCCTCAGGTTGGTGCGCTTCAGGCCCTCGCGCACGACCTCGCCGAATACCTCGTCCGGGTCCAGGCGACGCATTTCCTCGGCCAGGCAGTCTGCCACGGGGCGCTGCGGCAAGGAAATCAGCTGGGCCTTCTGGCCCGGCTGGTACAACTCGGCCACGTCCCCCGGAGGACGGGTCAACTCGACGTCCCCGGAGGGCAGGGAAAAGCGCACGGAGCGGACACCGGTGCCCTCGGGGGAGGAAGCGAGGGTCACCGGGATCTTCAGGCACAGCCGCAGCCAGGCCGCGAGCAGCACGGTGGAGGGGGAATCCACGGCACCGGTGACGGTCGCCGCGGTCACCTGCGCCGGGTCCAGCTGGTCGAAGACCGAGGCCAGCTGGGCGCGCCAGAGCGTCAGCCGGGTCCAGGCCAGGTCGGTGTCGCCTGCTCGGTAGGATTCGGCGAGCGAGAAGAGCGCGGCCCGTGGATCCGTCTCGGCGCCGGAATCGGTGATGCGGCGGTGCGCGATCTTTCCCAGCGGGCTGCCGGCGGCGTCCTTCGGCACCCCGTGCGGCCACCAGGCCACGATCGGGGCGTCGGGCAGCAGCAGCCCGGAGACCAGGGACTCGTCCACGTGCGCGTCGGGCCCGAAGGTGTGCAGCACGATGACCTCGGCGGCGCCGGCGTCCCCGCCCAGGCGGATCTGGGCGTCCAGCCGGGTCCTGCCGTCGGCAGCGCCCTGGACCACCACCACGATGCGGCAGGGGTGTTCGCGGCTGGCCAGGGAGGCAGCTGCAATGGCGTCTTCCTCGTACCCGGCACTGGTGATCACCAACAGGGTCAGCACGCGGGAGAGCGCTGAGGATCCCCCGGCCCGGCGCATGGTGACCAGTTCCTTGGAGATCTTCGAGGTCGTGGTGTCTTGCATCTGCACTATCATGGGCGGCGCCATGTCCTTCCGTCGCGGGCCATCAATTCGTCGGCCGAGGCCGGGCCCCAGGAGCCGGGGGCGTAGGGTTCGGGCTGTTCGGGCAGCGACGCCCAGTGCTCCTCGAACGGGTCAAGGATGCGCCAGGACTGCTCGACCTCCTCGTGGCGGGGGAACAGCGGGGGCTCGCCCAGCAGCACGTCGAGGATCAGCCGCTCGTAGGCCTCCGGGGAGGACTCGGTGAACGCGTGTCCGTAGCCAAAGTCCATGGTCACGTCGCGCACCTCCATCGAGGTCCCGGGGACCTTGGAGCCGAAGCGGATGGTCACGCCTTCGTCGGGCTGGACCCGGATGACGATGGCGTTCTGCCCGAACACGTCGTCCTTGTGGTCGGTGAAGAGCAGGTTCGGGGCGCGCTTGAACGCCACGGCGATCTCGGTGACCCGGCGGCCCAGGCGCTTGCCGGCGCGCAGGTAGAACGGCACCCCTGCCCAGCGGCGGGTGTTGATCTCCAGCTTGATGGCCGCGTAGGTCTCGGTCTTGGACGCGGGGTTGAAGCCCTCCTCGTCCAGGAAGCCGGTGACCTTCTCCCCGCCCTGCCAGCCGGAGGTGTACTGGCCGCGGGCACTTGCCTGCGCAAGGTCTTCGGGCAGCCGCACGGCGGCCAGGATCTTTTCCTTCTCGCTGCGCAGGTGCTCGGCGTCGAAGGAGATCGGTTCCTCCATGGCCGTCAGCGCCAGCAGCTGCAGCAGGTGGTTCTGGATGACGTCGCGGGCCGCACCCACCCCGTCGTAGTAACCCGCGCGCCCGCCGATGCCGATGTCCTCGGCCATGGTGATCTGCACGTGGTCCACGTGGTTGGCGTTCCACAGCGGCTCGAAGAGCTGGTTGGCGAAGCGCATGGCCAGCAGGTTCTGCACCGTCTCCTTGCCCAGGTAGTGGTCGATGCGGAAGACAGCGTCGGGCGGGAAGACCGACTCGACGATTTCGTTCAGCTCGCGGGCGGACGCCAGGTCGTGGCCGAAGGGCTTTTCGATGACCACCCGTGACCAGCCGGCGTCGGCGGAGTCGTCGTTGGCCAGACCGTGCCGCGAGAGCTGCTCGCAGACGGTCTCGAAGGAATTCGGCGGGATCGAGAGGTAGAAGGCGTGGTTCTTGCCGGTGCTGCGGCTTTTTGCCAGGTCGTCGAGGGTCTCGCGCAGCGCGATGAACGCTTCGTCGTCGTCGAACCCGCCGGAGATGAACCGGAACCCGCTGGCCAGCTGCTCCCACACGGTCTCGTTGAAGGGGGTGCGTGCGTGGTCCTTGACCCAGGCCCTGGCCTCGGCGGCGAACTGCTCCGCGCTCCAGTCCCGGCGCCCGAAGCCGACGACGGCGAAGTTCGGCGGCAGCAGGCCGCGGTTGGCCAGGTCGTAGACGGCGGGCATGAGCTTCTTGCGGGCCAGGTCGCCGGTGATGCCGAAGAACACCAGGGCGGAGGGCCCGGCGATGCGGTCAAGCCGCCGGTCCCGGCGGTCACGCAGGGGATTGTGGTGGTTGCGCGCGGGGCGCCGAGCGGACTCAAGCATCAAGATCGGGACCTTCGGATGTTGGGAGGGGGGAACTTAAACAGGGGGTGCGCACACCGGGTGCGGGGGATGCACCCGGTGTGCGGCGGAAGGAACGGAGGATCAGGCCTGGGCCATCTCCCGCGCCAGCTTGTCCAATTGCCGGATGCCGGCTTCCTTGTCCGTCAGGTGCAGGCGCAGCACCGGGCGACCCAGGTCGGCCAGTACCTGCGCATCGCCGCTGGCCTGGGCGGCAATCAGCTCGCCGAAGGTGAAGGCCCGCTCGGGAATGGACAGGTCCATCGAGGACTCCGCGGTGAGCTGAAGGTAGGCGCCCACGCGCGGTCCGCCCTTGTGGAACTGTCCGGTGGAGTGCAGGAAGCGCGGCCCCCAGCCGAAGGTCACCGGGCGGTTGGCGGCGGCGGCAAGCAACGGACGGATGTTTTCCAGCTCGATGTCCGACCGGCGGTCCAGGTAGGCGTGGATGCCGAGGTAGCCGTTGGACGGCATCGCGGCAACCAGGGCCGCCAGGGCGCCGGCGAGCGAATCGACGCCATCGAGCAAGCCCGCGGAAGCACGGACCTCGATGGCGCCGTCGGTGAACGCGGCCGGAACGGATTCCGGGGTTCCTTCCAACAGCGAGCGGGCGGCAACCTTGGCTGCCTCCACGTCGGGCTGGTCGAACGGGTCGATGCCCAGCAGGTGCCCGGCCACGGCGGTCGCGTACTCCCACAGCAGCATCTGCGCGCCCAAGGCGCCGGAGAGCGCGACCGAGGCGGCCTCGGCGTCGATGTCCTCGTCGGTGAGCAGGCCGGTGTCGGCGACCAGGCGGATCTGCAGGAAGTCGGCAGCCGCGCTGATCGTTTCCGGTGCCCGGTCCTCCACGACAACCGGCAGCATGCCGGTCTGCTCCTTGCCGGTGGATTCTGAGATGAGCTGTTCCGCCCAGTCGGCGAAACCTGCCAGTCCCGAGCCCTCGTCGGCGAAGATGAGCTTGTCGCGCAGGGGGCTCGTGCCGGCCATTGCGGCGCCCAGGGCCAGGGCGATGTTGTCCTCGTCGTCCTCGGCCAGGAACTCGGCCGCGGCCGCGGCCTCGTCCAGGAAGGCCTCGATGTCGACGCCCGCCAGGCCGGCGGGAACCAGCCCGAAGGCGGTCAGCGCCGAGTAGCGCCCGCCCACGGACGGGTCGGCGTTGAACACCGCGCGGTAGCCCGCCTTGCGGCTTGCCTCGTCCATCGGCGAGCCCGGGTCGGTGACCACGATGATGCGCGAGGCGGCATCGAGGCCGGCGTCGTTGAACGCCTGCTCGAAGACCCGGCGCTGCGAGTCGGTCTCCACCGTGGAGCCGGACTTGGAGGCAACCACCAGGGCGGTGGTGGCCAGGCGGTCGGCGAGGATGCCGGCGACCATTTCCGGGTCGGTGGAGTCGCAGACGACCAGCTCGACGTCGTTGGTCGCGCAAATGACCTCGGGCGCCAGGGAGGATCCGCCCATGCCGGCAAGCACGATGCGGTTCACCCCTTCGGCGCGCAGCTCGTCGCGCAGTGCCAGGATGCCGGGTACCAGGGCGCGGGAGTTTTCCGGCGCGTCGACCCAGCCCAGGCGGACGGAGGCCTCGGCGCGGGCCGACTCGACCCACACCGTGGCGTCCTTGGCGGCGATGCGGCTGGCGACCTTCTCGGCCACCAGCGACGGCACATGGGCCTCGATGGCCGCCTGCGCGGCCCCCGTGGCTATGAACCCCAGGGAACTCATTTCACGTTCGCGTTCTTGAGCGAGGCATCGAGGTCGGTCAGCAGTTCGTTCCAGGCGGCCTCGAACTTCTGAAGGCCCTCGACCTCGAGCTTGGCCACGACGTCGTTGTAGCTCACGCCCAGGGCCGCCAGCGCGTCAAGCACCGCGTTGGCCTCGGCGTAGCTGCCGGACACAGTGTTCCCGCTGATTTCTGCGTGGTCGGCGGTGGCCTCGAGGGTCTTTTCCGGCATGGTGTTGACGGTGTTCGGGGCGCACAGCTCGGTGACGTAGAGGGTGTCCGGCAGGGCCGGGTCCTTCACGCCGGTGGAGGCCCACAGCGGGCGCTGGGCGTTGGCGCCGGCCGCGGCCAGGACGTTCCAGCGCTCGGAGGTGAAGGTCTCCTCGTAGACCTGGTAGGCCAGGCGGGCGTTGGCGACGCCGGCCTTGCCGCGCAGGGCCAGGGCTTCGTCGGTGCCGATGGCATTCAGGCGCGCATCGATCTCGGTGTCCACGCGGGAGACGAAGAAGGAAGCGACCGAGTGCAGCTTGGACAGGTCATGCCCGTTGGCCTTGGCTGCCTCCAGGCCGATGAGGAAGGCGTTGATGACAGCGCGGTAGCGCTCCAGCGAGAAGATCAGCGTGACGTTCACGGAGATGCCTGCCGCCAGGGTCTCGGCGATGGCCTCCAGGCCCTCGACGGTTCCCGGGATCTTGACCAGCACGTTCTCGCGGCCGACCATCTCGTGCAGGACCTTGGCCTCGGCGATGGTCTCGGCGGTCTTGCGGGCCAGGCGCGGGTCGACCTCGATGGAAACGCGTCCGTCGACGCCGTTGGTGGCGGCATTGATCGGTGCGAACAGGTCGCAGGCCGCGGCGACGTCGTCGCTGGTGATCTTGAAGACGGCTTCCTCGGCGTCCATGCCGGCTGCCGCCAGCTCGGCGACCTGCGCCGCGTAGGACTCGCCGTCGGACAGGGCAGCGTGGAAGATCGAGGGGTTGGTGGTGACCCCGACGACGTTCTTTTCCTTGATCAGGGCCTCGAGCGAACCGGAGGTCAGGCGTTCGCGGGAGAGGTCATCGAGCCAGATCGAGACGCCGGCGTCCGAAAGGGCCTGGGTGTTTGCGTTGCTCACGGTAAAAATCCTTTGCGTGTTGGGGGGGTGTTACTTGGCGGCCGAGATGGAATCGAGGGCGGCGGCGGTGATGGCCTCCGCGGTGATCCCGAACTCGGTGAAGAGGCGCTTGTAGTCTGCCGAGGCGCCGTAGTGGTCAAGGGAGATGATGCGTCCGGCATCGCCCACCAGCTCGCGCCAGCCCTGGGCCACGCCGGCCTCGACCGAGACGCGGGCCTTGACGGCGGCGGGCAGCACGGATTCGCGGTAGGCGGCATCCTGTTGGTTGAACCATTCCAGGCACGGGATGGAGACCACGCGGGCGGCAACGCCCTGGGCCTGCAGGGCCTCGCGGGCCTCGATGGCCAGGGAGACCTCGGAGCCGGTTCCCAGCAGCAGCACCTCGGGGGCGACGACCTCGCCGTTGGCGGTGGCGTCGGCGAGCACATAGGCGCCCTTTTCGACACCCTCGGCCGAGCCGAAGCCCAGCTGTGCACGGTCGTAGACCGGGAGGTTCTGGCGAGAGAGGACGATGCCGGCGGGATTGGACGTGGTTTCCAGGATCTTCTTCCACGCGTAGGAGACCTCGTTGGCATCCGCCGGGCGGACCACGTCAAGGTTCGGGATGGCGCGCAGGGAAGCCAGCTGCTCGACCGGCTGGTGCGTCGGTCCGTCCTCGCCCAGGCCGATGGAGTCGTGCGTCCACACGTAGATGGATGGCACGCCCATCAGCGCGGAGAGGCGGATGGCCGGGCGCTGGTAGTCGGAGAAGATCAGGAAGGTGCCCGAGTAGGCGCGGGTCGGGGAAGCCAGCGTGATGCCGTTGACGATCGAGGCGGCAGCGTGCTCGCGGATGCCGAAGTGCAGCACCCGGCCGTAGGGGTTGCCCTTCCAGGAATCGGTGGAACGCGATTCCGGGATGAAGGACGGTGCGCCCTCGATGGTGGTGTTGTTCGAGCCGGCCAGGTCGGCCGAGCCACCCCAGAGCTCGGGCAGTACGCCGGCGACGGCGTTGATGACCTTGCCGGAGGCCGAACGGGTGGCGACGTCCTTGCCGGGCTCGAAGACCGGCAGGTTCTCGTCCCAGCCGGCCGGCAGCTCGCCGGATTCCAGGCGCGCCAGCAGGGCGGCGTTTTCCGGGTTGGCGTTCGACCAGGCGTCGAAGCCTTCCTGCCAGGTGGCGCGGGCGGCGGTGCCGCGCTCCTGCACGGAGCGGGCGTGGGCCAGGACTTCGTCCGCGATCGCGAAGTTGGCTTCCGGGTCGAAGCCCAGGGCGGTCTTCAAGCCTGCAACCTCGGTGCCGCCGAGCTTGGAACCGTGGATGCCGCCGGTGTCGGCCTTGGTCGGCGAGGGCCAGCCAATGACGGTGCGCAGGGAAATGATCGAGGGACGGTTGCTCTCGGCCTTGGCGGCGCGCAGGGCGGCGTCGAGCTCGGCCAGGTCCTCGACGTAGTTCCCGGTCTTGGTCCAGTCCACGCGCTGGGTGTGCCAGCCGTAGGCCTCGTAGCGGCCGAGCACGTTTTCGGTGAACGCCACGTCGGTGTCGTCTTCGATGGAGATGTGGTTCTCGTCATAGACCACGACGAGATTGCCGAGTTCCTGGTGGCCGGCCAGCGAGGAGGCCTCGGAGGTGACGCCCTCCTGCAGGTCGCCGTCGGAGGCGATGACCCACACGGTGTGGTCGAAGGGGCTGGTGCCGGCGGGCGCGTCGGCGTCAAGCAGGCCGCGCATGCGGCGCTGGGCGTAGGCGAAGCCCACGGCCGAGGCCAGGCCCTGGCCGAGCGGACCGGTGGTGATTTCCACGCCGGCGGTGTGGCCGAATTCCGGGTGCCCGGGGGTCTTGGCGCCCCAGGTGCGCAGTGCCTCGAGGTCTTCGAGCTCCAGGCCGTAGCCGGAGAGGAAGAGCTGCAGGTACAGGGTCAGCGAGGTGTGCCCGGGGGAGAGCACGAAGCGGTCGCGGCCGATCCAGGCCGGATCGGACGGGTCGTGGCGCAGGTGCTGCTGGAAGAGCAGGTACGCGGCCGGGGCCAGCGAGATCGCCGTTCCGGGGTGGCCGTTTCCAACCTTCTCGACCGCATCCGCGGCGAGCACGCGGGCCGTGTCGACGGCTCGCTGGTCAAGATCGGTCCAAGCGAATTCGCTGTTTTCTGCTAGTGGCGCCACGTTGTGGGTCCTCCCTGTACGGTGTGCATTTCAAAGTCATGTGGTTGCGGGGCATCCCGCCCTGTAAGCACAACGCCGCCGTCCATCCAATGATTCACGGGACGGTTTCGGCGGCGGCGCAACGGTTCCAGCTTAGCGCCATTCGCCTCAAATATGCCCGTTTGAGACCGCTTGTTGAGGCATGGCGAAAACTATTGTTGCCGGAGATTGCGGGCGGGCGCGCCCGCGTGTCGCCCGCGCGGAAAGATCGCGGCCCATTTCTACGTGCTGTAAAAGGGTATGCTAGAGGGTGATTGTCCTTATTGACCCCCGTAGAACTGAGTAGATGTCTGTGAAGACCGTGTCCGTTGACTCCGCAACGAGGGCCCGTGCAGCTCGTCAGCCGAATGAATCGGTTGGCGACTTCGTGTCGCGAAAGGCCAAGGCCTATGTGGCCCTGACCAAGCCTCGCGTCATTGAACTCCTGCTCGTGACCACGCTGCCGACCATGATGTTCGCCGAACGCGGTTTCCCCTCGATTTCGCTGGTGCTGGCCACCTTGCTGGGTGGGGCCATGGCTGCCGGGGCATCTGGCTCCTTCAACTGCTACATCGACCGCGACATGGACAAGGTCATGAAGCGCACCAAGGGGCGCCCGCTGGTCACCGGCGAGGTCACCCCGCGCGAGGCGTTGATCTTCTCCTACGCACTTGGCTTCGCGTCGCTGGCGGTGCTCTGGTTCGGAACGAACCCGCTGACCACCGCACTCGGCCTGGCTGCAATCCTCTTCTACGTGGTGCTGTACACGCTGATCCTCAAGCGCCGGACCGCACAGAACATCGTATGGGGCGGGATCGCCGGCTGCATGCCCGTGCTCATTGCCTGGGCAGCGGTCACCAACAAGATCGAATGGCCCGCCATCATCTTGTTCCTGATCATCTTCCTGTGGACCCCGCCGCACTACTGGCCGCTGTCCATGAAGTACGCCGACGACTACAACGCCGCACGGGTGCCGATGCTCGGTGCGATTTCCAGTGCCCGCCGGGTCTCGGTGCAGGTTGTCCTGTACGCCTGGGCCACGCTGGTCTGCTCGCTGCTGTTGGTCCCGATGGGCTACGCAGGCATCGTCTACACCGTGCTGGCCGGCGTCTCGGGCCTGTGGTTCGTCTACGAGTGCCACGTGCTCTACCGCGAGGCCCAGCGCGACCATGAGCCGGCGGACATGAACAAGAAGGCCATGAAGGTCTTCCACATCTCCATCACGTACCTGACGCTCGTCTTCGTCGCCCTGGCCATCGACCCGTTCGTGGGCGGCCCGCTCTTCTAGGAAACACGCCAGGGACAAGGCCGAAGCACCGATGGCGGCTCGCACGGGGAAACCCGGGCGGGCCGCCTTCTCGTTGCCCGGCAGTTTCTTCCACGGGCCTTGCGGGGCGGTTCCCCGTCTGACCGGCGTGGCTTGCCGCGCTCGTTCCCGCTGCCTGGTCCACGGGCGATCGGCGTGGAACTGACTTCCGGATATTGCGCGACCGCGAAAACGCCGGCAGGGAGCTCCGGCAGGGAGACCTGGCGGCGACATGCGGTGCAACGCAAAACGCCCGCCTGCGCCTTGAATTCTAGGGATCGTTGCAACACCAGGTGGCTAGGCTGCCAACAGTAGTTCACGCAGGCGCTCGGTCGGGGTATCCCAGCCGAGCGTTTTGCGTGGACGTCCATTGAGCAGGCGAGCGACCCGCTCGAGTTCCTCGGGACCATGGACGCCGAGGTCAGTTCCTTTAGGGAAGTATTGGCGCAGCAACCCGTTCGTGTTCTCGTTGGATCCGCGCTGCCAGGGGCTGGCTGGATCGCAGAAGTAGACATCCATGTCCGTGGCCATGGAGAAAGCCTTGTGCGTCGCCATCTCGGCGCCCTGGTCCCAGGTCAGGGACCCTCTCAGCAGCTCGGGCAGCCCACCCATGCTCTTGATCAGGCCGTCGCGAACGGTTGCGGCGGTGTGATCACCGTCGAGGTGAACGAGCATGACAAAACGGGTAGTTCGCTCGACCAGAGTCGCAATCGCGGACTGATTCAGCGTCCCCGTGATCAGGTCCCCTTCCCAGTGCCCTGGCACGGCACGGTCCTCAATTTCGGCGGGACGCTCGGAGATGTTGATCATCGGGTCCCGGAACCGGCTGGTGCGCTTCTCCGGATCGGTGCGTGGCTTGCGGCGAGTTCGGCCGGTCCTTAACGCTGTGGCCACCTCTCGCTTGAGACCGCCACGGGCCTGGAAGTAGAGAGCCTGATAGATCGTTTCAGCGCACACGTGAAACTCCAACCTGTCGGGGAGCATCTTCCTCAGCCTGTTACTGATTTGCTCCGGTGACCAGCCTAGAAGCAACTTGGCCCCCACGTATTTTCGTAAGGTTCCCTCGCAAGAGAGCTTGCTGGTCTTGGGTCGTGGTCGGCGTTTGGCCGCTGCACGGTGCGCAGCATAGGGCTGGTAGCCGTTGGGACCGGTGTTGCGGCGGATCTCCCGGCTCACCGTCGAGACCGGCCGTCCTAGCGCCCTGGCGATGGCACGCATCGAGGAGTCGACCGCGAGCAGGTCTCGGATCTGCTCGCGTTCGGAAAGGGAGAGGTAGCGGTCGCTGATTGGTTTCTCCAGCGCGGCAAGCCCTGGAAACGGAGCCATGAAGGACGAACCCTCGACTGGATTATAAGTAGTCACCCCTTGTTTGTAGTCGACAACCCGACCGTCCGGGTAATAGCGTCGGTCGCCGGTCTTGCGAATGCCGGCGTCCCATTCCTTTGACGTGGTTACGTGAACCCCAACGGACGTGGCAGCCTCCCGGCGAGATAGACCGGTGCCGCGCAGTCGCAGGAACTCTTCCCGTTTGCCGGCATGGGTCCCCTTCACGGCCGCTCCGGACTTGTATGCCCATTGGAAACAGGTGCCTGCGGGGATACCGACCTCGCGGGCGGCAACCGAAACGTTGCCAAGTCGCGCCAGCGCGGTGAAGAACTGGTCTTTCTGCTCCTGGGTGTATTTGGCCTTCTTCTTGCCGCGGGCGCCATGGACTGAGGATTTGATGCCTGGGGTGAGTTCGCGGGCCCACTGGTAGCACTTATTTGGATTGAACCCGAGCTCCGCGGCTGCAGCAGATACGTTCCGGGTCCGGTCCAAGACACTCAGGAATCGGTCGTGGTCCTCGGCCGAGTACTTCCGGGGCGTTGAAGGATTCTTATCGGTTGGTGATTTCTTCGTTAAAGACGACACGGTCGTTGCAACTCCCAAAGATCTGGGGTGTTGCAACGACCGCTAGAACTCGCCCGCGATGCAGGCGGGCGTTTGCTGAACGAAGGGGGGGGAGGTCCTAGAAGGGGAACTTCCCGGTGGTCCGGTCCCAGACGTTGGCGGCTGCCGCTGCCAGCAGCGATGCCCCGAGCATGTGGGCCAGCACCAGGAGGATCGGCAGGCCGGTGAAGTGCTGGACGTAGCCGATAACGCCCTGCAGCAGCACGACTCCGGCCATCAGCAACAGCGGATTGCGCAGCTTCACGTCCGTGGCCCGGCGGAATGCCAGCACCAGGGCAACGACGTTCGCTGCGACCAGCAGGTAGACCGGAACCACGTGGATCCGCGTGACGATGTACGGGTCGAACATGTGGCGCGGGGCATCCGCGTCCCCGGCGTGCGGGCCGGTCCCGGTGACGATGGTGCCCAGCACCAGAGCCAGCGCCGAGGTGGCGAAGATGGTCCAGGCAAGGAAACGCTGCGTGGATCCGGCGGGCGTCCCCAGCGAGGATTCGCCGCGGCGCAGGGCGCCGGTGCGGTTGACCAGCAGGGTGGCGGCCATGACCAGGGCAGCCGAGACCAGGAAGTGCAGGGACACCACCCACGGGTTCAGGTTGGACCAGACGGTGATGCCGCCGATGACCGCCTGGGCGGGGATGACCGCGAGCAGCGCGATCGACAGGCGGTAGATGGTCCTGTGGGTGGAGCGCATGCGCCAGATCGACACGATCATGGCCACCGCGATGGCCGCGAGGATGAAGGTGAGCAGGCGGTTGCCGAACTCGATGAGTCCGTGGATGCCCATTTCCGCAACCGGGGTCATGGATCCGGGCACGCAGTTGGGCCACTGCGAGCAGCCCAGCCCCGACTTGGTCAGGCGCACGGCGCCGCCGGTGACGATGATGCCGATCTGGGATGCGAGGGACGCAATGGCCAGGCGGTGCACCGTGGAGTTCACGGTGGCGGGCAACTTGTCCGTCCAGCGGTTGGCGGCGGGGGAGGTGGTGCTCATGGTGTTGTGCTCCAGGATTCTAGTTCCACTTGAACCAGCGTGTTGCGGCGAAACCGGCAATGATTGTCCATGCCAGCAGGATGAGGATTCCGGCGACCGAGGTGGTTCCGGCGATCAGGGCCGCCCGCAGGGAATCACCCAGGGCGGCGGAGGGCAGTAGGTCGACGATCGGCTGCAGGTATGCAGGTGCCCGGTTGCTGGGGAACAGGATCCCCCCGACCGCGGCCAGCAATACCCAGGCAAGGTTGGTGATGGCCAGGGTGGCCTCGGGGCGCACGGTGCCGGCGACCAGCAACCCGAGGGCGGTAAACGCCGCGGCGCCCAGCACCAGCAGGGCAATGGCCCAGCCGATGCCAGCCGGCGCCGGCCGCCACCCCAGCAGCAGGGCGGTGCCGCCGATGACGACGACCTGGAGGAACAGGACCACCAGGACCGCTATGACCTTGCCGTAAATCAGACCGGCGCGGCCCAGCGGAGTCGTTGAAAGGAAGCGCAGCACCCCGTAGCGGCGGTCGAAACCGGTGGCGATGCCCTGCCCGGTGAACGCGGTGGACACCACGCACAGGGCCAGAACCCCGGGGGCTGCGGCGTCGATGGGCTTGGCGGCGACGTCCTTGAGCAGGTCGGTGAAGACCAGGCCGAAGAGCGCCATGAGCGGCAAGACCACGGCAACGACGAGTTGTTCCCCGTTGCTGATCATGCCCATGGTCTCGTAGCGCCCCTGGAGCAGGATGCGCTTGAGGGTTCCCTGGGCGTTGGCGGCCGCCGGCGCGGCCTGCATGCTAGTTGGCATTGTTTCCCTTGTCGGCAATCTCCAGGAACACGTCTTCAAGAGTTCGCGGTTGCATTGTCAGTGCGTGGGGCAGGACGCCCTCGCGGGACCACCACGTCGTCAGTTCCGCCAGGTCCCCGGGGGAGCGCACGCCGTCGAGGCGGTAGTGCCCGGGGGAGGCCTCGGTGAGGGTGAGGTGCGGCGGCAGCGGAGGCGGGACCATGGCTGCCGCGGCGGTGAAGTCAACGGCCTGGGTCGCGGTCTCCTGGTCGGCATGGGCGGTGAGTTCCGCGACAGTTCCCTGGGCCACGTTGCGTCCCTCGTGAATGATGTAGACGTAGTCGGAAAGCTTCTGCGCGTCTTCCATGAGATGGGTGGTCAGCACGATGCATTTGCCTGCCTCGCGCAGCTCGCCGATCAGGTCGAAGACCACGTGGCGCGATTGCGGGTCCAGCCCGGCGCTCGGCTCGTCGAGGAAGACAACTTCCGGATCCCCGGCCAGGGCGGCGGCCAGGGCCACCCGCTGCTTCTGGCCGCCAGAGAGCCGGCGGATGGAGGTAGTGGCAAACTCGTTGATGCCCAGGCGCTCGATGAGGGCGTCAAGGTCCGCCGGGTGGCGGTAGAACGAGGCGACGTGGCGCAGCAGCGGGATCGGGCGCAGCGACGGCGGCAGCCCGCCGTCCTGCAGCATGACGCCCACGCGCGAACGCAATGCCGGGCTGGCGCCGTAGGGATCCTCGCCCAACAACCGGACTGTGCCCCCGTTGGGGCGCAGCAGGCCCTGCGCACAGCCAAGGGTGGTGGACTTCCCGGCTCCGTTGGAACCCAGCAGCGTGGTGACGGTTCCGGGGTCGGCCTTGAGGCTGATGCCGTACAAGACGCGCATCATGCGGCCATCCAGGGCGGGGACGGGACCGAAATCTTTGAGCAAGTCCTCGATGACGAGACTTGGAGACACATTGGACACCCAGTTATTCTAGGCCAGGTAGAACTGAGGCGGAGCCGGATGTGGCCCCGGTCTCCACGGCGCACGGTCCCGGCGCCGCCGCGTTACGCCGGTGGCGAGGTAAGCAATGCCTTACTAGACGGGCTGGCTGGATTAGCGCATGCTTGTGTTGTGTATTCATCGAATCAGACAGTGCCGGTCGGCGACGCCCCGGCACACAACATTCCCGCGACAGGGGAAGCCGAAGAACGCACCCGCGACCGAGTCCTGTATTCCGTGTTGGAAGACGGCCCGGTCAGCGCCGCCGAACTGGGCGAGCGCCTGGGCTTTACCCCTGCAGCCGTCCGTCGCCACCTCGATGCGCTCTCCAAGCAGGGGCTCGTCGAGGTCAAGCTCGTGGCCAACCAGCGCACCGGCGCCGGTCGGCCTTCACGCCGCTATGTGCTGTCACACCGCGGCCAAACCAAAATGGGCAACGACTACCTGGATATCGCCACCGATGCACTGGCCGAACTTGGCCGGGCCGCCGGACCGGCAGCCGTCGAGGCCTTTGCCGCCCGTCGCTTTGCGAGCATGGAACGGCGCTACCGTCCCGTGGTCGCCGAGATCGAGGGCCTCGAGGAACGCGCCGAGGCGCTGAGCGAGGCCTTGAGTGCGGATGGCTTCGTTGCCTCCACCCGCAAGGTCGGCGCAGATTCGCCGACCGCCACCATGCTCAGCGTCCAGCTGTGCCAGGGGCACTGCCCCATCCAAGATTTGGCTCGGGAATTCCCCGTCTTTTGCGAGATGGAAACCCAGGCCTTTTCCCGTCTGCTGGGTGTCGATGTGCGAAGGCTCTCGACACTTGCCAGCGGCGGGCATGTGTGTACGACCCACGTTCCCGTGGGCCGGAACCAAACTCCTCAGCGCGCTGAGAAGAGAACTCGAATCAAGATTACGAAGCAGGAGAGGCCGCGATGACGGATCAGATTGCACAGGAGTCCCCCGACGCCGGCGTAATTTCCGAGATCCTGGAGAAGAACCCCGAACTCCAAGGAATCGGCAATTACGAGTACGGATGGAGCGACAAGAACGACGCGGGCGCCAATGCGCGCCGCGGCATCAGCGAGGATGTTGTCCGCAACATTTCGGAGCTCAAGTCCGAGCCCCAGTGGATGCTGGACATGCGCCTCAAGGGCCTGAAGTACTTCGATCGCAAGCCCATGCCCACTTGGGGCGCAGACCTCTCGGGCATCGACTTCGACAACATCAAGTACTTCGTGCGTTCCACCGAGAAGCAGGCCACCAGCTGGGAGGATCTGCCCGAGGACATCAAGAACACGTACGACAAGCTCGGCATCCCCGAGGCTGAAAAGCAGCGCCTGGTTTCCGGTGTCGCCGCCCAGTACGAGTCCGAGGTTGTTTACCACCAGCTCCGCGAGGACCTGGAAAAGCAGGGTGTCATCTTCCTTGACACCGATACCGCGCTGCGCGAGCACGAGGACATCTTCAAGGAATACTTTGGCACGATCATCCCGGTGGGCGACAACAAGTTCGCCTCGCTGAACACCGCGACCTGGTCCGGCGGATCCTTCGTCTACGTCCCCAAGGGCGTCCACGTGGAAATCCCGCTGCAGGCATACTTCCGCATCAACACGGAAAACATGGGCCAGTTCGAGCGCACCTTGATCATCGCCGACGAGGATTCCTACGTCCACTACATCGAGGGCTGCACCGCCCCGATCTACACCTCGGACTCGCTGCACTCGGCAGTTGTGGAAATCATCGTGAAGAAGGGCGCCCGCGTCCGCTACACCACGATCCAGAACTGGTCGAACAACGTGTACAACCTGGTGACCAAGCGCGCCGTCTGTGAAGAGGGCGCAACCATGGAGTGGGTCGATGGCAACATCGGTTCCAAGGTCACCATGAAGTACCCGGCCGTCTACCTGGTTGGCGAGCACGCCCGGGGCGAGACCCTGTCGATCGCCTTCGCCGGCGAGGGCCAGCACCAGGACACCGGTTCCAAGATGGTCCACATCGCACCGAACACCTCCTCCAAGATCGTGTCCAAGTCGGTGGCCCGCAACGGCGGCCGCGCCGCCTACCGCGGCCTGGTCCAGGTCCGCGAGGGTGCCAAGGGCGCTCGCAACTCGGTCGAGTGCGACGCGCTGCTGGTCGACCAGATCTCGCGTTCGGATACCTACCCGTACATCGACGTCCGCGAGGACGACGTGACCATGGGCCACGAGGCCACCGTTTCGCGCGTGTCCGAGGAGCAGCTCTTCTACCTGATGAGCCGCGGCATGACCGAAGAGGAAGCCATGGGCATGATCGTGCGCGGCTTCGTCGAGCCGATCGCCCGCGAGCTCCCGATGGAGTACGCCATGGAACTGAACCGCCTCATTGAACTGCAGATGGAAGGATCCGTCGGTTAATCATGACTGATACCGCAACTCACTCAACGGGCGAAAAGGCCCGTATCGGTGCACCCAGCATTTCCGGTTTCACCGAAGAGGGCGAGAACCTCTCGCCGTTGAACGAAGCAGAAGTAGCAGCCTCGCCGTTGGGCGGCGACGCAGCCAAGGCACACAGCCACGGCGGCGGGGCAGGAATCCCTGATTCCTCCCGCGCCGGTCGCAAGACCAGCTACAACGTCGAGGACTTCCCGGCGCTGACCGGACGTGAAGAGGACTTCCGCTTCACCCCGCTCAAGCGCATGGGCGGCCTGCACAAGAACGCGTTGGCCGGGGTTGCCCCCGAGCTGACCGTGGCCGGTGCCAACGTCTCCACCCTGGAAACCGTTGCGATGACCGATGCACGCGTCGGTTCCGCCGGCATCCCGGAGGACCGCATCTCGGCCAACGCCTGGAAGCATGCGGCCGAGGCCAAGGTGCTGACCATTCCCGCGAACTCCAGCGGCGAACAGGTCACGCTGACCTACACGGGCACCTCCACCGAAGCGGCCGCCAGCCACCTTGTGGTCGTCGCCGAGGCCAACTCCGAGTCCGTCGTGGTCATCGACCACGTCGGGTCCGCAGTGCTGGCGCAGAACATCGAAATCGATGTCCGCGAAGGCGCCAAGCTGACCGTGATCTCGCTGCAGGCCTGGGCCGACGACGCGATCCACGCTTCCTCGCACTTGGCGAAGGTCCGCAAGGACGGCCACCTGAAGCACATCGCCGTAACCTACGGCGGCGACTTGGTGCGTCTGACCCCCTCGGCGCACTTTGATGGCCAGGGCGGCGAGGTGGAGCTCTTTGGACTGTACTTCGCGGATGCCGGACAGCACCTGGAACACCGCTTGTTCGTGGACCACGCCACCGAGAACTGCAAGTCCAACGTGTTGTACAAGGGTGCCCTGCAGGGCAAGGACGCACACACCGTGTGGGTCGGCGACGTCTTGATCCGCAAGGAAGCCAAGGGGACCAACTCCTACGAGGCCAACCGCAACCTGGTGCTCACCGAGGGCGCACGCGCCGACTCGGTGCCGAACCTGGAGATCGAGACCGGTTTGATCGACGGAGCCGGACACGCCTCCACGACCGGACGTTTCGACGACGAGCACCTCTTCTACCTGATGAGCCGCGGCATCGACGAGAAGACCGCACGCCGCCTGGTGGTGCGCGGCTTCCTGAACGAGATCGTGCAGCAGATCCGGGTACCGGAGATCGAGGAACGCCTGGCCGAGACGATCGAGCGCGAGCTCGCCGCCACGGACAGCTAGTCCAGGCTTTTCCCCCCACCAACACCAAAACTTCGTCGATCCACATCGACTTCACGGAAAGAGAACGGACTCAAGGCATGTCTACTCTGGAAATCAAGGACCTGCACGTCTCCATCGAGACCGAGCAGGGCAACAAGGAAATCCTCAAGGGTGTTTCCCTCACCATCAAGACCGGCGAAACCCACGCCATCATGGGCCCCAACGGCTCGGGCAAGTCCACCCTGGCCTCGACCATCGCCGGACACCCGCGCTACACCGTCACCTCCGGCTCGATCACCCTCGACGGTGCCGACGTCCTGGAGATGGGCGTTGACGAGCGCGCACGCGCCGGCCTGTTCCTGGCCATGCAGTACCCGGTCGAGGTTCCGGGCGTCTCGATGACGAACTTCCTGCGCACCGCCAAGACCGCCATCGACGGGGAAGCCCCGAAGCTGCGGACCTGGACCAAGGACGTCAAGAGTGCCATGGAAAAGCTGAAGATCGATGCCGAGTTCGCCTCGCGCAACGTCAACGAAGGCTTCTCCGGCGGCGAGAAGAAGCGCGTGGAGATCCTCCAGCTGGAGCTCTTCAAGCCGAAGTTCGCCATCCTGGACGAGACCGACTCCGGCTTGGACGTCGACGCGCTGAAGGTCGTCTCCGAAGGTGTCAACCGCGCCCAGGAAGAGAACGAGATGGGCACCCTGCTCATCACGCACTACACCCGCATCCTGCGCTACATCAAGCCCGACTTCGTGCACGTCTTCGTTGACGGCAAGATCGCCGAGCAGGGTGGCGCCGAGCTGGCCGACCGCCTCGAGGACGAGGGCTACGACCGCTTCCTGAACGTTCCGGCCTAGTCATGAGCGTATCGAACGAAACGACCAGCGGGTCGGCAGAAACCGAACTCGAGGACGTCGAAGAAGCGCTCAAGGATGTCATCGACCCGGAGCTCGGCGTCAACATCGTTGACCTGGGCCTGCTCTATGGGCTGAAGTACGCCGAAGACGGCGCACTGCTCATCGACATGACCCTGACCACCGCCGCCTGCCCTTTGACCGATGTCATCGAAGAGCAGGTCAGCCAGGCACTGGAGTCGGTTGTCGATTCCTACCGGCTGAACTGGGTCTGGATGCCGCCGTGGGGTCCGGAGCGGATCACCGATGACGGCCGCGACCAGATGCGGGCCCTGGGCTTCAACATCTAGTCCTGCGGACAAGACAAAAGCGAGGTGCGTTTCCCCTTCAGGGGGGATCGCACCTCGCTTTTCGTCTTTTGGATTCAGCCGCCGGGCTTGTCCAGGTTCCGCGCCGAGAGCGTGTCACACTGGTTGATGTCCCCGGTCGCATATCCCTGCAGGAACCAGGACTGGCGCTGCGCCGAGGAACCGTGGGTCCAGCCCTCGGGATTCACCCGCCCGGTGGCTGCCTCCTGGATCCTGTCATCGCCCACGGCCGAGGCCGCCGACAGTGCCGAGCGCAGGTCGGCCTCGGTGAACGGCTTCATGAAGGTGTTGCCCTCGGCGTCCTTGGTGTTCGCCGCATGCGCGGCCCACATGCCGGCAAAGCAGTCGGCCTGCAGTTCCACGCGCACCGAGCCGGAGGTCGCACCCTTGGCCCCCTGCTGGGAGGCTGCGAGGGTGCCGATGGTGTTTTGGATGTGGTGCCCATACTCGTGGGCCACCACGTATTCCTCGGCCAGCGCCCCGCCATCCGAACCGTAGTTGGTGCTCAAGTCGGCAAAGAACCCGGTGTCGAAGTATGCGACCTGGTCAGCGGGGCAATAGAACGGGCCCACCGCGCTGGTCGCGGTCCCGCATTCCGTGCTCACCTGCCCGTCGAAGACCTCGACCCCGGGCTGCCGCACCTGCACGTCGTACTGCGGCAGGTAGCTGAGCCAGAAGCTGTCAAGCGATTGCGTGGTTGCCAGGATCCGGCAGTCGGTGCGCGCATTGGCGTCGGCCCCGGTCTGGCATTCGGTGATGCCCGCCGGCCCGTTCTCGTTGGCTCCCTGCTCGATGCCGGGATCCCCGCCGAGTCCCAGCTGCGTGAGCATGTCGGGGTTGACACCCAGCAAGGCGGCAAGCAGCACCACGATGATGCCGCCACCGCCGGCGGCGATCTTGCCGCCGCGGCCCCGGCCGCGCGAGTCCCTGATGCGTCCGGAATCGAGTTGTGCGTCGTCATTGAAACTCATGGTTCATACAATACGTGCGCGTAGCCGATTTGGGAGGTTTATCGGGCGATCGCCCCGCTGTTGCCCCGGGACCCTACGCAGGAACCGGGCGGGTCAGGGGCGCGGAGGTGCCCGGTGCACGAGAGCGCCTGCCATGGATTCGGCCACGTAGCGTGCGAATCGCTCGGCGCTCCAGCCGCGCTGCAGCACCAGCAGCTCATAAAGCTCGGGCGAGCTGTGCAGCCACATGACATCGACGGCCTCGTCGAAGCTGACGTCCTCGCGAAGGTACCCGCGCTCCTGCAGGAAACGTGCGTTGTGTTGCATCCTCTCCAGGCGCTCGGCGTTGGATTGTTCCTGGAGTTCGGCCATGTTCGCGTCGCTTGCCGCAGCCGAGCGCACCAGCAGCAGGATGGGAGTCAGCGTGGCCGCAACCTCCGCCGTGAGGCGTCCCCACATGAGCATCAGGGACTGGGCGTCGGCGGCGTGCTGCCGCAGCGCATCCGAGCGGTCGAATGCCGCTTCGGGACCGCTGCCGCGAAGCCCGCGATCGTAGATGGCCCTGACCAGCCCGGGTTTTCCGCCGAACGACTTGTAGATGGTCTCGACCGAGACCTGGGCGTCGGCGGCGATCAGGGCGACCGTTGTCGCCGGGTATCCCTGGGCCAGGAGCCGTTCCCGGGCTGCGTCGAGAATCGCTTCCCGCGTTTTCTCTGCGGCCGCGCGCCGGCTCCGGGAATCGTATCCGCGGCGGCTATTGACTGTGGGCATCATTGGTTCCATACTTCGTATTGGATACACCGTACTGTATCAAATAGGAGTTGTCATGGTCGACCCTTCAAGCCCGGGCCTTGAGGCGTTGCTGATCCGTCTGGTGGACGCCGTCAACGCCCACGACCTGGACTCCCTCGTCGCCTGTTTCGCCCCCGGCTATCGAAACGAAACGCCCGCCCATCCCGCGCGCGGCTTCACCGGCACCGGGCAAGTCCGGCGCAACTGGAGCCGGATGTTCGCCGGCATCCCGGACTTCCGGGCACAGCTGCTCGGCTCGACCATCGACGGCCAGAGGGCCTGGACCGAGTGGGAAATGCGCGGCACCAGGGTTGACGGCGCAAGCCAACTCTTGCGCGGCGTCATGATCTTCACCGCCGGTGACGGGCTCCTGACCGGGGTGCGTCTCTACCTGGAACCGGTCGATGAAACCGGCGGCGATGTCGACGCCGCCATCGCACGAACAGCAGGTGCCGCAGGACCGGCACCGGAAGAGGACTTGCCATGATTCTCGTCATCGGAGCCACCGGCCAGCTCGGCGGACTCATCGCGCGGCTGCTACTGCTCCGCGGCGATGCCGTGCGGGCGTTGGTGCGGGACCCGGCCTCCGCTGCTGCCCGCGACCTGGCCGACGCCGGCGCCCACCTTGTTCTTGGGGACATGACTGACGCCGCTTCCCTGCGGACCGCCTGTGAATCGGTGCGGGGAATCATCACCACCGCGAACTCGATGTCCCGCGGCGATCCGGACACCATTGAATCGGTTGATCGACGCGGCAATGCCAACCTCGTCGATGCGGCCGTCGAGCAGGGAGTGCGGCGCTTTGTCTTCATCTCCGCGCTCGGGGCCGACGCGCACCACCCGATGCCGCTGCTGCAGGCCAAAGGCGAAACCGAGCAGCGCCTGCGGGAGAGCGGCACGGACTGGACGGTGCTGCAGCCGGACTTCTACATGGACATGCTGCCGATGGCCGTCGTCGGCGCACCGGCGCTGGCCGGAGGTGCCGTCACGCTGGTCGGCGAGGGTCGGCGCAGGCATTCGATGGTGGCGATCTCCGACGTCGCGGACTATGCGCTCGCGGCCTTCGACAGCGACGACGCCGTCGGCCAGGCCCTGCAGATCGGCGGCCCCGAACCGGTGGCATGGCGCGATGTGCTCGCAGCGTTCGAACGGCACCTGGGACGGGAGATTCCGGTGAGCTTCGTTGCCCCCGGGCAGCCAATCGACGGGATGTCCGGGATGCTCTGCGGACTGTTGGCCGCGCTGGAAACCTACGACTCCCCGCTGGACACCGGCCGGTTGGCCAAGCGCTTCGGGGTGGTGCCGACGTCGCTGGATGCCTTTGTGCACGCCGTGGTGGCGGCGGCCCGCGGAGGCGCGCAGATGCGCAAGGCCTGAATCCGCGGTCAGGGAGAGGGAAACGTTAGTTGCGTTCCATGATGCCGCGGGCGGCCAGCGCGTCCGCGGTGCGCTGGGCATAGGCCACGGTGTTGATGACCACCGGTGCTGCCAGCGTCGCGGGGTTGCGCCCGATTCCGCGGGCCTTGGCTGCGTCCGCGAGGTCCTGCACCGAACTTGCTATCGCCGGGATGCTGCGCAGCATCAGGGCCACTGCCAGCGCGATGGTGGCGGGGTTCCCGCCGATCAGGCGGACCGGCGCGGCGGCGCGTTCCAACCCGTCGAGCAGCGCGGCCTGGGTGGTGGTCAACAGGACGAGGCGCCCGCACTGGATGACAGCGAGCATCCCGCTGACCAGCGTCAGGGCGAAGAGCGGCGTGTTGAGGATCGACTGGTAGATGCCCAGGATCGCGAAGATCCACCACAGCTGGCGCAGCGGAGCGGCCCACGCGCGCAGCACCCGTGGACCGGCCAGGGCGAAGAGACCCACACCCAACAACAGGGTGCCGAGCCCGACGGCGGGAATCCGCCAGAGGAGCACCGCGGCACCCACCGCCAGGACCAGCAGGTACTTGGCCAGCAGCGGTGCGCGGTGCACCGGGCTGGCACCGGGCAGGTAGTGCCCGAGCAGCATCTGGTGCGAGGCGCTCACGCGGCCGGGCTTCCATGGCGGACCAGCCGGCGGTAGGTGTCCACGGCCTCGGGCGCCGGGCCGTCAAAGACGATCTTGCCGCCGGCCACCAGCAGCGCCCGGTCGGCGGCCGCGGCGAAGTCCAGGTCGTGGGTCGCGTAGATGACCTGCTGGTCCAGTGCACCCAGCGTTTTCTTGAGCAGTTCGTTGTTGGCCAGATCCAGCAGCGTGGTCGGTTCGTCCGCCACCAGGATGTCCTGGCCCGCGGCCAGCACGCTGCACAAGGCCACCAGCTGGCGCTCGCCCCCGGAGATGTCGTAGATGCTGCGGTGGGCCAGGTGTTCCAGGCCGAGCGCTGCCAGCGCGCGCAATGCGGAGGCGCTGCGCTTGGCCCGGTCCTTGTGCAAGGCCTTGAGGGAGAGCTCGACGTCCTCTGTGACGATGGGCATGACCAGCTGCGAGAGCGGATCGGTGAACAGGAAGCCCACGCGCCTGCGCACGGACTTGGCCTGGCGGACCGTGTCGAAGCCGTGGACCTCCACTGCCCCGGTCGAAGGGGTCACCAACCCGTTGAGCATGCGCAGCAGCGTTGACTTGCCTGACCCATTTGCGCCGATCACGGCGATGCGCCGTTCGTTGAGTTCGAGGGTGCACGGGGCCAGGACGGTGCGCGGGGCCTGCGCCGGGTCGTCGGCGGGCACTGACAGGCCGGCATTGTTGAATCGGATCACGCTTAACGGTATTCCCTGCTGGTGGTGTGGATCGAATTGCGCTGCTGGCGCAGCCGGCACTCTATGCGTTGAAGCGGCGGCGGGCGAAGGACGGGAAGGCCTTGAAGACGCTGACCGCGATGGCAGCGGCCAGCAGGTTCTTCACGACGTCTCCGGGCCAGTAGGCCATGTCCAGGATGAAGGCCTGGCCCAGCGGGATCTGCGCGTTCAAGCTCATGCCCAGGATGCCCAGCGGGTGGATCACCAGGATCGAGCCGCACATGGCCGAGAGGAACAGCCAGACGAAGCGCCGGCGGGTGACCCTGCGCAGCACCAGCGTGGCGAGCGCGCCGGTGACCAGGGCGGCAAGGGGGAAGGCGAGCAGGTATCCGGCGCTGGGTGCGGCGAGCGAACCCAAGCCGCCGGAGAACTTGGCAAAGATCGGCACTCCGGCCAGCCCCACCAGCAGGTACAGGCCCACGGCCGAGCCGCCGCGCAGCGAGCCGAGGATCAATGCGGTGAGTGCCACGCCCATGGTCTGCAAGGTGATCGGCACGCCAAGGGCTCCCACCGGGACGGCCGGAACCAGGGTGAGCACGGCGATGAGCGCGGCAAAGACCGAGACCAGGGCGAGATCGCGGGCGCCGATCCGGGCAGGGGTGTGCGCGTCGATGCGCGGGCTGGAGGTCGTCATGGTTGGGTGTTCCTGTCGATTCGAGATGGTGGCGCTGCGGTGCGTGGATTCGCGTCGCGGTTGCGTTACGAATGACAATACTTGAACACTGTTCAAAAGTCTTGGTCGCCGGTCACAAAAGTGTTGGCCACCACCCGACGCCTGGCCAAAAACCGTCGCCGCGGCATCGGGCTCGAGCGTACCGTTTGGCCCGATTCATCAACCATGCATCGCTTCAACGCCTGAAGCCTTCGACTGCCGCGCCTCAGCCGATGTGGTCGCGAACGGTGGACGGCAGGCAGAATGGTGGCATGGATACGGGTGATGGAACGTCGCAGGATCTGTCCGTGGGGCAGCTGGCTGACAGGTCAGGCGTTGCAGTTTCGGCGCTGCACTACTACGAGCGCGAAGGGCTGATTTCTTCCTGGCGAACCACGGGTAACCAGCGGCGGTTCGACCGAAGCGTGCTGCGCCGCGTGGCAGTGATTCGTGCCGCCCAGCGCGCCGGCATCCCGCTTCGGTCAATCGCCGAACTCTTCGCCGGGCTGCCCGCTGACGGAACGCCACGCAAGGAGGACTGGCAAGCTGTTTCCGCGGCCTGGAGGGACGACTTGCAGGAGCGGATCCACCAGTTGCAGTCGTTGCGGGACGGGTTGGGTGGCTGCATCGGCTGTGGTTGCCTGTCGCTGGCCGAATGCGGATTCGTCAACCCCAATGACCGATTGGCCGACGGTCTTGGAGGCGCGACGTTGTTCCGGGAGGACACGGAATTTGACCTCAACCAAGGTTGAGGTTCTAGCGTTGGGGAGTAGTTGGACCAAGCCCGCCGCACCCGTGCGGGCGCCCCGCATGACGAGAGGAACCTGGACCCGCCGTGCAAACCCACATTCCAGCCGCCACGATCGCGGATCAATTTCGCCTCGCCTTTGGAAACCATCCGGCGGGCGTTGCCGTGGTGACGGCCACCGGCCACTGCGGACCTGTTGGAATCACTGCCTCATCCTTGATCTCCGTTTCGGCCGAACCGGCCTACCTGGCGTTCAACATTGCGCAGCGATCGGGCTCCGCCGAAGTGATCCTGGACGCCGAGCACATCGTGGTCCACTTCTTGACGGAGCCCAACGCCGATGTGGCAACCTTGTTCGCCACACCCGGCGAGGAGCGCTTCTCGAAACTGGCAGGGTGGGAACAGCTGCCCACCGGGGAACCCCTGATCCACGGGGTGGGTGTCGCGATGCGGTGCACCATCGAATCGCGGGTTGCCGCCGGACCGGCCACGGTCGTCGTCGCTTCGGTGCTCGAGGTCATCCCCGGCCAATCCACCGCTGCCCCGCTGGTGTACCACCGGCGCGGCTACCACAGCATCGGTGAGCACACCAGGCTCATCGCTTGACCGTCCCCGGGAAAACCCGGGTCCGGTTTTTCACCGAAACATGAGTTGAGGAGTCATTTTGGCTATTTATACCTTGCCTGAGCTGCAGTACGATTACGCGGCCTTGGAGCCGAACATTTCGGCGCGGATCATGGAGCTGCACCACTCGAAGCACCATGCTGCCTATGTGGCCGGTGCGAACACGGCGTTGGAGCAGCTGGCCGAGGCGCGGGAGAAGGGCGAGTTCGGGAACGTTCCGAAGTTGTCCAAGGACCTGGCGTTCCACTTGGGTGGTCACACGAACCACTCGATCTTCTGGAACAACCTTTCCCCGGAGGGCGGGGACAAGCCCGAGGGCGAGTTGGCTGCGGCGATTGACGACGCGTTTGGTTCCTTTGACGCTTTCCGTGCGCACTTCACGGCCGCGGCGATGAGCCTGCAGGGTTCGGGTTGGGCGTTGCTGGGCTTTGAGGGCCTGGGTGGCCAGTTGGTCATCGAGCAGTTGTATGACCAGCAGGGCAACGTGCCGGTGGCGACGACTCCGTTGTTGATGTTGGACATGTGGGAGCACGCGTTCTACCTGGATTACGTGAATGTGAAGGCCGATTACGTGAAGGCTTTCTGGAACATCGTGAACTGGGCCGATGTTTCGGCCCGCTTCGAGGCGGCGCGTGCCGGTGCCCCGAAGCTTGTCGTCCCCGGCAAGTAACTCACCGTCCCGGCCTTTGCGGGCCAAGCAAGCGGGCTGCCGATCGGAAACATTCCGGCCGGCAGCCCGCTTGTTATCTGAGGGCCCTCGAGGGGCCAAAGACTAGAAACGCGACGAGGAACCCGACCCGGAGAAACTGCCGCCGCTGGATCCGTAGCCGGTGCTTCCGCCTGAGGACGAACTTGCGCTGCGGGATTCCTGGACGCTGGACTGGCCGGAGCGGAAACCCGAGGTGAATCCGACGACCGACCAGAACCTGTTGGACGGGTACACGGTTCCAAGGATGCTGTGGCTCGAGGATCTCCTGGTGTCGGGTGCCTTCGGAGTTCGCATCGCCTCGCGCATGAGCTTGGCTTCCTTGGTGGTTTTCGCGTACTTGGCGATCACGGCCTCGGAGTGATCCTTGAGCAGCCCGGTCAGCTCCTGCCGGGCAGCGGCGATCTTGTCCAGGGCGTCCTCCGGGTCCAGGTTGCCCGCTTGGAGCCCCGCCGCCCACTTTTCCGCCTCGGCCGCTGTCATGGACTTGAATCGGCGCAATGCCATCGCCGACGGGGCCTCCGGGGCGGCATCCTTGTGGCTGAGCAGTTCTTCGATTTCGGCAAGGTCCTCCCGAAGCGGTGCGAGCTGCCGCTCCCAGGCTCCCGCCCAGCCCGAGCCCATGTTCAAGAGCATGTTGGTATCGGCGATCACGTCATCCATCCGGTCCAGCTCCGAGGCGTTCGCCGCGTACTTTTCCAGGAACTGCGCCGTCTGCTTGCGAACGTGTAATTTTGTCTCCAGGCCATTGGCCTTGTTGCTTTGTTCGGCGAGCTGGTTGTAGGCGGAGGAAAAGCCGCGGTATTTCTCCAGCACCAGACTTCCGTACCGGGAGTCGCTGCCGATGGTCTTGGCGTTCAGTTCGGTGACTTCGAGGTCCATGCTCACATTCGCGTAACTCGCATTGCCCGCGCCCAGAGCCTTTGCGGAACGTTTCCGGTAGGTCCTGCGCACGTACAGGGTGCTGCCAGTGCTGATGCCGCCAACGACGAGTATGACGCCGCTCCAGGCATACAGCCTTGGTGATTCGTACCATGGCCGGTTCATCATTTGAGCGGCACGCTCGATCCCGGCCACCGTTCCCTCGGTCCACTGGGCCTCGCTGAACAAGTCCTTGGTGGCTGCCTGGATGTCGTCGCGCTGGCCGGGGGAGACCTTGCGATCTTCGCCGAAGTAGGTTCCCACCTGCCTACCCATCGGATCGAGGGCGAAAAGGAACAGCGAGTCGGCCCATTTTTGCTTATCCGGGCTGAGCCATTCGGGGTGGTTCTCGCGCGCGAAGCGCAGCACTTCCTCGTTGAGGTTGTCGCTGAATTCACCGTTGCGGGTGTAAATGGCGACCTTGGTCGGTTCGTTGAAATCGATCTCTTCGATGGCCGGGAACAGCGTGTCCAAATCCAGCGTCCCGGCGGTGTCCTCGACAACGATGTCGGTCGCCGCGGCGGCTTGGGCAGCGGGTGCGCCGCCGATCAGCAGCATGGCACCCAGTGCCAGGACGGTCAGAAGCTTTCGCATGCGTTTTGCCGTTCGTCGATTGCGGTCGTCCCTATGAACCCTATCCGGGTTACGCAAATCGTTCGACTTCGAGCTTGTGCGTCGAATGGGGTCAGCCCCCGAGCAGTACCACCAGCATCTGGATCGAGCCCCACAAAGTGGGAACTTGCTCGATGAGCAGCACCAGACCCAGCGCGATCATGACCAGTCCGCTGGCCAAGGTGATAAATCGTGCCGCGGTGGGGCGCTGGCGCAACAACGCCCTGGCACCCAGGGCGACACCAGTGTAGATGAACAGCGAAAGCACCATATGGCTGGTGCCCAGGATGGCGGTTTGCGCCGGGACCGGCAATGCGGCATCCGCGTGGATGAACTGTGGGATCAGCGCCAGGTAGAGCAGCAGCGCCTTGGGGTTGGTGCCGCTGGTTCCCAGTCCACGGAAGAAGGCAGGGCCGAAGAAGCGTTGCCCGCTCGTGGTCGTGCTTGCCGCGGAGACCTTTACCTGCAAGAGCGTGCCTGCTCCGCTGTGCGTACCCGCTGGCTCCGACGGATCGAGGTCCGCGCCGAGTGGCTCCCGAGCGGGGCTTTCTTCGGCGGTGAAGCCGGCCTTTCGCCAAGAGCGGCAGGTGCTGATGCCCAGCCAGAGAAGGTAGGCGGCGCCGATGAGCGTGAGCCAGGAAAGCAGCTGCGGCAGACCGGCGATCAGGGCTGCCATTCCGCCAACAATGAGCAGTGTGTGAAAGACGTATCCGCTGCACAAGCCGGCAACCGCGGACGAGACCCGGTGGCGGCCGAGACCCGCGGAAATGGCGTACGCCCAGTCGGCACCTGGCGTCATGGCCAGGGCGAAGGACACTGCGATAAAGCCGTAGATGACTTGAAGGTCCATGACCGAATCTCTTTCCTGCTGGGAATCTACCGGCAAGCTTAGGAAGAAAACGACGAAATGTGCTTGCCAGTTCTCGCGCAATTCATCACGAATGAACAAGAAATCTCCTGCTATGTTTGGTTGAGCGCAAGAATATAGCGCGACCATCACGGTTGATCGAGAAAACAAGCGAATGGAGCTGTCACATGGACGGAATCGACCGGGCAATCCTGCGGCGCCTGCAGGACGACGGGCGCATGACCGCCACTGCCTTGGCGGAGGAGGTGGGTCTCACCTTGGCTCCCTGCCACCGGAGGTTGCGAGAATTGGAAAACAGTGGCGTCATCCGCGGCTATCGGGCCGACGTGGATCCCGCGAAGGTGAACCTCGCGTTCGAGGCGCTGGTTTTTGTCACGCTGAAGGACCGGCTGACCATGAAGGACTTCGAATACGAGGTCGGCAAGATCGGCCAAATCATCGACGCCCAGCGGCTCTTTGGGGAACCGGACTTCTTGTTGCGGGTCATGGCCGTAGACTTGCCGGCGTACCAACGCTTTTATGATGATGTACTGGTGACATTGCCCGGCGTGGAAAAGCTCACGAGCACCATTGTCATGAAGAACCTCAAATCCGGCGGGCGGCTTCCGATCTAGGCGACGAAGCTGCCTCTTGCGGAATTCAACCGGCTGCGTGAAGCTGGGGTGGCCGCGGCAACCGCCTGCGTGGTAGCCAACAAGCGAATGAGGACAGGACGATGAAAATCCGCGAGCCCGTTCAGGTCGACGTTGGCCAGGTCGCGGGGTCGCATTGGCTGGCGACCTGCGGTTCCGACGCAGCAGCACCAAGGGCCGGGGGTCGACGATGACAACTGTTCAGGTTGTGTTGCGCGGCGGTCCATTCGACGGCCGCCAGCTGACTTTCTCGAATTGGCCGGACCCGTTGACGGTGGAATCCTTGCCCGAGGACCTGCACGCGGAAGCCAGGGTCCGCGCCCGGTATGTTGCCATAACTGCGGACGAACCGGTGACCGGGCCGCGGGTGATGATATGGGACGGCGCCCACCGGGTCGGGGGAATCCACCATGCCTGAGAAGCCGGCCAAGTAAGCGTCGGGGAGATTCGGCCGAGGGCCCGTAAGACCGGTCAACGTCCAGTTGGCCCAAGCGGAATCCCGCAGATCGAATCAATTCTCCTGGAACGAAGAACGGTCTTGACTCGGTAAGTACCTAGTCAAGACCGCCTCGTATGTGTGCCCCCGGCGCGATTCGAACGCGCGACCGACAGATTAGAAGGCTGTTGCTCTATCCACTGAGCTACGGAGGCGGGCACAAGAATCATAGCCCAAACACGGCCCGGGCCGATATTTCACCGATGGCGATACTGCGTTTTGAACGAGCGTGGGGCCGTGAAAAACAATTACTCCGGACGTATGATGAAATAGCAGTCAACCTCTGCGGGCGATAAAAGACCGACACCGTCCGAAGCCACAGTTTCAAAGCCGAAAGAATGCCATTGCCGCGCCAATCCGAAGCAACCGTCGAAGTGGACCCAACGCCAAGCCACACCGCCTGGCGCAACTCCATCTTTGGCATCTTCTTCTTGTGCGGTTTCGCGTTTGCGACGTGGGTTGCCCGGCTTCCGGCGGTCCGGATGGAGCTCGATCTTTCAACCTCTGACGTTGGTATCCTGCTGTTTGCCCTGGCCATTGGATCCATCGGCGGGTTGGCCTTCGCTCCAGGTATCCTGGCACGACTGGGTATCCGCCGCGGCATCATGCTGGGCCTGCTCATTCTGGGCGCGGCGCTGGCAGTCCTGGGAACAGTGACCGAAATGCTCGGCAGTACCGTGGGCGCCATGACGATCCTCGTCCTCTACGGCTTCGTTTTTAGCACCACCGACGTGATGATGAACGTCGACGGAGCGGCGGTCGAACGTTCCCAGGGCAAGACACTCTTGCCGCTGATGCACGCGTTCTTCAGTTTCGGAACCATCATCGGAGCGGTCTTGGGCGCCGGTGCGGCAGGCATAGGGATCAACGTAATGTGGAACTTCACCATCGTCGGCGTTCTGATCATGGGTCTGGGCCTCTACTTCGTCCGCAACGTGTCGGGGCTTGAACCGCCAGCAGCCCGCGGCGGCGAAGTTGTTGTCCGCGCCGCGACGCGGTGGCAGCGCTTCACCGGCATCTTCCGCGATGGACACCTGATGCTGATCGGGCTCATGGTCGCCGGGCTGGCCTTTGCCGAAGGCACGGCCAACGACTGGCTCACCATTGCCTCCGTCGACGACCACGGATTCAGCGAGGCCTCCGGGGCGCTGGTCTTCGGCGCGTTCGTCGCCGCCATGACCGCAGGACGCATTTTCGGCGGACCGCTGATCGACCGGATCGGCCACAAAAGGGTTCTGGTGTTCATGGGCCTGCTTGGGCTGGCCGGCATCGTGCTGTTCATCCTGGCCCCGGCCCCCTGGGCCGTTTTCACCGGCGCAGTCCTGTGGGGCTTGGGCGGATCCCTCGGTTTCCCTGTTGGCATGAGCGTGGCCGCGGCCCACCCAACCGATGGGCCGCGTCGCGTGGGCATTGTTGCAGTCTTCGGCTACTCATCCATGCTTGTGGGGCCGCCGGTGCTGGGCTTCCTCGGCGAACACTACGGGGTGCTCAATGCCTTCATCCTCGTGGCGGGAATCCTGTTCGTGACGTTGCTGATCACGCCAAAGGCCACTGCGGTCCCGGGGCTGACCCCGAGGCCGCAGCGAGTGGACTAGTGCCCGAAACTCATTGGATCGGCCGGCTCATCGGCGGTGCCGTCCAACGCGTCAATGGCCTTGATCTCCTCGGGGGAGAGGTTGAACGTAAAGACATCGAGGTTTTCGGCCAGTCGCTCGGGGCTTGAGGTCTTCGGAATGGGCACGACGCCCCGCTCGATTTGCCAGCGCAACACTGCCTGCGCCGGAGTGACACGGTGATCCTCGGCCGCAGCGAGCACCGGTGCAGAGCTGAGAAGGTCGTGCTTTCCACGGCCAAGCGGAGCCCAGCCTTCGGTGAGTATCCCGTGTTTGGCGTGGAAGGCCAGCCGTTCGTCGTTGAGCCAAAACGGCGAGTGCTGTACCTGGTTGACGTCCGGAACCACGCCGGTGGCGTCCATCAGTTCCTGTAGCTGCCCGACCGTGAAGTTCGACGTGCCGATGGCCCGGACCCTGCCGCGCTTCAGCAGCTTGACCAAGCCCTCCCAGGCCTGGACGTAATTTCCCTCCTGCGGATTGGGCCAGTGGATCAGGAACAAGTCAAGGTATTCCATGCCCAGCCGCTTGCAGCTGTTCTCCCAGGCGTCCTGCACGCCCTGGACCGAATGCCACTGCACATTGAACTTGGAAGTGATGAACAATTCCTCACGGGGAACCGACGTCGAGCCGATGCCCTCGCCGATTCCTTCCTCGTTGCCGTAGTTTTCCGCGGTGTCAATGAGCCGGTATCCGGCATCCAACGCGTGGGCTACTGCTGCTCCGGCCTGGATGTCATCCAGCGGCCACGTGCCCAAGCCGATGGATGGCATGAAGGCGCCATTATTGAGTTCACGTAACGGGACCGATGCATAGTTGTCTGGCATTTGGCCATGCTATGGCACCAGCTGGAATACCGATAGGGGCAGGACACGCTAACGGCCTAGTGAGTCGAGGACTCTAGACGGCGCAGGGTCTGCTCCGGGGAGGTGAAGGCCGGTCTTCCGCGACCTGTGCGATTCAACGAAGCCGCCTCGGGGCACAGTGCGAAAGCGATGCGGTCGCCGGTGGCTCATCGCTATGCCCCTGTCCATCGGGTTGCGAGGTCACCCGCTCAGTTCCCCACACAAACATCGAAGGCGGGAAACCATTTCAATCCCTCCAGCCACTTGTCCACAGCACCGACCCCTCGCTGCCTGGCGGCGCGATAGCGACACCAAGCTTGGGTGACGGGGCAAGAAGTACTTGCCCAGAGCCGAACATTGGAGTGCACCATGACGGACCACATTACGTTGCGCGGGGTGGTGGGAACCGAACCCCGCCCGAGCGGGGGGAGCAGCGGCACGCTCATTGCAAAGTTTCGCCTGGTCAGCAACGAGCGGAGGCAGGACCCCGAGACGGGGCAATGGAACGACGTGCACAGCAATTGGTACACCGTCTCCTGCTTTCGTGCCATGGCCACCAACATGCTTGCCAGCATTCACATGGGCGACCACGTGGTGGTCTACGGCAAGATGCAGGTCCGCGAATACGACCGTCAGGACGGAACGCGTGGATTCAGCGTGGACATCGACGCCATGGCGCTTGGCCACGACCTGCGGTTCGGGGTCAGCCGCTTTGAAAGAGTCAGGCGCGCAGGGGGAGACGACAACACCGAGCAGCACCTCCGTCACGGCAAGGCGGAGAGGGAGCCCGAGGAGTCGAACAGCGAGTTCCCGGTGACCGGCTGGCCGGACTCGGGGCAGGGCGCGGACACGGAGGCTGCCTAGCGTCCCCGGGCACAAAAGTCGTCGAACGTGTGGGCGGCCACGGCGCATTGGCGCCGTGGCCGCCGGATGTGGGCAGGAACATGCCCCCTCGGCTTAAACCGGGCGCGATAATTGGGAGTAAGACTCTCCGAGGCACTAGCCTTGATGGCATGGCGGAATTCATTTACACGATGACCAAGGCTCGCAAGGCCGTTGGCGACAAAGTCATCCTCGACGATGTCAGCATGTCCTTCTACCCAGGCGCAAAAATTGGCGTGGTTGGACCGAACGGTGCTGGCAAGTCGACGATCCTTAAGATCATGGCAGGGCTGGATATACCTTCCAACGGCGAGGCACGCCTCAGCCCGGGATACAGCGTAGGAATCCTGTTGCAGGAACCGCCGCTGAATGAGGAAAAGACGGTCCTGGGCAACGTCCAGGAGGGCGTTGGGGAGATCTACGAAAAGATCACCCGGTACAACGAGATCTCTGAGGAGATGGCCCAGGACGGTGCCGACTTCGACGCGTTGCTCGAAGAAATGGGCCACCTGCAAGAAGCCATTGACAGTGCCGATGCCTGGGATATTGACTCCCAGCTCGAGCAGGCCATGGATGCCTTGCAGTGCCCGCCGGGAGACTCCGAGGTGTCCCACCTTTCCGGTGGTGAACGACGCCGCGTGGCGCTGTGCAAGCTGTTGCTGCAGAAGCCAGACCTGTTGCTCCTCGATGAGCCCACCAACCACCTTGACGCCGAGTCCGTGTTGTGGCTCGAGCAGCATTTGTCCGCGTACCACGGTGCCGTTCTGGCCGTGACCCACGACCGGTACTTCCTGGACCACGTGGCCCAGTGGATCTGTGAAGTCGACCGCGGTCGCCTGCACGCCTACGAAGGCAACTACTCGGCCTACCTGGAAAAGAAGCGCGAGCGCCTCGAGGTCCAGGGCAAGAAGGACCAGAAGCTTGCCAAACGACTGAGCGAGGAACTCGAATGGGTTCGCTCCAATGCCAAGGGCCGCCAGACCAAGTCGAAGGCCCGTCTGGCTAGGTACGAGGAAATGGCTTCGGAAGCCGAACGCACTCGAAAGCTCGACTTCGAGGAGATTCAGATCCCGGCGGGCCCACGATTGGGCTCGGTTGTCATCGAGGCCAATAACCTGAAGAAGGGCTTCGACGACCGTGTGTTGATCGACAACCTTACTTTCTCGTTGCCGCGCAACGGCATCGTGGGTGTCATCGGCCCCAACGGCGTGGGCAAGTCCACCCTGTTCAAGACCATCGTGGGCATGGAACCGATCGACTCCGGTGAACTCAAGGTCGGCGACACCGTCAAGATCTCCTACGTTGACCAGAACCGTGGCGGCATCGACCCGGAAAAGTCGCTGTGGGAAGTGGTTTCCGAGGGAAACGACTACATTCAGGTCGGCCAGGTCGAGGTTCCCTCGCGTGCCTACGTTTCGGCCTTCGGCTTCAAGGGTCCGGATCAGCAGAAGAAGGCAGGCGTGCTCTCCGGTGGTGAGCGCAACCGCCTGAACCTCGCACTGACCCTCAAGCAGGGCGGCAACCTGTTGCTCCTTGACGAACCGACCAATGACCTCGACGTCGAAACCCTCGGCTCGCTGGAAAACGCGTTGCTCGAATTCCCGGGTTGCGCAGTGGTCGTGTCACACGACCGTTGGTTCCTGGACCGTGTGGCCACCCACATCCTGTCCTACGAGGGCACCGACGAGAACCCGTCCAACTGGTACTGGTTCGAGGGCAACTTCGAGTCTTACGAGGCAAACAAGGTCGAACGCCTGGGTCCGGAAGCTGCCAAGCCGCACCGCGTCACGCACCGTCGACTGACCCGCGACTAACAGTCGCCAGGGCTTCGGCCCGGGGTATCCCGGGACCCAGCCCGCAAAGAGGGGCAGGCGGTGCGGATGAAAATTCATCCGCACCGCCTGCCCCTTCTTGGTGTAGCCGCGTCGCTAGCCTTCCTCCGGAATGCGCACCATGCCCTCTTGGGCGACGGTGGCCACCAGCTGGCCCTCGCGGTTGAAGATCCTGCCCGTGGCCAGTCCGCGGGCACCGGAGGCGCTGGGGGATTCCTGCACATAGAGCAGCCACTGATCCACGCGGAACGGGCGGTGCCACCACATGGCGTGGTCCAGGCTCGCCACCGACATGCCCGGGGCGATCCAGGTCAGCCCGTGGCGGCGCAGCACCGGTTCCAGCAGCGTGTAGTCGCTGGCATAGGCGAGCGCGGCGCGGTGCATGGCATCGTCGTCGGGCATCGGGGCCGTCGTCTTCATCCAGACGGCGTTCACCGCCCGTCGGTCCTGCGGTCCCTTGAAGTACAGCGGTTCGCTGATGTATCGGATGTCGAAGGGCCGGTTGAACGCGTACTCCTGCGCGACCGGATGGTCGAGGTCTCCGATGAGCTCGGCGGTGGTGGGCAGAGAATCGGGATCCGGGATGCCTTCGGGCATGGTGTCCTGGTGGTCGAGCCCCTCCGAGGGGGCCTGGAAGGATGCGATCATCGACAGGATCGGCACGCCGTTTTGGTACGCGTGCACCCGGCGGGCGGAGAACGACCTGCCGTCACGCAGCCGCTGCACCCCGAAGGTGATGGGCAGGGCTGCGTCCCCGGCGCGCAGGAAGTAACCGTGCATGGAATGGATCGGGCGGTCCCCGGCGATGGTCTTGGACGCGGCCATGACCGATTGCCCCAGCACCTGGCCGCCAAAGACCCGGTTGCGCGCCTGTGGCGGGGTGTGGCCCACGAAGATGTCCTCGTCGGTGCGGGCCTCGGGGTCCCCGCTGAGCTCCAGCAGCTCAATCAGCTTCTGCGTCGTGGTGTCGTTGGTGCTCACGTGTCTGCTCCTAGGGGCCAGGAATATTGATCTGCTAAGACACTATCGCCCCCGCGGCGGGTTCGCCGTAACCTCCGGCGGGTGGCCGCTGCCGTGTTCCGGCATGCGTCGGCGCGGGCAACGGCATTGAGTCCAGCGGTGCGGGACATGAAAGTATGAAGGCATGGCAAGTGAAACCGTTGTACTCGAGGACCAGGAAACCGTCGCGGACCTGGCTACGTTTTTCTCCCGCGCACGCTCGATCGAGGACGGAGCGGTGCTGATCCAGGCCGCCGGCAGCGCGTTGGCGCTCTACGTCCCGGTGCTCTATCCCGAGTTCCTGGGGGACTCGGTACCCACCGTGCTGGGGATGCGCGCGGTGCGCCTGGGACGCCCGGCCGAAGCCGGCGGGGTCTTTGCCATCTCCGCGTTGACCGACCGGTTGGCCCGCATGGGCGGGGCCTCGCTGGAGCTGTCGATTCCCCCCGCGGAGGTCCAGGCATCGTGGGCGGGCCAGCAGGTTCCACGCGGCGGCTGGGAACAGCGCGAGACGCTCGAGGACGATGCGCTGCTGGCCGAGGCGATGCGGGGGATCGGCGTGGTGGCCCAGGCCCTGCCGGAGAATGCCGGCAAGCCGGTGCTCAAGACCGTGCGCGCCCGCATCTGGTCCTCACCCGTTGAAGGTGTCCAGACGCCGATGCCGCTGGGCATGGCCTTCGGCGCGCATGCGCTGGGGTTCCTGCGTGCGGGGGCCACCTCCACGCTCTTTGCCTCCGGGCAGTGGCTGCGCCTGAGTAGCGGCGGCGGGCACGTGGTGGCACGCCAGGGCGGCGTCCTGGGCTAGGTGGACTGGGCGCCGGCCGGGCACCCCGGCGCCTCGTCAGGCGCGTTCATCAGCGAATGCGCAGCACGGTCGAAGTAGTCCCAGAGCGTGTCTGCCTGCAACGGCGGCAGCTGAAGGGAATCCACGGCGATGCGCATGTGGTGCAGCCAGACGTCGCGGTTGTGCGAATTGATGGTGTACGGCACGTGCCGCATGCGCAGGCGCGGGTGGCCACGGCGCTCGGAATAGGTCGTGGGGCCGCCCCAGTACTGCTCCAGGAACAATTGCAGGCGCATGGTCGCCGGGCGCAGGTCGGTCTCCGGGTACATGGCACGGAATTCCGCGTCCTCGCCGACCGATTCATAGAACTTCTCCGCCAGCTTGCGGAACGTCTCCCGGCCGCCGACCTGGGCGTAGAAGGTGCCCTCGTACTGGCTTGGGTCGTGGTCGTCGTTTGGCGTCAGGCGGCCCTCGGGCAGGCTGGCACTGAGCGAGGCGCCCACCGGGCGCAATTGCGCCACGGGCTTGCCGAGGCTCTGGCCGGCCGGCAACAGGACCGGCTTGGGGGTGGAATCTTGTTCCGGGTGGTTCGCGTTCACGGCGGTGGTGTCCTTTCAGTTCCCGGCTGAGGCCCGGGACCCTTCAACGCCCATTATCCCGTGGAAGCGGTGCCGTCCGCCGGGCTTTCGCGCAGGGCGTGAGAACGCCGCCGACGGGCCACGGGCAGGCTACGGCGTTTTGCCCAGGTGCTTGAGCGCCTCGCGGATGGACAGCGGGCTCATCCGGGCCCGGTGTGCGTCGACCCAGGACCTTACCCAGGCGGGGTCGGTCTTGCCGTATTGCCGCAGCGCCCAGCCCAGTGCCTTTCGAATGAAGAACCACGTGTCGTCCAGGTTGGCTGCCAGGGCGTCATCGAGCAGGTCGGTGTCGGTGTGTTCACCCAGGTGCAGCTGGCAGATCATGGATTGGCGGCGCTTCCACCCATTGGCGTCCCGGGACCACTCGCGCATCATCGGGCCGATGGTTTCCGGATGGGCGCGCAGCAGCTCCCCGTAGCGCCGCGAACAACCGTCGACGATGTCCCACCAGGCGCCCTCGGTGACCATCCGCTCATACAGCGGCAGGAATTCCAGGCGCCCTCGGCAGGATGCGGCGGCACAGATCTCCTGGGCGGCGTACCAGTGTTCCCGGTGCGTGGCCTCGGAGAAGAGCTCGGTGGCAAGTGCCAGGCGGTCCGCGGCACTTGCGGCACCCGTCTCCCGGGCGAAGTCGCGCGCGATGCGGCGCACCTCGGGGACCGGAACGCCCAGGAAGGGCTGCGTGGTCTTCATGTAGGCCTGTGCCGCCGCTGCCTTGCCGTCCACAATATGCGGCAGCAGCCTGGCGGTGAGCAGGTCAAGGGCCGAATGCGCCTGCCTCCCGTCCATGGTTCAGGGGCCCGGGGGGCACCGGGGCGTGGTGCACCGGGAAATTCACACTGCGGGCGATGAAGCAGACGGCGTTGGCCGCCGCATGCAGCGAGTCGGCAAGTTCGCGCTGGGATTCGTCCTGCAGTGCCACGCGCGGGGCCAGGGTCGCCTCGAGGAACTCCCCGCTGCCGTCGCGGTTCAGTCGCAGCACCCCGGCGGCAGCGTCGGTGTAGCCGGTCACCACCACGGAGTGCTTCACCGCCACGTGCAGGTAGGAAAGCATGTGGCACTGGGACAGGGCGGCAAGCAGCAGCTGCTCCGGGTTCCAGCGGTCCTTGTCCCCGTGGAAGGTCGGGTCGGCGGTGCCGGGCAGGTCGGGCAGGCCGGCGGCGCGGATGACGTGGTCGCGTCCGTAGCTGCGGTACCCGGAGGTCCCTTGGCCGCGGTTGCCGGTCCAGGAAATGTCAACGCGATAGTTGTGCAGGGCCAGGTTCATGACTCCATTCTCGCCGCAGACGGGGGATGCCGGTGCACATGACGCACCGACATCCACCCGAGTTTCCGCGGCCTCGGTGGCGCTAGGCGTCGGCGGCCTGGGCTGCCAGCGCGCGGACCACCGCATCGCGGCTTTCGATGACCAGCCGTCGCAGGGCGGGGGAGTCCTCGCCCAGCGAATGCAGGAAGGCGTCGGTCTTGGCCAGCGTTTCCGGGGTGGTTTGCGCCGCAGGGTAGAGCCCGGTGACGATCTGCTGGGCAATCTCGTAACTCTTCGTTTCCCACACCGTGCCGGCTACGTCGAAGTACTCCTCGACGTAGCCGGCGATCAGGGCGGGATCGTGCACGTGGTTGAAGCCGGTGATGGCGGCGCGCTGTTCGAGGTTCGAGAGCTTTCCGCCGATCACCGCATCCCAGGCCGCACGCTTGGCCTCGGGGGTGGGCATGGCGGCCCGTGCCGTGTGGGCGGACAGCTGCCCGGTGGAGGTGGCATCGCGTTCCAGCTCCGCCGCGATGGCCCCGGCGTCGGCGAGACCGCCGGCGGACAGGGAGGTCAGCAGGTCCCAGCGCATCTCCGCATCCACCTCCAGCCCCTCCAGCACAAGCTCGCCCGAGAGCAGCGCGGCCACGGCGTCGAGCTGTGGGCCGGTGTGCGCCAGGTGGGCGAAGGCGCCGACAAATTGCAGCTGTGCGTCGGAGCCTGCTTCCGCCGCCCGTGCCAGCTCCCAGAGCCGGTCGGCGGCGGCAAGGCGCGCCGCCGGGGCTCCCATGCGGTCGACGTAGTAGTCAAGGGCTGTATTCAGCTGGCGCAGCAGCACCATGATGACGGTGGAATCGGTTTCGTGCCCGATGTTGCCCAGCACCAGCTCCAGATAGGCGCGGGCAGGGGTCTCGGCGTCGCGGACCGCGTCCCAGGCAGCGCCCCAGACCAAGGTGCGCGGCAGGGATTGTTCGAAGTCCTTCAGGTGTGCGGTGGCGGTGGCCAGCGACTGCCCGTCCAGCCGGATCTTGGCATAGGCCAGGTCGTCGTCATTGACCAGCACCAGCGCCGGTCGCTTGCGCCCCACCAGGGCCGGGACGGCAGTGGTGGGGCCGGCCACGTCGAGTTCCTCGCGGTGCACGCGGATGAGCGACCCGGCGGCATCAAGGTCGTAGAAGCCCACGGCCAGGCGGTGCGGGCGGATCACCGGGTGTTCGGCGACTGCGGTCTGGGTGATGGAGAAATCGGTGATCAGTCCCGCATCGTCGGTGGAGATCACCGCGCGCAGCGTGTTGACTCCGGCGGTTTCCAGCCACAGCTTCGACCATTCTGACAGGTCGCGGCCGGAAGAGGCCTCAAGCTCGCGCATCAAGTCCGGCAGCTCGGTGTTGGACCAGGCGTGCTTGGCGAAGTAGCTGCGCACCCCGGCCATGAATTCCTCCTGGCCGACCCAGGCGACCAGCTGGCGCAGCACCGAGGCGCCCTTGGCGTAGGTGATCCCGTCGAAGTTGACCTGCACGTCCTCGAGGTCGCGGATCTCGGCGACGATCGGGTGGGTTGAGGGCAGCTGGTCCTGGCGGTAGGCCCAGTTTTTCTCCAGGATGTTGAAGGTGGTCCACGAGGAGGTGAACTCGGTGTTCTGCGCGGCGGCGAGCGTCGACATGAACTCGGCGAAGGACTCGTTGAGCCAGAGGTCGTTCCACCAGCGCATGGTCACCAGGTCGCCGAACCACATGTGGGCCAGTTCATGCAGCACCGTGATGGCACGGCGTTCGACCATGGCATCGGTGGGACGGGACCTGAACACATAGGACTCCAGGAACGTCACCGCCCCGGCGTTCTCCATGGCCCCGGCGTTGAACTCCGGCACGAAGAGCTGGTCGTACTTTTCGAACGGGTACGGGGTGCCGAACTGCTTCTCGAAAAACTCGAAGCCCTGGCGGGTGAGCGTGAAGATGTTCTCCGCGTCCAGGTGCTCCATGAGCGAGGCGCGGGCGAAGACGCCCAGCGGGATCATCCGTCCGTCGCTGCTGGTCAGCTCGGAGCGGACGCATTGGTACGGGCCGGCGATGAGCGCCGTGATGTACGAGGAGATGCGCGCCGTCGGCGCGAACGCCCACGTCTTGGCGCCGTCGTGGGCGTCGACCGGCACCGGGGTGGCGGCGTTGGAGATGACGTCCCAGTGCGCGGGTGCGGTGATCGTGAACGCGAAGGTGGCCTTCAGGTCGGGCTGCTCGAAGACCGCGAACATGCGCCGGGAATCGGGCACCTCGAACTGCGAGTACAGGTACACCTCGTCATCCACCGGGTCCACGAACCGGTGCAGGCCCTCGCCGGTGTTCATGTAGAGCGCATCGGCGTCGATGACCAGGGTGTTCTCCGCGGCGAGGCCCGGCAGAGCGATGCGCACGCCGTCGGAGACCTCGGCCGGGTCCAGCTCGGTGCCGTTGAGGTTCACCGAGCGGACGGCATCGGTGACGGCGTCGATGAAGGATTCCGCGCCCTCGACGGCGGAGAAGCGGACGGTGGTGCGCGAGGAGTAGACGGTGTCGGACCCGGTCAAGTCCAGCTCGACGTCGTAGGAGTGGACGGTGATCAATGCGGCCCTGGTGCGGGCCTCTTCGCGGGTGAGGTTCATTCCTGGCATGGTCGCTGACGCGCCTTTCGATGGTTGCCGGTGGCGAAAATCTTGGTGTTTCGGGCCTGCCACCCGGCGCGGCGCCGCGGCGGTGTGGATTGCGGGGCGGCGCCGGAGTGTGAAACAAGCCTTGAACAGTGTGCCTATTGTCTCACCAACACCCCACGGTGCCGCAAGTGGCGCGGGACTGGTTTGATGGATGACATGGGAATTGATGTGGTTCTTCTGGGATATGGCGCAATCGGCCGGGCTGTCCACCGGATGCTGGCGCCTCATGCGCAGGACGTGCGGGTGCTCGGGGTGCTTGACCGGGCCGCGCTGGAGGGCCGGACCGGAGCGACCCGCGTGGCCGGGCCCGACGGGCACTTGGTCCCGGTGATGGATCTGGAAACCGCCACGGAACGGGCCGATGTCATTGTTGAATGCGCCTCCCCGGCGGCGGTGCGCACCTATGGCCCCGGGATTCTCGGGGCGGGCACCGACCTGCTCGTCGCCTCCCTGGGGGCGCTTGTCGATGACCGGCTGCGCGCCACGTTACTGGAGGAAGGGCCCGGACGCTGCCACCTGTCCACCGGCGCCATCGGCGGGCTGGACCTCGTCCGGGCCTCGGCGGGGACCATCGAGCGCATCGCCCTGGGCACGCGCAAGGCGCCGGCGGCACTGTTGCACCCGGGACTGGCGGATGAACTGCGGGAATCGATTGCCGCGGCGGGGGCCGCGGGCGTGCCCCGCCACGTCTTTGGCGGTTCCGTGGCCGATGCCGTCCGGCATTTTCCCTCCAACATCAACGTTGCGGCGGCGCTGGGGCTGGCGGCCGGGGACATGGGCCTGGTCCGCGTTGACATCGTTGCCGATCCGGGCGCGACGCTGACCAGCCATGTGATCGAGATGCGCGGGCACGGCGGGAATTACAGGTTCGCGATCGAGAATTTCCCGGACCCTGCCAACCCCGCCACCAGCGTCCTGACCGCGCGCTCGATGGTCTCCGGCCTGCTTCGGTTGGGCGGGCGGGGGCCGCACTTCATCTAGCGGCCGCACCCCCGCACTCGCTCGCCTTGCGGGTTTCGGCTTCGTCATCGTGGTGGATCGCCGGCGCCCGGCGGGTCATCGACTTAGTGCCATGCTGCACCCGGGGCTAGGCTTGTGCCTGCATCTTCCCCCTCCACGGTCTAAGGACACAACACATGCGCGTTCACATTGCCACCGACCACGCAGGCCTCGAGCTCAGCGCCCACCTCATCGAACACCTCCGCGCCAAGGGCTACGAGATGGTCGACCACGGTCCCACCGCATACGACGCCGAGGACGACTACCCCTCCTTCTGCATCAATGCTGCCCTTGCCGTTGTTGCCGACCGGGCCGCCGGCCTGGACTCGCTGGGCATCGTGCTGGGCGGCTCGGGCAACGGAGAGCAGATCGCCGCCAACAAGGTCGTGGGCATCCGCGCCGCACTGGCCTGGAACCTCGACACTGCGCGCCTGGCCCGCGAACACAACGACGCCAACGTCGTGGCGGTCGGCGGTCGCCAGCACTCGTTGGTGGAAGCCACCGGCATCATCGAGGCCTTCTTGTCCGAGCCGTTTTCCAATGTCGAGCGCCACATTCGCCGCATCGGCAAGATCGCCACCTACGAAACCACCGGCGAGGTCGTGGCCTAACGTCGCCACGGAACACCACCATGCCCGAAGGCCACTCCGTACACCGACTCGCCCGCCAATTTGACGACGTCTTTGGCGGGCAAGTCCTTGCCGTCTCCTCCCCGCAGGGCCGCTTCGCACCAGCGGCCAGGCTGATCGACGCCCAACGACTCATCTCCTCCCACGCGCACGGCAAGCAGCTTTTCCTGGGTTTCGAAAACGACCTGGTGCTGCGGGTGCACCTGGGACTCTATGGCGCCTGGAGTTTTGGCGGGGACGAACACTTCTCCGGCGCCTCCTCGATCGGCGCCCCGCGCAAGGTGGGGGAGAGCGAGCAGGGGCCCGACGAAGAGGCGGGCCCCTATGCCGGCCCGCCCGAGCCGGTGGGCCAGGTGCGCGCTCGTCTGGTGTCCGAGCACGGCTGGGCGGACCTGCGCGGGCCCAGCGCCTGCGAGGTGCTCACCCGGGAACAGGTGCTGGCGGTGCGTGCCAAACTTGGGCCCGACCCTCTGGTGGCCGCCGCCGGCGAATTCAACCTGGCCAAGGGCAGGGGCTCCACGGAGGCGAACGAAGCCGCTGCGCGTGCGGCGCGCAAGGACTTCGTGGCGCGCCTGGCACGCAAGAGAACCCCGATCGGAACCACCCTGATGGACCAAGGCGTGCTGGCGGGGGTGGGCAACATCTACCGCGCCGAAACACTCTTTCGCACCCGGATCGACCCGTATCTGCCCAGCAACGAGCTGTCCTCACGAAAGGCCGGGATCCTGTGGGACGACATCGTCTCGATCATGGGCGATGGGGTCCGCGACGGAAAAATCATCACCACCCGGGCCGAACACCGCGACGAGTCCGGACCGCTGTGGCCGGAGAACGCCTACTACACCTACCAGCGGCAGGGACGCGGGTGCCGCATCTGCAGCGCCACCATTTCGCTGGCCGAGGTCGCGGCACGCAAGCTCTACTGGTGCCCGGGCTGCCAGCCGCCGGCACGGTCCCGGAACTGAACGGCTCGGCGGACATGGCCCCGTCCGATTCGCGAACAAGCGGATTGACAAGGATCTGTGCAGTTTCGGACCCTGATTTGCGCAGCGTGGAATGGTGGTGCTAAGGTTTTATCCGTTGCCACCGACGAGGTGGGCAAATGCGGGGATGTAGCTTAGTGGTAAAGCCTCAGTCTTCCAAACTGATGATGCGGGTTCGATTCCCGTCATCCCCTCCAATGTGATGTCGCGGGACATGGTTCATATATGTCCCGCGACATCGTTCGTTAAGATGGGTCTCCGGTTTTTGCCGGGGACTTTTTCTTTTTCCCTTGGATGTCCCGCGACATCGTTCCTTAGGTTTGGTCTTCGGTTTCTTCCGGGGGCTTTTTCTTTTTGCCTTGGTAGTCCTTGGTGGCGTCCAGGGCATACTCGCCGAGAATTATTCCGCTGCCGGTTTCGAACACGGTGGCGTCGTTGTCGGCCACGAGAATCGTGACGCTCTTCCCGATGCCTTCCCGGCCCAGGCCCAGGTGCAGCAGCCTGCCGTGGTGGCGCAGGGAGACCTTGCCGGTGGCATCGATCCTGTCGGTTCGCACGCGGTAGTGCTGCCCCGCGTGGTGGCCCTGCGGGATGGCCTTTGGCCTGGCCGTGTAGGCCTGGTCCGGGGTTCGCCTCTCCAGCGCTCGGTGGGGCCGCTCGGTGTTGTAGATCCGGGCGAAGAGCTCCAGGTCCGTGTTGAGCTGCTCCAGCGTCCCCGCGGGGTCCCGGGTGGCCAGCCAGCGCTTGAGCGTCTGGTGGAACCGCTCGATCTTCCCCTGGGTTTGCGGGTGGTTGGGCATGCCGTTCTTCTGCACGATCCCCAGGTCCCGCAGCGTCCGCTCAAAGCCGTTTAGCCCGCCCCGGCCCCCGGCGAACCGGGCGGTGTAGACCAGGCCGTTGTCGGTCAGCGTGGAACCCGGGAATCCATGGGTGTCGGCGGTCTGCAGGAACGCTTCGAGCACCACGGGCCCGGTCACCGGCCGGTGGGCCGTGCAATAGAGCAGGAAGCGGGAGTGGTCGTCCAGGAAGTTCAGGATCTCCACGTCGCTGCCGTCGGCCAGCGTCCAGTGGGTGAAGTCGGATTGCCAGGTCTCGTTGGGTTGCTCGGCCTCGAAGCGGTGCCAAGAAGCGCGCGGGCGCTTGCGTGGCTGGTCCGCCACCAGGGACTCGGCGCGCAGGATGCGGTGGATGGTGGAGGCCGCCGGCACCGCGAGGCCTTCCCGGCGCAGGTGCCAGGCGATGGTCTGGGCCCCGGAGTCAAGACCCCTGGCCGTCAGCTCGCGGCGCAGGGCCAGGATGCGTTCCTGCACGGCGCCAGTGGTGGTTTGGGGGCTGGAGAGCGGGCGCCTGGATCGTGGTTCCAGCCCCTCGTCCCCCTGAGCGCGGTGCCGGCGCATCAATTCGTAGACCCAGCGCCGGCTGACCCCGAAGTGCTCGGCTGCCTGCGCGGGGGTGAGGCGACCCTGGACGATGGACTGGATGATGAGGTTGTTTTTTCCCATGGTCCATCGTCTCCGCGTATGAACGATGTCGCGAGAGATGGGCGGGGATTATTGGTAGACCCATGTCGCGCCACAGCGGCCCACCACCAGAATGGGCTTCATGTCCCGCGACACCGCTGCACTGTCACTGTGCACGATGTCCCGCGACATGTGGGAACGATGTCCTCGCTTCAGACACCGTCATCCCCTCCAATAAAGAGTGATTTGGTTCCCCGGGAACCAGGTCGCTCTTTTTCTTTCCCCGAGCAATGGGGTCCCGCCCCCAGTGCCGAATTGTGACGTCGGTCCCTTTTCGCCCGGCGGGGCGGCGACACGTAGGTTTTTTGGTTTCCCCCCAGGCATCGCGACCCCCGAAAACTGTGGCGATCCGGGGCTTTTCCCCATGCGAAAGCACGAATTTTGTTTTCCCGCGTTTGCTTGTATGGTTGTTCCGCGCCGTCGACGAAATCCAAACTTCTGGTTGACGGGCCGATTAGTGAAAACTTGTTTATTTTGCATAGACTGTTTCAGCACTTATCGGGGTGTAGCTCAGCTTGGCTAGAGCGCGCGCTTTGGGAGCGTGAGGTCGCAGGTTCGAATCCTGTCACCCCGACTCTGTACCTTCAACCCCGTAACGGTTACCGTTACGGGGTTGAAGTCCAGCTCAGACCAAACATCACACACCAGGAGTACACCGCTGTGAAGAGCGCCGTCGAAACCCTCACCCCCACCCGGGTCAAGCTCACCGTTGAAGTTCCCTATGATGAACTGAAGCCGCGCATTGCTGAGGCCTACAAGACCATCGCCAAGCAGATCCAGGTTCCCGGCTTCCGCGCCGGAAAAGTCCCGTCCCGCTTGATTGATCAGCGCGTTGGCCGTGGCTACGTCCTGGAAACTGCCATCAACGAAGGCATGAACACCTACTACCAGCAGGCCGTCACCGAGAACGAAATCGTTCCGCTCTCGCGCCCCGAGGTCGAAATCACCGAGCAGCCTTCCGCCGAGGTTGCAGGCGAAGGCCAGCTGGCCTTCCAGGTCGAGATCGACATCCGTCCGAGCATCGAACTGCCGGACTACAAGGGCCTGGAAGTCACCGTTGAAGCCGCCGAAGCCGGTGACGCCGACATCGAGAAGGCACTGGATGACCTGCGCGGCCGCTTCGGCACGCTCAAGACCATCGAGCGCCCGGCAGCCGACCAGGACTTCATCACACTGGACCTGACCGCATCGGTCGAGGGCGAAGAGGTCGACTCGGCCACCGGCCTGTCCTACCAGGTTGGCTCCGGCACCATGCTCGAGGGCATGGACGAGGCAGTCACCGGCCTGTCCGCAGGCGAAGACGCCACGTTCGTCACCAAGCTGGCCGGTGGCGAGCACGCAGGTGCCGACGCACAGGTCAAGGTCACCGTCACCGCCGTCAAGGAGCGCGAGCTTCCCGAGGCCAACGACGACTTTGCCCAGCTGGCTTCCGAATTCGACACCATGGCCGAGCTGCGCGAGTCCCTCGCCAAGGATGCCGCCGAGTCCAAGGTCATGGACCAGGGGGTTGCTGCCCGCGACCTCGTCCTGGACAAGCTCATGGAGCTCGTCGAGGTTCCGGTTCCGGAATCCGTCATCACCGAGCAGGTCGAGCAGCACTTCGAGCAGGGCGCCCACAACGAGGGTGAAGAGCACGACACCGAAGAGCACCGCACCGAGGTTCGCGAGAACACCGCCAAGGCCTTCAAGAACGAGATCGTGCTCGACGCCGTCGCCGAAGCAGAGAAGATTGGCGTTGCCCAGTCCGAACTGATCGACTACATCGTCCAGACCGCCGGCCAGTACGGCATGGACCCGAACCAGTTCGCCCAGATGCTCGACGGCGCCGGCCAGGTCCCGATGCTGGTTGGCGAAGTCCGCCGCCGCAAGGCCCTTGCCAAGGTCCTGGAGCTGGCTGTTGTCACCGACAGCAACGGCAGCGTCGTTGACCTGAGCGACTTCGTGCGCCCGGCAGGCGAAGAAGAAGAGGGCTCCGCATCGTCGGCCTCCTCGGCTTCCTCCGCCTCCTCGGCATCGGCAGCATCCGCCAAGTAGCGCGGCGCCGCTGACGCGGCATTGGATTCCCAGGCGCGGAGCCACCTGCAAAAGGTGGCTCCGCGCCTGCTTTTAACCCCTCTTTTAAGCCCACGGCGATGGCTGCCCCGCGCACCATGCGCCGACAGCGAACAGCTGCCCCTGCGCCGCCAAAGTCGCTGGCCAAGGCAGTAATGTTCAAGGAAGTAAAGAGCCAGTGGCCCGACGGACAGAACATCGGGGCACGGCATCACGGAGAGGTATCAGAACATGTCCAGTGACTCCCGCACTCCCACGATGGCTTCGGTAGATCCGGCCAATCGCGAGGACTACATCTACAATCGACTCCTCAAGGAGCGGATCATCTGGCTCGGCTCGGAAGTCCGAGACGACAACGCCAATGCGATCTGCTCGCAGTTGCTCCTGCTCTCCGCGGAAGACCCGGAGAAGGACATCTACCTGTACATCAACTCCCCGGGTGGTTCCATCACCGCGGGCATGGCGATCTACGACACCATGCAGTACATCCCCAACGATGTCGTCACCGTGGCCACCGGCCTGGCAGCTTCCATGGGCCAGTTCCTGCTGTCCTCGGGCACCCCGGGCAAGCGCTACGCCACCCCGAATGCCCGCATCCTGATGCACCAGCCGTCCGGCGGCATTGGCGGCACCGCTTCGGACATCCGCATCCAGGCCGAGCTGATCCTTCACATGAAGAAGATCATGAGCGAGCTGACCGCTGCGCAGACCGGCCAGACCGTCGACACCATTCTGAAGGACAACGAGCGCGACAAGTGGTTCACCGCCACAGACGGCCTCGAATACGGCTTCTTTGACCACATCGCCCAGTCCTCCGGCATCGTCTCCGGTGGCGGCGGGGTCGCGAAGTAACGCGACGGAACCCGGCAGACCTAACTGATTTCCCAGGAGATACGATGAATTTCACCCCGAATGCCACCTCCGGCGAAATGCCGTCGGCACGCTACATCCTCCCGCAGTTCGAGGAGCGGACCCCCTACGGGTTCAAGCGCCAGGACCCGTACGCGAAGCTGTTCGAAGACCGCATCATTTTCCTTGGTGCCCAGGTCGACGACGCTTCCGCCGACGACGTCATGGCCCAGCTGCTCGTCCTGGAGTCCATGGACCCCGAGCGCGACATCACCCTGTACATCAACTCGCCCGGCGGCTCGTTCACGGCGATGACGGCGATCTATGACACGATGCAGTTCGTGCGCCCCGAGGTGCAGACCGTGTGCCTGGGCCAGGCAGCCAGTGCCGCTGCGGTGCTGCTTGCCGGCGGCACCCCGGGCAAGCGCCTGGCGCTTCCCAACGCACGGGTGCTGATCCACCAGCCCGCCATGGGCGGCGGCGAACGCGGCACCGCGTCGGACCTGCAGATCCAGGCCGAAGAAGTCATGCGCATGCGCGCCTGGCTCGAGACGACCCTGGCCGGGCACAGCAACAAGACCGCAGAAGAGGTCGGCAACGACATCGAGCGCGACCTCTACATGACCGCGGCCGAGGCCAAGGTTTACGGATTGATCGACGAGGTCCTGACCCCGCGCAAGATCAAGTCCCAGGGCAGCATCGCCCACTAAGGCGGGACACGGCGAACGGGCTGCTGTTGCGGGGCGCGAAATAAGCGCACCACGGGCCGCCCGTTCGCCCATTCTGTCGGCACTCTGTCATAGAGTTAAGGCAGTTCAGCATTTCCGGTTCTCTCGGGCCGGTCTTACCGGTACCAGATAAGGGGACCAAATCGATGGCACGCATGGGTGAAGGGTCTGATCTGCTCAAGTGTTCCTTCTGTGGCAAGAGCCAGAAGCAGGTTCGCAAGCTGATCGCCGGCCATGGCGTCTACATCTGCACCGAGTGCATTGAACTCTGCAACGAGATCATCGAGGAAGAGCTCGCCGAGGTCGAAGAGGGCGTCGACTTCGAATTGCCCAAGCCGAAGGAAATCTTCGACTCCCTGCAGGAATACGTCATCGGCCAAGAGGGCGCCAAGCGCTCGTTGGCGGTGGCCGTCTACAACCACTACAAGCGCATCCAGGGCGGCGCTGCAGCCAAGTCCGTTGCGGCGCTTTCGGACTCGAACTCCCTCGACGAGGTCGAGGTGGCCAAGTCCAACATCCTGCTGATCGGGCCCACCGGCTGCGGCAAGACCTACCTGGCCCAGACGCTGGCCCGCCGGCTAAACGTCCCCTTCGCCGTCGCCGATGCCACCTCGCTCACCGAGGCCGGATACGTCGGCGAGGACGTCGAAAACATCCTGCTCAAGCTTATCCAGGCAGCGGACTATGACGTCAAGAAGGCCGAACAGGGCATCATCTACATCGACGAGATCGATAAGATCTCCCGCAAGAGCGAAAATCCCTCAATCACCCGGGACGTCTCGGGCGAAGGGGTCCAGCAGGCACTGCTGAAGATCCTCGAGGGCACCGTTGCGGCGGTTCCGCCGCAAGGCGGCCGCAAGCATCCGCACCAGGAATTCATCCAACTGGACACCACCAACGTGCTGTTCATCGTTGCGGGCGCCTTCGCAGGTCTCGAGGAGATCATCTCCTCGCGCGCAGGACGCAAGGGGATCGGCTTCGGCGCACCGCTGTCGGCGTTGAAGTCCGAGGCTGCGTCATATGCCGACGTCCGCCCGGAAGACTTGTTGAAGTTCGGCCTCATCCCGGAATTCATCGGCCGGCTGCCGGTGATCAGCACGGTGGAAAAGCTGGACCGGGAGTCCCTTATCAAGATCCTGTCGGAGCCCAAGAATGCGCTGATCAAGCAATACCAAAAGATGTTCCGCATGGACGGTGTTGAGCTGACCTTTGAGCTGGGCGCCTTGGAAGCCATCGCAGACCTCGCGCTTGCCCGGGACACCGGTGCCCGCGGGCTGCGCGCAATCCTGGAGGAAACCCTCAGCGCCACCATGTTCGAAATGCCGAGCCGCGACGATGTCGTCGAGGTCGTCATCACCAGCGACGTGGTGCTCAACGGGGCGGATCCGTCACTGATTTCCGCGCAGGTCGCCGACAAACGCGGCAAAAAGTCCGCTTAGTACTTGACTTGTTCACTCCGGGCTCCGCACCAACGCGATGTCCCGGACCTTGAACCCTTGCCATTGATTTAAAGGAGATGCACGTTGTCCGAGAAGACTCACGTTGATTTTTGGTTTGACCCGGCCTGCCCCTTTGCCTGGGCGACGTCCCGCTGGGTCCTCGAGGTTGAGAAGGTGCGTGACATCGAGGTTGCTTGGCATGTGATGTCGCTTTCGGTGCTCAACGACGGTCGCGAGGGCCTGAGCGACGATTACCGCGATTTCGTGGCCAAGGGCTGGGGCCCGGTCCGCGTGCTCATCGCCGCCGCCCAGAAGCACGGCGACGCGGTGCTCGGCGATCTCTACACCGCCATGGGCGAGATGCTGCACCACGAAAAGGTTGCGGACTACAGCGAGGTCATTTCCCGCGCACTGGCCAAGGCCGGGCTGGAACCGGAATTGGCCGATGCGGCGAACGGGACCGAGTTTGACGAGGCACTGAAGTCGAGCCACGAAGACGGGATCTCCCGAGTCGGCCAGGACGTCGGCACGCCCGTCATGGCGCTAAACGGCACCGCATTCTTCGGTCCGGTCATTACGCGGGTTCCCTCCGGCGAAGAGGCCGGCAAGATCTTCGATGCCGCCGTCGGCCTGGCGTCGTACCCGTACTTCTTCGAAATCAAGCGCAGCCGCACCGAGAGCCCGCAGTTCGACGTCGAAGCCAACTGACCTGAAAATCCTGTCAATGGCCCCAAGGACCAATGTTTTCAGCAGGGGACCGGAGCAAACCTCAAAGTTTGCCCCAGTCCCTTGCCGGTCTCCGGGGCAGGGCGTATAAAAGTAATACGCATCACTACCGGAATGATGCTGAACAAAAACCGAATTCGCGGTGACGAGCTATTGGAATCTCTTCTAGCTCGGCTGCAGCAGCGAAGCAGCAAGACCCACGCAACGAGGATTTTGTTCGGTTCTCTAAATCAACGCTGTACGAGAACCAACACCGAGTCGAAGCCCCTCCGACATTAGTTTGTCAGCCGAAGGGGCTTCCCCTCTGTCTGCCGCCAGGTGCGATGTCGGAGGAGGGGACGGTCCCGGATGAAAGGACGAGGGCGCCGTGCCCCACCCGCGGGGTGGGGCACGGCGCCCTCGTTGCCGGGACCCCGGCACATGGAAGCTAGGCCTGCACGGTGTCCTCGGCCGGTGCCAGCACCACGTCGCTGACCGTCAGGTCCCCGTCGGCGGCAACCAAGGTCATGTCCTTGGCGTTACCGGCGGCCAACAGGTCGCCCAGTCCGCTGCGCAACAATTCCAGGGTGGCCTCGGGCGCGGAAATCACGCCGGAGAGCACCTCGGTGCGCTGCTTGACCTTGGCCTCGGACTTTGCCTTTCGGATGCCCGAGAGAGCCTCGCCGACGATCGGCAGCACTGCGGTGTTGGCGCCTTCGACGGCGCCGACCAGATGGGCGGAACCGGGCCATGGGGCGCGGTGGACAGATCCGGCACGCCACCAACCCCAGACCTCTTCGGTGGCGAAGGGCAAGAACGGGGCAAAGAGGCGCAGCACCGAATCCAGCGTGGTGGCCAGGGTGGCAAGCACCGATGCCTGTTCCGCGTCGCCGCGGGCACCGTAGGCACGGTCCTTGATCAGCTCCACGTAGTCGTCGGTGAACGACCAGAAGAACGACTCGGTGATGTCCAGTGCACGCGCGTAGTCGTAGGCATCGAAGGCGCGGGAGGCGTCGTCGATGACCTGGGACAGGCGGGCGAGCAGGGACTTGTCCAGCCCGTTGGTGATGACCGAGGCGTCGCCGGCGATGACGTTCGCTTCGGTGGCGCCCAGGTTCAGCACGAACTTGGAAGCGTTGAGGATCTTGATCGCCAGGCGGCGGCCGATCTTCATCTGGTTGATCTCGTACGCGGTGTCCGCGCCCAGCTTGGCGCTGGCCGCCCAGTAGCGAACGGCGTCGGAGCCGTAGTCGTTGAGCACGTCGGTGGGGACCACCACGTTGCCCTTGGACTTGGACATCTTCTTGCGGTCCGGATCCAGGATCCAGCCCGAGATCGCCGCGTGCTTCCACGGGGCCACGTCGTGCAGCGCGTCGGCGCGCACTGCGGAGGAGAAGAGCCATGTGCGGATGATGTCGTGGCCCTGCGGGCGCAGGTCGAACGGGAAGACCTTGTTGAAGAAGTCCGTATCGCGGGACCAGCGGCCCACGATCTGCGGGGTCAGCGAGCTGGTGGCCCAGGTGTCGAGCACGTCGGCGTCTCCCACGAAGCCGCCGGCTTCGTTGCGCTGGGATTCCTCGTAGCCCGGTGCCACGTCCGCGGCCGGGTCGACCGGCAGCATTTCGTCGGTGGGCAGGATCGGGTTCTCGTAGTCGGGTTCCCCGGCCGCATCCAGCGGGTACCAGACCGGCACCGGCACGCCGAAGAAGCGCTGGCGGGAGACCAGCCAGTCGCCGTTCAGGCCCGAGATCCAGTTCTCGTAGCGCGAGCGCATGAAGGCTGGGTGGAACTCGATCTGCTCGCCGCGCTTGATGAGGCGCTCGCGGCGTTCCTCGTCGCGCCCGCCGTTGCGGATGTACCACTGGCGGGAGGAAACGATTTCCAGGGGCTTGTCGCCCTTTTCGAAGAAGTTCACCGGGTGGCTGATCTTCTTCGGCTCGCCGTCGAGCAGGTTGGCGGCGATGAGCAGCTCGACGACGCCCTCCTTGGCGGAGAACACCGTCTTGCCGGCGATCGCGGCGTATGCCGTACGTCCGGCCTCGGTGGTGATCCACTCCGGGGTCTCGGCGATGACGCGGCCGTCGCGGCCGATGATGGCCCGGGTCGGCAGCTGCAGTTCGCGCCACCAGGTCACGTCGTTCAGGTCGCCGAAGGTGCAGACCATCGCGATGCCCGAGCCCTTGTCCATCTTGGCAAGTGCGTGCGGGAAAACCGTAACCGGAACGTCGAAAAGCGGGGAGGTGACGGTCTTGCCGAAGAGCGGCTTGTAGCGCTCGTCGTCGGGGTTTGCCACCAGGCCGGCGCAGGCAGCCAGCAGCTCGGGACGGGTGGTCTCGATGAAGACCTGGGTGCCGTCCTCGGCGGTGAACGGGTAGCGGTAGTAGGCGCCGGGCACTTCCCGGTCCTCCAGTTCCGCCTGGGCCACCGCGGTGCGGAAGGTGACGTCCCACAGGGTGGGTGCCTCGGCCATGTAGGCGTCGCCCTTGGCCAAGTTGGCCAGGAAGCCGCGCTGCGAGACGGAACGCGACACGTCATCGATGGTGCGGTAGGTCAGGTCCCAGTCCACGGACAGGCCCAGGGTGGAGAAGAGGTGCTCGAAGACCTTCTCATCCTCGACCGCGAGTTCCTCGCAGAGTTCGATGAAGTTCTTGCGGCTCACGACGTCCCAGTCGCGCTGGTTCTTCGCCGGGGTCGCCGGGGGACGGTAGCCCTCCACGTGGGCGTACGTCGGGTCGCAGCGCACACCGTAGTAGTTCTGCACACGGCGCTCGGTGGGCAGGCCGTTGTCGTCCCAGCCCATCGGGTAGAACACGTTCTTGCCGCGCATACGCTGGTAACGGGCCAGCACGTCGGTCTGCGTGTAGGAGAACATGTGCCCCACGTGCAGCGAGCCCGAGGCCGTCGGCGGGGGAGTGTCGATCGAGTAGACCTGCTCGCGCGTGGTCTCTGCGTTGAATTTGTAGGTGCCCTGCTCGCGCCAGCGGGCGCCAAGGCGTTCCTCCAGGCCCTCAAGAGCGGGCTTGTCCGGAACGGAAACGATGACGGGCGTGTCTGTGCCCAAGGTGTCTTCTGCCATGGGCCCCATTCTTCCATGAGCCCGGGCATTACCCCCAGTCGACCGCGGTTGATGCACGCCACAGGCACACCACAGGCACACCGGGCGGCGCCCCCGGCGATGCGGTGTGCGCCACCTGCGACGTCGGGGCGGGGTTCAGGGTGCGAACCAGAGGGTGGTTTCCCCCGGGACCAGCCCGGACAGCACGGGCAGCGCACCGCTGGTGACGACGATCCTGGCCGGGTCCAGGCCATCGGGCAGGTCCGTCGGAGCGGTGCCGAAGTTGGTCAGCACCTCCCAGCCGTTGGGCCGGCGGTAGTGCGCGAGTGCGGCATCGGGTGCAGACACCCAGTGGAGGGACTCGGTGGTTTGCAGCTTGCGGCGCCACGCCAGGGCGCTGCGGTAGAACTGAAGGGTGGAGCCCTCCGCCGCGTCCTGGGCGCTGACGGCATGCTCGGCAAACCAGGCAGGCTGGGGCAGCCACGGCGGGCCACCGAAGCCCAGGTGCTCCTCCTGCGCGTTCCAGGGCAACGGCACGCGACAGCCGTCGCGGCCCTTGAGCGTCTTCCCGGTGCGGAACCACGTGGGATCCTGCAACGAGTCCAGGGGCAGGTCCGCCGCCTCAAAGAGACCCAGTTCCTCGCCCTGGTAGAGGTAGGCGGAACCCGGCAGGCCCAGCATGAACAGCGTTGCCGCCCGGGCCCGGCGCAGCCCGCGTGCCGGATCGGCGACAGGTTCCCTGCCGCCGGAGAGCAGCCACGCGTCCTGGGCCGCCGCGTCGGTGCCGTCGGGCAGGGAATAGCGCGAGGCATGGCGCACCACGTCGTGGTTGGAGAACACCCAGGTGGAGGATGCCCCGGAGACCTCGGCCTCCTCGAGGCACCGCGCCACGATCTCGCGGAACTCCGTGGCCGCGAAGGGGGCCTGCAGCAAGTCGAAGTTGAAGGCCTGTCCGAGGCCGGTGGGCCGGGCGTAGCGCAGGCGCCGGTTGGTGAAGGGCACCCATGCCTCCGCCACCGCAATGCGCGGCGGGTCGTATTCGTTGAGCACCGAGCGCCAGCCCGCATAGATCTCGTGGACCTCGTCGCGGTCAAAGAGCACGTCGGTGCCGTCATCGACCAGGATCTCCAGCGAGGGCTTGGAGCGCAGCGGATGGGCCATGTCCTTGACCAAGGCGTGGGCAACATCGACGCGGAACCCGTCCACGCCGCGGTCCGCCCAGAAGCGCAGCGTGGTGTGGAAGTCCTCGCGGATCTCCGGGTTGTCCCAGTTCAAGTCCGGCTGCTCGGGAGCAAAGAGGTGCAGGTACCACTGGCCGGGCGCCCCGGCGTTTTCCCCGGTGGTTTCGGTGATCCGGGTCCAGGCGGGTCCGCCAAAGTGCGATGGCCAGTCCGAGGGCGGGAGTTCGCCGTTCTCGCCCAGCCCGTCACGGAAATGGTAGCGGGCGCGTTCGGGAGAGCCGGGTGCCGAGGCGAGGGCGGCGGTGAACCATTGATGGCGGTTGGAGCTGTGGTTGGGCACCACGTCGGCGATGACCTTGATGTTTGCCGCATGGGCAGCGGCGATCATGGCGTCGAAGTCCTCCAAGGTGCCCAGTCGTTCATCGACGTTCCGGTAGTCGTCTACGTCGTACCCGCCGTCGGCAAGGGCCGAGGGGTAGAACGGGGACAGCCAGATGGCGTCGATGCCCAGCTCGGCGAGGTAGCCCATGCGCGAAGTCACGCCGGGCAGGTCGCCCAGGCCGTCACCGGTGGCATCGGCAAAACTGCGCGGGTAGATCTGGTAGACGGCGGCCTGGCGCCACCATTGCGCGGCGGGCACGGGAGCTGGAACATGGCTGTTCATGGGCGGGTGGATCCTCTCGGACTGCAGGTGGGCCGGGTCGGTGCCTTCAGTATGTCTGGACGGGGCGGGGAAGTCCCGTCATTGCGGCCCACGGGTCCTGCCTGCCGCCACGGACCGGGTCTTGAACGGCTGGAAGATGCGCTGCGGCGGTCCTACGCTGTTGGCATGGGTAACTTTCGATTGTTGCGCGCCTACGAACCCGCCGACGGCGGCTACCGGGTTCTGGTGGACAGGCTCTGGCCCCGCGGGTTGGGCAAGGAGCGGGCGGCGCTCGATGACTGGGCCAAGGACGCGGCACCCTCAACCGGGCTACGCGTCGCCTTCAGCCGCAAGGCCGAGCGGTTCACCGAGTTCACCGACCACTACCGCCACGAGTTGGAGGCCGGGGCCGCCGCCGAGGGTGCCCACCGCCTGCTGGGGATCGCCCGCGAGCACGAGGACGTGGTGCTGCTCTACGCCGCCCGCGACACCGTGCACAACCACGCGGTGGTGCTCCTGGACTTCCTGCGCGAGGCCCAACAGGGGACCGTGGACGTCCCGGGCGACGGGGCCTGAGGCGTTTGTCCCCCCACCCCCCGGTGCCACGAAGCGACATCGCTGTTGGGGCCGGGCCACCGTGCTGGATAGGCTTTGCTCATGTCATCACAGAATCAAGTCACCCAACATGCAGCCGTCGTCACCGGGGCCTCCAGCGGGATCGGCGAGGCAACCGTCCGCGCCCTAGCTGCCGCCGGATGGAAGGTGTTCGCCGTGGCCCGCCGCGCGGAGCGGCTTGCGGCGCTCGCCGAGGAAACCGGCGCGGTGCCCGTTCCCGCCGACGTGACCAACGACGCCCAGGTCGCCGGCCTGCTGGCAGCCGTGGAGGCCGGCGGCGGCATTGACACGCTGATCAACATCGCCGGCGGCGCCCGCGGCGCCGACTACCTGGCCGAGGCGAAGAACGAGGACTGGGACTTCATGCTCCAGACCAATGTCATGGGCACCATGAAGGTCACCCGCGCGTTCCTGCCGATGCTCCGCGCCCACGGCGAGGGCACCGTGCTCAACCTGACCTCGACCGCCGGAATGGTCAGTTACGAGGGCGGCTCCGGCTACAACGCCGCCAAGGCCGCCCAGCGCGCGCTGACCCAGGCGCTGCGCCTGGAGGAAGTCGAGCACAACGTGCGCGTCATCGAGGTGCTGCCGGGCCTGGTGCACACCGAGGAGTTCGCGTTGCGCCGGATGGGCGGGGACCGCGAGCTGGCCCAAAAGCCCTACGCCGGGGTGGCCAAGCCGTTGCTGGCGGAGGACATCGCCGACATCGTCGCCTATGCCGTCAACGCCCCGCACCATGTGAACCTCGACGAGATCGTCGTCCGCCCGGTGGCGCAGGCAGCAGCCCACAAGCTGATCCGCGGCCAGGCGTGATCGGCCCCGCCGGCGGCCCCGGGCCGCGGCGGCTGCACATCGTGGCTTGTGCCCACGGCACCGACAACCCCGACGGGCGTCGGCTCATTAACGGCCTGCGCGGGGACTTGGCCGACGAGCTCGCGCTCCAGGGCATCGACGCTGTCGTCCACGAGGCCTACGTCGACGTGCAGGAACCCCGGCTCGAGGCGGTCCTGGCCGCACTGCCGCCCGGCGAGGACGCCATCGTGGCGCCCCTGCTGCTCTCCGAGGGCTTCCACAGCCGCGTTGACATCGCCGATGCGGCGGCCGCGCGCCCGCACACGGGCGTGAGCGCGCCGGTGGGCCCCGACCCGCGCCTGGCCGCGGTGCTGGCCCGCCGGCTGGCCGAGGCCGGGCACCAACCCGGGGACGCCGTGGTGCTTGCCGCGGCGGGCACCCGCATCGAGGCAGGACAGCGGCAGGCGGCGCGGATGGCGGAGCTGCTGGCCGCCGAACTGGGCCACCCGGTGGCCGTCGCCTTCGGCTCCGCCGCCACGCCGTCGGTGACCGAGGCGGTGGGCGCGGCACGGGCCGCGGGGGCGCCGCGGGTGGGCGTCGCCTCCTTCCTGCTGGCCCCCGGGTTCTTCCACGACCGACTGGCCGAAGCCGGCGCCGACTATGTGTCAACGGCGTTGCTCCCGGGCGTCACAATCGCGAAATGTGTCGCCGGAAGACTCGCTGAAGCCATCTCAGCGGGACCCGCCCACACCGAATAGGTCGCCGGGTTACGGCATGACGTTGCGGGTAGGAGGTCGTTGGCGGGCCCCCGCCGGCCCGCCCTAGTGTCGAAGCCATGACACAGGCAACCGACACCCAGGCAAGCACCCGGCCCGCCCGGCCGGCCCGCCCGGCGGCCAAGCCGCACGGACAGTGGAAGATCGACGGCACCACGCCGCTGAACGCCAACGAGGCGTTCAAGGCGGACGACAACGGGCTGAACGTGCGCGAGCGCATCGAAACCGTGTATGCCCGGGGCGGGTTTGATTCCATCGACGCCACCGACTTGCACGGCCGCTTCCGCTGGTGGGGCCTCTACACCCAGCGCAAGCCGGGCATCGATGGCGGGCGCACCGCCACCCTGGAGCCGCACGAGCTCGAGGACCGCTACTTCATGCTCCGCGTCCGGATCGACGGCGGAACCCTTTCCACTCGGCAGCTGCGCACCATCGGGGAGATCTCCCGCGACTTCGCCCGCGACACCGCCGACGTGACCGATCGGCAGAACATCCAGCTGCACTGGATCGACGTCGTGGACGTCCCGGAGATCTGGCGGCGGTTGGAGGCCGTGGGCCTGGACACCACCGAGGCCTGCGGGGACGTGCCGCGGGTCATCCTCGGCTCCCCGGTGGCGGGGATCGCGAAGGACGAGATCCTGGACCCGACCCCGGTGATCCGCGAGATCCGCGAACGCTTCATCGGCGACCCCGAACTGGCCAACCTGCCGCGCAAGTTCAAGACCGCCATCTCCGGGCACCCGTCCCAGGACGTGGTGCACGAGATCAACGACATCTCCCTCATCGCGGTCAACCACCCCGAGCACGGGCCGGGATATGACCTGTGGGTCGGCGGAGGCCTGTCCACCAACGCCCGGCTGGCCGAGCGGCTCGGCGCGTTTGTGCGCCCCGAAATCGCGGCCGAGGTGTGGCTGGGCGTGGTCTCGATCTTCCGCGACTACGGCTACCGGCGGCTGCGCAACAAGGCGCGGCTGAAGTTCCTGATGGCCGACTGGGGACCGGAAAAGTTCCGCAAGGTGCTCGAGGAGGAATACCTCGGCTACGCGCTGCCCGACGGGCAGGCACCGGACAAGCCGACCACCCCGGGGGACCACGTGGGCATCCACGAGCAGAAGGACGGGCGCTTCTTCATCGGCGCGAGTCCCAAGGCCGGCCGGCTCTCCGGGACGCTGCTGCTGGAATTGGCGGACCTGCTGGAGCGCCACGGTTCGGCGCGGCTGCGCACCACCCCGCACCAGAAGCTGCTCGCTCTGGACATCCCCGCCGAATCGGTGAGGGCCGCAGCCGCTGAACTCGATGCGCTGGGCCTGGCCACGGCGCCGAGCATCTTCCGCCGCTCCGCGATCGCCTGCACCGGCATCGAATTCTGCAAGCTGGCGATCGTTGACACCAAGGACACCACCATCGCCGCGGTCGCCGAACTCGAGGAGCGTTTCGCGCAGAAGTCGGCCGTGCGGCTGCCGCCTTCGCTGAGCCTGCACGTGAACGGCTGCCCCAACTCCTGCGCCCGCATCCAGACCGCCGACATCGGCCTCAAGGGCCAGCTGCTTCCCGACGGGCACGGCGGGCAGACCCCGGGCTTCCAGGTCCACCTGGGCGGGGGACTGGCCTCCACCGAACGCGGAGAGGCCGGCCTGGGACGCACCGTGCGCGGGCTCAAGGTCACCGCCGATCAGCTGCCCGACTACATCGAGCGGGTGCTGGAAAATTATTCGGCCGGCTCCGAGACGGGCGAATCCTTCGCGGCGTGGTCGCACCGTGCCGCGGACGAGGACGTCGAATGAGCACCGAGACCCACACCGTGGACCAACTCGCCGCCGACCGTGCCCTTGCCGAGTCAGGCGCCGCCGAACTGGGCTTCGACGCCTCGGCCACCGACGTCATCGCCTGGGTCAAGCGGAACTTCGACACCGCAGAGGTCGCCGTCGCCTGCTCCATGGCCGATGCCGTGCTGCCGTCGGTCGTCGCAGAGGCGCTGCCAGGTGTCGACGTGCTCTTCCTGGAGACGGGCTACCACTTCGCCGAAACCCACGCCACGCGCAACGAGGTTGCAGCTTCGCTGGACGTGCGGATCATCGACGTGCTCCCGGTGCGCACAGTGGAAGAGCAGGACGCCGAGCACGGGCCCCGGCTGCACGAGCGCGACCCTGCCGCCTGCTGCCGGATGCGCAAGATGGAGCCGCTGGCCAGGACCCTGGCCGGCTACCGGCTCTGGTTCACCGGGGTCCGGCGCGACGAGGCACCCACCCGCACCAACACGCCGTTGGTCACCTGGGACGAGGCCCACGGGCTGATCAAGGTCAACCCGCTGGCCGGATGGAGCTTCGACGAGCTGATTTCCCACGCCACGGCCAACAGCGTGCCGGTGAACCTGCTGCTGTCCAACGGCTACCCGTCGATCGGATGCGCCCCCTGCACCCGGCCGGTGGCCGAGGGCGAGGACCCGCGCGCCGGCCGGTGGGCAGGGGTCGCCAAGACCGAATGCGGCATCCACCGGTGAGCCCGGCACCGCCTGCCCGGCCGGCACCGCCTGCCCGTCCCGAACGCACCACCACACCCCTCCCACCGACGAAGGAGCAAGAGATGAGCACCACCGCGCCCACCGCAGCCCCCGAGCGACCACGCACCGCCACCGCCACCGCGCCCGAGATCGACGTGCTCGACGCCCTTGAGGCTGAATCCATCCACATCCTGCGCGAGGTCGCCGCCGAGTTCGAGCGTCCCGCGATGCTCTTTTCCGGGGGCAAGGACTCCGTGGTGATGCTGCACCTGGCCACCAAGGCCTTCTGGCCAGGGGCCGTCCCGTTCCCGGTGCTGCACGTGGACACCGGACACAACTTCGAGGAGGTCATCGCGTTCCGCGACAGCACCGTGGAGCAGCTGGGCCTGCGCCTGGTGGTCGCCAGCGTGCAGGACTACATCGACGACGGGCGGCTCACCGAACGTGCCGACGGAACCCGCAACCCGCTGCAAACCACGCCGCTGCTGGACGCCATAGCCGCCAACCGCTTCGACGTGCTCTTCGGCGGCGGGCGCCGCGACGAGGACAAGGCCCGGGCCAAGGAACGCATCCTGTCGCTGCGCGACGAGTTCGGCCAGTGGGACCCGCGCAACCAGCGCCCCGAGCTGTGGAACCTGTACAACGGGCGCCACACCCCGGGTGCGCACGTGCGGGCCTTCCCGATCAGCAACTGGACCGAACTGGACATCTGGCGCTACATCGAACGCGAGAACATCGCGTTGCCGCCGCTCTACTACGCCCACGAGCGCGAGGTCTTCGAGCACTCGGGCATGTGGCGGGCCGTCGGGGAATTCAGCCGGCCGGGCGACGACGTGGCCGTGACGCGGCGCACCGTGCGCTACCGCACCGTGGGGGACATGTCCTGCACCGGGGCGGTGCTCTCCGAGGCGTTCACCACCGCGGAGGTCATCGCCGAAGTGGCCACCACCACCATCACCGAACGCGGCGCCACCCGCGCCGACGACCGCATCTCCGAGGCGGCCATGGAAGACCGCAAGAAGGACGGGTATTTCTAAGATGAGCACCACCAACCTGGACACCAGCACCCTGGACACCGCCGCTTTGGACACCCTCGCACCGGCACTTGGCCGGCGCGGGCTCTTCCGCTTCGCCACGGCAGGATCCGTCGACGACGGCAAGTCGACGCTCGTTGGCCGGCTGCTGCACGACGCCAAGGCGGTGCTCGCCGACACCCTCGAGGCACTGGCCCGCACCTCCGCGGAGACCGGCTTCGGCGGAGGGGACGGCACCCTGGACCTGGCCCTGCTCACCGACGGGCTGCGCGCCGAACGCGAACAGGGCATCACCATCGACGTGGCCTACCGCTACTTCAGCACCGGGGAGCGCTCCTTCGTGCTGGCCGACTGCCCCGGACACGTGCAGTACACCCGCAACACCGTCACCGGGGCCTCCACCGCCGACGCCGCGATCGTGCTCATCGACGCCCGCAAGGGAGTGCTCGAACAGACCCGCCGGCACCTGGGCGTCATCGGCCTGCTGCGCGTGCCCAACGTGGTCGTCGCGGTGAACAAGATCGACTTGATCGGATACGACGGCCAGCGCTTCGCCGACATCGCCGCCGACGTGGCGCGGGTCGCCGCCGGGCTCGGCCTGCGCCCCCCGCACACCCTGCCGGTCTCCGCGCTGGTCGGGGACAATGTGGTGGAACGCTCGGCGCACACCGGCTGGTACACCGGGCCCACGCTGCTGGGGCTGCTCGAAACCCTGCCCACGCGCGACGAGGCGGACACCGCTGCCGAGGCCTTCCGCTTCCCGGTCCAGCTGGTGCTCCGGCCGCAGGGCGCGCTGGCCCCGGGGCTGGATGCCGCCGCCTTCCGCGACTACCGCGCCTACGCCGGGGCGATCGCCGCCGGCTCCATCGCCGTGGGGGACCCGGTCACCATCGCCACCCCGGGGCAGCCTCGCCGGGAAACGACCGTCATCGGAATCGACGCCGCCGGACGGGACTTGGCCTCCGCCACCGCACCGGCCTCGGTGGCGCTGCGGCTGAAAGATGAGCTGGACATCGCCCGCGGAGACACCATCGCCGCTGCCGGGACCCTGCCGGACTCCTCGGCGGACCTGTTCGCCGAGCTGTGCTGGCTCGCGCCCGCACCGCTGCGCCCCGGCGCCACGGTGCTCATCAAGCACGGGACCGCGACGGTCCGCGCGAAGGTCACCGCCATCGAGGGACGGCTTGACCTGGAGGACTTCGGGCTCCTTCCCGCCGACGGGCTGGAACTGAACGACATCGGCTCCGTCGTGTTGCGGCTGGCTGCCGAACTGCCCACTGAGCCCTACGTGCGACACCACCGCACCGGGGCGTTCCTGGTCATCGACCCGCAGGACGGCAACACGCTCGCCGCCGGGCTCGTGGGCGAACGCCCCGCCGCCGGCTAACCCCGCCGCAGGCCAGTGCCAACCCCCACCCACACCCACAGAGAAGGACACCTCAGCCATGGAGAACATCCGGTACACCGCCGCCGGTCCGCACCGCGGGCCAGGACGGCGGGCGCTGCTCGCCGGCGGCACCGGGCTGCTGGGCCTGCTGGTGCTCGGGGCGGCGGCCACCACCACGGTGCCGCGGCCAGGGGCGGCCGGCAGCGTTCCCGCGGGGCCGGCCGGCGCCCTGCGGCTGGGGTTCTTCGCCAACCTGACGCACGCGCCGGCGCTGGTGGGCACCGCCATGGGGTTCTTCGCCGCCGAGCTCGAGGGATCCGGAACGCAGCTGGCCACCAGCGTGTTCGGGGCCGGTCCGGCGGCCGTCGAGGCGCTGAATGCCGGGGCCATCGACGCCGCCTACCTGGGGCCGAACCCCGCCATCGCCGCCTTCGCCGCCAGCGGCGGGCAGGGGGTGCGCGTGCTGGCCGGGGCCGCAGCCGGAGGCGCACAACTGGTGGTCCGCGCATCGCTGGCCAACGCCGCGGCGCTGCGCGGCACGACCCTGGCCACCCCGCAGCTGGGAGGCACCCAGGACGTCGCGCTGCGGACCTGGCTCGCCACCCAGGGACTGGAAACCGACCTGGCCGGCGGGGACGTGGGTATCACCCCGACGGCCAACGCCCAGACCCTCGAACTGTTCCGCGCCGGAAAGATCGACGGGGCGTGGCTGCCCGAACCCTGGGCCTCCCGGCTGGTGCTGGAGGCCGGGGCGAAGGTGCTCGTCGACGAGGCCGAACTGTGGGACGGTGCCGACACCGGGGCCCCCGGACTGTTCCCCACCACGGTGCTCGCGGTGTCCCCGGACTTCGCAACCCGCCACCCGGACACCGTCGACGCGTTGCTGCGCGGCCACCTGGCCGCCCTTGACTGGATCAACACCGCCAGGGAAACCGACGTGCTGGCCACCTTGAACGCCCGGATCGCCGAGACCGCCGGCGCCGCTTTGGCTCCCGCCGTGATCAAGCGCGCGCTGGGAAAACTCAGCTTCACCGCCGACCCGCTGGAAGGGGCCTACCCGCGCCTGCTGGGCAACGCTGTCGCAGCGGGCCTCGCCGAACCGGCGTCCCTGGACGGGCTCATCGACACCACCCCCCTGGCGCGGGCACGTGCCGCAACATCGACCGGGACGGAGGCGGGTGCATGAGCATCGTCATCGAGAACCTGTCCAAGGACTACGGCGCGGCCCCCGTGCTCTCCTCGATCACCACCACGATCGCCGACGGGGAGTTCGTGGCGATCCTCGGTGCCTCGGGGTGTGGGAAGTCCACGCTGCTGAACGTCATCGCCGGGCTTGAACCGCCCTCCGCCGGCTCCGTGAGCGTCCCGGCGGGAGGCGCGGCGTTCATGTTCCAGGACGCTGCCCTGCTGCCCTGGCTCACTGCCCGGGCCAACATCGAACTCGCCCTGGAGCTGCGCGGGGTGCCGCGCGCCGAGCGCCGGGAACGCGCGGGGGAGCTGCTGAGGCTGGTCCACCTGGGCGATGCCGGGGCCAAGCGCCCGCACGAGCTCTCCGGGGGCATGCGCCAGCGCGCCTCGCTGGCCCGCGCGCTGGGGCAGGACCGCCCGGTGCTGCTGATGGACGAACCGTTCGCCGCGCTCGATGCAATCACCCGGGACCTTTTGCACGAGGAACTTGAGCGGATCTGGCGCGCCCACCGGCGCACCGTGGTGTTCGTGACCCACAACGTGCGCGAGGCCGTGCGGCTGGGCCAGCGGGTCCTGCTGCTCTCCTCGCGGCCCGGACGGGTCGCCGCCGAGTGGGAGATCCCCGAGCACGTCCGCACCGATCCGGCCGAGCAGGCCGCCCTGACCCGCGACATCACGCAGAGGCTACGCGAGGAGATCCGCCACCATGCCCACTAGCATCACTTCCGCCACGGCCATCGCCCGCGAACGCGCCGCGGCGCGCGCCGCGGAACCGGCACCGCCCGAGGACATCGACGGTAGCGACGGCCCGGGCGGTAGCGACGGCCCGGGAGGCCCCGACAGCCTCGGCGAAATCGAGGCCGGCTTGGACAGGTTGCAGGACTCCGCCGCCACCTCGCGGCCCACCGTCGGCCGGATCCTGCTGCCCCTGGGCACCCTCGCCGGCCTGCTGGGCCTGTGGCAGCTGGCCGCTTGGTTCGGCTCCCCGCGCGCCGACCTCTTCCCCGGCCCGCTCGATGTGCTGGGCACCGCCGCGTCCCTGGCCGCCGACGGACGGCTGGTCGAGGCGGTGTTCACCTCGCTGCAGCGCGGGGTGCTCGGCTTCCTGCTGGCCCTGGCCATCGGGACGCCACTGGGGCTGCTGCTCTCGGCCTCCTCGACCTTGCGCCGCGGCCTGGGCCCGCTGGTCTCCGGCCTGCAGGTGCTGCCCAGTGTGGCCTGGGTGCCCGCCGCCATCATCTGGTTCGGGCTCACCGACGCCACTGTCTTCTTTGTGGTGCTGATGGGCGCCACGCCCTCGATCGTCAACGGGTTCCTCTCGGGCGTCGATACGGTCCCGCCGCAATACCGCCGGCTGGGCACCGTGCTGGGGGCCGGCCGCACCCAACAGCTGCTGCGGATCGTGCTGCCGGCTGCCCTGCCCGGCTACGTGGCGGGACTCAAGCAGGGCTGGGCGTTTTCCTGGCGTTCGCTGATGGCCGCCGAGATCATCGCCGTCGGCGGGTCCATCGGCTTCGGCCTGGGCTCGCTGCTGCAACAGGGTCGCGACCTGTCGCAGATGGCCGTGGTCGTCGCCGCGATCCTGGCGATCCTGGCCGTCGGCATCGCCGTCGAGCTGCTGGTCTTCGCCCCGCTGGAGCGCAGCCTGCTGCGCCGCCGGGGACTGGCCCCCGGAGCAGGACGATGAGCCACCCGCGGCCCCCGCGCCACACACCCACCACCTTCCACCACCGTCAGGAGTCGAGCATGTTCGAGCCAACCGCCCCTCGCGAGGCGCCCATCCATCCGCTGGCCCTGCGCCTTTCCGGCAAGGCAGTGCTCTGCGTCGGGGCCGGGGCGGTGTCCGAACGCCGGGTCAACCAGCTGCTCGAGGCCGGGGCACAGGTCACCGTCATCGCCCCGGCGGCGGTTCCGGGGATCGAGGAGCTGGCCGACGCCGGGGGCCTCACCTGGCTGCGGCGCGGCTACGGGCCCGGGGACCTGGAGGGCATGTGGCTGGCCCACACTGCCACCGGGGACCGGGAGCTCGACGCGCGGGTTTCCGCCGACGCGGAAGGTCTGCGGATCTGGTGCGTCAACGCCTCGGACCACGCCGCCTCGAGCGCCTGGACCCCCGCCGTCGCACGGACCGAGGAGGGGATCACCGTCGCGGTCACCGCCGGCGGAGACCCGCGCCGCGCCGCCGGGTTGCGCAACGCCATCGCGCTGGCAGCCGACACCGGGCTGCTGCCGCTGCGCCGGCGCCGCGCCGGCGCCGGATCCGTCGCCCTGGTCGGGGGAGGCCCCGGTGACCCGGGGCTGATCACCGTCACCGGACGCCGGCTGCTGGCCGCCGCGGACGTGGTGGTCGCCGACCGGCTCGGCCCGCGTGACCTGCTGAAAGAGCTCGACCCTTCGGTGCGCATCATCGAGGTGGGCAAGGCCCCCGGGGACCACCTGGCCTCCCAGGACGAGATCAACGCGGTGCTGGTGCGCGAGGCGCGTACCGGGAACCGGGTGGTCCGGCTCAAGGGAGGGGACCCGTTCGTGCTGGGCCGCGGCGGCGAGGAAGCGGCCCACTGCCGCGAAAACGGCGTCGCCGTCGAGGTCGTGCCGGGGGTGACCAGTGCGGTGTCCGTCCCGGCCGCCGCCGGCATCCCCGTCACCCACCGCGGAGTGGCCGCCGGATTCTCGATGGCCACCGGGCACGACGAGCTCACCGAGCTGCCGGCCCGGCCGGACCACACCCTGGTCCTGCTGATGGGCGTGGCCCGGCTGGGGCGCAACACCGCCACGCTGCTGGGGCGCGGGCTGCGGCCCGACACCCCGGTCGCGGTCATCGAGCGCGGCTGGACCCCGGACCAGCGGGTCACCATCGACCGGCTCGACTCGATCGCCGCCACCGCCGAAGCCATCGGCGTGGCAAACCCCGCCGTGGTCGTCATCGGCGACGTGGTCCGGCTCAGCCCGCACGCCGCCGGCAGGCTGGCGCCGGCGGTTCCCGCACCCGGGCGGCAGCCGTTGCCCGTCGCCTGAGGATGCACCCGCACTTCAACCCCTTTCGCACCCACTTGGCAACCCCCTAGCAACCCCAGGAGAACCCATGACCGAGAAGAACACGCCGGCCGCCGCCGCGACACCGGACGCCTTCAGCTCACGCCCGCTGCGCGTCGCCATCATCGGGGCCGGCCCGGCAGGCGTCTATGCCGCCGACATCCTCACCAAGGCGGAGCGCGACTTCGAGGTCGCCATCGACCTCTTCGACCGCTACCCGGCGCCGTACGGGCTGATCCGCTACGGGGTCGCCCCGGACCACCCGCGCATCAAGGGCATCGTCAAGGCCCTGCACAAGGTGCTGGACCGCGGGGACATCCGCTTCTTCGGCAACGTCGACTACGGCACGGACCTGGACCTGGAGGAGCTGCGGGTGCATTACGACGCGGTCATCTTCGCCACCGGCGCCATCAACGACGCCGACCTGAACATCCCGGGCATCGAGCTACAGGGCTCTTACGGGGCTGCGGACTTCGTCTCCTGGTTCGACGGGCACCCCGACGTGCCGCGCACCTGGCCGCTGGAAGCCACCGAGATCGCCGTCATCGGCAACGGCAACGTGGCACTGGACGTCGCCCGGATGCTCTCCAAGCACGCGGAGGACCTTTTGGTCACCGAGATCCCGGAGAACGTGTACCGCGGCCTGGCCGAATCCCCGGTCACCGACGTGCACGTCTTCGGGCGCCGCGGCCCCGCCCAGGTCAAGTTCACCCCGCTGGAGCTGCGCGAGCTGAGCCACAGCCGCGACGTGGACATCGTGCTCTACCCCGAGGACTTCGAGTTCGATGCGGCCTCCGACGCACTGATCAAGTCCAACAACCAGGTCAAGACCATGGTCGGCACCCTCACCAACTGGCTCATCGAGCAGGAAGAGCGCGAGGAACGCGGCGAGGCCGGGGAGGCCGGGGAGGCCGGGGGGCGCGCCAGCCGCCGGCTGCACCTGCACTTCCTGCATTCCCCCGTGGAGATCGCCGGGGCGGACGGCAAGGTCGACGGCATCAGGTTCGAGCGCCAGGAGCTCGACGGGACCGGCCAGGCGCGGGGGACCGGCGAGCTCGTCGACTACCCGGTGCAGGCCGTCTACCGGGCCGTCGGCTACTTCGGCTCCGCGCTGCAGGACATCGAGTACGACGGACGCACCGGCACCATCCCCAACGACGGCGGCAAGGTCCTGGACGGCAGCGGCACCCAGGTGCCCGGGCTCTACGCGACCGGCTGGATCAAGCGCGGCCCGGTCGGGCTCATCGGCCACACCAAGGGCGACGCCGCCGAGACCATCGCCCACCTGCTGGCCGACCTCGCCGGATTGCCCGTGGCCGCGAACCCCGCCCCGGATGCCGTGACCGGCCTGCTGGATTCCAAGGGCGTCGAGTACACCAGCTGGGAAGGCTGGCTGGCACTGGATGCCCACGAGCAGGCGCTCGGCGCGGCCGCCGCCCCGGCGCCGACCCGCGAGGGGCCGGTGCCGCGCGAACGCGTCAAGGTCGTCGAGCGCGCTCAAATGGTCGCGGTCTCGCGCACGGCGGACGAAGCGGCCCGCTCCCGCGCCTGAGGCGGAGGAACCCCCGGTCGGCGGGCGTGCGGTGCCACACCCGCGCAACGCGGCCGGGGTGTTGCGTTCCCGGGTCGGGGCGGCCCCAAAACGTGGTGGTGCCCGGCTAGGCTACGAGGGACAAGCACGGCCGGGCGGCGCATGGCCGTCGGCCCGTTCACCACCAGGGGGAAAAACATCATGAGCATGCAGGTCAGCGGAAACAACCAGCCCGGAACGGGTGTCGCGGCACTGGGGAACTTCCCGCCCGGAACCCGGGTCTTTGTCTTCCGCGGGGGAGCGGCAACGTGGTTCGGCACGCAATTGCTGGGCATGGCCATCACCATCTTCACGTTGGGGATCTGCTACCCATTTGCGGTGGTGTTGGTGGAGCGCTGGCGGGCCAAGAACACCTTCCTGTTGGGCCGGCCGCTGCGGTTCGTTGGCACCGGGTGGGGAATCTTCGGGTTGTGGATCAAGTGGTTCCTGCTGATCCTCATCACCCTGGGCATCTATTCGTTCTGGGTGTACCCGCGACTGACCGTGTGGAAGATCGAAAACACCGTCTTGGACTAGCCTCAGGCACACCTTGCCCGCGGGCAGTCTGCCGCTCCGGACGGTGGGCGGCTCAGGCCGCTCGCTCGGCTTGGGCGGCGGGGTGGAAGATCCAATTGCGCCGCGGCAGCTGCAGCGGGTCCCGGGATTTGGGCAGGATCACGTGCGGGTGCCCGTTGATCATCTCGATCCGGAATTTACCGCTGTGGTACGCCTGGTGGCACATCGGGCAGAGCAAACAGCCTCGTGAGACATTGGTCAGCCCCCCTTGGTTCCATTCGTCGAGGTGGTGGGCCTCGCATCGGCCGATCCTCATGGTGCACCCAGGGTTGATGCATCCCTTGTCGCGCACGGCGATGGCCCGGCGCTGGGCGCGGTTGAAGTATCTTCGGCTGCGGCCGAGTTCCAGCGGAACCCCGTCACCGTTGAGGATGATCGGGGTGATCCCCGCGTTGCAGGCCAGGCGCCGGCAACTGGCCGCCGAGATGTCTTCGCCGCGGTCACTGACCCCCGCCGCCTCGAGCTGGCCCAGGAAGGTCTTCAGGTCGATGGTGACGTTCAGGGTGACGTTCGGTGCCAGCGGCATCTGCCCCTCCCCGACGCGCCCGTTCTCGGACCCGGGCTCGAGGGGGCTGGTGGCGATGCGCACCGAATCGAGGATGAGCTGGTGCAAGCGGCGGGCCCGCTGCCGGGTGAGCGCCTGTTCGACGGTTTCCCCGGGGCGCAATTCCATCCCCGGGTCCAGCTCCGGCGCCACACCGAGATCGGTGAATTCGGCAAGGGGACGTGCTTCCGGCGGAGTGCCGGGATCCACGGCCCAGTCGGGGATCGGCGGACCCGCCTCCTTTGCCGGCGCGGGAGCGGTGCCGGCCTTGGTCTTGGGGCTGTTGAGGATGTCCGCGGCGGTGGCCAGCAGTTCGTGGCCCTCGGCCGTGGTGATGACCTTGTACTCGTAGCCCTTGCGCGTATGGCCCAGGAAGTGCGCGCCGATGAACAGCTCCTCGATGTCTTCGCGACGGGCCGCGGCAACTTCGTCAAGGCGTTTGGCCTGGTCCTTGAGCAACTTCGCGGTGCCCTGGGCATTGCGGGTGCGGGCCGCTTCGGCCAGTTCCGCTTCCAGCCGCCGGGCGGTGGCCGCCCCGTCGCTGCCGGGTGCCAGGTCCGGGGCCAGGTGCTCGAACTTCTTGGCCAGCGTGGCCACGGCCTTGGGGTCGGCGGCGGCATCGGTAAGCACCCGGCCCAGCAAGGGGAACTTCGCGGGGACTTCCTTGCCGTTGAACCCGGTGTGCGGCAGCAGGTTTTCGGCGCTTTGCACTCGGTGCTGCGCCTGGAAGTGCGTGAGATTCAGCCGGGCCGCCAGGAAGTCGGCGTCGTCGCGGTACAGCGGCGTGCGCCCGGGCTTGGCGGGAACATCGCCCGGCAGTGCGGGGCCGGCGGCGAAGGCGGCGGGGTCCGCCAGCAATCCGTTGAGCGTTGCCAGCGGCTCCTCGCCGATGGTGTGCACCTGGGCATCCCCGGCGCAGGATGCGGCCAGCAGCTGGCCGTACCCTGCCTGCCGGTAGAGGTCCTCGGAGAGTTTCACGAAGGCGGCGGCCCGGACCGGGGACGCACCGATGCCCGACGCCGCCTGGTCCAGGGCCAGGCGCAGCACCGGAACCAGCACCGCGAGCACGCGCAACGCCTCGCCCCGGGCACCGGCGGCGGTCGCCGGGCCTTCCAGGGTGTCGGTCGGGCCCGGCAGCGCCGCCTTGACGGCGTCCAGGACCTCCGCAACGAGTGTTGGCGTGTTGGGCATGGTCCCAGCATGGACCCCGCCGGGGCACCGTGGGGCGCAATGCGCGGATCTGTGGATAACGGTGGCCGGCGACCGGAACCGGAGGGATTGAGCGCCGGGGGCCCGGGCGCGCTAGACTGGAGGCACTACGACGTCGACCCGGCAATCACCGGCGAGTCCTTGGAAGAACGGTGACCACCCGGCATGCCCGGGAGGCGCCCGGTAGAACCAAGCGGGTAAGCCCGTCACAGCAGTCAACGAGCGGCCAGGGACGGCCCGGGAACACCCCGGGGCGAACCGGGCAAGCGGGGTGGTACCGCGAGGTGGAGTGACCAATTGCTCCGCCATCGTCCCTGTGTTGGAGAACGCCTAAGCGCACACGCGCCTTCGATCACCAGGACTGCCGCAGATGACCAGCTACCCCAAGGCCTCGACCGACCCGCATGGCACAACGCCATCCTCTCCCCGCTTCCCGGAGATCGAGGAACGGGTCCTTTCCTACTGGAAGAACGATGAGACCTTCCAGGCCTCCATCGACGCCCGCGATGCCGGTGTCGACGGGGCCAACGAGTTCGTCTTCTACGACGGCCCGCCCTTCGCCAACGGCCTGCCGCACTACGGGCACCTGCTCACCGGGTACGTCAAGGACCTGGTCGCCCGCTACCAGACGCAGCGCGGCTCGCGCGTGGAGCGCCGCTTCGGCTGGGACACCCACGGGCTGCCGGCCGAGCTCGAGGCCATGAAGCAGCTGGGGATGAGCGACAAGGCGCAGATCGAGGCCATGGGCATCGACAAGTTCAACGACGCCTGCCGCAGCTCGGTGATGAAGTACGCCGGCGAATGGCAGGACTACGTCACACGCCAGGCACGCTGGGTCGACTTCGAGAACGACTACAAGACGCTGAACGTCGAGTACATGGAATCGGTCATCTGGGCCTTCAAGCAGCTTTCCGAGAAGGGCCTGACCTACAAGGGCTTCCGCGTGCTGCCGTATTGCTGGAAGGACGAGACCCCGCTGTCCAACCACGAGCTGCGCATGGACGACGACGTGTACAAGGACCGCCAGGACCAGACCGTCACCGTCTCCTTCCCGCTGCTGGCCGGCGACACGGAAATCTCCCGGGAGCTCGCCGGAGTGCAGGCCCTGGCCTGGACCACCACCCCCTGGACGCTGCCGACCAACATGGCCCTGGCCGTGGGCCCCGACGTTGTCTACGTCGTGGTGCCCGCCGGCGAGAACGGCGTGAAGGCCTCGGCGGCAACCGGCAGCTTCCTGCTGGCCGAGGACCTGCTCGGCTCCTACGCCAAGGACCTGGGATACGCGGATGCCGCCGCGGCCGCCGCCGCCATCACCTCCCGCCATGCCGGAAAGGACCTGGCCGGGATCAGGTACGCGCCGCTCTGGGACACCTTCGCCGACGCGGAGACCTGGGGCACGGCCAACGCCTGGCAGCTCCTGGTCGCCGACTACGTCACCACCACCGACGGCACCGGCATCGTCCACCAGGCCCCCGCCTACGGCGAGGAGGACCAGAAGATCTGCGAGTCCGCCGGCATCCCGGTGATCCTCTCGATCGACGAGGGCGCGAAGTTCCTGCCGGTGTTCAAGTCCGGGCCGCTGGCCGGCATCGTGGGCGTGCAGGTGTTCGAGGCCAACAAGGCCATCACCAACGTGCTCAAGAACGACGCGCGGCTGATCAAGCAGGCCTCCTACGTGCACTCCTACCCGCACTGCTGGCGCTGCCGCACCCCGCTGATCTACCGCGCCATCTCCTCCTGGTACGTCCAGGTCACCAAGGTGAAGGACCGGATGCTGGAGCTGAACCAGCAGATCAACTGGATCCCGGAGAACGTGAAGGACGGCCAGTTCGGCAAGTGGCTGGCCAACGCGCGGGACTGGTCGATCAGCCGCAACCGCTACTGGGGATCCCCGATCCCGGTGTGGGAATGCGACGGCGCCGAATGCACCCACAGCGAGGTCCACGGCTCCCTGGAAGAGATCAAGGCCGCCTTCGGGCGCCTGCCGCTGAACAACGAGGGGCAGCCTGACCTGCACCGCCCGTTCATCGACGACCTTCTCCGCCCGCACGAGGGCTGCGCCGAAAACGGCACGCTGCGCCGCGTGGAGGACGTGTTGGATGTGTGGTTCGACTCCGGGTCGATGCCCTACGCCCAGGCGCACTACCCGTTCGAGAACAAGGACTGGTTCGACACCCACCACCCGGCGGACTTCATCGTCGAGTACATCGGCCAGACCCGCGGCTGGTTCTACACCATGCACGTGCTCTCCACCGCGCTCTTCGACCGCCCCGCGTACAAGAACGTGATCAGCCACGGCATCGTGCTGGGCAGTGACGGGCAGAAGATGTCCAAGTCGCTGAAGAACTACCCGGACGTCAACGAGGTGCTGGACCGCGACGGCTCCGACGCGATGCGCTGGTTCCTGATGGCCTCCCCGATCCTGCGCGGCGGCAACCTGGTCGTCACCGAACAGGGCATCCGCGAGGGCGTGCGCCAGGTCCTGCTGCCGATGTGGAACGTCTGGCACTTCTTCTCCCTGTACACCAACGCGGCCAACGGGGGATCGGGCTACGAGGCGAAGATCGCCCACAGCTCCGAGGATCCGCTGGATGCGTACATGCTCGCTGCCACCGGCGACCTGGTCCGCGAGGTCACCGCCTCGCTGGATGCCTACGACATCTCCGAGGCCGCCGAAACGATCCGCCGCTACATGGACACGCTGACCAACTGGTACGTGCGCCGGAGCCGCCAGCGCTTCTTCGACGAGGACACCCGGGCCTTCGACACCCTGTACACCGCACTGGAGACCCTCACCCGCGTCGCGGCCCCGCTGCTGCCGCTGGCGGCCGAGGAAATCTGGCGCGGGCTCACCGGGGGCCGCTCGGTGCACCTGGCGCAATGGCCCGACGCGGAGCTCTTCGTCCGCAACGACGACCTGGTTGCCGCGATGGAGACCACCCGCAAGATCGCCTCGGTCGGCTCCTCGCTGCGCAAGGCCGCGAACCTGCGCGTGCGCCTGCCGCTGGCCGGCATGAGCGTCGCGGTGCCGAACGTCGCCGCGCTCGAAGGCACCTTCGCCGGCATCATCAAGGACGAGCTGAACCTGCGCTCGCTCACGCTCATCGACGCCGCCGACGCCAACGCCGCCGAGTACGGCATCAGCCAGCGCCTGGTCGTCAACGCGCGCGCCGCGGGCCCGCGCCTGGGCAAGAACGTGCAGGTGGCCATCAAGGGCGCCAAGTCCGGGGACTGGTCGGTGGACGACGACGGAACCGTCACCGCCGGGGGACTGGGCCTGGAGGAACACGAGTACACGCTCGAAACCGTCGTGGAGGCCTCCGAAGGCGAAAACTCCATCGCCGCGGCCGTGCTGCCCGGCGGCGGCTTCCTGGTGCTCGACACGCAAGTCACCCCGGAACTCGCGGCGGAGGGAACGGCGCGGGACATGATCCGCGCCATCCAGTCCGCCCGCAAGGACGCCGACCTGCTGGTCGGGGACCGCATCCGCACCGAGATCACCGCCGACGCCGCCACCGTGGCGGCGCTGCACGCCAACGCCGAGCTCATCAAGGGCGAAACGCTCAGCCTCGGGCTCGTCCTGGTGACCGCATCCGACGGGGAAGCCCCCGTGGTCAGCGTCGAAACCGTGGCCGCGGCCGAAGCCGCCGAGAACGAAATGGGACCCAACACATGAGCAACACCTTTGACAGGTTCTCCGTGGAGAGCGTGTACGCCGAGCTTTTGGCGCGCGCCCCGGAAAACAAGATCGAGCCGCGCATGGAGCCCATGCGCCGGGCCATGGAGATCCTGGGGGAGCCGAACAAGGCCTTCCCGATCATCCACGTCACCGGCACCAACGGGAAGACCTCCACGGCGCGGATGATCGAGTCCCTGCTGCGCGCCCACGACCTGCGCACCGGGCGCTACTCCTCCCCGCACCTTAATTCGGTCACCGAGCGCATCGCGATCGACGGCGAATCGGTGGACGATGCGACCTTCGTGCGGATCTGGGACGAGATCCGCCCCTACCTGCAGATCGTCGACGACGAGCTCACCGCCAAGGGCGAAAACCGGCTGACGTACTTCGAGGCCGTCACCATCCTGGGCTTCGCGATCTTCGCCGACACCCCGGTGGATGTGGCGATCATCGAGGTGGGCCTGGGCGGCATCACCGACGCCACCAACGTGGGCGACGGGCAGGTCTCCGTGGTGACCCCGATCTCACTTGACCACACCGAGCTGCTGGGCGACACCGTCGAGCTGATCGCCACCGAGAAGGCGGGCATCATCAAGCCCGGCGGCTTCCTGGTCTCCTCCGCGCAACCGGCAGCCGCCGCCCAGGTGCTGTTGGAGAAGGCCCGCGAACTCGAAACGCCCTACCGCTTCGAGGGCGTGGAGTTCGGCGTCGAGAACCGCACGGTCGCCGTCGGCGGCCAGCAGCTGGACATCCAGGGCCTGGCCGGGCGCTACCCGGGCATCCTGCTGCCGCTGCACGGCGAGCACCAGGCGCAGAACGCCGCCGTCGCCCTGGCCGCGGTGGAGGCGTTCATCGGCGGCGGGGAAACCGCGCTGAACCACGATTTGGTGATGGAGGGCTTCGGGGCCGCCACCAGCCCCGGGCGCCTGGAAGTCATCCGCAAGGCCCCGACCGTGCTGCTGGACGCCGGGCACAACCCCGACGGCATCCGCGCCTCCGCGGCCGCGGTGAAGGAGTCCTTCGGCTTCACCAAGCTGGTGCTGGTCATCGGGATCCTGGCCGAGAAGGACGCACCGGCCATGCTCGCGCAGCTGCGCGAGTCCTATCTGGACCTCACCGAGGACATCTGCATCACCCAGTCCAATTCCCCGCGCGCCATCCCCGCCGGGGAACTGGCGGGAATGGCGCTGGAGGCCGGGTTCAACGAGGAGGACCTCTTCGTCACCGAGCGCCTGGACGACGCCCTGGAATGGGCGGTGGGACGCTCCGAGGCCGGCGAGGACTTCGGCGGCGGCGTGCTGGTGACCGGGTCCATCACCTTGGTGGGCGAGGCCCGCATGCTGCTGGGAGGGGAGTAGGAACATGGCGAAAATGACCAAGGCGCAACGTGAATGGCGCCCGGGACAGCCCAAGAAGCCCCGCTCAACCCGTGTGATGTTCGCCTCCACCGTGCTGACGCTCGAGGCGTTCCTGGCGATCTTCGTCGCACTCACACTCTTCGGGCTCAAGCGCGCTGAATGGTCACCGGCACTGGTGCTCGGTGCCGGTGCCGCGGTCGCGCTGGTGTGCCTGCTCACCTGCGCGCTGCTCAAGAAACCGCTGGGATTCGCCATCGGCTGGGCGCTGCAGCTGCTGTTCATCTTTACCGGGTTCCTGCTGACTTCGATGTTCTTCATCGGGGCCGCGTTCGCCCTGACCTGGTGGTACGCAGTCACCAAGGGCAGGGCCATGGACCTGGAGACGGCCCGCCGTGCCCGCGAGCAGGCCGCCTGGGATGCGGCGCACCCGCAGGAAGGTCCCGGCGCGGAGCCGGCCCAACCGTAGAATCAATACCGACGACAACTTGCACCACCACGACAAAAGGAGCCGCACCCATGGCCATTGAACGCACCCTGATCCTCATCAAGCCCGACGGCGTCAAGCGCCAGCTGACCGGCCAGATCCTTTCCCGCATCGAGGCCAAGGGCTACGTGATCGCCGAGCTCAAGCAGGTGGCCGCAACCCGCGAACTGCTCGAGGCACACTACGAGGAGCACGTGGGCAAGCCGTTCTACGAGCCGCTGGTCGAGTTCATGCTCTCCGGCCCCTTGGTGGCGGTCATCGCCGAGGGCCACAACGTGATCCCCGGCTTCCGCTCGCTGGCCGGCACCACCGACCCGACCACCGCCGCCCCGGGCACCATCCGCGGCGACCTGGGCCGCGACTGGGGCCTGAAGGTCCAGCAGAACCTGGTCCACGGCTCGGACTCGGTCGAATCGGCCACCCGCGAAATCGGCATCTGGTTCTCCTAACCTCCGGACCACCCCCCAAGCCGTACGAAAGAGGGCCCGTCGTTTCCACGCGAGTGGAAACGACGGGCCCTCCCGTCTTGTCCTCGGCAGGTCGTGATCGGGTCTAGGCCGCCGGCCTGGCCCGGATCCTGCCCAGCAGCATGTCGATGCCCAAGGCCAATGCTGCCCCGATTGCGTAGGCCACCAGGTCCAGGGGCGCGAAGCCGGTGCCCAGCACCAGCCGGATGGGCCCGAAGACCCGCGCCAGATCCGCCGGAATCGCGGTGAGCTGCAGCAACTCAATGAGTACGCAAAGAACCAGGGCGATGGAGGCGTTGGACCAGCGGGCAGCCTGTGGGCGCAGTACCGTGAGCAGTACGTACACCAGCACCGCGTAGAGCACCCCGCCGGCGAGGTCTGCGGCCAGGCCGGTGCCTCCGAAACGCGAGGCCAGTCCCACGACAATGACCGGGAGCACCCAGGCCGCCGCCGCCAGCCGCCGGGTCCTGGCCCCTCGGTGTTCGCCGGTGTGCGTCCTAGGCGCCGACAAAGGCACCGGGGAAGCGCAGGACGACGGTTGCAGCGGTGATGAGAAGCAGCACGATGACAGCGACCCAGGTCCATTCGCCCGCCACGCGCCGCAGCGCCGAAGGAGCGGGAAGCACGCCGTGGGCGATGTTGCGCGCCGTGGTGTAGAGGAACATCGGGATCATCATCGCCCAGACGACCATGCAGTAAGGGCACAGGGCGTTGATCTCGTAGAGGGCCTGGGACCAGAGCCACACGATGAAGACCATTGCCAGGGTGACGCCCACCTGCACGCCGACCCAGTACCAGCGCGCGAAGCGCGCCCCGGCGAGCAATGCCATGCCGATGGTGATCACGATGCCGAAGCCCACGATGCCCAGGAAGGGATTGGGAAAGCCCAGCAGGGCTGCCTGGGTCGACTTCATGACGGTGCCGCAGGAAACCCACGGATTGAAGTCGCAGCTGGTCACGTAGTCGGGGTCCTTGTACAGGGCGATGCGCTCGAGCACCAGGATCCCCGAGGCGACCCAGGCGACCGCGCCGGTGAGCACCAGGAACAGGCCAAAGGGCCGTGCGCGGGCCATGCGCGGCACGGCGTCCGGTTCGCGTTGCGGTGCTGCTGCTTCGGACAAACTCATGGGGGTGCTCCCTCGTGGCGGTTCGTGTTTTCCCCGTTTGCCGCCACCCGGAAGGTGGCGTGGGCGCCCGGTCGGGCCGGTGTTCGCCGGCGGCCCTAGCTGAAGTCTAGTGGCCCCCGGCGGTGCCGTTCATGCCCCGCGCCGGGGTTGGCACAAGGGGCGGGGCAAAGCGCGGCAGCCCTCTTGCCGCGCCGAAACCCCTCGGCGGCGTGCTTCGGCGTGTCGATGTGAGACAATTGCAGTGGTTGTTCGTGGATCCACAGTCTGCTTTCAACCCAACGACAGGCTTTCAAGCCCGATTGCGATGCATCTGCTGCGAAGAGACCGCCTATACGAAGGTCTTCAGCGAATACCGCGATATGGTCGCCGCAACGTAAAGCGGCTTGCTTGGAAAAGCGCCGTTGGTCTTGCACGGATGCCGCGCCCCGCAACGGTGGGCGCACCCGGTCAAGGCAAATCCAAGGATTTCCGCTGGGACACGCGGCCACAAGGCCCGGTCCGGCGAACCAACCAGGGGAGACGCGCTATCTGTGGGAGCAGTCGACCCGCCGAGGAGCACTCTTTTAACATGGCATTGAATCGCGACGAATCAAAGGCAGCAATGGGCCAGGGGCCAAAGGGCCGCAGCCGTACCTCCCGCCCCCCGCGCGGCAACTTCAACGAACCGTCACCGCCGCCCCCGCGCCGGGCCATGACCCTGGCCGAGCTCAACGACGCAGCGGCCGCACCGACGCGCAAGGTGCGCGCCAACGTTTCCCCGCGCGCAACCACCGCACGCCGCGCCCCTGCCACCCGGAACGCCCCGGCCAAGGCCGCCACCGTTGAGTCGGTCGTTGCCGAGGCAACCGCCAAGGCGCAGATCCCGGCACCCGTGGCCGAGGCGGCCAAGGCTCCTGCACGCCGCGGCCCGCGCCGCGCAACCTCCGGGGTCACCTCCCCGGGAGCAGCCGCAACCGAGGCCCCGGCCGTCATCGAGGCACCTGCCGCGCAGGCCGCAGCCGAGGCCCAGACCGAATCCATAGGCGAGAAGACCGAGGCACCTGCCGCGGAGGAAACCGCACCCAAGGCAGCCGCCAAGCGCCCTGCCCGGGGACGCGGCCGCAAGGCAACCGCCCCGGCCTCGAACACCGAGGCCCCTGCCGCCGACGAAGCCCCCGAGGCCCCTGTCACCGAGGCCCCGGCCGAAGCCACCGCGGAACAGGCCGAAGACGCCGAGCCCGCCAAGGCCACCCGTCGCCGCCCGGCCCGTGGTGGCCGCGGAGCCCGCGCCACCCAGGAGCCGGAAGCCGCGGATGCCGCCGCGGTCCAGGCCCCGGCCGCAGCCGAAGCCAGGATTGTCGAAGCCGATGAAGACGAGTCAGCAGCCGCGGAAGCCGAGCCGGCGACCATCTCCGATCCGTTCGCCATCCCCGAATCCGCGCTGTCGCTGATCTTCCAGGCACCGAGCATCCCGGTTGCCGCCAAGGCAACCGACGAGGACGAGCTCGAGGAACCTTCCGGCCGCCGCACCCGCAACGAGGCAGCCCACGCCGATTCCGATGAGGAAAACGCGGACGGCTCAGGCGTGTCCTCCCGCCGTCGCCGTCGCCGTCGCCGCGGCGAGGCCGACCTGGAATTGGCCGGGGGCTCGGAGAGCGATCCGCCCAACACCGTCACCCGGGTCCGTGCCCCGCGCACCACCCTGGAACCGGTGGTCTCCAACAAGGTCACGGCCGTGCGCGGATCCACCCGCCTGGAAGCCAAGCGCCAGCGCCGCCGCGACTCCCGCGAGTCCGGCCGTCGCCGCCAGGTCATCACCGAGGCCGAGTTCCTGGCCCGCCGCGAATCCGTCGACCGCCAGATGGTAGTGCGCCAGCGCGAGGACCGCATCCAGATCGGCGTCCTCGAGGACGGCATCCTGGCCGAGCACTTCGTCTCCAAGACCCAGCAGGACTCCCTGATCGGCAACGTGTATGTCGGCAAGGTGCAGAACGTGCTGCCTTCCATGGAAGCCGCCTTCGTCGACATCGGACGCGGACGCAATGCCGTGCTCTACGCCGGCGAGGTCAATTGGGACGTCGCGGGCCTGGACGGCCAGCCGCGCCGCATCGAACACGCCCTGAAGTCAGGGGACACCGTCCTGGTGCAGGTCACCAAGGACCCGGTCGGCCACAAGGGCGCCCGCCTCACCAGCCAGATTTCCCTTCCGGGCCGCTACCTGGTCTACGTTCCGGGCGGCTCGATGACGGGCATCTCGCGCAAGCTTCCCGACGTGGAGCGCAACCGCCTGAAGAAGATCCTCAAGGACCACCTGCCGGAAAACGCTGGCGTCATCGTGCGCACCGCCGCCGAGGGCGCCTCCGAGGAAGAGTTGATGAACGACATCAACCGCCTGCGCGCCCAGTGGGAAGGCATCGAGGCCGCCTCGACGTCCACCAAGACGCTGGCACCGGAACTGCTCTACGGGGAACCGGACCTGACCATCAAGGTCGTCCGCGACGTCTTCAACGAGGACTTCACCAAGCTGATCGTCTCCGGCGAGGAAGCCTGGGACACCATCGAGGCCTACGTGACCTACGTGGCCCCGGACCTGGTGTCGCGCCTGGAGAAGTGGGAATCCGACGAGGACATCTTCGGCGCCTTCCGCATGGACGAGCAGATCCACAAGGCCCTGGACCGCAAGGTCTTCCTGCCCTCGGGCGGTTCGCTGGTCATTGACCGCACCGAGGCCATGACGGTTGTCGACGTGAACACCGGCAAGTACACCGGCTCGGGCGGAAACCTCGAGGAAACCGTCACCAAGAACAACCTGGAGGCGGCCGAGGAGGTCGTTCGCCAGCTGCGCCTGCGCGACATCGGCGGCATCATCGTCATCGACTTCATCGACATGGTGCTCGAGTCCAACCGCGACCTGGTGCTCCGCCGCCTGGTCGAGTGCCTGGGCCGCGACCGCACCAAGCACCAGGTTGCCGAGGTCACCTCACTTGGCCTGGTGCAGATGACGCGCAAGCGCATGGGCACCGGACTGCTGGAGGTCTTCGGTGAGAACTGCGAGGCCTGTGCAGGCCGCGGCGTGATCACCCACGACGAGCCGGTCGAGCACCGCCGCTCCTTCAACTCGGCAGGTGAGCCGCAAAGTGCCGGCAGCCGCGCCGACCAGAAGCCCTCGCGGGCCGAACGCCGCCGCCGCAACCGCGGCCCGGAATCCGAGGCGCAGGCCGAGGACCAGGGTGCCGCAACCGCGCACGCCGAGACCAGGGAGCCTGAGGTCGACGAGGCCAAGGCAACTGCCACGCGCAACGCCTTTGCCACGATCGCCGCGGCCGCACATGCAGCCCACGAACACGACGATGCCGAGGCCGCCGAGAGCGGTGCCACGCTGACCGTGGCGGGGGAGTCGGTCACGGTTCCCGCTGCGCGCCGCAACCGCCGTGCAGCCTCCTCCGAGGCCGCTGCGCCGTCGCTGACGTTGGAGAACCTGGAAGCCGCGCTTCCCGACAACTCCCCGGCCGAGGCGCCCGCCGAGACCGAGGAGGGCGAGTCCGCGCAAACGCGTCCGGCACGCACCCGTACCCGCCGCAAGGCCCGTTCCAAGGCTCCCGAGTCGAACGCACCAGCCGCCGGCGAACAGCCGGAGGTTGCTGCCGCGCCGGTGATCTCGGGCGTGGCCGGGCAGGCGTCCGACGATGCGCCTTCCGAGGCGCCGTCGGCAACGGCAACCAAAAAGACTTCGGGCATCGAGCCGGTGGCGCGCGTCAAGCGCAGCCGCCGTGCAACGAGCCCGCAGGGTGGATCCGACACCGCAGTTTCTGTGGCATCGGACACGCTGGCGGCATCGGGTACCTCCCATGTCGCTTCGCTCGCTGACCCATCCAAGGCCCCACAGCCGCGAATCGCCGCCAATGCGCCGATTATGCTGGGTGTCGGGGTGCCGGTCAAAGAGTTGAAAGAGTAGGGATCTTGACGACTCGCGGGGCAGGCTGTATTTGCCCCTGCAGCGCTTTTTAGCGTAGTCTAGATCCTCGGTGCGAACGCCAGCTATCGGATTCTTCCGCTCGGCGTGCCAGCACAGCGCAATCCCCGGTTTCTTTTGGGGTAGTGATGCGCAGCAAGACAGATTGAACGTCGAGTAGAAGTGAGTACCCACGTGGTGTACGCAATTGTCCGCGCTGGCGGCCGCCAGGAAAAGGTTTCTGTTGGAGACCTCGTTACCCTTGACCGCCTGAAGGCTGCCCCAGGCGCCTCCATTGAATTGCCAGCCCTGTTGCTGGTTGACGGCGAGAAGGTAACTTCGGCAGTCGATGAGCTTGCCAAGGTCAAGGTGACCGCCGAGGTCATTGAGAACCTTCGCGGCCAGAAGATTGTCATCCAGAAGTTCAAGAACAAGACCGGTTACAAGAAGCGCCAGGGCTTCCGCTCTATGCTGACCAAGGTCAAGGTCACCTCGATCGCTTAATTGCGGTTGATTCCAAGAATTCTCATTACCTGAAGGTAGGCATTTTCAATGGCACATAAGAAGGGCGCGAGTTCCACTCGCAACGGTCGCGATTCCAACGCCCAGTACCTTGGCGTCAAGCGCTTCGGTGGTCAGGTCGTTTCGGCCGGCGAAATCATCGTTCGCCAGCGTGGCACCCACTTCCACCCGGGCGCCGGCGTGGGACGTGGCAAGGACGACACCCTGTTCGCACTTGAAGCCGGGGCTGTCGAATTCGGCACCCGTCGCGGCCGTAAAGTCGTGAACATCGTTACCGCTGGCTAATTAGCGCGTAACCGCATTCATTACACTGTAGAGGGTGGGCCGCACGGCTCACCCTCTATGTGTTTTTCCAAAACCCCCAGCGTTTTCCGCACCACGCCCCTCGGGCGGGCAGCGGAAGACGCCACCCCTTTTTTTGCTAGGAGCTTTCAACCGTGGCAGCCTTTATCGACCGAGTGGTCCTCCATGTCTCCGGTGGTTCCGGTGGGCACGGCTGTGTCTCCATCAAACGCGAAAAGTTCAAGCCCCTGGGCGGACCCGATGGCGGCAGCGGCGGCAACGGCGGTGACGTGATCCTGCGCGTTGACGCCCAGACCACCACCCTGCTGTCCTACCACCACTCGCCCCACCGCCACGCCGGCAACGGCGAAGGCGGCAAGGGCGACCTGCGCCCCGGCAAGAACGGCGAGACCTTGGTCCTGCCCGTGCCCGAGGGCACCGTGGTGAAGAACCGCGACGGTGACATCCTCGCCGACCTCATCGGTGACGGATCCGAATACATTGTTGCCTCCGGCGGCCTGGGCGGCCTGGGCAACGCAGGGCTCTCCAGCCAGCGCCGCAAGGCCCCCGGTTTCGCGTTGCTGGGCACCCCCGGCACCGCCGCCGAGGTCATCCTCGAACTCAAGTCCGTCGCCGACGTCGCCCTGGTGGGCTACCCCTCGGCCGGCAAGTCCTCGCTGATCGCCGCGCTCTCCGCCGCACGGCCCAAGATCGCCGACTACCCCTTCACCACCCTGGTCCCGAACCTTGGCGTGGTCCAGGCCGGGGAAGTCCGCTACACCGTGGCCGACGTGCCGGGCCTGATCCCGGGTGCCTCGCAGGGCCGCGGCCTGGGTCTTGAATTCCTGCGCCACGTCGAGCGTTGCGCCGCCCTGGTGCACGTGCTCGACTGCGGCGCCCTGGAAACGGACCGCGACCCGGTCGCCGACCTGGAGACCATCCAGGCCGAACTCGACGCCTACGAGGTCGACTCCTCCTTTGCCGGTGCCGATGGCCAGATCATCCCGCTGAACGAACGCCCGCGCCTCATCGCCCTGAACAAGGTCGACATGCCCGACGGACGCGACATGGCCGAATTCGTGCGCCCGGAACTGGAGAAGCGCGGCTACCGCGTCTTCGAGGTCTCGGCCATGAGCCGCGAGGGGTTGCGCGAGCTCTCCTTCGCCATGTCCGAACTGGTCACCGAGGCCCGCGCCAAGATCGAGGCCGCCCCGTTGCCCGTGCCCGTTGAGGTGTTGCGCCCGCGGGCCACCAAGGCCAGCAAGGCAGGGTTCGTCATCCGCAAGGAGGAGCGCAACCTCGAGCCGCTCTTCCGCGTGATCGGCGAAAAACCCGAGCGCTGGATCATGCAGACCGACTTCCGCAACGACGAGGCCGTTGGCTACCTCGCCGACCGCCTGGCCAAGCTCGGCGTCGAAAACCAGCTCTACAAGCTCGGCGCCAAGCCCGGCGATGCCGTGGTGATTGGCTCCGAGGTCGACGCCGTGGTCTTCGACTGGGAGCCGACAATGGCCGCCGGCGCCGAGCTGCTTGGTTCGCGCCGTGGACAGGACGAACGCCTGGCAGAATTTGCCGCGCGCCCCTCCCGCGAGCAGAAGAAGGCGGAGCACGAGGCGCGCAAGGGCGCCAAGGCAGCTGCCCGCGAGGACCTGGAAGCCGAGCGCAAGGCCGGAATCTGGACGGAGTCTGTCAACTACAAGCACCAGCTACCCAAGTCCGGGGAGTAAAACAGCACCGTGCGCGCCACAAACCATCCCTCGGGCATCACCCAGCGACAAGACCTGCCGCGTGCCTCGCGCATCGTGGTCAAGGTCGGTTCCTCGTCCCTGACCACGCTGGCCGGGGGGATCTCGGAGGAAGCGTTAAGCTCCCTCGTCGACCGACTCGCGGCAGTCAACACCGCGGGAACCGAGCTGATCCTGGTGTCCTCCGGGGCGATCGCCGCCGGTCTGGCGCCCCTGGACCTGGGGCGCCGCCCGCGCGACCTGGCCACCCAACAGGCAGCTGCCTCGGTGGGCCAGGGGCTGCTCATGGCCAGATACACCCAGGCGTTTTCCGCCCACGGCGTCACCGTCGGCCAGGTGCTGCTCACCGCCGACGACCTGATCCGCCGCCAGCAGTACGCCAATGCGTTCCGGGCGCTGAACCGGTTGCTGGCGCTGGGTGTCGTGCCGATCGTGAATGAAAACGACACCGTCGCCACCCACGAGATCCGCTTCGGCGACAATGACAGGCTCGCCGCCCTGGTGGCGCACCTGGTCAAGGCCGACGCGCTGCTGCTGCTTTCCGACGTCGACGCCGTCTACGACGCACCGCCGAACGCCGGGGGAGTGCGCGTGTCCCGGGTCGATCGCGCCGAGGACCTGGCGAGCTTGCGCATCGGGTCCACCGGGGGAGCCGGGCTGGGCACCGGGGGCATGGCCACCAAGGTCGAGGCCGCCACCATGAGCGCCGAATCGGGCATCCCCGCCCTGGTGACCTCCACCGCGAACGCGGCGGCTGCACTGGCCGGGGCGGACGTGGGAACCTGGTTCTCCGCCCGCGGCGGTCGGCGCTCCACCCGGATGCTGTGGCTCGCGCACCTGGCCACCACCCAGGGACGACTGCTGTTGGATGCCGGTGCCGTGCGTGCCGTCGCCTCTGGCGTCGCCTCGCTGCTGCCTGCAGGGATCACCGGGATCAATGGCTCCTTCGAGGCCGGGGACGCGGTGGAAATCACCGACGCCGCCGGACTGGTCATTGCCCGCGGACTGGTGAACTTCTCCTCGGCCGAATTGCCGCAGATGCTCGGCCGCTCCACCCGGGAGCTCGGCGAGGACCTGGGCAGCCAATTCGAACGTGCGGTGGTGCACGTCGACGACCTCGTCGTTGTCTAGCCGATCCGTTCGCGAAAGCCGCCGCCCGCGAACGGCGCGACGCCTCTGCCCGCCACCATGCTTAATATGGGGGCGGGCTTCGTCGCATCCACCGTAGAATAGGTGATCATGAGCCAGAACATCGACGCATCGCAGAATCTTTCCTCCGTGGACGGGACCGCCGCCGGCATCCAGGATGCCCGGGTTGCCGTGGGCAAGCTGGCCGACCGGGCCCGTTCCGCATCGCGCGTGCTGGCCCGCGCCGACCGCAATTGGAAGGACCGCGCGCTGCTGGCCATTGCCGCATCGCTGGATACCCACCGCGCATCCGTGATCAAGGCCAACGCCAAGGACATCGCCGCGGGAAAGGCCAACGGGACCTCCGACGCGCTGCTGGACCGGCTCAAGCTCAACGACAAGCGCGTGGACGCACTGATCGCCGCGCTCGAGGAACTGGCCGGGCTGCCGGATCCCGTGGGCACCGTGCTGCGCGGCCAGACCCTGCCCAACGGGCTGCGGCTGCGCCAGGTCCACGTCCCGATGGGCGTAATCGGCGCGATCTACGAGGCGCGCCCCAACGTCACCGTCGACATTGCCGGGCTCGCCCTGAAGAGCGGAAACGCAGTGCTGCTGCGCGGTGGCAGCGCCGCGGCGCACTCCAACGTGGCGCTGCTGGCCTTGATCCGCGACGCCCTGGAATCGGTCGGGCTGCCCGCCGACGCCGTGGCCTCGGTGGATGCCTGGGGCCGCGACGGCGCCGACGCCATGATGGGTGCCCGCGGCCAGATCGACGTGTTGATCCCGCGCGGCGGCCGCGAGCTGATCCAGCGCGTGGTCACCACCGCCAGCGTCCCGGTCATCGAGACCGGCGAGGGCAACGTGCACATCTACCTCGACGAATCGGCCGATGCCTCCATGGCCGTGCCGATCCTGCTCAACGCCAAGACCCAGCGCCCCTCGGTGTGCAACACCGTCGAGACATTGCTGCTCAATGCCAATGCCAAGGCCTCCGGCGAGGTCCTCGCCGCCCTGCACAAGGCCGGGGTGCGCCTGCACGTCGATGCACGCGCCAAGGCGCTTGCCGGTTCGACCCCCACGATCGATGCGCAGGAGTCCGACTGGGACACCGAGTACATGGACCTGGACCTGGCCGTTGCCGTGGTCGATGACCTGGGTGGTGCCATCAAGCACATCCGCAGGCACAGCACCGGGCACACCGAGGCGATCCTGACCAACGATCTTTCCCACGCCGAGCGCTTCATTGCCGAGGTTGATTCGGCCGCGGTGATCGTCAACGCCTCCACCCGCTTCACCGACGGCGGTCAGCTGGGCCTGGGCGCCGAGGTCGGCATTTCCACGCAGAAGATGCATGCGCGCGGCCCCATGGGACTGCGCGAGCTCACCACCACCAAGTGGATTGTGCAAGGCGATGGGCATGTTCGTTCGTAGCCGCGTGCCAAGGTGGGTACGATAGAGGCTAACGAGTCATAAAAGTTACAAGACAGTGCCGTGCACGCATGTGCGCGTCCGGCACGCAACAACCTGGAGAAACATGTTTACCCAGTCCCTGAATGTGGCCATTGCCGCTGCCGAAAGCACCGGTGGCGGCATGTCCACCGAAACGCAGGCCCTGATTGTCGGAGGCGGCATCTTCGTGGTCTTCATGCTGCTGCTGTTGATCGCCATGTCGTACTCCAACGTCGCAAACCGCCACGACGTCAAGGCCGAGCCCGAGGACACGCACCGCACGCACGCAAACAAGCACGGCCATCACTAGCCGTCTCGAGGCCGAACGAACGGACCGCCCATTTCGCCTGGGCGTCATGGGCGGCACGTTCGATCCGATCCACCACGGCCACCTCGTGGCCGCCAGTGAAGTCGCAGCCGTCTTCGACCTCGACGAGGTCGTATTCGTTCCCACCGGGGAGCCCTGGCAGAAACTTGACCGCGACGTGGCTCCGGCCGAGCATCGCTACCTGATGACGGTGATCGCCACTGCGGCGAACCCCCGCTTCACGGTGAGCCGGGTGGACATCGACCGTCCCGGCCCCACATACACGATCGACACGTTGCGGGACCTGCGCGCACAGCGTCCCGACGCGGAGTTGTTCTTCATCACCGGCGCGGACGCCATGGCCCAGATCCTGGGCTGGAAGGACGCCGAGGAGCTCTGGCAGCTGGCCCACTTCGTGGGGGTCACCAGGCCGGGCCACGAATTGCCGGTGCTGGACCGCAACGACGTCTCGTTGATGGAAGTGCCGGCCATGGCGATTTCCTCGACGGATTGCCGGGAACGGGTGCGGACCGGACATCCGGTGTGGTACCTGGTGCCCGATGGCGTGGTGCAGTACATCGCCAAGTACAAGTTGTACAACGACAAGAACAACGCAGTAAGCAACGGCCAGGACTAGAGACGGCCGGGAATGGACAAGATGAGCGACGAGACCGGGCCCGCGCTCAGCAGGCGAGCCCTGCGGGAGCAGCGACGTGCCGAGGCCGAAGCGAAGCTTGCCCAAGAGCAGGCGTCGGGCCAGCCGCCCGCGAGCCCTGCCGGCAAGACGGCGGCCGCCCAGCCTTCCGCTCCCGCCTCCCCGGCGGCGGCGACTCCTGCGCCTGCGCCGAAATCCCCTGCGCCGTCGGCCAAGGCTCCCGCCCCGGCGGCCAAGACCCCGGCACCTGCAGCGAAGACGCCTGCACCCAAGGCTCCCGCACCGGCCGCGAAGAGCCCTGCACCGGCCGCCAAGTCCGCGGCGAAACCGTTAAGTACGACACCGGCCGCCGCCGCACCTAAGCCGGTGCCGGAGCCCGAAGAACCCGTTCGCAGCCGCCGCGCCGCCGCCGGGGAAGTCGATGCCGTTTCGCAGCGCACCGAACGAACATCCCTGCAGCGCGCCCGCGACCGCGAAGCCCTGCGCACCCGCCGCCGGCTGGAGCAGGAAGTCTCCGAGCTTTCCCCCAAGGATCCGTCGCCGGGCGACGATCCCGCGCCGTTGACCCGCAAGCAGATGCGCCTCCAGGCGCTCGGCACCGCCAAGGAAACGGGTTCCGTCGCCAAACCGGGCACGGCGACCCAGGCTCCTGAAGCAGGGCCCCAGGCCGATGCTGCGTCCAAGCCCGCGGACGCCAAGCCAGCGGATGCCAAGCAAACGCCCGCCAAGCCCGCGGCGTCCGGGCCTGCAGCCGCCACGAAGCCTCCAGTCAAGACACCCGCGAAGCCCGCCGCTGCAAAACCACCCGTTGGCCCCCCGGTTCCTTCTCCCGGAACGGCGCCGCAGATGAGCGTGGAGGACGCGCTTGCGCTTCGTCGGCGCTCCGGTGGGGCGGCCCCAAGCGAGCCGTTGCTGATCCAGCCCGAAGAGGACCTGGGCGAAGTGGACCTGGAGGTCCTGGCACAGCAGCGCGAACTCGCCGCCCGCGCCGCCATCATTTCCCGCCGCGCAGCCGAACGCCAGCGCATGCAGGAAGAAAACACCCAGCGTGCCGGCGCCCGCCGCTCGGACCCCTTCACCGGGGCGATGAACCACCTCCGCGAAGAGGACATCGAAAAGAAGCTGGTCAACACCGGCGTCTCGGGTCCGCTGACGCGCGGCTACAACATTGCCATGACCGACCAGGGCACCATCGTCGAGGGCCGCCAGGCCCCCGCGGCCCCGGCCACCAAGACTCCGGCTTCAGCGCCCCACGCGCAGAAGCCGACGACCCCGGCAGCGAAAGCCCCGGCGGTCACACCTGCGCACAAGCCAAAGGCTGCTACTCCGGCCCAGGCACCGGCTCGCGACTCCACGTCGCCCGCCGCTTCACAAGCTGCCGCAGCAGCACCGGCACGGACGGCGGCGGCGAAAGCCGCGGCCGCCGCACCCGCCGGCCCCAGGCCTTCCGTGGCCCCGGGCGCCGGCAAGGCAGTGGAAGCACCCGATACCAAGGATGCCCCCGCCGAAAATGTTGGGCCTTCTCTGGCTCGCCCACCCGTGCGTGCCGTGCGCGCGCAGGGGCTTGAGCCACTGGATGTGCAGACCGCCGGAATGCGCCGTGCCAACAACATGTACTTGATGGTCATCGCGGCTTTGTCCGTTGGAGGCGCGGCACTCGTTGCCGGTCTCATCATGTTCCTGAACTCAAACTAGCGCCCACCGCGTCGCACCCAATTCTCAAGGAGAACCCCCATGAGCGCCCACGAACATTCCATCGACCTGGTGCAGACAGCTGCCCTTGCCGCAGCCGAGAAGCAGGCTGAAAACCTCGTCGCATTGGACGTTTCCGAACGCCTCGGCGTCACCGATGCGTTCCTGATTGCCTCGGCTGCCTCCGAGCGCCAGGTCAATTCGATCGTCGACGAGATCGAAGACAAGCTCGCCGAGAAGTTCGAGATCCGTCCGGTTCGCCGCGAAGGCCGCGGCCAGGGCCGCTGGGTCTTGCTGGACTACTCGGATGTAGTCATCCACGTCCAGCACAACGAAGACCGCGTTTTCTACGCCTTGGAGCGCCTCTGGGGCGACTGCCCGGTTATCGAACTGCCGACCACGGGCGAGCCGGCCACCGACATGTCGCACATCGAAACGCTCCCGGATTCGCTCTAGACCCCTCGATTTGCGCCACACGTTTTGTGTGGCCTATGATGGTTGAGTTGCCCGCAAGGGCGGCTCTCATTTGGGGGTATGGCGCAGTTGGTAGCGCGTCTGCATGGCATGCAGAAGGTCAGGGGTTCGAATCCCCTTACCTCCACCAAAATGTATGAATGAAAAGGTCTCCGGCTTCGGCCGGGGGCCTTTTCGCTTCCCCGAGGCCCAGTCGTGCCCCGGTTCCGGCCACGGAAGCGCGAAGGTGCTCCGCTCGTGGCCGGGCATGTTCGGAGAAGCCCTTCGTTTCCTGCCAGATGGTGCCGGGGCACTGGCATGGGCCGACCTTTGTGAAACGATCAACAAGCCTTAGGCATTGTGAATGATGCTACAAGCCTGTAAGTTTGTGTCATGATTGTCATCACCATAGACCAGCGTAGGTCCCGCTCGGGGCCGGACAAGGTCGAATCCCTGCTGCGCCGACTGGACGGTGAGTACAACGCGGTGCGGGGATTCGAGAGAACCGCGGGCGATGAGCTGCAAGGAGTGCTCGACGACGGTGTCATGGCCGTTGCCTTGGCCTTGGACGTTGCACACACGGGGGAGTGGAGCGTGGGAATCGGTGTGGGGTCGGTGCAGACCCCGATGCCCCGGGAAACCCGGGCGGGGCGGGGCCCGGCCTTTGAATATGCGCGGGATGCGGTTGAGCGGGCAAAGAATTCCAGTGGCGCCCTGGCACTGTCCGGCCCAGGGCCGGAAGCGGAGCGGATCGAAGCCGAACTGCAGCTCCTCGCACTGGTTAACGCGCGACGAACCAAAACGTCGGCCGAGGCCGGCACACTGGTGTCACAGGGCCTGACCCAGCAGCAGGTCGCTGCGCGCCTAGAAATCTCGCAGCAGGCCGTTTCGGCCCGTCTGGCTTCGGGGCTCTGGTATGAGACCGCCAGGCTCACCAACTTGGCGGGTCGGGCGCTGACAGACTATTCGATGACGATGGAAGGCGGGCAGGGTTCATGAGCTGGATTGCCTTGGCATTCCTGGTCGTTGTTGTTCCGTTGGGCACCCCTAGATACTTTGCGGATTCCGGCTTTCGCTGGCCGCTGAAGCAGTCGACCACCAGCTACCTGCTCGTGGCCGTGCTTGGCCTGGCAGGTCTTGCCGCTGCGATCGGCGGCCACCTTCCCGTGGCATCCTCCATTCCCCATGAACTTGTGGTCGTGGCCAGTGTTGCGGCTGCAACCCTGGGCGGAGGGCCGGTCACCGAAACGGTCTTCCGGCTTGCGGCTTTTAAAAGGGCCGCCGGGGACGACGCTTACGATGAGGTGGAGCCGAGTCCGCTGCGCGGAGGCATGTGGATCGGGTTGCTGGAACGCGCGGCAATAGCCTCAACTCTGTGGGCCTCCTGGCCCGAGGGCCTGGCGGTGGTTCTGGCAGTGAAGGGACTGGGACGGTTTTCCGAGCTTAAGCAACACGCGGCCGCGGAGCAGTTCATTCTGGGAACCTTCGTCAGCGTTCTGTGGGCATGCGCAGCAGTTGGTGTGGGGCGGCTCATCGGTCTATAGGCCGGGACGTACTTCCGCGTGGGGTTTGCGGCCAGAGCGACGAGTTCCGGGGTCGTACTAGAATGATGGGCATGACTGACGTATTGCCATCGTGCCCGCAGTGTTCAAGCCCCTATACATACGAAATGGGCGCGCTGCTGGTTTGCCCCGAGTGCGCCCACGAATGGTCGGCCGAAGCTGACGCAGTGGATGAGCCGAAGGAAGCTGTTATCAAGGATTCCGTCGGCAAGGTGCTTTCCGACGGCGATACCGTCACCATCGTCAAGGACCTGAAGGTCAAGGGGCAGGCCCAGTCCATCAAGGTCGGCACCAAGGTGCGCAACATCCGTCTGGTCAACGGCGTCGACGGCCACGACATCGACTGCAAGGTCGATGGGTTCGGGCCCATGCAGCTCAAGTCTTCCGTCGTAAAAAAAATCTAATACGCCGCATTCAACCATTTGCCAAGCGCCACCTCTCCAGCGATGGAGGGGTGGCGCTTTCCTTTGGACTGCAACTGAACCAGTCGACCAGTCATGAGTCCGGCTCCTGTCGGTGACCCACGTTGGCGGTGGCGTTGGCCAGGCCCCTGCGCATGGATGCCATACGCGCGTTGCCATCGCTAAGCCAGCTGGAGAGCACGACGGCAATGCCCCGAGGCGTCTTGGATGTACCGAGCGCCGCCGTAAGGCATTCCAGTGGGGGCGTCCACGATCATCTGGGCCATGGGATACCGCCCGGATTATTCATGAATCGAGGGACTTGGGGCAGATGAGAACGGCTATCCATTCCACCGCAAGGGCGTCAGGACCGGGATTTCCGGACTGGGTTTCTCGGCATTCCGTTCCGATACGGACTTACTTCCGGCATCATGGGTGGGGCCGGTCGCGACGCGCGCCACCTTGCGCGCCAGTTGGATCCCGGCCCCGCGGTGGTGGCCAAAATGGGGAGCGCGCCAGATGGGGGAGGGACAGCGAGCGGGTAAGCCAAGGCCCGGGCGGGACATGCTATGTTGGCGTTGGTGCACTGGCCATCCTAAACGATGCGCCATGCTTTCGAAGCTCCTCATCGTGAAAGACTTTCCCCTCCATGACACAGTCGCTGAACTCCTCCAACCCTGCCGCCGCCCAGGCCAACTCAATCGACGATTTCAAGCAAAATCTCGCCTCTGTCAGGTCCCGGATCGATGCCGCGGCGCGGAAGGCCGGGCGGGACCCCGCCTCGATCCGGTTGTTGCCGGTTAGCAAGACCGTGCCGGAGGACCGCCTTCGCCTGGCTATCGCGGCGGGCATGGATTTCCTGGGGGAAAACAAGGTCCAGGAGGTGGCTCGAAAGGCGGAACTCCTGGCCGACATACCGGGACTAAAGTTCTCCGTCATTGGAAGCCTGCAAACCAACAAGGCAAAATTCGTGGCGAAGTATGCAGACGAATTCCAGGCGCTTGACAACCTTCGCCAGGCGGAAGCCCTGCAACGCCGGCTCGAAGTCGAGGACCGCCAACTCGATGTCTTTGTCCAAGTCAATACGTCCGACGAGGAAAGCAAGTCCGGCCTTGCGCCGGACGACGTTCGGGAATTCGTGAATCAGCTGCCCCAGTTTGACCGGCTCCACGTCAAGGGCCTGATGACGCTCGCATTGTTCAGTGACGACAGCGAAGCGGTTCGCGCATGTTTCGTGCGACTGCGGGAACTCCGGGACTCACTGCGCGAGAGCGTGCCCGCCGAAATGTCCATCGAGGAACTGTCCATGGGCATGAGTGGCGACTTTGAGCTGGCCATTGCAGAGGGTGCGACAGTGGTGCGTGTGGGACAGGGAATCTTCGGCGCTCGGGCGCTGCCTGTCGCCGGCTAGCCTGCACGGAGCAGTCCGAACCCCTCGGGTTTCGCCGCAATCGGGAGCAATTCGCCGCAAATGCTCCGACCGCCGTGGCAACACTCGGGATTCTTGACCTAAACGGGGTTGGTGGTGGCGGATTCCCGGTTCGTTGGGACCGCGACTGCGGCGGGCTATTCATCTTTTGCCGACACTCGGAACCAAGTCTCCAGTCATGCACCGACCTACGTTGGAAACTGGACAAGCTTGCCTTTTATCCGCTTCAATTCCCTCGCCTTCGTGCTGGTGCGCGAAGGGATCGTGCGTCGGTCGTTCATCCAATTTCCAGCCGCCTCAGGGGCAAATCTTTTTCAAGAGTGCGGCCCTCGACAAGATGCAATTTTTGTGGGGGAAAGTGCGGCGTTTGGCGGCCCTGGCTACCACCAGTAGTGGTAGCGTTCGTGCTGTCGGACCATATCTAGTGGTTTGGCGCCATGTGCTCGACACGCCGTGCTGAACGACACGCCAGTTCTTTAATCTGTGGTCGATTGTTCCACAGGGTGTGGATAGATTTTCTAGTTCGCTGGATTCATGCGGTTTAAAGGCTGCTCTTTATCCACAAGGCTTGTGGACAGGCGTGGGGTCGAATGACAGGGGTGTAATACATCATGTTGGGGTCTAACGCCCCGAGCCCCACTAGATGTAGTATTGAATTAGCTGGTGAGGCCTAGTGCGCGAACCTCCGGAATACGGAGAAATGTACGAATCCCCGCCTCTTGAGGGCTCAACCGCCGTCGGAGCAAAACGTTCGTATGTCTCTTCCCGCGGGGAATGCGCATAGGGACCCAGCCACTTCACATACACAGATTTTGCACGAGGGGATTTACGGATATGACCGTCACGGTTTACACGAAGCCAGCATGCGTACAGTGCAACGCAACCTACCGAGCTCTTGATAAGAAGGGCATCGTCTACCAGAGCGTTGACATTTCGCAGGATCCCGCTGCTCTGGAGCGCGTACGCGCTCTGGGCTACATGCAGGCACCTGTCGTCATCACCGATGCCGACCACTGGTCGGGCTTCCGACCGGACAAAATTGATGAGCTGGCCCAGGATTTGAGCTCCTCCGTGGCCTAACCAGCCACCTCCAGCGTTACCGATTCCAGTGATTTCGAGGCGATCAAGATGCCTGCTTCATCGTTGGCAACACCGCCAATGCATGATCACGCCTTTCCGGCAGAGGTACCTACCACCAGCAAATTGATCTATTTCTCCTCCGCTTCGGGCTATACCCACCGATTCGTGGAGAAACTGGGTCTGGAATGCGCTCGCATTCCGTTGCTGAACCACGAACCGCACTTGGTGGCGGCTGAGCCGTATGTGCTACTGCTTCCCACCTATGGCGGTGAAAAGGGCGAAAGATCAATACCACCGCAAGTCGTCAAGTTCCTCAACGATGCGCGCAACCGAAACCTATTACGAGGCGTAATTGGGGCCGGAAACACAAACTTTGGAACCACATATTGCTTGGCCGCAATCAAGATCGCAGCCAAATGCAGCGTTCCGCTTCTATATAAATTTGAGCTCATGGGCACTCCAGAAGATGTGACCCGGGTTCGCGAAGGATTGGAAGTCTTTTGGACACGAAAGTCGCAGTACCTGAAATGAAGCAGGATTCTAAGGAATTGCCGGCCGCTTTTCAGGGCCTGGGTTATCACGAGCTGAACGCCATGCTGAACCTATACGGGGCAGATGGGCGGATCCAGTTCGAGGCCGATCGTGCCGCGGCACGCCAGTACTTCCTGGAGCACGTGAACAACAACACCGTGTTCTTCCACGACCTGGATGAGAAACTCGAATACCTGGTCAAGCACGAGTACTACGAGCGCGAGACGCTCGATCAGTACACGATGAACTTCATCCGCGACCTCTACCGCGGTGCCTACGCCAAGAAGTTCCGCTTTGAGACCTTCCTGGGTGCCTTCAAGTTCTACACCTCGTACACGCTGAAGACCTTTGACGGCAAGCGTTACCTTGAGCGCTACGAAGACCGCGTCTGCATGGTTGCACTGCACCTCGCCCGCGGCAACGAGGAAATGGCAGTCGCCCTGGTCAACGAGATCATCGAGGGACGATTCCAGCCCGCCACCCCGACGTTCCTGAACGCCGGCAAGGCCCAGCGCGGTGAACTCGTCTCCTGCTTCCTGCTGCGCATCGAAGACAACATGGAGTCGATCTCCCGCGGCATCAACTCCTCGCTGCAGCTGTCCAAGCGCGGCGGCGGCGTTGCCCTCTCGCTGACCAACGTCCGCGAGCACGGCGCCCCGATCAAGCAGATCGAGAACCAGTCCTCCGGTGTCATCCCCGTGATGAAGCTCCTCGAAGACAGCTTCTCCTACGCCAACCAGCTGGGCGCACGCCAGGGTGCAGGTGCCGTGTACCTCAACGCGCACCACCCGGACATCCTGCGCTTCCTGGACACCAAGCGCGAGAACGCGGATGAGAAGATCCGCATCAAGACCCTGTCCCTGGGTGTCGTGGTTCCGGACATCACCTTCGATTTGGCCCGCAAGAACGAGGACATGTACCTCTTCTCGCCGTATGACGTCGAGCGCGTCTACGGCGTCCCGTTCAGCGACATCTTCGTCACCGAGAAGTACTACGAGATGGTCGATGACGCGCGCATCAAGAAGACCAAGATCAACGCCCGCGAGTTCTTCCAGACCCTGGCGGAGATCCAGTTCGAGTCCGGTTACCCGTACATCATGTTCGAGGACACCGTAAACCGCGCCAACCCGATCAAGGGCAAGATCTCGATGAGCAACCTGTGCTCGGAGATCCTGCAGGTCTCGACTCCCTCGGAGTACAACGAGGACCTGGGCTACAAGACCGTGGGCAAGGACATTTCCTGCAACCTCGGCTCGATGAACATCGCCAAGGCGATGGACGGCAAGGACCTCGGGGCCTCGATCGAGACCGCGATCCGCGCGCTGTCCGCAGTCTCGGACATGTCCTACATCAACTCGGTTCCCTCGATCGCCCAGGGCAACGCCAAGACCCACGCCATCGGCCTGGGACAGATGAACCTGCACGGCTACCTGGCCCGCGAACGCGTCCACTACGGTTCGGAAGAGGGGTTGGACTTCACCAACATCTACTTCTACACCGTGGTGTTCCACGCGCTGCGTGCCTCGAACAAGCTCGCGATCGAAACCGGGGAGGCCTTCGACGGCTTCGCGGATTCGAAGTACGCCTCGGGCGAGTTCTTCGACAAGTACACCGACCAGGAATGGGTCCCGGCCACCGAGCGTGTGCGCGAGCTATTTGCCGGCATCGACATCCCGACGCAGGACGACTGGCGTGCGCTGAAGGCCTCCATCATGGAGCACGGCATCTACAACCAGAACCTGCAGGCCGTCCCGCCGACCGGTTCGATCTCCTACATCAACAACTCGACCTCCTCCATCCACCCGGTGGCGGCGAAGATCGAGATCCGCAAGGAAGGCAAGATCGGCCGCGTCTACTACCCGGCCCCGTACCTGGACAACGACAACCTGGAGTACTACCAGGACGCGTACGAAATCGGCTACGAGAAGATCATCGACACCTACGCGGTTGCCACCCAGCACGTGGACCAGGGCCTGTCCCTGACCTTGTTCTTCAAGGACACGGCCACCACGCGCGACATCAACAAGGCGCAGATCTACGCATGGAAGAAGGGCATCAAGACGCTCTACTACATCCGCCTGCGCCAGCTGGCACTCGAGGGAACCGAAGTCGATGGTTGCGTCAGCTGCATGCTCTAGTCGCAGCCGTTTCACCCCCGGTTGCCAGGTCGCGATAACCTAACAACCGAATGCGTACGGCGGCGGGTTCCAACCCGCCGTCGTACGCGCACCCGTTACAACCAAAAACTTAGCAAGAAGAGGGACGGAAATGACTGAGAAGCTGAAGCTGGCCAGCCATGTCGAAGCCATCAACTGGAACCGCATCCAGGACGACAAGGACGTCGAGGTGTGGAACCGACTGGTCAACAACTTCTGGCTGCCGGAGAAGATCCCGCTGTCCAACGACGTCCAGTCGTGGAACACGCTCACCGAGCCCGAGAAGCTGCTGACCATGCGCGTCTTCACCGGCCTGACCCTGCTGGACACCCTGCAGGGCACCGTCGGCGCCGTCTCGCTGATCCCCGATGCGCTCACCCCGCACGAGGAAGCCGTTTACACGAACATCGCGTTCATGGAGTCCGTGCACGCCAAGAGCTACTCGTCGATCTTCTCGACCCTGTGCTCGACCAAGGAAATCGACGACGCATTTCGCTGGTCCACCGAGAACGAGAATCTGCAGAAGAAGGCGCAGATCATCGAGAGCTACTACTACGGTGAAGACGCGCTGAAGCGCAAGATCGCCTCGACCCTGCTCGAGTCGTTCCTGTTCTACTCCGGCTTCTACCTACCGATGTACTGGTCTTCCCGCGCCAAGCTGACAAACACCGCAGACCTGATCCGCTTGATCATCCGCGACGAGGCCGTCCACGGCTACTACATCGGCTACAAGTTCCAGAAGGGTCTCGAGGGACTTTCCGAGGAGCGCAAGCAGGAGCTGAAGGACTACACCTTCGAGCTCATGTTCGAGCTGTACGAGAACGAGGTCCAGTACACCCACGACCTCTACGACGGTGTCGGCCTGGCCGAGGACGTCAAGAAGTTCCTGCACTACAACGCCAACAAGGCGCTGATGAACCTGGGTTACGAAGCCATGTTCCCGGCATCGGTCACCGATGTTAACCCGGCGATCCTTTCGGCACTGAGCCCGAACGCCGACGAGAACCACGACTTCTTCTCCGGCTCGGGTTCCTCGTACGTTATCGGCAAGGCCGTCAACACCGAAGACGAGGACTGGGACTTCTAGGTCCCAGCCCAACCACATCGGCCCATGGGCGCCGGCGTCACCACCACGGTGAAGTCGGCGCCCTTGGTGATTTTCGAGTGAGGTGGCGAAAACCGCTGGCGTTCCTATCCGGTCGCCAGCGGTTTCGTGGTTAACGATTCGCCTGTGAAGTGCGTCGCGCCGGTATTCCCGCAATGCCGAGACGGGGGTCCTGCACGGCGTCGAGCCGTCTGAAAGTCAGGATGAAAGTTCCGTCCGCGGGATCGGGGTCCACCAGGACGCGGCAGCGCCGCGGTGAAATTCTGGGACCCATGCCCTTGGGGCATGCCAGCTGCGCTTCATACAACACTCCTTCACGCAACGCCCCGGTTTTGAGTAGGCGCCCCCAGTCATCTATCTTTGACTAAAGTAAGCCTAACCTAACTTCGAGAGTGCCCCTGTGACAAAGACGCCTGACCCCGCCGGCCCCGGCAACCACACCTCCGGCAATGCCCCGGGCGCAGGCACTTACCGCGATGCCTGGGGGATCCCGCATCTGCGTGCCGATTCCGCGGACCAGCTGGCGCGCCTGCAGGGCGTGAACGCCGCCACGGACCGTTCATGGCAGATCGAACTGGAACGCTGGCGCTCCGAGGGACGCACCGCTGAAATGCTGGGCGCCGACGGCCTGCCGTGGGACCGCTTCTCCCGGCAGTGCAGGCTCAACGACACTGCGCGTCGCTGCTTCGAGGCCCTCGACGCCGACACTCAGCGCTGGTGCACCAGCTTCGTGGCCGGCATCAACCAGGCGCTCGAGGCCGGGGTGCGCGGAGGACCGGAATTCGAGGAGTCCGGCACCGCTCCGGCACGGTGGAACCCGTGGACCCCCCTGGGGGTGTTTCTCGTCCAGCACATCCTCTTCTCCACGTTCCCGAACAAGCTCTTCCGCGCCCATGTCGCCCGGACCCTCGGACCAGACGCCGTTGACCTGTTCAGCATCGAGGCCCCGGTGTTCTCCGGCAGCAATGCCTGGGCCGCCCATGGGTCGGCAACCGCGGGCGGATCCCCGCTGATCGCCGGCGATCCGCACCGCCTGCTGGAGCTGCCCGGCGTCTACCAGCAGGTTCACCTTTCCTGTCCGGAATTCGACGCAATCGGCTTCGCCTTCCCCGGTGTTCCGGGTCTTCCGCACTTCGGCCACACCGGCCACACCGCCTGGGCCATCACCAACGCCATGGCCGATTACCAGGACCTCTTCGAAGAAGAGCTGCGCCGGAGCGAAGACGGCATCCAGGCCCGCGGCCCCCTGGGCTGGGAATCCGTGGTCGCGGGCGTCGAGATGATCTTGGTCCGAGGCGGCGAGTCCGAGGACGTGGAGGTTATCGAGACTACCCGCGGTCCGGTCATCGCCGGGGGGCTAAATGGTGGCGCGTTGAGCCTGCGGATGCCGGCCCGGGTCGAGCGGCGGCTGGGTTTCGATGCACTCCTGCCGCTGCTGCGCAGCCGCCGCGTCGACGAGGTGGAGACGGCGCTGCAACGGTGGGTGGAGCCGGTGAACAGCGTTCTCGCCGCGGACACCGAAGGAACTGTCCGGCACTTCCTCGCCGGGTTGGTGCCGGAGCGGAACCACGAGAACCGGCGCGTGCCGGTGCCGGCGGCCTCGCCCGAGCATGCCTGGGACGGCAGCTATGTTCGGCTGCCGAGGACCGGGGTGGACCGTTTTGAGGTGAGCGCCAACGACCGCGAAGCAGGCGGCGGGGACCCCGTCGGGATGGAATTCGCCCCCGCCCACCGCGACCGGCGGATCCGCGAACTCCTGGAAGCCCCGGAGGCCGCACCCCTCACCGTGGACGCCATGCAGGCCATCCATTCGGACACCCTGCTCGGCTCGCTGCCCGCCTTTCGTGCCCTGCTGAAATCGCTCGATGCCGGTGTGTTGCCGCCCGCCGCCGCCCGGCTCCGCTCCCGCATCCTCGAATGGGACGGCCACATGTCCTCGGACAGTCCCGACGCAGGGGCGTTCGCCGCGTGGCGCTCGGCCTTGGTCCACGGGATTGCCCGGCATCCTGCCCTGGAGCCGTTGGCCGGAGCACACGGGTATGCGCCGCTGTTCGGGCCGTGGCTTTCCGTGGCGTCCCGGGTGGGCTTCGCCGTTGAGACCCTGTTGCTTCGCGGCACGGAGCTGGGGATCGACCCTGCGGTGGAGGCCGCCGCGGCCCTGGCCGAGGCCTCCGCCGGATCGGAGCAAAAGTGGGGCGAGCGACACACGCTCCTTGCCGTGCACGAGCTCCCCGACAGGCTCGCGTCCCGAGTCCCGACCGCGGCCCTTTCCGGGGACACCGGCTGCGTGCTCTCCACCGAGTCCCTGCCCGGTGTCGAGGACCGCAGCTTCCGCGGCCCGGTGGCCCGCTACGTCTGGGACCTCGCGGACCGCGCCAATTCCCGCTGGGTCGTCCCGTTTGGCGCGGACGGCAACCCTGAAAGCCCCCATTTTTCCGACCAACTGCCGCTCTGGGCGGCCGGAGGCCTCGTTCCGGTCATCACGGACTGGAACCTGCTGGTCAAAGACCCCTCTCTTGCCACGGAACCCCCATCCGGAAGGACCCCATGAAAACCACCCCCACAACGGCCCAGGATCTCGGCCTTCGCACCGCCCTCTACACCGAGGACCTCGAATCCTGGGGGACGGTACGGATCGTGCCGCTGTCCCCGGAGGGAGACCTCGACCTCATCCACGGTTGGGTTACGCAGGACCGTGCCCGGTTCTGGGGCATGACCCAGTACTCCCGCAGCGACGTCCTGGAGGTCTACCAGTTCCTCGAGTCGCTTGAGACGCACCACGCGTTCCTGGTGCTGCTCGATGGCGAACCGGTGGCCCTCTTCCAGACCTACGAGCCACTGCATGATCCCGTGGGCGAGGCCTACCCTGTCCGGGTCGAGGACATCGGGATGCATCTGCTGCTGGCACCGGCCACCCGGCCCGTCCCGAATTTCACGCCTCGGCTGGTCACCTCGTTGATCAACTTCATGTTCGCCGACCCCGCCATCGACCGGATCGTGGTGGAACCCGATGCCCGGAATGACAAGGCAGTGCGCCGGCTGGAGGCCACGTGCTTCGAGCTCGGGCCCAAGATCCAGCTGGCGGAGAAGGAAGCGCAGTTGGCCTTCCTGGCCCGGGGGCGCTTCGAGCGCACGGAAACGTTGCGTACGCGCTAGGACTTGACCCGTGGATGATGTGGATGCAGCATTCACAGTGTCGCTGGTCGCCGGGTTGGTTGGCGGAGCTGATTTCTCAATGCCATGGCCGCACATAGCGGGCTCTTCGCTGCCTGTTGCGTGCTTTCGGGGCTCGACCCTGCGCCCGGGGGAGCCGCGGAAGTGAAATCTTCTCCATGAGTCAATTCGGGGTTCCCTCTATTTCGCGAGCACTTGCTAAATGAGGCACTGACCCTATTTCGCGAGCACTCTTGATGAGTCTCGCCGACCCCTTGAACTCAGATGGGACCGGGCCTAGCATTGCTGGCACGGGCACCGACAGAGCACCCGATTGTCGCGGTGCCGGTGAGGCCCGAAAACGAAATGGCCGTCCTCGGGAGAGGGGACCGGCAGAGGGCTACGTCGATCGGATCGGGGAGAACGTCATGGGCGAGACTACGGCCGAGGCGTCGTCGGCGGAGCTGATGGTGGACCTGATCATTTCCCTGGACGGGTACGCATCGGCCGAGGGATGGCCCGGCTGGTGGGGCCTGGAGGCACCGGAATACCTCGCCTGGCTCGAGCGGGAAGGGCAGAAGCAGTACACCTACCTCCTCGGCGCGAACACCTACCGGTTGATGTCCGCCATGTCAGAGGAGGCGGCGGCCGCGGATTCCGGATTCTCCGAGACCGAAGCCGCCAGTCTGACGGGCCTTGCCGACGTGCCCAAAGTCGTCTTCTCCTCGTCCCTGCGGGCGCCCCTGAGTTGGCCGAATTCGAGGCTGGTGGGCGGGGACGCGGTCGAGGCCGTGGCCGAGATGAAACGGAGCGGCAACGGGCCGATGAGCACCCTCGGTAGCCTCAGCCTGAGCCGGTCGCTATTGACCGCGGGACTCGTGGACCGCTTCCGGTTAGTCGTTTTTCCCGTGATCACGGGCAGGACCGGGAGGGAACGCATCTACGACGGGTATCCTGACGTGGCACTCGAAATGGTGGACAGCAGAACCTTCGACGGACGGCTTCAGCTGCTCGAATACGTCCCCACCGTGCTCAGCGGCCCGCCTGGCACCGCACCGAAGTGAGCCCATATTAGTGCGCCTGACTTTCAGCAGACGTGGGCCGGCAGGACAGCCCGACCTGCCGGGCGTGCTAGGAAACCGCAGGGGTCTTCCGTGTTGGCCTGGCCCGAACATGCATGCGTTCGCCCTGCGGGCCAAAGAGGCTGAGGAACTCCACGCCCTGCCCGTCCGCCAGCCCAAACCAGTGCGGGGTGTGCGTATCGAATTCCGCTGCCTCTCCGGCGGGCAGCACCAGGTCGTGGTCCCCGAGCCGCAACCTCAGGTTGCCCTTCAGGACATAGAGCCATTCGTAGCCCTCGTGGGTCGCCAGCGGCGGGTCGGCAACGGTTTTGCCGGCCGGGATCACGTGCTTGAACGCCTGGAGGCCGCCGCCGGACCCGCGGCTCAACGGCAGGATGGTCATGCCGTGGCGGACAATGGGCTTGATATGGATTCGCGGGTCCCCGGTGGCCGGAGCTCCCACGAGGTCGTCCAAGGGCACGCCGTGGGCGCGCGCCAGCGGCAAGAGCTGTTCCAGGGTGGGCCGGCGCTGGCCCGATTCCAACCGGGAGAGGGTGCTGACCGAGATGCCGGTCTGCGCCGAGAGCTCCTGCAGGGTGTGGTTGCTGCCGTTCCGCAGGCTGCGCAGCCGGGGCCCCACTTGTGCGAGGGTGCTGTCCATGTCTTGTTCCATGGTCCCATTTTGCCATAACGGCAAAAATGATTGCCAGAAGTTGGGAGATGGGTCCATGCTGGGTGGTGCACCGGATTTCCCCGGTGAAAACACGAACCAGGGAGCATGAACCATGAACACGACGCCGGATACATTCGACGTGGCCATCATCGGCGGGGGAGCGGCGGGACTGGCCGCAGCCCAGGCGCTGGGACGCTCGCGACGCAGCGTCGTCGTCATCGATGCCGGGGAACCTCGCAACGCCCCGGCCGAGGGCGTGCACAACTTCCTCACGCGCGACGGACTGCCGCCGCGCGAGCTGCTCGCCCTCGGTCGGAAAGAGGCGGAGGGCTACGGCGTCCGGTTCCGCGACGCCCGCGCTTCGGCGACCCGGCGGAACGCCGACGGGTTCGGGATCGAGTTGGACGACAGCACTATACTCGCCGCCCGCAGGATCATCCTCGCCTCCGGGGTCAGCGACACGCTTCCGGAAGTCGAGGGACTGGAGGCGTACTGGGGGAAGAACGCGTTGCACTGCCCCTATTGCCACGGCTGGGAGGTCAGGGACCAGGACATTGCCGTCTTGGACAGCCCCTTCGCCGTCCACCAGGCCCTGATGTTCAGGCAGTTGAGCGATCGCGTCACCTTGTACACCGCGCCGGAGCGGGAATTCGATCCGATCGAGCGGGAAAAGCTGGAGGCACGGGGCATCCGCGTCGTGCATCGGGAAATCATCGCAGTACGCGGCAACGACAACCACCTGTCCCACGTGGTCTTCCGGGACGGAGTCGAGCAGTCGGTCGATGCCCTGGTCGTCATGCCGCACTTCGCGGCCGGGGTCCCGGCCCTGTCGGGGCTGGGCCTGGAGGCGACGGCACACCCGTCGGGCATCGGCACGTACGTTGCCACCGACGAAATGGGCAAGACGGAAATCCCGGGCCTGTGGGCGGCGGGGAACACCCGTGACCCCATGGCCCAGGTGATGATGGCGGCCGCAGACGGGCTGCGCGTGGGCGCCATGGTCAACGCCGACCTCATCCAGGAAGAGACCGACGCGGCGGTGGCCGCCCTGCGCGCCGGTGCGGTTGCCGCGATCGGGCAACGTAGCTAGCCAAAAAAGAGAGGGTGCCATTCACCACCTGTTCGGCTGCGGATGCCCCCGATGTCTCCCGCTCGATACCTTCGGGCATACAAGGATCGGGGTCAGACAATGCGAGCAAGGGCTCCCAGCAGGTCTTTGGCCCGGCGGTCCTGGTCTTCGGCAAGCATTTCGTTGGTCAAGAACGAGAATCCTATGTTCTTTCCCGGCCAGGCCCCATGCAATCCGCCACCGGCACCGGAATGCCCGAAGGCCGGGGCGACTGGGCCATAAGTTCCCAGGGGATCGGCCAACTCATAGCCAAGCCCGAAGCGCAGTGGCCGGTCATTGACTGCGTCTACGCCCTCGGACCAGGTCGCAGTGGAGGACGCCAGGGCCCCGGCGGACAACAGCGGTGAAAGTGGCCTGGCCAGTTGGGAATAGAGGGATGCCATTGCATCGGCGGTGCCAATGCCTCCGCCGGAGGCCATCTCCGCTCGCCTCATTTCCACGGAATTGAACGGATCGCCGATTCCGGTGAGGGAGCCCGCGTACATCCGATCCACGATCCTCCGCCGTTCCGGATCCTGCAGGAACGTGGAGATCGCATAATTCTCCGACCGGAAAATGGTGGCCAGTCGCCCGTCCAGTGATTCGGGTAGACCCAAGTGAATGTCCAGGTCCAGCGGCACAGCGAGCAATTCCCCAACCAGTTCACCCGGGCTCTTTCCCGTTACGCGGAAGAATAGCTCGGCCGCCAGGTACCCGTAGGTCAGTGCGTGGTAAGCGACCTTGGTGCCCGGTTCCCACAAGGGCGACTGAGCCGCCAGGACCGCTGCCACGGCCCGGTTGTCGTATCGCAGGCTATCGTCGGGGTCCGGGTCGACAAAGACGAGGCCAACCGTGTGGCTGAGCACTTGGGCGACGGTGACATCCTGCTTGCCGGCCCCCGCGAATTCGGGCCAGTACGAAGCGACGGTGGCTTCCGGGTCCAGGACGCGCCGATCAATCAGGATCGCGGCAATGGTGGCCATCAGGCCCTTGGTGCCGGAAAACAAGACTGCCATGGTTTTTTCGGACCACGCCTGACGAATTCCGGTGCCCGAAGCGGGGGTGGCACCGTTCTTGACCGTGGTGCCGCCGTAGAACCGGGCCAGGGGCTTGCCCTCTCGGTACACGCAGAAGGCCATGCCGCCTTCGGCCGCTGCCAGGTGCCGGGCGAAGACTCCTGACAGCATCTCGAACCCGGGCTGTGGCAGCCCGTCATTGTGGCGGGTCCGGGGTTTTTCACGTGACGTGTCCATGTTCTCCCTTACTTGAACGCCGGGACGTTGGCCAGCAGTTCCTGCGTGTAGTGGTGCTGCGGGTTGTTGAGCACCTCTTCGGTAGTGTCCATGTCCACGATCTTTCCCTTTTGCAATACGGCAAGACGCTGGGAAATATGCCGGGCCAGGGCGATGTTGTGCGTGACAAAAAGCATCGACATGTTGTGGTCGGTCTGCAGCGTGCGCAACAGATCCAGGATCGAGGCTTGCACCGAGACGTCCAGGGCGCTGGTGATCTCGTCGCAGACCAGCAGCGAGGGGGCATTGACCAGGGCACGGGCAATCGCCGCGCGCTGGCGTTCACCGCCGCTGAGATCTCCGGGACGGCGTTCCATGTAGCGTTCGCCGAGCTTTACCTGGTCCAAGGCTTCACGGACCAAGGCGCGGCGTTTGCGCTTGTCGTTGATTCCCGACATCTGCAATGGGACACCCACCGAATCGGCGATGGTTCGACGCGGGTTCAGTGATGAGAATGGCGACTGGAAGATGTATTGGATCCGCCGCCGGTCCTCGGATGACCGCATCCGCGTGCCGGTGGCCAGCCTCTCTCCGAAAAGCTCGATCGAACCGGTGTAGGCATCATTTAGCCCGGCCACGCAGCGCGAGAGGGTGGTCTTGCCGGACCCCGACTCGCCCAGCAGCATCATTGACTCTCCCTCCAGCAACTGGAAATCGATCCCGTCCAGAACCGCGTGTTTGCCATATGACAGGGCCAGGTCGCTCAGTTGCAGCAGCGGACGAGCCGCCACCGCAACGGAAGCTGGCCGTGGCAGGTTGCCGGGCAAGGGCTTGGCGTCGTCAACGAGCGGTGTGGAGCCGGTGGTGTCCGGCACGCCGTGGGGGCCGGCGACGACCAACGGCTGTTCTCCGGTGATTGCCTCCACCTGGCCCACCCGGCGTTTGCCGGCGAGATCAGGAACTGCGGCGAGCAGTCTGCGCGTGTATCCGTGTCGCGGGGCGAAGAGTACCTGGTCGGTCGCTCCGTGCTCCACGATGTCACCTTCGAGCATGACGGCGACCTCGTCGGCGATCTCTGCGACCACGGCCAGGTCGTGCGTGATGTAGAGCCCGGCGACCTGGTGCCGTTCGGCCAATTCGCCGATTGTTTGCAGCACCACGGCCTGAGTCGTGACGTCCAGGCCGGTGGTCGGCTCGTCAAGCACGATCACCGACGGCCGACAGGCAAAGGCCATCGCAATGCCCACGCGCTGCTGTTGTCCTCCGGATAGCTGGTGGGGGTAGCGCCGCTGGTAGGCGGGGTCATTGGCCAGGCCGACCTCGGCCAGCACTTCACTAACCCGCAACCGGCGTTCGGAATCGGTGGCGCCGATTTGGTGCACGCGCAGGGTTTCGGCAATCTGCTCCCCGATGCGCATGGACGGATTCAGCGACAGGGACGGGTCCTGGGGCACGTAGGAAATCACCTTGCCACGCAGGCGCCGCAATTGGGCGTCGGGCAGATCCATGATGTTTCCGTGGTCCCCGCTGCCCAGGCGCACCGTGCCGGTGCCCTTGGACAGCCCTTTGCGGAAATGTCCCATGCATGCGAGTCCGGCCGTTGTCTTGCCTGAGCCGGATTCACCGACCAAGGCCAGGATGCGGCCCGGCGCCAGGGTGAAGCTGACCCCGTGCAGGATTTCCTCCCCGGCATCGGTTTGCACCCTCAGGTCGGTGGCGCACAGCGCACTTGCCGCGATGTCGTTCTCCACGATCGTGGTCATTGTCATTTCCCCGCATTCATGTTGGCCGAGGCCCGCGCGAGCGAGTCGGTCAGGAGGTTGGTGCCCACAGTCAGCACTGCGATGGCCGCAACGGGCAGCAGTACGCCCCAGGGCTGGATGACCAGGGCGATCCGGCTCTCGTTGATCATCAGGCCCCAGTCCGCGGTGGGTGGTTGCATGCCCAGCCCGAGGAAGGACAGCGCCGCGACAAAGCCAATCGAGTAGGTCATGCGCAACCCGAGTTCGACCATCAATGGGCCGGTGATATTTGGCAGAACCTCGGTGAGCAGGATCTTGTACCTGGGAACCGCGTACATTTCGCTGGCCCGGATGTAGTCCTCGGTGATCACCGATGCGGTGGCCGAACGAGTGACTCGGGCAATGCGCGGGGCGTGGGTGATTCCAATGACCACAACCAGCACCCAGCCCTGCGGGCCGAGCACGGTAATGGCCAGCAGCGCGAAGACCAGCTGCGGCAGGGCCAGAAGCACGTCGTTGCCGCGCATGATCAGCGCATCGACCCGTCCGCGGGAATAGGCCGCGGTCATTCCCACGGCGACACCGATGACCATGCCCAGCGCCGTGGCAAGCGCTGAGTAGGCGATCAATCGCAGTCCGCCGTCCAGGAAGCGAGAGAGCACATCTCGGCCTAGGTTGTCGGTGCCGAACAGTCCCACGTGGGTGAACGGGCGTCCCGTGAATTCGGTGCTGGTATGCCCGGTCAGCCAGGGCAGCAGCAGCGGCCCGGCCAGGGCGATCAGCAACACGGCCACCGTCAGCACCAGGCCGACCTTGGCCTGGCGCTGACGCATCATTCGGGCGAGGAGCCGAGGGGGACGGGAGCGTGACACATTTGCTTCAACGACATCATCGACGGTGCTCATTTGGCCTTCTCCGTGCGTAGTTTCGGATTCGTGAGGATTCCCACCAGATCGGCCAGCAGGTTCACCACGATGTAGGCCGCGGCGATCAGGATGGACAGCGCCTGCACCACCTGCACGTCGCGGTTGGTCACCGCATCCACCAGCGCCTGGCCGATGCCGGGGTACCTAAAGAGGAATTCGATCACGACCACGCCGCCGGCCATCCAGGCCAGCTGGATTGCGATGACCTGGGCGACGGGGGCCAATGCGTGGGGCACCGCGTGCCGCAGCACCACCTGGCGCTCGGGCACGCCCTTGAGACGCGCCATTTCCACGAACCCGGAATCCAGCACCTCGAGCATCGTGGCGCGCATCATCCGGACAATGTACGGGGTCACCACCAGCGCGAGCGTTACCGTGGGCAGGACCAGTTGAACCGGGTGGTTCCACACCGCCTCGCCGGGAGGGGCCATGGTCACCGAGGGAAGGACCTTGAATACGGTGGTCGAGAACAACGCAACGAGCCCGATTCCAATCACGAATTCGGGGAGGGACGCCAACACCAGGGAAACACCGGTGCTGGCGTTGTCGAAGGCCCGTCCACGCTTCAGGGCGGAGAACGTGCCAACGACGATGCCGACCGGAATGGAAATCAGTGCGGCAAGGCCCATGAGCACCAGCGAGGATTCGATGCGGTCGGACAGCAGGGCGGTGACGGGGCCGCCGGTGGCAGCCGAGTATCCGAGGTCGCCCGTGAGCAGGCCGCCGAGCCAGGTGAAGTAGCGCACCCACACCGGGTCGTTGAGGCTCATTTGCTCCCGCAGTGCGGCCAGCCGTTCGGGCGTGGCTTGCTGGCCCAGGATTGCCTGGGCGGGGTCGCCGGGCAGCAGCAGGGTGGCCACGAACACCAGCAAGGAGACGATGAAGAGGATGGCCAGGCTGACCAGCAGTCGTTTGGCGATCATGCGGGCGATCATTTGGTGACCCCGATCCACGCGCGGCGGAATTCGAAGCCCGACAAGGCCAGGCCGGTCTTGTTTGGAATCAGCCCCGCCACGTATTTCTGGTAGGCGTCCGCCTGGTTGGGATGGCCCCAGATGATGTATCCGCCGCGCTCGTACTCGATCTGCTGCGCCTTGGTGATCAGCGCGTTGCGCTTGGTTTCATCGACCTCGGTGGTGGCGGACTCGATCAGCTCCAAGAACTCCGGGTCGTCCCAATGGGTTTCATTGAACGGGCTGGTCGGCAGTGAACTGTTGTTGACCTGGGGCAGGAAATTGCGCGTGTACCAGAAGTCCTGGGCGAACGTCCATGACAGGTAATCATCACCAAAGAACGTCGTGGTGTCCACGCGACGGATCTTGACCCGGATCCCCGCCGCTTGGGCCTGTTGGGCGAATACCTGGGCCGCTTCCACGGCGCCGGCCTGGATTGGTGCGGTGACCAATTCGATGTCCAGCCCGTTGGAGAAGCCGGCCTCGGCAAGCAGTGCCTTGGCCTTGCCAATGTCCTGGGTGCGTTGGGGGAGCTGCTTCGCGTAGCCCGGATCGAAAGGCGCGTAGAGGTCGTTGCCCAGAGAGCCGTTGCCGCTCAGGACCTGTTCGATCATCTGTTGCCGGTCCACCGCGAGGCGGAATGCCTGGCGGACCCGGACATCGTCGAACGGGGCCTTGTCGGTGCGCATCGTGAAGGGCAGCCAGGCGCCGGTTTCGGAGTTCAGGATACTGATGCGGGGATCTGCTGAGATGACTTCCAGCAGGGCCAGCGGGATCTGGCCGATGGCATCGACCTGGGTGGACAGCAAGGCGTTGAGCATCGCGTCGTCGTCCGAGAAGTTCAGGATGGTCAGCTCATCCAGGTACGGTTCGTGCTCCCGCCAGTAGGCATCGTTGCGTACGAACACCGACCGGAGTCCGGGATCGAAGCTGGAGGCCTTGAATGGCCCGGTGCCAATCGGGTGCTGCACATCGAAGTCCTCCGGGACGATGCCCAGCGCATATTGCCCCAGTGAGTCGTCGAAGGTGGCGGTGGGCGTGTTGAGCCTGAATTCGACCGTCAGGTCGTCGATGACCTTGACCTCGTCGAGGATTGTCAGGGCCGCGGCCCCGCTCTTGGGGTCATCGGGGTCGGTGACCCGGGCAAAGGTGGCGGCGACATCCTTGGCGGTGACAGGGCGTCCATCGTGGAACTTCACCCCGGGCCGCAATGCGACGGTCCACACCAGGGCCGTGGCATCGGGGACGGCGCTGAGGGCCAGCAACGGCTTGAGCTCGAAGTTCTCGTCGCGGTAAAGCAGCGACTCGTACAGGTTTACCACGCGGGCGATATCCGTGGTGCTGACCGGGGAATGGGGGTCGAGGGTGTCTGCGGCCCCGCCGCCTGCCAGGCCCACCCGCAGAGAACCCCCGCGGACCGGGTCGCCGGTGGGCGCTTTTTGCAACGCGACGCCGGAGGAACCGCAGGCGGTGAGCAGCAATCCCAGCCCCAGGGCCATGCCGCTGCCCAGGACTGCGCGGCGGCTGGGAGTGGTGCCCGGCGTTCGTTTGGATGGTGATTCGTGGGAATTCAAGACGTACTCGATTCTCGTGAAGGGCGCGAAGGATTCATGCAGTGATGGATCGGCCACTCCAATCGGGGGTCCTGTGCTCGTGGGCGGCGATGTGGGCCAGGACGTCGGCCGGGAAGGGCATCGTGGCGCCGGTGCCCTGGTCCACGTGGAGTCCCAGTATTTCCTCCGTGGCGATGAGCTCCGATCCTCGGCGCATCTCGTGGGCAAGGTGCAGCTTCTTGGGTCCGGCGGCGACAATGCAGGTGGTGATTTCCAGTTCCTCGGCGAGGGAAGCCTCCCGCAGGTAGCGCACATGCGCCTCAACCGTGTACAGGGAGCATGCGCTGGAGCGGCGGTAGCCCTCGTCCAGGCCCAAGGCGTTCATCACCGAGGTGGTCGCATCACCGAATCCCAGTACGTAGAAGGCCTCGGACATGTGGCCGTTGTAGTCGATCCACTCGGCCGGCACCGTGCAACGATACGGATCGAGACTCACTTCGCCTGCACCCCCTGCGGACTCCGGATGGTCTCCACCACCTGGCGAACGGCAATGATCGCCGCATCGCGCTGGGCTATCAGTTCGCCGAAGGAACGCCCCGCGGCCTCGTCGTCACACCCGTCAATGACATCCTGGCGCAACGTGGCGGTTAGTTCGGGCGCGTCCAGGCGTGTCCAAGGGGACTTGAGCGACGGGCCGAAATGGTCAAGCATGTGTGCCATGCCTCCCTCGCCTCCGGCCAGGTGGAAGGTGAGCATGGGTCCTTGCAGCGGCCACCGCAGTCCGGGGCCGTCGGTGATTGCCAGGTCGATCTGCTCGACGGTGGCCTCGCCGTTGTCGACCATGTGCAAAGCCTCGCGCCACAGGGCCTCCTGCAGCCGGTTGGCGATGAATCCGGGAACCTCCCGATCCATGGTGATCACCGACTTCCCGATGAATTCATACCAGCCCGAGGCCCAGCTCGTGGCCTGTGGGTCCGTTTGCAGACCTCCCACAACCTCGACCAGGGGGATCAGGTAGGGGGGATTGAACGGGTGGCCAACGACAAGACGGGACGGGTCCTCCGCCTTCTGCGCCATCTCGGTCATCCCGTATCCGGACGTGGAGGAACCAATGACCACCTCGGGGGAGACGGCCTCGGCGATCCGTGCCAGCAGGTCCTGCTTCAGCTCCAGATTCTCCGGTGCACTCTCCTGGACGAACCCGACTCCGCGAACAGCCTCGTTCAAGTCGGCGTGGACGGTGAAGTTGTCCCTGGAAGCGTTCTCGGCAAGACCGAGCGCGGTCAACGCCGGCCAGGCCGCGTCGATGAGTCTGCGCAGCTTCGCTTCGGCATCAGGGGAGGGGTCCCACGCTCGGACGCTCAGGCCGCGGGACAGGAAGTAGGCGGCCCAGCCGCCGCCGATGGTGCCCACTCCAACGCAGGCAACACTCGAGATGTCTTCGAACTTGGGGTACGTGACCATGCTTAGGCCGCCTTATCGAGCTTGAGGATGTCACGGGCTTCGTCCGGGGTGGCCACCGAGTGGCCCATCGATTCAACGATCGTGATGGCGCGTTCGGTCAACTGAGCGTTGGTGGCCTTGACCCCTCTGGACAGGTACAGGTTGTCTTCCAGGCCCACGCGCACGTGGCCGCCGAGCAGTACCGATTGCGCGACCCACGGCATTTGGTTGCGGCCAATGGCAAACGAGGTCCACTGGGCGCCATCGGGCAGCATGTTCACCATGGCCTGCAGCAGGCCGGGATCGGTCGGTGCCCCGTAAGGGATGCCCATGCAGATCTGGTAAAGCGGCGGGGGAGCGATGAGGCCCTCCTCGACCATGACGTTGGCAAACCACAGGTTGCCGGTGTCAAAGATTTCCATCTCCGGCTTTACCCCGAGGTCCCGGATCCGTGCGGCGCCTTCGCGCAACATGTCGGGGGTGCTGACATAGAGCTGGGAGCCTTCGCCGAAGTTCAGCGAACCGCAGTCGATGGTGCAGATTTCGGGGCGCAGTTCCTCGACGTGGGCCAGGCGCTCCAGCCCGGAAACCAGGTCGGTGCCCGGCATGTGCACGGTGGGGTTGGCAGGATCGATGAAGAGGTCCCCGCCCATTCCTGCGGTGAGGTTGATTACCGGGTCCACGTCCGAGGCCTTCACCTGGCGCACGACCTCCCTGTACAGGGCCACGTCGCGGGAACCTTGGCCCGTTGCGATGTCCCGGACGTGGATGTGCACCACTGAGGCCCCGGCCCGGGCGGCGGCGATGGCGTCGGCAGCGATCTGGTCCGGGGAAACCGGAACGTGCTCGCTCCGTGATGTCGTGTCTCCGGCCCCCGTGAGGGCGCAGGTGACGATGACTTTACGACTCATGATGTCGCTCCTTGCTGTTGGATGATGGTGCGGTCGATAAAACCGCAAATATTTGCGAACATTTGACTTGGAGTCAGGTTTCCTGTCAAGACCTGGATTCCCATTCCGTCGAACATGGCGGTCAGCTCGGCGGTTAGGGTGCCGGCATCGACGGTCACAAAGTGTCCTGTTTTTTGTCCGGCGGAGATGATGTCATGCACAGTCGAGGTCCAGCGCCGGTAGCCTGGGGAATGGGTGTCGAGCCCTCCCTCTCTAACGGCGAGCTTGGTCCAGGTCTGCAGCCAGATGGACCACTCGGCGCGCCCTTCGGCCCCGAGGGGAAGCTGGAGCTCGACAAGGCGCTTGAGCTGTGCCACCGGATCGGTGATCGGCTGCAACCCGGCAACCTGTCGGTCGTAGGCGAGTTTTACCGAATAGTGCAGGGTTTCGGCAAACAGGGCCTGCTTTGATGGGAAATAATAATGCACCGTTGGCGTGCTGACACCGACATCCTTGGCGATGTCTGCGATGCGCACCGCTGCATAGCCTTGTTCGGAAAACAGCCACCAGGCACGTTCAATGATGCTTCGACGGCGCTGGGCATGCTTTTCGTCTTCCCGGTGACGCTTCGGAAGGATGTCTGCCGGTGGTGCCGCGGAAGGTGTCTGCGCCGCATCCGAACCGGTGATAAGCCAATTGGCCGTCACGCCGGTCACGGTTGCCAACAGGACGATTTCCTCGCTGGTGAATTTCCTGGTGCCGCTGAGCGACTTGGACAGCTTGGACTCTTCGAATCCCGTCCGGCGTGCGATCTTGCGCTGCGGCAGGCCGGTGTTGCGGATGGCCTCGCGGATGCGCTCGGCTATCCCCGAGGGGATGTTCTCTGGTTCGGGCATGGTGCAACCCTAGACTCATATTTGCGATTAACGCAAGAGTTCTGACTCAAGGTCAGTAAATGTTGCGATGGGACCCCTTCGATGCCGGAGCGGGAACCTATCGCGGATCGGCCTGGATGACGGCTCTGGCCAGAGTGGGTTCGCAAATGGGGCACCAGCAACTCGGTAGCCATCGGCCAAATCCGGACGGCGCCAATCTGGACGGCAAAAAGACATGCCTGCCATGAAGCGCGAATTGTTCTGGCCGTACACCGCGGTGCGAAGACGGCCGGCTTCGAACCGACCCAGGGGAATCGGCAAGCCTGCCCGGCCTTGGGGCTGCGCCGATGTTCCGGCCCCCATACATATTTCTAGAAGAGCTGGCGCCAGTTGGTGGCGGCCAGATCCAGCAGCTCGTCGCCCTTTCCCGACATCACGGTGCGGACGGCGTAGAGCGCAAAGCCCTTTGCCTGCTCCGCGGTGACGGCCGGCGGCATCGAGAGTTCCTGCCGATCGGTCACCACGTCGATGAGGGCGGGTCCGTCGTGCGCCAGGGCCTCGCGCAGGACATCCGGCAGGTCCTTGGATTTTTCCACCCGGAACCCGCGGATGCCCATGGCCGTGGCGACGTCGGCAAAGTTGGGGTTGGACAGGTCGGTGGCGAAGGTCACGAACCCGGCGGCCTTCATCTCGAGTTCCACGAAGTTCAGCGACGAGTTGTTGAAGACCACGACCTTAACCGGCAGCTTCGACTGGACCAGCGTGAGCAAATCGCCCATGAGCATGGCCAGTCCGCCGTCGCCCGAGAGCGTCACGACCTGGCGCTGCGGATGGGAGGCCTGGACTCCGATGGCCTGCGGGATTGAGTTGGCCATGGTGCCGTGGCTGAAGGATCCCAGCAGCCGGCGCCGTCCGTTCATGGTGAGGTAGCGGGCCGCCCAGACCACCGGGGACCCGACGTCCGCCAGAAAGACGGCGTCGTCGTCCGCCAGTTCGTCCAGGGTGCGGGCGACATACTGCGGATGGATCTTCGCGCCCCGGCGCGATGGGGTGGCCAGGTCGTCAAGCTTCTCGCGGGTCTTGCGGTAGTGTTTCTGCGCGTCCTGCAGGTGCGTGGTGTCGGCCTTGCGTTTCAACAGCGGTGCCAGCACCTCCAGGGTGTCGGCCACCGTGCCGACCAGCCCCGCGTCGATCGGGGTGCGCCGCCCCAGCTGTTCCCCGCGCACGTCGACCTGGATGATCTTCGCATCCTGCGGGTAGAACTGCTGGTAGGGGAAGTCGGTGCCCAGCAGCAGGATGGTGTCGGCGGCGTCCATGGCCCGGTACCCGGAGGCGAACCCGAGCAGGCCGGTCATCCCGACGTCGTAGGGATTGTCGTACTCGATGTGCTCCTTGCCGCGCAGCGCGTGCACCACCGGGGCGCCCAGCAGACCTGCGATCTCCATGACCTGTGCGTGCGCGCCGGCCACCCCGGCGCCGGCCAGGATGGTAACCCGCTTGGCTGCGTTCAGCAGATCGGCCGCCCGGGCCAGGTCCTCGGCGTGGGGCAGGACGGCGGAGCGGCTGGCGTTGAGCACCGAGGCGCGCGTGCCCTTGGCCTCGGCCAGGGCGACGTCCCCGGGGATGACCAGCACCGCGACCCCGCGCCGTTCGATCGCGGTGCGCATGGCGATTTCCAGCAGCCGCGGCATCTGCTCCGGGGCCGAGACCGTCTCGCAGAACACGCTGGCCTCACGGAAGAGCTCTGCCGGGTGGGTCTCCTGGAAGTAGTTGCTGCCGATCTCGCCGGTGGGGATGTGCGCCGCGATGGCCAGCACCGGGACGCGGTTGCGGTTGGCGTCGTAGAGCCCGTTGATCAAATGCAGGTTTCCCGGGCCACAGCTTCCGGCGCACACCGTGAGGTTGCCGGTCATCTCCGCCTCGGCACCGGCGGCGAATGCGGCGGTCTCCTCGTGCCGCACCGGGAGCCAGGCGATGGACCCGTCCTTGCGCATGGCATCGGTGAGCCCATTGAGCGAGTCTCCCGCCACCCCGTAGATCCTTTTGACTCCGTTGGCCTTGAGGGTTGCGATCATGGTTTCGGCGACAGTGGGCATCGGTATCTCTTCCTGGCGGGTCGGGACGTTCCTGGCGGGTCGGGACGATTGTTCCCCACCCTACGCCGGGGTCTCGCGGCCCGCCAAGGGTCTTTACTGGTCACCGGACGGTTCCGCGGCCGAATTGTGGCCCGGGTCGCATTGCTCGCTAAGCTGGGTCCCGGATACACGGTGGCAGGGTTGCCACGGGAACAAGGGACGAGAGACCATGACGCAAACGGCGGCCGAACAGAATCTTCCGGAACTCGCGGTGGGGGATTTCTACTACCTCCCCACCGGCGTGGGCACCTACCGTTCCACGGTGCATGCCCAGGGGGCCTGGAACCCGCACGAGCAACACATGGCCCCGGCCACCGGGGTGCTGGTGCACGCCCTGGAGCTTTTCGCCCCACGGCCAGACATGCGCATGGCCCGGGTGAGCCTGGACATCCACGGGATCATCCACGGCGGGGAATTCGAAATCACCACGAGGATGATCCGCCCGGGCCGCACCATCGAACTCATCGAGGCGGAAATGGTTTCGCAGGGGCGCACCTGCATCGTCGCCCGCGGCTGGCGCCTGAGGACCCTTGACAGCTCCGCGGTGGCGGCCAGCGAGGACGCCGGCGTCATCCACCCCGAGGAATTGGTGACCTTTGACGGCATGTCGCCATGGCCCGGCGGGTACATCCGCGGACTGGAATTCCGTGGTGCCGACGGCCATCGCCCGGGCAAAGGGATCGTGTGGATGCGCAACAACTTCGAAATGGTGGCCGGTACGCACACCTCGGACCTGGTCCGGTTGCTGGGCATGGTCGACACCGCCAACGGCGTGGCGCCGCGCGTGGAGCCGGGGCCCGAGTCCTGGATGTTCCCGAACGTGGACCTGCAGATCCACATGCACCGCAAGCCCGCGGGGCAGTGGCTGGGGATCCAGGCGCAGCAGACCTACGGAACCGACGGCATCGGGCTGACCAGCGCGGTGCTGCACGACGTGCACGGACCGTTCGGGCGCAGCGAGCAGATACTCACGGTGCGTCCGGCCCCGGCGGGATCCTAGCCCCCGGAACCACTCGGCTGGAGGAACCCGCGAGGGACTGCTCGGCCCTGGTGAATGCCGATTCGAGTTCGATCACTGCCCGCCGGTAGTCAACCCCAACTCCAACGGCCGCGCCGTTGGGTTGGCGGCCGCGCAGGCGTTCGGCCTGCGCCAGGGCCTTGGCCAATGCCGCAGTCTCCGGGACGTCGACATCGTTCATCCCCGGGCTTGCAATGGCCGCGGCCGGGTCCAGTTCGTAGCGGCTCCACTGCCTGAGAACCTGGTCATGCCGCGATTCGAAAGCCGAGTGCTCGGCAAGCAGCCGGAAACCGGTCTGCACGGCCGTCCGCTGCACGACTTCGTGCACCAGGAAGCGGTGGGTGGCAAGGCAGGCGCCGCAGGCAGCAACCAACACCGCCACACCGGCCAAGGGGTTCACCAGCGCGGCACCCAGTGCCAACGGTGCCAGCACGCAGAAACCGCAGAAGCCGTACCAAAACCGGGCGTCGGGATCCTGTTCCAGTGATGGGCCGGAAACCATGAGCCAAGCTGTGGCCATGCCCAAGAGCATGGCCAGCAAGCCAAGTATCGGGGACAACACGCTCCACCTCCGGATCCGGGGCCCGATGCCGCAAAAATCCGGACCTCATGCTCCATTCCAACCCGTTCCGAAACGGAGGTCAAGGGGTGGTCGAAGAACCTGCTCAGGATGTGATTGAGGCCAGTGTTTCCTTGAGCGCCTTTTTCTTCACGGGTTCAAAACCGGCGGCCAGGTGCCGGGCACGGATGTCCCGATCGGCACGGAAAAGCGCGTAGCCGCGCTTGAGCAGGAACGGCAGCGGCTTGCGCCGCTCCCGCACATCGCGCACGAGCCGTCGGATCGCGGTGCCCAGGGCCGAGACCTCGATGTAGTACGCCCGCACTGGAACCCCCAGGCGCTGCAGCGGGGCCAGGATCTCGGAAACGAATATTCCCTCGGCGACCAGCGGGCCGCCATTGAGCTCGATCCGGCGCATCGAGTCGTAGCTTGAGGTGCTGATCGAATAGTTCGGGACCTCTGTCGCGCCGCTTTCGAGCAAGTCCACCAGGGCGTCAACAGCCAGGGCGCAGTTCCACGTTCCGGCGTGGTCCCAGTCGATTTCGCCGTAGCCGGTCTGCGGCAGCGGGGTCTCGGGGGTGTGCTCGGAGATCTCGCGGTAGAAGTTGTCGAGTTCCACATGGGGTCGGCCGAAGCGGTGGGCCAGGTAGGACTTTCCGGATCCGGAGGCCCCTCCCAGCAAGATCAGGGGGGAAAGTTGTTTCGGCACGACATCCATTATTCACTGCCGCGCATCCGGACCTAGAATCGTGCCCATGAGTCTTTGGAATCCCGATGTCGATCACCGGCTGAACGTTCGCATCGAGGAGCCCTCCGGGGACCCGGAGGCGGACCTGATGGCAGGAATCGGGCTACTCGCCGCGGTGCGCGACGGGGAAGTGCCGGCGGCGCTGCGGATCTATCGGCCCGATCCGACCCTGGCTTTCGGGCAGCGCGATGTGCGCCTGGCCGGCTATCCGCTTGCGGTGGCGCGGTCGCTGGAACATGGCTTTGCCCCGGTGGTGCGCAAGGCCGGTGGTCGGGCGGCGGCCTACCACCGCGGCACGGTGATCGTGGACCATGTAGAACCGGCCGACGAGGCCATGATGGGGCACCAGCACCGCTTCAAGGTCCTGGGTGCCCTCTACGCAGAGGCCCTGCGCCGCGGCGGCATCGACGCGCGGGTGGGGGAAATCGCCGGGGAGTACTGTGCCGGGGAGTTCAGCGTCCACGGGGTGCCGGGGGCCGCCTCCCGAACGCCGAACGCCGTGAAGCTGGTGGGCACCGCGCAGCGCGTGGTGTCCGGGGCATGGCTGTTTTCCAGCGTCTTCGTGATCGAGGATTCGGCGCCCATCCGCGCGCTGCTGGACGACGTCTACCGGGCGATGGAAATCCCGATGGACGCGGCCACCGTCGGCGCCGCCGACGACCTGCTGCCCGGCTACTCGACCGAGACGTTCATCGCCGATCTGCTGGCCGAATACGCGCAGCACGCGGAGCTGGCCGGGGCGTAGTCCCGGGATTCAGCTCTTCCGCCTTCCTATGACCAGGCCCGCACAAAATGCGGCGGCGCAGGCGGCCAGGGCGACAAGCAGCCAGCCGGTGATTTGCTGCGGGCCGAGAAATACCATGCCGGGGGCGAAGGCGCCTTCGCTCAGGGGCGCGTAGGCGAACCAGCCGAATTCGGCCACCTGCCCGCTGCCCGCGACCAGTGTCGCGACGCCCGCAACCAATGCGAGCAGGGCAATGGTTCCGGCGAGCGCCGCCGGTCTGCGCCGAGGATGCTTCCGGGGGTGACTGGGATCGTCCATGGGACGAGTATGCCACGTGGTAAACCTGAAAGTGGTGGTAGGACGCCGGTTTACGCGGTGCCGGCCGTTGCGGGCCCCGTGGGACCTTCCCGTGGCACGCACACACCGTGTGCAGGGGTGTGCATTGCGCGGCGCGCCGGAGCGGGCAATACTCGTCCCTATTGCACCGCGCTTTGCCCGATCCCCGGAGGTACCTGTCATGGCCCAAGAGCCGGCACCCGCCCATTGTCCGCCGCGGCCCGCCCCGGACACCCCCGCCCTTGAGAGCGGATGGAACGCCTGATGCGCGCGGCGATCCTGCGCGAGCTGCCGGGGGACGGCTCCGGGAACTATGCCGAAAGCCGGCCGCTGGCCATCGAGGAACTTGCCACACCCGGGCCGCGGGCCGCGGAGGTCGGCGTGGACATCATCTACTCCTCGCTGTGCCACTCGGACCTCTCGGTCATCAACGGGTCCCGGCCCCGCCCGCTGCCCATGGCCCTGGGCCACGAGGCGGTCGGACGCATCGCCTCCCTGGGCCCGGGAGTGGACCACCTCGAAGTCGGCACCAAGGTCGTGCTGGTCTTCGTCCCCGGCTGCGGCACCTGCCGTGCCTGTGCCGCCGGGCGCCCCGCCTTGTGCCACCGGGCAGCGGTGAGCAACACCGCCGGGGACCTGCTGCACGGAGAGGCGCTCCTGCGCGGGCTCGGCGGCGAGCGGATCAACCACCACCTGGGCGTCTCCGCCTTTGCAGACCACGCGGTGGTGGCCGTCGAATCCGTGGTGCCAGTGCCGGAGGATGTCCCCGATGAGGTGGCTGCCATGTTCGGCTGCGCGGTGCTCACTGGCATCGGGGCCATCAGGCACACCGCGCGGCTTGAAGCGGGCCAGTCGGTGATCGTCTACGGGCTGGGCGCCGTGGGGTTGGCGGCGATCATGGGCGCGGTGCTTGTCGGTGCGGGAAGCATCATTGCCATCGATCCGAACACGGCCAAGCATGACCTGGCGCTTGCCGCCGGGGCCACCGCCGTGGGGACGCCCGAACAGGCACGGGAGCTGGTTGCTGCGGCCACCGGCGACGGGGTCGACGTCGCGATCGAGGCATCGGGATCGGCCCGGGTGATCGGCGAGGCGCTTCAGGTGCTGACCCGCGGCGGGGCGGTCATCTGTGTCGGGCTTCCGCATCCGGAAGCCGAGCTCACGGTGCCGGCGCTGACGTTCGCCGGGGCGGGCAAGCGCCTGCTGGGTTCCTACATGGGCGATGCCAAGCCAGCCGAGGACATTGCCTACTTTGTCAAAGTGTGGCGCGAAGGCAGGCTCCCGGTGGAATTGCTACATAGTGACACCCGACCGTTGGAGGAAATCAACCAGGCCCTGGACGCACTGGCCGAGGGCCGGGTTATCCGCCGGCTGCTCAAGCCCTGAACGGGTCGTGCGCCGCCTTAGGCCCGGGGTCGGAGGCGGCTGCGCTGGCCAACCGGGAATCTGCGGTACCGGCCGGCGTCTTGTTCAGCGACACGCCATGGCGGGCTGGGTGACAGGCATGGTTCCGGTTTAGTTGCTGTCGCCCAACTCTCCACCTCGGCCTGAACGGCCGTGGATGACTTTCCCGAAGGACAAGTCGCGGAGCGGACGCGGCGGATGCCCAACAGCTGGTCGACCAAGGTGGTCAGCAGTCAAGCGCGGTAAGCATTAGAGGGTTCCAGCCGGTATCCTGGACCAGGTTGCGGGCCTTTGCCGTCAATGCTCAGAAATCACCACCCGGATACACTCCTTCAGGCAAGGTGAAGCATGCAGAGCCAGATGCAATACGAATTGCATTCGGGTCATCCCTGACGATGATGTAGGACGCTGCGGTGTGTGGAGAGCGTAGCTGCACCCGATAATTTCCAGTGATGCTGAGATCTGTTTCGATGGTGAAGCGGCTGTCCTGGTACTGCGCTTCAATCGCCTTGACGAGAGGCTCTGGTTCTGTCCCCTTGCTCAGAGTGACGGTTGTCGCCCCATTCCAATTATGTTGTGTCTCGCTGCAGCTGAATAAAGTACCGGTTTTCCCCTGGTCGATCTTCACCACTTTGTCTTCGGGAATCAGCCGGGCGATCTCCAGTTCCAGGTCTTGTGTCTGGGCCTTGGCCTCCTGCCACGTCAACCCGTTCCCCACAGGTGCGCCCTCTTTCGTTGTCGTCGATTTGGACGGTTCACCAAACTGATCACTGGGTGCGCACCCAGTAATACCAACCAGCACCAGCACCGCACCGACGGTCAGTCGCAACGGATTCATTTGTTCACCAGCTTTTCCATCTCCCTGAGTACTTTCTTATTGCCTTGGCGGTTAGAAGCGATGAGCGTGTGATTGTCCAACGAGTCGCCTTCGCCGAAAGGCCTCGTGTAGCAATGGTTCGCAGAAGCCTCATGGGGTACTTGGTGCTTTAGCGTGGGCGAGGCGTCGCTACGGCACCGGTTAAAGGTATGTGGGAGCCACGCACACGCGCGACTCCCACAGGAAACAACAGATCAAACCGGACTTAGTTACCGCGCTTGATCCATTCGTCCAGGTTTGGTGCCTCGGCGCCGATGGTGGTGGCATCCCCGTGCCCGGTGTTCACCACGGTGGTGGCCGGCAGGGCGAGCAGGCGTTCGCGGATCGAGTCGATGATCGTCTCGAAGCTCGAATAGCTGCGCCCGGTGGCGCCCGGTCCGCCGTTGAACAGCGTGTCGCCGGAGAACAGGGTTCCCAACGACTCGGCGTAGAAGCAGGTCGATCCGGGGGAGTGCCCGGGGGTGTGCAGCGCCACCAGGGTGGTCCCGGCAACCTCGAAGGTGTCCCCGTCATTGATCTCGTGATCCGCCGTGGTGCCGGGGAAAATCGCTTCCCAAAGCATCGTGTCGGCGGGGTTCAGGTGGATCGGTGCCTCGACCAGATCGGCGAACGCACGGGCATAGCGGATGTGGTCGTCGTGCCCGTGGGTCAGCAACACGGCCTTGACCGCGCGGTTGCCGACGGCCTGCTTGATCTTGGACGGCTCGTGGGCGGGGTCGATGACGAAGACCTCGTTCTCGTCCCCGATGATCCACACGTTGTTGTCCACGTCCCAGGTTCCCCCGTCCAGGGAGAAGGTACCGGAGGTGACCAGGTTTTCAATCTGCGCGCTCATTAGAGTTCCACCACCGAACGCAGGACCTTGCCTTCGTGCATCTTGGTGAAGGCTGCCTCGACGTCGTCCAGCTTGATGCGTTCGGTGACAAACGCGTCCAGGTCCAGGCGGCCGAGCTTGTACTGCTCGACCAGCATCGGGAAGTCGCGGGACGGCAGGCAGTCGCCGTACCAGGAGGACTTCAGCGATCCGCCGTGGCCAAAGACATCCAGCAGCGGCAGTTCCAGCTTCATCTCAGGGTTCGGCACACCCACCAGTACCACGCGTCCGGCGAGGTCGCGGGCGTAGAACGCCTGCTTGTAGGTTTCCGGGCGGCCCACCGCATCGATGACCACGTCGGCGCCGAAGCCGCCGGTGGCGGCCTTGATGCCCTCGACGGCGTCATTGGTCTTGGAGTTCACGGTGTGCGTGGCTCCCATGTTCTTGGCCATGGCCAGCTTGTCGTCATCCAGGTCCACCGCCACGATGGTGGTGGCGCCGGCCAGCTTGGCTCCGGCGATCGCGGCAATGCCGACGCCGCCGCAACCGATGACTGCCACGGATTCCCCGCGCTTGACCTCGCCGGTGTTCATGGCCGCCCCGATGCCGGCCATCACGCCGCAGCCCAGCAGGCCCACGGCGGCGGCGTCGACGTCCTCATCGACCTTGGTGCACTGGCCCGCGGCGACCAGGGTCTTCTGGGCGAAGGACCCGATGCCCAGGGCCGGCGAGAGCTCGGTGCCGTCCTCCAAGGTCATCTTCTGGGTGGCGTTGGCGGTGTTGAAGCAGTACTGAGGGGTGCCCTTGGCACACGCGCGGCACTGGCCGCAGACGGCCCGCCAGTTCAGGATGACGCGATCGCCCACCGCGACGTTGGTGACGTTCTCACCGATCTGGCTGACCACCGCGGTGGATTCGTGGCCCAGCAGGTACGGGTAGTCGTTGCCGATCCCGCCGAGCTTGTAGTGCAAGTCGGTGTGGCAAACACCGGCGGTCAGTACGTCGACGACGACCTCTCCGGGCCCCGGGTCGGGAACGATGATGGTCACCGTCTCAACGGGAGCATCCTTGGCGCGGACGATAACGGCCTGGACTTTTTGTGACATGTCACTCCAATTCTTGCGGACGGTCGCGCGCATGCGCGACAAAAGAATGCTTAACGCGGAAGGGGTGCCTCCTGCCTTTCGGCAAGTGGCACCCCTCCATCCAAGCACAGCCCGACTAGACGCGCTCGAGCACTTCCTCTATCCGCGGATTTGTTGCGGCGGTTCCGTCGGGGAAAATCAAGGTCGGCACGGTCTGGTTGCCGCCGTTGAAGGCCTCCACCAGCTCGGCGGTCCCCTCCACTTCCTCGATGTTTACCTCGGTGTAGCCGATCCCCTTGGCATCCATGAGGCGCTTGAGGTTCCGGCAGTAGCCGCACCACGAGGTGGTGAACATCGTGACGGCACCGGCTTCGGGAATGTACGGGGCAAGTTTTATATTTTCGCTCATACCCCACGTAACCGAGGACGTGAGAGTCTTATTCCATGTGCGGACGATTTGTGATGGCCAAGGCAATTGGCGACCTGGTGGCCGAAGCGGAGGCCGAGGCGGATGCGAACCTGGAACTGCGGCAATCCTGGAACGTTGCCCCGACCACCGACGTGCCGATCGTGCTCGAGCGGCTCGTCGAGGGGGCGGTGCGCCGGCAGGTGCATGTGGCCAAGTGGGGTCTGGTGCCGGGGTGGGCGAAGGACCCCTCCGTGGGAGTGCGCGCCTTCAATGCCCGCAGCGAGACCGTGGTCGAGAAACCGACCTTCCGGTCCGCGGTGGCCTCCAGGCGTTGCGCGGTGCCGGCCGAGGGCTATTACGAATGGCTGGCCGGGGACAGCCCCAAGGCCAAGAAGCGCCCGTTCTATGTGCATCCTGCCGACGACTCGCTGATCTTCTTTGCCGGGCTCTATGAATGGTGGAAGGACCCGTCCAAGGACGACGGGGACCCCGAGCGGTGGCTGCTCTCCACCACGATCCTCACCGCACCCTCCCCGGAAGCGGACTCGGAGTTGCCGGTCCTGCAGGAATTGCATGGTCTGCACGACAGGTTGCCCATCCCGCTGGCCAAGGATTCGCTGGCCGAATGGCTGGACCCGGAAAACAACAACGCCGTCGAGCTGGTGGAGATGGTGCGCGCCGGGGCCGCGACGGTGGCCTCGAGCTGGGAGCTGCGCGAGGTCGATCCGGCGGTGGGCAACGTGCGCAACGACGGGCCCGAACTCATCGAGACGCACTCGGGACTTTTCTAGACTTCAGCTTCCTTCGCGCTGAACGGCGGGTGACGCTGAAGTTTCCGCAGACGGTGGACGGTGCGGACCGTCTTGATCTCCGACATCCACTCCGACTCCGTAAGCGGGACGCGCAGGGGCTTTGCTGCAGGCCACTTGATCCTCTCTCGCGCGATATCGAGCCTCCAAGTGATGATCCAAGCCACCACGATTGCCGTACACCGGGTTATCAGGACAGCTGGAAACGTCGGTTCCACTCCAAAAAAGTCCAGAAGTCCGCTTGCCCCAAAGAAAACGGCAACAGCCAAGCCCACAGTGAGACCAGTGGCAAGCCGCGAATATCCCCGTACCCGTCGCCGCGCCATCTCCAGAAGATCATGTTTGTAACGGCCATCAAGCGTTGCGGCTTCGCTACGCAAGGTAAGGCACTTGTTGTTGGTTGAATCCAGTTCCGTTCGTGCGTCGGCAAGCTGCTTCGTGATTTCTTGAAGGTGGGCCAGGGAACTTGCTGCCTTTTGCTCAGCCTTGGCTTTCAATCTATTACTGAATTGCATATCGTGCGACTTGGATATTGCTGAAGCTGCCGCACTCGGTGCCACGAATGATGCCCGCGCCACCCGATCTGCCAGGAAGACATCGTCCTTGTGGCCAATGGCCGTAATAACGGGAACTTCGGAGGCGGCAATCAGTCCAGCGACAATTTCATCGTCAAACACCTGCAGCTCGGACCAATGTCCTCCTCCGCGCAGCAGAACGATCATTCCATAACGGTGTTCATGAGCTGAATGGATCAGCGAGCGCAAACGGTCCGGTGCCTTGTCCGTGCTCCACGTTATCGCTTGGTATGTGATTTTTGAGCGCTGGGAGTGGTGGCGCACCAGTTGGCGTTTGAAATCATTTGTCCCACGGGCGTTCTCGGGAGCAATGACCATTACCCGTTCAAGATTGGCATGCGGGACGGGAACTCCGGAGGTCGAATCGATATGGACCAGATCGTGCTCGAGGTGAAGACGAGGACGGCCGGGATAGCGGTCCCTGAATCGTGTAAGCAGTTCCATCTGGTCGCGATGGAACTGGCCGTTGCGTATGGAGGGTGAACTGATTTCGAGAGTTCGCAGTTGGAGTCGGTTGTTCCACATCCGGGTTTCGCCTCGTACTGTCAAGCTCATTCCGTCGGTCAACACCTTCTCGAGGGATGAACCGCCTTCGGTGAAGCCTTTGTCAATGCGTTTTTGTCCGTCAGGCCATATTCGACATGGAAGGAAGTGGACGCTCCCGGTGACTGCATCCTTGGTGACCAGATCGAAATTCCAGGAGGAGTCCGGCCACTGTCGTGCATCCTTGCATTCTCCGGTGATCGAGTAAACCCTCCCCTTAATCGAATCTTGAATGAACTTGCTGAGGTCTCCCGCGGATATTGTTTCGGGCGGAAAATCAAGTGGATTGTTCATGTCCGGGTCCTCTCGCCGGTGGCTGCTGACGGATGCTGCGAGTGTATGGCAGAGGCTACCGAAGAGGGTGGACAGATAGCAGATTCGGCACTGCCCGGGGCTTGGCGATATCACCTGTTGGACGGAGGTCAGCGACCGGCGGCCATGGTCACCAGGGCACCGCGGCTTTGCACCCCGCCGACCGGGGGTAACGCCCCGGCCGCCGGCGTGACGACGTCCGGGCCCTGCTACGCACCACTGCGTATGGCACACACCGGAACCGTGGTGAACACTGGGACGTGTCGGCGCGAAGGGAACGCGCCACCAAACTCGGAGGAATCGGGCATGGAAATCAAGACTTGGGGGATCCGTGCCGCTTCGGTCGTCGGAGCCGTTGCACTTCTGTCGGTGCTGGCGGCCCCGGCGGCGCCGGCCCACGAATGTTTCAAGAAGCAGTAGTCGGATTCGGCCAATGCGAAGCGGCTGCAACGGGGGGGCGGTGGATCGCGTTGGATGATCCGGCGAACCGGTTCATCATCCAGGGGGTCGCCCCGGACTGCGTGGGCAAGGTAGATCTCGTCCCCTCCCTAAAACCGTGGATGGAAGAGGAAGGCATTTGATCTACAACAACTCCAACATTTTCCCGGCGTGGTAGCCGGGAAAATCGTAGGAACCGTCGGGCCGCTGGGGGAGCAACCCGCATTCCTGGGCGCGGAGGACCGCCGACAGACGGTCCACCGCGCCCAGCTTTCTATATAGGTTCTCTTGGTGCTTGTGGATCGTGCGCGGTGATACACAGAGACGGGCAGCGATGCCATTTGCCGTGCACCCCTGGGCAACCAGGGCCAGAACCAGCTGTTCGCGCGCGGTCAGCGGGTGCTTTGGTGCGGACACCGGTGCGGTCAACAACGACTCGAGCATGCGGATGTGTGCATCCAGGCCGCGAACAATCGGCTGGATGGATCGGGCAGACTCTTGGTCGCGCTCAAGGTAGGCGCCGTCGCTGACAAATCCGTAGGTTGCGGATTCCGGCCCGATGGTGGCCAGCGGCAGTGAGAGTTGGTGGGTGCTGAGACCTAGCCGGTCGATCATGGATGCTGCGAACTCGGAGACCGGCCAGCCTCGCTCCGCTGCCTGGCGAAGCGTCACCGGCGTGGGGTCGCCGGTGGTGTTGTGGTAGGCGAACACCGGGTGGTCACTACCGGCCCGTTCCACCGCCAGTGGCCAGTCCGAGGTGTCAAGCGCCGCGTACTGGCCGAAGATGGATGGCCCGCCGATTCCGCCGTTCATGGCCAACGGCGCACGGACCGCCGCGAAGGCGCGGAACGAATCCAGCAGAGCCTCGTGCAATTGTTGACGGGCAATCCCCGGGTCGCTTTCCTGTAGGATCCCGGCGGCAGTATCGAGCCATCGGTCCCGCAACCGGTCGGAGCTCTCCATGCAGGCTTTCCTTTCCCCCAGTAAGCCGCGACGGAAGTACACGTTGGTGCTAGGTTACGCCCCCGTGCGCCCGGACGGGAGGGGGCCAGCGGGGATCAGACGAGATGGACCGGGGAAACGATGGGGCCATGAGAAGTGGACAGGGCTGGGACTTGAAGACACGCACTGCGCCGCAAGGCTCCGCCAGCGCGCTTCGCGGTTATGGTTCAAGAGTGCCTATGTATTGGTAAGCCAGCAGTTGAATTGGTGGGTGCAGATTTTGCCGGCACCCGAATGAAGGGACATCATGGAACTCAATGACCTCCTGAAGGAATTGGATGCGGGCCGCACCATCACGGGGGACTCGCCGTTGCATGTACTGATGCACCGGGTCAGCCAGGAAGCATTGCACATAACCGGTGAGCTCAACAGCGGCTACCGGGAGCCGGAGCGCGTTCGGGAGCTGCTTGCGCAGCTGACCGGAAGGCCGGTTGACGAATCCGTGACGCTCTTTCCGCCCTTCAACGCCGACTTCGGGAAAAACATCACCCTCGGAAAGCGGATCTTCATCAATGCCGGGTGCAAGTTCCAGGACCAGGGCGGGGTGAGGATCGGGGATGACACCCTCATCGGGCACAACGTGGTCATCGCGACGCTGAACCACGACCTTGCACCGAGCCGACGCGCGGACATGATCCCGGCACCTGTCGTGATCGGCAGGAATGTGTGGATCGGATCCAACGCGACCATCCTTCCGGGGGTGCACATCGGGGATGATGCCGTCGTCGCCGCAGCCTCGGTCGTCACCAAGGACGTGCCAGCAGGAGCCGTTGTGGTGGGATCGCCCGCAAGGGTGGTGCGCTCGGTGGCCGACTGAGGCCACCGTTCGAGCGCTACATGGCTCCGTCGACCGCAGCCGGCTCTTCCGCAGCCGGCTCGGGTTCTCGTCGGCTCCTCAGCATGGACCAGGCGCAGCCGGCTATCACCAGCCCGGCAATGAGCATCAGCCAGCGATAATCCACGACCGACACCAGCAACGCGCCCGCCGCGATGGAAGCCAGTTGCGGGACGTTGAGCACCAGGTTGGTTGCCGCGGCCGCCCTGCCCTGCAATCGGGCAGGGGTCAGCCGTTGGCGGGTGGTCACGAGTGCAACAAAGATCCACGGGATGCCCACCCCGGCCAGGAAGAGTGCGGGGATCACGACCGCCGTCAGCAGCTCGTGGCGGGCGACAAACGGCACCAGGTCCGCCGTGGCGCCAAAGGCGGCAAGCCCGATCAACGCCAACCCGAGGCCGACCGCCCGTCCGGGGCCCACCCTGCGCAGAAGGATTGCCGCCGTGAGGCCGCCCAGGATGCTTCCGGCTCCCTGCAGGCTCATGAGCACCCCGAAGAATCCCGGTTCCCGGCCCAGCCCCTTGTCGATGAGTTCGAAGAGCGCCGAGTCGAAGAGGCCGATGACGCCCAGGGCCACGGCCGTGACGAGAACCATGCGCCACAGGAGCGGCACGCCGTTCAGGTGGCGGAAGCCGGCGGAGTGCTCGTGCCAGAAGCCGCCGCGTTCGGAGGCCGGTTCCGGGGCTGATTCCTGCACCGACACCGTGAGTAGCAGCACCGCGGTGAGCGCCAGGGCGCCGGCGACACTCAGGGCCAGCGCGCTGCCGCCCCACAGCGTGTAGAGCGCGGCGCCCAGCAGTGGCGTGAAGATTCGCAACCCCTGGTCGATGGTGGACAGCAGCCCGTTGGCGCTGTCCAGGTGTTCGTCGCTGAGCATGTCGCGCACCAACCCTGATTGCGCGGCTCCATTGAGGATCCCCAACAACCCGTAGATGAAGGCCACCGCATAGATCAGCCAGAGATCGCCGGGGCCAGTGACCAGCAGGAGCAGCAACGCGCCGGCGCCGGAAACAGCGTTTCCAAGAATCAGCAGCCTGCGGCGGGGGAGCCTGTCGGCGAGCGCGCCGATCAGCGGGGAAAACACGATGGGTAGTCCCAACGCCAGGAAGACCAGGCCTGCGGCGCTGGATGAGCCGGAGATGTCCTTGACCCAGATGGACAGCGTCAGGAACAAGGCACTGTCGGCAAGGTTTCCGATGGTCCACGCGCCGGTGAACCTGCGGAACATCGGGATGGAGAGCAGGGCTTTCAAGAATCCGCTTCCTTGGCCATGAGGTCGTGGGCCAGGGTCGTGGCCATGAAGACTCGGACGGGGGCGGCGTCCGCCGGCCGCTGTGCCGGGTCGGTGATGCGCCCGAGGTAGGGGGCAATAAGTTGTCGGTAGCTTTCCGAGATGGCGTCGGCTTCTTCCGGGGTGAGGAACAGGGTTGAACCGGCCTCGAACAGGTGTCCCTTCCAGCCATCGGGCAGCGGGAGGCGCCTGCCGGCGCGTATGCGTTCGAATTCCCAGGTCTGCAGCATCTCACCCAGCGCGACGGCGGCCGTTTGCGCCTCTTGCCCGGTCTGGTCCCTTCCCAGATTTTGCGTGATGTCAGTGATCTGCCACGGCTTGTCGCGTCCGGTGGCCTCGGATGCCCGTTCGATGTAGCCGTGTTGGGCCAGGGTGCGCAGGTGGAATGAGCAGTTGGACGGGCTCTCATCGACGTACCCGCTGGCGCGGGCGGCGGTGATCGGGCCGTGGGCGGCAACCACCTCAAGAAGCCGGATGCGCAGGGGATGCGCCAGAGCCCGCATGGCCTTGGGATCGGTGATGTCCATGGGCCACACGCTACTGTCGAAAGAACTCTTTCGCAATAGTTCTTTCGATTCAAATCCCGTACGGATTCATTGACGGCCTCCGGCCAAACGGCTTGCCGCCGGTCCGTGGCGGGAAGGTCCCTGCTGCCGCATGGGAATGGCGCTGATAGCCTCGAACCCATGAAGCCGTACGAGCTCGAGGTGCTCACCGCGCTGCGCCGCGCCAAGGACATGATCGACCGCGACTACGCGAAGCCCCTTGACGTCCCCACCATGGCGGCCAAGGCCATGATGTCCCCGGCGCACTTCTCCCGGCAGTTCAAGGCCACCTACGGGCAGAGCCCCTACGCCTACATGATGACCCGGCGCATCGAGCGTTCCATGGCGTTGCTCAGGTCCGGGATGAGCGTCACCGATGCCTGCATGGAGGTGGGGTGTACCTCTCTGGGATCCTTCAGCACCAGCTTCACCCAGATCACGGGCGAAAGTCCCAGCGGATACCGGAACCGGGAACATACCGCGGTGGAAGCCATGCCTGCCTGCATTGCCAAGTCCGTGACCCGCCCCAAGAGCACCAGGGTCCAGCGGTACTAGCAGCTTTCATCCCTTCCGGCGCCGGACGCTCGCGGATGGCCGAATGGACCGGCGCTCGCCGAGGGGCACCTTGACCGGCCGCGCCCGGTCGACAGTGCGGAGTCCTTGGCCGTTCTTCGATATCGAGCAGGATCCAAGAAGCGCACCCGGGGGCTTGGTGCCTATCGTGGAGCCATGGATATTTCACTGCAATACTCACACATCACCGTCAACGACGTCGACGAAGCGATCCCGTTCTACCGCGACGGGCTGGGCCTGAGGGTGGAGAACGACGTGGCCTCGGGCGAGCACCGCTGGGTCACCCTGGCCTCGGACACCCAGCCGGGGCTCGGAATCGTGCTCTCGGACCCGCACGCGGGGCGCTCGGAAGCCGACGGCAACGCCATGCAGGAGCTGCTCACCAAGGGTGTGCTGCCGATGACGGTCTTCAGCACCAGCGACCTTGACGGACTCTTCGAGCAGGTTCGCGCCACCGGGGCCGAGGTCCTCCAGGAACCCATTGACCAGCCGTGGGGCCCGAAGGACTGCGCGTTCAGGGATCCCTCCGGCAACATGATCCGCCTTTCCCAGCGCTAGGCACGCTCCGTCTGGGAACCGCAACGGGCAGGGGCATCGTCGTGCTGACGATGCCACTGCCCGTTGCCGTGGCCTGTGTGCCTACCGGATCGGCGGGTACGGCCCGATGGGTTCAGGTTCGGTCGGCGGGTAGGGGCGTTCAGGCGCTGGCGGATGTGGAACGGGGCCCGGGTCCGGCGGCGGCTCGTTCGGCGGAACCGGTGGAACGCCGTCGGGTTCGGGCGGTTTGACCGGGGGCTCGGGAGGCTGTGGGATTGTCATGGTCACTCACTTTCTTCCGATAGTGGAGTCAAGGCCAGTGTATGGCGAGCGCCGGTGCCGGCGTAACCCCCGGAACGGCATGGAGCATCACCGCGTCGCGGCCAATGCGCTGCGGCGATCGTGCAGCACCAGCACGAAGACCAGCCCCATCGGCACACCAAACTCGATGGCCGCTTCGCCGGCCAGCACGCGCCCGGCAGGTGCTCGGGAGGGTCGTGCGCCGGTGGGGGTGTCGGACAGGGCACCGAAGAGGTTTTGGGCGAAAAGTTCCCGGAGGCGAGTCACGTCGCCGCCATGGGCGGAAGGAACCTCAAGCGCGCCCTGACCCGTAGAAGGCTATGGGACGGCCCGGGCGGCCTCCATTGGCCGGGGCAGGTTGCCGCCGTGCGGAGTCGGGCCCGGCGCCGCGGCATGCGCAAGGTAGGTGCGTTCCCGGTACCGGGTGGGGCTCACCCCGAACCGTCGCTTGAAGGCCGTGCTCAGGGCGAAGGGGCTGCCGTAGCCGACCTTGGCGGCGATCTGCGCCGCGGTCAGCCGCGGGTCGGCGAGCAGCTCGCTGGCGAGCAGCATCCGCCAGTTCGTCAGGTAGGTCATCGGTGGTTCGCCGACGCCGGCGCGAAACCGGGCGGCAAGGGTCGCGCGGGACACGTTAAGGCGCTGAGCGAGGGACTCAAGGTTCCAGGCCTCGGCGGGGAATTCGTGGAAAAATTCCAGGGTCAGGGCGATCAGCGGATCCGTGCCGCCGGCGAGCCAGCCACGTGCGGTGTCGGGATGGAGCGCCGCCCACGCGCGGATCGAATGCACCAGAAGCACATCGAGCAGTCGGTCGATGGCGCTGCCTTGCCCCGGCGCGTCGCTGGTGATTTCACCTTCCAGGAACCCCAGCAGGGACGGACTGACGTGGCCGGCCGGAACGACGGCGATGCGGGGCAGGGCGGTGGTGACCGCCGCGCCGATTTCCGCTTCGGTTTCATAGGTGCCGATCAGCATCGTGGTCTGCCCGGCAGAGGCGTTGCCCCAGGTGCGTATCCCGTGGTTCATGCTCGTTTGGAGATCCCTTCCGGACGGGGAAGTGCACCGCTGGCCGGGATGGATGAGGACATCCGGGGTGCGGGACGGATCATCCGACACCGTGTAGGGGTCCGGGCCACGAACGATTGCCACATCGCCCTGCCGCAATTCGAATCGTTCATTCCCGGCTTCCAGCCACGCATTGCCCGACATCATGGCGATGACAGTCAAGGGCGCCCTGTCCTGCACGTTGATGGACCAGTTCGGGGCCATGACCACGCGGAGGGCAAAGGCGCGGCGCGCCCGGGGGCCGTCGAGCAGGTGGGTGAGTGGATCCATGCGCCCACTCTAGACGATCGCGTATGGATCTCCGCCGTAGAACTATTCAAAGTGTGAACCGGGTGCCGTTGACTGGTGCCATGACCAATACAAATGTGCTTGTCCTCGGCGGTACCGGTCGCACCGGAAGCCGCATCGTTGGCCGCCTTCGCGACCGCGGCATCCCGACCCGTGTGGCCTCGCGGCGGGGTGGCAGTCCGTTCCTGTGGGACGACCGCTCAACCTGGGATGCCGCGCTGCGGGGGGCCTCGGCCGCCTATGTGTGCTATTCGCCGGACCTGGCCTTTCCCGGCGTGGCCGAAATGATCGGGGAATTCGCCGACCGGGCACGGGGCCTGGGGGTGAATCGCCTGGTGCTGCTCTCGGGCCGCGGGGAGGAGGGGGCCCGCGCCAGCGAGAAGGCGGTCCAGGAAACGGCGGCGGAGTGGACGATCATCCGCTCTTCGTGGTTCGCCCAGAACTTCAGTGAACACTTCCTCCTCGGCCCCACCCTGCGCGGACGGCTGGTGCTCCCCGCGGGGGATGTCCGCGAACCCTTCATCGACATCGATGACCTCGCCGAGATCGCGACCGCCGCGCTCATCGGGGACGGTCATGCCGGCGCCGTCCATGAGGTGACCGGTCCGCGCCTGTTGTCCATGCACGATGTTGCGGCCGAGATCTCCGCTGCCGCGGGACGAAACATCGAATATGCGCCAAGCACGGCGGAAGAGTTCGTTGCCGACGTCGCCCGCGACGGAGTGCCGCACGATGATGCCCGGCCGCTGGCCGAACTCTTCGAGTCGATCCTCGACGGGCGCAATGCCTCCGTCACCGCAGATGCGGAATCTGCCCTGGGCCGGCCCGCGACGGACTTCGCCGACTATGCCCGCCGAACTGCTGCCAGCGGAATCTGGAACCCACACATCGAGTCCCACGCGTGAGCGGCACACTCATCACCGCGGCTACCGCCACGTCGGCCGTCTGCGCCGGGGTGGCGGGCGGGGTGTATTTCGCCTTCTCCGCAATCGTCATGCCCGCACTGCGTGCCCTTCCCGCCGACCACGGCGTTGCAGCGATGCGGCGCATCAACACCAGCGCTGTCCGGCTGCCCTTCATGGTCGTCTTCTTCGGGGGCGCCGCCGTCTCGGCCGCTGTGGTAGTCGCGGAACTCGTCTCGGACGCGTCCGCCCCGGGAGCGGCACATCGAATGGCCGGTGCCGGACTGGCACTTGCCGCCTTCGGCATCACCATCGTGCGCAACGTCCCGCTCAACAATGAACTTGCCCGAAACGTGCCCGAGGGCGTGGACGCCGCGGCACGATGGAGCGCATTCGACCGGGGGTGGAGCCCGGCCAACCATGTACGGGCAGCGGCCTCGCTAGCGGCAGTTGTCGTTTTCCTGGATTCCCTGGCAAGAACTGGATGACCAACACCCGTGTCGTTATCCGCCGAAGGCCCTTGGGTCATTCCGCACGGCCAATGCGGTGAAGCGCGGCGGCTGGCCCAGTCCCGGTTGGCGTTCCCTCAGGCCAAACCGGTGGACACCGGTAGCCCCGCACCCGCCAGGTAGTGGCCGATGACGCCGGTGAATAATTCGTCGGGGCTTTCGGGCTCGTGCTGCCCGCCAATAGCGCCGGCCAGCTGCGGGTATTTACCGGACTGGATTGCCTCGGTGAGATACCGCAGGCGTTCCTTCGCTCCGTCGTCGACCGCGCCGGAGCCGGCGGGCCGGGCCAGCTCATTTTGGACGAAGGCGGAGGTGATGGCTGTCATCATGGCCACTGTCTGCAGCTTGGCCGGGCCGGGCATGTTGGCCGATTCCAGTGCGGACAAGGCGTGCTCCAGGTATCCGAGGGCATTGGGGCCCACTGGCTGTCGCGTCAGAAGCAGCGGGGCCAGCCACGGGTGGCGGTGCATGATGGCCCGGCCCTGCCGCGCCAGGTTCAGCAACTGGGCTCGCGGCGGTTCATCGGAGGGTGCGAGGTCGTATTCGCCGCTAACGGTGTCAACCATGATCTCAACGAGCTCGTCGTGGGATCTTAGGTACCGGTACAGGGAGGCCGCGCCTGCCCCGATGTCGCCGGCCACGCGCCGAATGGAGACCGCCGACATGCCGTCTCGGTCGGCGATGGCGATTGCCGCCGTGACGATCTCTGCGCGTGAGTGCCTTGGTTTAGGCCCGACGCCGGAACGCTCCGGCCGCCGCCAGGCATCATGGGGGTCATGCGAGGTCATGGCTGCTCCGGCTTTCCTTCGGTCGCTTGCGTTAGGTCCTGTACCCATTTCACTATATTCTTGATTGCGAACAGTGATCGCAATCAATCGGAATGAGGAGCCCCATGCGAGTACTCATGATCACGCCCGGTACCCGGGGCGATGTAGCTCCCATGGCTGGACTTGGCAGCAGGCTTCAATCCTTGGGGTACGACGTGGCCATCGCGGCCAATGTCGCCTATGCCCCGTTGATCACCGCGGCGGGGTGCGAGCACCGCGAGCTGCCCGGGGACATGAGCCATCTGGTGAGTCCCGCAGCCCCGGGGAAGAGGCCCACCGGCGCGGATCTGCGCAGGTACATGGACGAACTCGGCGACTACATGGACCTGGCTGCGACCGGCACGCTGGCGGCGGCCGAGAGCGGTGCCGAGGTGATCCTGGCCAATGCGATTGCACCCTATGCCTACGATGTGGCCGAAGCCCTCGAGATCCCCGCCATCGGCGCCCATCTGCAACCGACCGAACCCAGCGCCGCCTACCCGCCCGTGGTCCTGGGGACAGCCCGCAGCCTCGGCCCGGCTGGCAACAAGCTACTCGGTTCGCTGGTATCCGCCGGAAAGGCGCCCTACGATGCCCCGAGCGCCCGCATCCGCAAAGCCCTCGGGTTGGGCAAGAAGTCCAGGGCCGCCGCCGATCGGCTGCGAAGAAAAGACAACAGCCCCGTTCTCCACGGCATCAGCCCGACCATATTTCCGCGCCCGGCGGACTGGCGATCCGGACTCTCCCTGGCCGGCTACTGGTGGCCGGAAGCGGAGCCGGGTTGGCAACCGCCCGCGGAGCTGCTCGAATTCCTTGCGGAAGGACCGCCCCCGGTCTTTATCGGCTTCGGCAGCAGCGCCGCACTGGACGCCGACTTCATGCTCGACACGGTTCGCCGCTCCGGCGTCCGCGCGGTGTTGCAAGGTGTCGAAGGTGTCTCCGGATCCGGTGTCATCGGCGTGGGCGCCGTCCCGCACCAATGGTTGTTCCCGCGCATGGCTGCAGTGGTCCACCACGCAGGTGCGGGTACCGCCGCGGCGGGTCTGCGCGCCGGTGCACCGACGGTCAGCGTGCCGATATACACGGACCAACCGTTCTGGGCCGCCAGGATCACGTCCCTCGGCGCGGGCCCGCAACCGGTTCCCTACAAGGAGCTCACCACCGAACGTCTGGCCGCTGCCATCACGCAGGCCACCGCGACGCCGGCGTATGCCGCACGCGCGCGCCACCTGGCGGCAGTGCTCGCATCGGAAGACGGAACCGCGCCAGTCGTGGCAGCACTACGGGCTGCCGGCAAACAGGGGTAGCTCCACAGGGCTCTTTTCCGTATGTGTGGACGTAAAATGGGAGGGCCAGAAGCCCACCAAGGATGGTTCCCATGTCACTTTCAAACAGCCCGTTGACCACCATGATTCCCGTCACCGATGCGGGGCGGGCACGGAAATTCTACGAAGACTCGCTGGGTCTGCCTTTCCGGGAACAGGGTCCGGACGGCAACTTTGTTTTCGCGCTTGACGGCTCCGGAGCGCTGGCCCTGTTCAGCGACCCCGAGGCGAAACCTTCCCCGCACACCGCGGCAAGTTTCGAGGTCAAGGACATCCCCAAGGTCATTGACGAACTCGAGGGCCGCGGCGTGGTCTTCGAGGACTACGACTTGCCGGACCTGAAGACCACCGGCCACATCTGCGACCTGGGCTCGGAGAAGGCGGCCTGGTTCAATGACCCCGACGGAAACATCCTCTGCCTGCACGAGAACACCGCGTAGTCCTCACCTTGTCCTGGCTCTCCTGCCGCCGATGATGGGTGGCAGGAGAGCCACGATTTTCTACGTCGCGCACTGGAAGCGAAGTTCGTGCCCGTCGGGATCCTTCACGTGGGACAGCACCCAGCCGATGGTCCCGGGGTGGACGCCGGGATGCAGTTCTCCCAGGGAGGTCAGCCGGGCGGCGAGTTCTTCCAGTGCCTTGCGGTTTGGCGCGCCGAAGGCAAAGTAGTCGAAACCCGCCACCGTGGACGCCCGCTCCGGGTCGAGCCACAGCCCAAGCGCCGGACCTCCCCGTGGATGACTCATCAGCAGCCCGGTGACGTTGTCACCGTCGCGGAATTCCATGACTTGTTCGTACCCCAGACGGCTCTCGTACCAAGCGCGGCTGCGTTCCAGATCCGTCACCGGAAGCTTCACGTGGTGCACTCCGTCAAGTTCGGGAACCTCGGGATTCATGGGCTTGACCTTTCGTCGGCGGACAGTTCCACGATATGTCCGCAGGCGGCAAAAGCACAGGGTGCAGATGCGTATGCGGTTGCCCGCAAGGGTGGCAGGATGTGGTTATCACCGGAAAGCTTCTTGGGCGGCTTCGCATGAAAGAGGAAAGTCATCAAAAAAAACATTCAGGGTGCCGTCGACGCGACCGAACAGGCCTCGAATTCCCGGGCCTTTGTAGCGGTCGCGAGAGCCGGCTTCGTGGTCAGTGGCATCTTGCACCTGCTGATTGGGGTCATCGCCATCCAGTTGGCCTTCGGGGAATCCGGGGAAGCCGACCAGGATGGGGCGCTTGCGCAGCTTGCCGCCCAGCCTGCAGGGTACGCCTTGCTCTGGATCGGGGCGTCCGCGTGCCTTGCATTGGGTTTGTGGGAAGCCAGCGGTGTGGTCTTTGGCTACCGGAACGCGCCGGCAAAAAAACGAATGGGCAAGAAGCTGGCTGCCGCCGGGCGGGGAGTCGTGTTCCTTGCCTTGGCCGCGAGCTTTGCCTCCTTTGCCTTGGGCAACCGCAAGGACAGTGGCGAATCCACCAGTGACGCCTCGGCCCAAGTCATGCAGATGCCCGGCGGTCCGCTGCTCTTGATGGCCGTGGGCGCCGGCATTGCCATCACCGGAATCGTGTTTGTCGTCCGGGGCCTCATGCAGTCCTTCACCAAGCAGGTGGATCTGCCCGCCTCAAGAACCTTGCGCAGGGTCACCAAGGTCGTGGGCGTTGCAGGCTACGTGGCGAAGGGCATTGCGCTTTTCCTGCTCGGGCTTCTGTTCATCGTGGCGACGTTGCAGGCGAACCCGGAGGAGTCCACGGGGTTGGATGGCGCGCTCAAGTCGGTGCGGGCCCAGCCCTTCGGGGTCTACGTGCTCGCCTTCATCGGGGTCGGGCTGGGATGCTATGGGATCTTCCTGATCTTCAAGTCGCGATTGGCGAAGATGGACTGAGGACTTGCCCCCGTTTGTCCGCAGGGACATGCCCTATCTGAAACCGATGCTGTGGAAACCCGGCGAAAGGCGATAGCGTGGGCCACATGAGTGCAGACACACCGAACGCTGAAAATGAAGAGTTTGAGAACAACCTGACACCCAACACCGACGAACGGATGGTGAGCGAGAAGCAGCTCTCCAAGTGGAAGAGTGAAGGCGGGGCGTTGCCGGCCGACTTCGACCCGGACCGGACCGAGGGCGATTCCGAGCAGTAGCCGCCGATTGCTTTTCCGGGGTGCAGGGCCAAGTGCCCTGCACCCCTTTTCTATAAGTGCCGCAGGTAGCGTCCCGGCATGTTCATGAAGGATCGCCAGTTGGCGACCAGATCGAGGCTTTCCCATTCGCCGGCACGCAATCCCCATGGGCCGACTTCATAAATGTCTGCTCCTGGCAGGGCCGCGAGCAGCGGCGAATGCGTGGATATGACGACCTGGGAATTTCCCTCGGCGATCAGGTCCTTCAGGATGCCCACCAAGGCCAGGGATCCGGAGAACGAGAGTGCCGACTCGGGCTCATCCATTACCCACAGGCCGCCCTCGCGAAACCTGTCCACCATGAGCTCGAGGAACGACTCGCCGTGGCTCATGGTGTGGAATTCCGGGTCCTTGCGCCGCATGGAGGGATTGTCTTCCAAATAGGTGTAAAGCCCGTGCATGGTTTCGGCGCGAAGGAAGTAGCCGCGCCGGCTCGCGCCGGCGTTCCTGACCAGTTGCAGGTGCCGCTCCAGGCCCGATTCCGTGACCCGGGTACTGTGCTGTGCGCCGGTGGAGCCGCCCTCGGGCGAGAGTCCGTAGCCGAGGGCGATGGCCTCCACCAGGGTTGACTTTCCCGAGCCGTTTTCGCCCACGAATATGGTGGCCGGTCCGAAGTCCAGACCCTGGTCTAGAAGCTGGCGCACCGGCGGGAGGGTGTGGGGCCATTGGTCGCGGGGCGCGGGGGAAAGTCCGTCTTCGGCGATGCGGCGGATCGGCAGGTTGCAGAGTCTCACGGGCGGCCGGGATTTTCAGCGGTGAGGGGGGTGCATCGGTGCCGGCTAGACACCGGTGACGGTCCCGTCGTCGTCGATGGCGAAGGACGGGTTGTGCACAAAGTCCCAGCGGAACCCGTCGGGGTCGGCCACGCAGGCGCTGGTGCCGCCCCACTCCCGGAGGGTCGGTGCGCCGATCGAGGTCGCGCCGGCGGCAAGTGCCCTGGCGTAGAGCTCGTTGACCTCCTCGACGCTTGCGCTGTTGTGCCCCACGGATAGCGGCGGAGCCAGCGGGCCGTGGCCGACTTCCCCGTATTCGCCGGGCATGGATTCGACGTTCCACAGTGCGAGCATCAGCCCGTACCCCGCTTGGACGAACAGGATCTCGCCGGGGATGTAGTTGATTTCGCGGAAGCCCAGGCCTGTGACGTAGAAGTCGCGTGAGCGCTGGACGTCGCGCACGCCAAGGGTGAGCGCAGTGATGGCCGGAGGCGTGTTTGAAGTCATGCTCACCAGCATAGGCCCACGTGAGACCCGGGCAATAGGGCCCCGAAACAACAAATCGTCGTACATGCGTTCTAGTCTCCCCTTGTATAGAACAAAGTTTCTAATAAAATGGTTCAGTGCATGGGTGCGGCCCGCTGCCGCCGCCCACCTCTTCGGGGTGTGGCGGCAACGGGCACGTTTGTGCGAGGGGAAGGTGGCGAGCGAATGGGAATCTTTACCCAGTCGATCGAAGTTGACTGCACGCCGGCGGGGGTGCCGATTCGCCTGCGCTGGCAGGGTCGGGAATACAAGCTGGCGGCCGAGCCGGTGCGCTGGTTCGAGCGGCGCAAATGGTGGACCGAGGAATTGCGCGCCGAACGCGGACGCGGGCCGGGGCTCGTGGACTATGAGGTCTGGCAATTGCAGGTCAAGCTCGCCGGCGTGGGGCCGCTGCGCACCTTTGAGGTTTCCCGGCAGGTTGAGACCGGTCGTTGGCGCATCATTCGCATGCCCGAGGCCTACCGGGAGAGCGCCTAGTGCGAAGGATCGGACCACAAGACCCCGCGCCGGTCACCGGGTTCGCGGCCGTGGACTCTGGTTGTTGGAGGGGTGAGGTGCAAGGCTAGGGAGCAGGCGCCTGGATGGCGGCCGCGAGGAACCCAACCACGGGAGTGCTCAGATGGAAGAAGTATTCGATGCGGCAATCATCGGCATGGGCCCCGGAGGCGAGGTCGTTGCCGATCGCCTGCTGACCGCCGGCAAGAAGATCGTGGTCTTCGAATCCGAACTCATTGGCGGGGAATGCGCCTACTGGGCCTGCATTCCCTCCAAGACGATCCTGCGTGGACCTGAGGTGAACATCGAGGCCGACGGCGCCGCGGGTGCCTCCTCGAGCACCCTGGACTGGGAGAAGGCCAGGGACTACCGCGACTACATGGCTCGACACCTCGATGACAGCGCCCAGGCCGAGGGGTACGCCCGGCGCGGGGCAACGGTGGTGCGCGGGAAGGCCTTCATCTCGGGTCCCGGGCACGTGGTGGCCAACGGGGAACAATACCTGGCGCACCACATCATCATCGCCACCGGGACCTCGCCCTCGGTTCCCGACTTCCCCGGGATCGGCGACATCACCGCCTGGACCAACCGTGAGGTCTATACGCTCGACACGCTGCCCCAGTCGGTGGCCATCGTGGGCGGAAGCGCAGTGGCCCTGGAAACGGCGTTCTTCCTGTCCGGATTCGGGGTAGAGGTCACCGTGCTGAATCGCAGCGCACGGCTGCTGGGCCGCGAGGAGCCCGAGGTCTCCGCGCTCGCCGAAGGGTACCTGCGCGAGCGCGGGGTCAAGGTCATGGCCAACAGCTCCGTGGCCGTCGGGCGGCGTGGAGATGGCGGAAGCAGCATCCTGGCGTTGCGCGAAGGCGGAGAGGTCGTGGCCGACGCCGTCATCTTCGCCACCGGGCGCACCCCGCGCACCGAGGGCCTGGATGTGGCCAGGGCGGGGGCGACCCTCGATGGCCGCGGCAACGTTCGGGTGGACGAGCATTGCTGGGCGGCAGAGGGGCTCTGGGCCATCGGGGACGTCACCGGGATCATGCCCTTCACCCACGTCGCCAAGTACCAGGGGCGCATTGTCGCCGACTGCATCCTGGGCAGGGACCGAAACGCGAGCTATGACGGGATCCCGCGCGTGGTGTTCGCCGCCCCGGAGATCGCCGCCGTGGGCCTCACCCGCGAACAGGCCGAGGGGCGCGGGATTGACGCGGTGTCCATCCAGGTCAACCTGCCCGAGGCGATCGCCCGGCCGTGGACCTACGAACAAGACCCGCACGGGGATCTTGGCATCCTGGTGGATCGGCATCGGAGGGTCTTGGTCGGAGCCTGGGCCATTGCCCCGCAGGCCAGCGAATGGATCCACCAGGCGTCCATGGCCATCAGGGGCGAGACCCCGCTGCAGGTCCTGCGCGACGCGGTGCCGCAGTTCCCCAGCTATTCCGAAGCCTATCTGGTGGCCCTAGACAGGCTCGGGGCCGCCGAAGGGATCTAGCCCCCGGGACCGGGGTGGGCATTCTCACCGGAAGAATCCCGCCACAGGTCAGTTGCGGGATCCGGTTGCCTATCCACAATGATTGCGCAGTGGGGTCGTTCCGGGGCTTGAATCGAACACATGTTCTAATATGATGGTGTCATCCCTCCAACGGGCGCGGTGCCCACCCGGACCCCAAGCCCAAACACACCCAGGCCCCTATCGGGGCGCATGGAACAAAGGTGGAGGAGCGGGAATAGGCAAGGAGGGCACACTGGCATGGGCTTCACCCACCTGCACGTCGCCTCGGCCTTCAGCGCACACTACGGGGTTTCCTGGCCCGAGAACCTTGTCGCCGCGGCGCTCGCCGACGGGGCGGATGCCCTGGCCATCACCGACCGCGACGGACTCTACGGAAGCGTCAAGCACCTCAAGGCCTGCATCGAGCACGGAATCGACCCCATCCTCGGGGTGGACCTTGCCATCCTTGAACCCGCACCGCCACGTGCCGCCCACGGCAAGCCCCTGCCCATGCGCACGGCCGGGCGCATCGTCGCCCTGGCCAGGGGGCATGACAGCGGCGCCGGGTACGCGGCACTCTGCCGCCTGGTCACCGCAGCACACCAAAAAGCCCCGGCCACGGCTGCGCCCAAGGGACACATCGGCATCACCCGCGAAGAACTGGCCACCCATGCACTGGGCCCGCAGGGGGAGGCGCTGCTGACCATCCTGCTGGGGCCGGGCTCCGACATCGGTCTGGCCACCGGACACCGCCACTACTCCCAGGCACGCACCGCCCTGCACACCTGGCGCACCCTGCTGGGACCCGAGGCACTGCGGGTGGAGATCACCACCCACCTGAACAACCCAGGGGACAGGCTCAGCACCGCACACGCCATCCGCATGCTGCGCTGCGCCGCCTCCGCTGACATCGCCCCCATCCTCACCAACGCCGTGCGTTACACGGACCCGGACGGGGCGGCCACCGCCGACGTCCTGGACTCCGCGCGGGCGCTGAGCTCCCTGGAAACCCTCAACGACATCCAACCCAACGGGCAGGGCTGGCTCAAGCCCGCCGGGCACATGCACCACCTCGCCACCGAGATCGCCCGCTACGCCTCCGACTCCACCCTGGCTGCCACCCTGCTGCGCAACACCGCCGCGCTCGCCGACTGGGCACGGATCGACCCGGTCCCGGACACCGGATGGGGAATCCCCGTGGTCCCCGAGGCACACATCATCGGCATCACCGCCGAACCCAACGCCGAACTCGCCGCCCGCGCGGAAGCCGGAATCACCCGGCTGCTCCCCGCCGATGCCAACGACCCCGCGCTGCGCCACCGACTCCAGGCCGAACTGTCCACCATCTCCGACCTCGGCTTCGCCCCCTACTTCCTCACCGTCGCGGAAGTCAGCTCCATGATCACGGGGATGGGGATACGCTCCGCCGCCCGCGGGTCCGGCGCCTCCTCACTGGTCAACTACCTCATCGGCATCAGCCAGGTGAACCCCCTGGCCCACGACCTGCTCTTCGAACGCTTCCTCTCCCGCGACCGCGCCACCCTGCCCGACATCGACATCGACGTCGAATCCGCCCAACGCCACAACATCTACCAAAAGATCTTCGACCGCTTCGGGCACCGACGCGTCAGCCTCATGAGCATGCAAAACGGATACCGAGCCAGGGGGGCTGTACGCGACGCCGGCCAGGCCCTTGGCATGGAGGAGGAAGACATCGACGTGATCGCCAAGCAGCTCTGGCGCTTCTCCGCCTCGTCCTTCCGCGAAGCCCTGGAGGAAAAACCCGAACTCGCCCCCTTCGCCGACCGCCTCGGCACCGAAAAACAGCTCGACCTGCTCGTGGACCTCACCGAACGCCTCGACAGGCTGCCCCGCCACATCTCCATGCACCCCTGCGGCGTCATCCTCTCCGACGCGCACCTGCTCGAACGCACCCCCGTGGAACCCAGCGGGATCGGGCTGCCCATGAGCCAATTCGACAAGCACGACATGGACCCCATGGGCATGCTCAAGCTCGACGTGCTGGGGGTGCGCATGCAATCGGCCATCACCTACGCGCTCGAAGAGATCCAGCGCCTCCACCCCGACGCACAGGCAGTCGCCAAGGCGGGGGGACACCAGGGAGCCAAGCCCGGGGAAATCCCCGACTACATCCTGCCCAACGGCGCCATCGACCTCGCCCTGGTCCCACTGGACGACGAACCCACCTTCGAACTCATCCGCTCCACCCACACCCTGGGCTGCTTCCAGATCGAATCACCCGGACAGCGCGAACTCATCGGCAAGCTCGCGCCCAGGGAATTCAACGACCTCATCATCGACATCTCCCTCTTCCGCCCCGGACCCATGAAATCCAACATGGTCAAGCCCTACCTGGAAAACCGCCACGGATTCGCACCCGAAAAATACCCCCACCCGGATTTGGCACCCGCGCTCGCCGAGACCCACGGTGTCACCGTCTTCCACGAACAGGTGCTGCGGATCTTCCACGTGATGACAGGCTGCGGGCTGGCCAAGGCCGATGTCTACCGCAGGCTGCTGGGCAACCCGAAGGCGGAGCCGGCGGTGGAGTCCCTCTTCCGCTCGCGGGCACTGGGGCGCGGCTATTCCCTGGAAGTCATCGACGAGGTCTGGCACACGCTGGCGGCCTTCGGGTCCTTCGGGTTCTGCAAGGCCCACGGGGCGGCCTTCGCCGTGCCCACCTACCACTCGGCCTGGCTCAAGGCCCACCACCCCGAGGCCTTCCTGGCCGGCATCTGGGAACACGACCCCGGCATGTACCCCAAGCGCCTGCTGGTGGCCGAGGCCCGGCGCATGGGCATCGAAATCCTGCCGCTGGACATCAACCGCTCCGCGCCCGGCTACAAGGTGGAAAGGCTCGACGGGCTGCTGCCTCCGGCGCAGTTGCCGGTGGTGCCGCGGGCCGTGGGGGCGGCGCCCCCGGGGCGGTACGGCATCAGGATCTCGCTGCGCGGGATCCGCGGGGTCTCCGAACGCGAGGTTTCCCGGGTGGCGGCCGGACAGCCCTACGACTCGATCGCCGACGTGCGGGCCCGCTCCGGGCTCACCCGCACCTCGCTGAACCACTTTGCCGCGCTGGGCGCCTTCGATTCGCTGCAGGCCGATGTCGGGCGCGGGAACCGTGCCGACCTGGTTGAGCACCTGCGTGCCGGACCGGGAAAGGCCCTGCCGCAGCGCTACCGGCCGATTCCCGGGCAGCTTGCCCTGCCGCTGGGGGACGTGGAGCTTTCCAACATGGCGATCGGGGCGGCGCACACGCCCTTGGACGAGGTGGTGCGCACCGAGCTGGACCTGATGTCCATCGATGTCAGTGCGCACCTGATGGAATCCCACGCCCCGCTGCTGGACTCCCTGGGCGTCTCGCGCGCGCAGGACCTGCTGGGCATGCGCAACGGCACCGAGGTCCTGGTGGCCGGGGTGCGGGTGGCCACGCAGACCCCGCCGATGCGCGGCGGGCGACGGGTCGTGTTCATCTCGGTGGACGACGGCACCGGCTGCGTCGATGCAACGTTCTTCCACGAGGCCCAGCGGCGTTGCGGCCCGCTGCTCTTCTCCACCCGGCTGCTGCTGATCCACGGGCTCACCCGCCGCACCGGGCCCCGCGGCATCAGCCTGCAGGCGCTCGATGCCTGGGACCTGTCGGAAAAGGGCACGCTGCCGGCTCCGGGCTACCTGACCGACCCCGCCAGGGCGCGCAACGAGGACTTCGGGTCCTCCGCCGCCGGGCCTGCCGTGAAGCACACCGGGATGTCGTTGGCCCAACGCATGGCCGCCGAGGACCTGGACACCCGCGGCTATCTGGGTGCCTGATTGCGCCGGGGTTATTGGTTAGCCGAGACGTTCCCCGTTGCGCAGGTGTTCGCGCAATCCAGGAATCGAGTACCTGACTTCGCCGCGTCCGGCCGGTTCGATCAGCCCGGCCTCAATGAGGCGGGCGCGGTAGTTGGCGGCCAATTGCAGCGAGGCCTTCATGCGCTGGGCCACCGCGGCGGTGCTGGACGGGCCGTTGTCGCGGGACATCGCCCGGAGATAGTCCATGTCCCGGTCGGAGGCCTTGGAGATGGCCGGGCCGACAACCATGCGGATGTTTCGCTTCAGGGCCGCGGCAACTGCCTTGTCCGCTGATTCCCGGTCAACCGCGCCCCCACCCCGTTCGGCTTCCTTCCACAGGAAGTAGCCGATCAGCTGGATGAGGAACGGGTAGCCGAAGCTCGCCTCGGCCGCCTCTTCCAGGAACCCGTCGGGAAACCGGATCCCGGCCGCCGAGAATTGCCGCGCGTAGGAATCCCTGACATCCCTAACCTCGACGGAGTGCAGGTCGATCTTGTCGGCCCTGCGAAGGAAGGTCGCCACGCCTTCGTTGAGGATGTCGGAGATCGCAGCCGGCAGGCCGGCGCAAACGAAGCTGATGGGCAGCCCGTCCCGCACCCAGTGCTGGATGACGGCGGCCAGCTGCAGCAATTCACTGCGGTCGGCGTCCTGGATTTCATCCAGCGTGATCAACAGCCCGGTGCCATTTTCATCCAGGCGATGCAAGAGCTTCGCCCCGAGATTGCGGAACTCGACCTGGCGCTCCCGGGGAAGCTGCGTGGTGACCCCGAAGCCGGCGGCCGAGAACGCAAGAATTTTCCTGGGTGGCGGGCCGTCACCCAATTCCTCATCGATGAGGAGTGCGGAGTCTGCGATCCTTGCCAGGAAGCCTGCGGTGGAAGTCTCGGAGATGACGGCCCAGCCCTGCTCCTGCGCCAGCCCCTGCGCCTCGTTGAGCATGACGGTCTTCCCCACGCCGCGGGCCCCGGTGATGATGCTCAGCAAACCCAGGACGCCGGACCGGATGCGCAGACCGTATTCGAACTCTTCCAAGGTGTCGTTTCGGTCAATCAGCTCCGGGGGAGTCCTGCCGAAGGTCGGCCGGAACGGGTTTTGCAAGCCTGACATCGGATCTCCTGCCGGTGAAATGGTGTGAATTCTATTTATTCACACTTTACACATCTATTCATAACGCAGCCAGCCTGACCATACAACCGGGCAGCGAGGATCTGACCCAATGGGCCCGGTTGCGCGACGCCGCCATCGAGTGCTTCGCCGCGCACGGGTTCGGTGAATCCCGCAACCTCTTTACACGGGTTTCGTGGCGGCGTTAGCGTGTGCAGCATGGATTGGAAACTGGAGCTTGTGTTTGTCCCCGTGTCCGATGTGGACCGCGCCAAGGATTTTTACGTGAACAAGGTCGGGTTCAATGCCGACTACGACGAGCGGCCCACCGAGTCGATCCGCTTCGTCCAGCTGACCCCGCCGGGGTCGGCCTGCTCGATCACCATTGGCGAGGGACTGAACGATGCTGCGCCCGGGACCGCACCCAGCCTGCAGATGGTGGTCAGCGACATCCAGGTCGCCCACGACCAGCTCAAGGCCAACGGCGTGGATGTCAGCGACATCGACATCCAGCCGTGGGGGCATTTCGTTCACTTTGCCGATCCGGACGGGAACAAGTGGGCGGTGCAATACCTGCCGCAGCGGCCGAACGGATAGCCACTCAACCGGCAGTAAATTGCCGGTCAGGCCCTTGTTGCGGGTTCTTCGAGGGACGGAGCGGGAACTGCGGTTTCGCAGGAACGAGCCGCAGCAATAGGAAGGCCCCGATTCCTCACCAGGACGGTGAAGACCGGGGCGATCCGTCAATTTCGCGTCCAACTTAGCGTCGGCCGGTAACCCGCTTGCTGGGCGGCAGGTCCCATTCGCCGTTGCCCATGCGCAGGACGGCCAGGCTCACCATGAAACTCGCCACGGTCGTCAAGCCCCAGCCTAGCGTCACGTCAAGCAGCCTGCTGGGAATCACCACTGCCGCAATGAAATGGAACGGTTGGGAGACCATCAGGGCAATGGCCGCCCACCATTTGATGATTCCGGCCCGCCCCAGCGCAATGCCAATCAGCACCATGCCCCCGATGTGTCCAATGAGCCAGATGATTCCTCCCACGGCCGCGAAAGTGCTGTCTTGGAGTGCGACACCGATCGCGGTAATGCTCGGTTGGCCGAAACCGCTGGCACCCAATTGCGAGACCAAATAGTCCATGTTGACCGTGGTCGCACCCATGCTCCATCCAACAAACGTGAGCGCGCCGCCAATGGTGGCCAAGGCAGGCGATCCCCGCCTGGCCACATATGCGATCGCCACAACGCCAAACAGCAATGCCGGGGCGAAGAAGAGTCCGGACCACACCATGAAGTCCAACGTCGACCCATGGGCCAGGGACTGGGCCACCACCGACGCCGGGGCATCGGTGGTCCAGTACGGCATGATGGCTCGGATCACGAGGATTCCCAGCGGGCCGAGCGTAATGACCAGGGCGGCGGCGATCCGCCAAAAGGTGCGCATGTCCCGCGCCGCAGCCAGCGACGAAGACTCGGCGCGCACCTCGTTCATCCGTGTCATGGTCTTGCCTTCCTTGATAGGGGGCGGCGATGGGTTCGTCAGCCACAACCCCAGCATGGGCGGATGCGGAGCAGCACGAATCGTGGAGGGCACCTGAAAAACCTCGGTGCTGGCACGGAGGGCCCAACCATGGATCCGGGCTTATGCTGTGCCCATGGCATGGGCCCGCGCGGTTTCGATTGCAGTGCTTCCGCTGGCGGCGGTGTCGTTGTCGTTGGCGGCATGGGCGCTGACTTCCGGCGTGGATGCGCCCGCCGCACGTTGGCTGGGGCTCTGCATCTTCATGTCCCTGCCCGCGCTCGTCTTGGGGCACCTCATCACCCGTCGCCTGCCGCGCCAGGGCGTGGGCGCGCTCCTGGGTTGCGCAGGGCTGGTGATCCTCGCCGTGGGCTGCACCGACACCTATCTCGCGGCCGCGAAAGCATCCAGTGCCCTCCCGGTGAACGGCCTGTGGATCTCCTTGGCCCAGGGTGCCTGGATGCTGCTCTACCTGCCGTGGGCGCTGATGCTCCTGGTGTTTCCCTCTGGAATCCTGGGTGATCGGTCCGCCCGGCGACTGGCTGCCGGGCTTACGGCAGTCGCCGCGGTCTTCGGGGTCTTGGCAGCCTTGAGCCCCGCACCCTATGGAGATCCATTTCAGCAGCACCGGGGGCTGGGTTCGGTGCCCGGTGCAGACATTGCCGCCGTCGCCCTGTTGCCGGGCTTTCTGGCCCTCCTGGTGCTCAGCGTCGTAGACCTAGGCAGGCGATTCAGGCGGGCCGATCCCGCCGAAAGAAACCAGATCCGCTGGCTGGCGCTGGCCGGGACCGGCATTCCCGCAACCCTGCTGCTGTGTTGGGCCGGGTATCTGGTGAACCGCAACGAATCCATCGTGATGGTCGGGCTGGCGGCCATGTACCTGTTCATCCCCGCTGCCATCGGCCTGGCGATTCTGCACGAGGACCTCTTTGACGCCGGGCGCGTGCTGGTCTCGGCGATGGGCGTGGGTGCGGTGCTCGGTGCCGTCGTGGCCTTGGCCGTGCTGCTGATGTGGTGGCCCGGGACTGGGTCCCGGCCGGCCATGGCACTGGTCGTGGCCGGCACCGCCGCGGGGACAGTGGTCCTGATGGCGCTGCGGCCACGCATCCAACGCCTGATCGGCCGCCTGGTCTACGCCGAGCACGAGCGCCTCGTCGAGACCCTGAAGGCGTTTGAAAACCGGGTCTTCACCAATGCGGCACGGCCTGCGGACCTCGAGGGGATCCTGCGCGCCGCCACCGCCGACCCCCTGCTGCGGATCGGCTATGCCCTCTCGTCCGGCGACGGTTTTTGCGATGCGAGCGGTTCCCGGCTTGGGGCGGACTCCGGGATACCCGTGGCCCTGTCCGGGAAGGTCTCCGGGATCCTCATTCCGGGTCCGGGGCGCGGCCGGGTGTTCAACGCCGAGGCCACCAGGGCGCTGGCGCTGATGCTGGAGATGGGGCGGCAGCAGGTTGAACTTTCCGGGGCGCTGGCCGAAGTTGATGCCAGCCGCACGCGCCTGCTCTTGGCCTCGCTCGCCGAACGCAAGCGCCTCGAGCGAGACCTGCACGACGGCGCGCAGCAACGGCTGGTTGCCCTGGGCATGGGACTTCGGCTGATGCAGCGGCGGCTGCCGGCCAACGGCCAGGAACTTGCCGCCCAGCTTGACGCCGCGGTCGCCGAACTGGCCACCGCGGTAGCCGAATTGCGGCAAATTGCCCACGGCATCAGGCCCAGCGCCCTGGACGAGGGGCTCGAGACCGCACTTCGCCAACTCAGCGGCAGGTCCCCGACCCCCGTGTCGCTGCACATTGACGGGCACCTGGCCGACGTGCCGGAGGTTGTTGGCGCGACGGCCTACTTCGTGGCCGCGGAGGCGGTGCACAATGCGAACAAGCATGCCGCGGCGCAGCGCATCACCGTGCGACTGGGGTCGGAGGGGCAGGCCATCAGGCTGTATGTCAGTGATGATGGCCGCGGCGGAGCCCGGAGCACCCCGGGTGGGGGACTTGCCGGGCTGGACGACAGGGTCAACGCGTTGGGCGGAAAATTGGTTGTCAGCAGCGAGAGCGGTTGCGGCACCACCATCGAGGCGGTGCTGCCATGCGGCTGGTGATTGCCGAGGACTCCGCGCTCTTTCGCCAGGGGCTTGCGAACCTGCTGGTGGATGCCGGGCACGAGGTGCTCGCGGCCGTCGGCGATGCCGAGGCGGCAGTGTTGCAAACAAGGGCCCTGGGACCCGATGTCTTGATCTGCGATGTGCGCATGCCGCCGGATCTCAGCGACGACGGCGCGCGCGCCGCCGTGGTGCTGCGCGGCGAGTTTCCCCGGCTTGGCATTGTGCTGCTGTCCCAGCGCATCGAAACCAAACACACTGCACGGTTGGTCCCCGGTGGATATTTTGCCTACCTGCTCAAGGACCGGGTGCTGGACGTGAATGAATTCCTGGACACCCTGCGCCGGGTGCGGGAGGGTGGAAGTGCCCTGGATCCGGAACTGGTTCTCGAACTCATCGGCGCGGCACGCACGAACCGCACCGTGGAATCCCTGACCCTGCGCGAGCGCGAGGTGCTGGCGCTGATGGCCGAGGGGCGCACCAACCTGGGCATTGCCCAGCGCCTGTGGCTGACCGAACGCACCGTGGAGACACATGTGGGCAACATCCTGGCCAAGCTCGAGCTGCCCGTGGCCGCGCAGGACCACCGCAGGGTCCTGGCGGTCATCGCCTACCTGCAGGCGCAGGGACGCACCTAGGGCTTGACCGGGTAGCGGGACGTGATCGCAACCCGGTTGAACATGTTGATCGCCGCGCTCAGCCAGGCGACCGCGGAGATCTGTTCGTCGGACAGCACCGCCCTGGCCATGGTGTACACCCCATGCGGGACGTGGTCCACCGAGACCAAGGTGATGGACTCGCACAATGCCAAGGCCGCGCGTTCCACCGCCGTGAAGTATTCGGAGTCGGCCCACGCCGAGACCAAGGCCAGGCGGTCGGTGCTCTCGCCGAGTTTCAGGGCGTCGCGGGTATGCATGCGCAGGCAATAGGTGCAGCCATTGATTTGCGAGGCCCGCACCTTGAGCAGCTCGCGAAGCTTGGGATCGATTCCCGCGGCATCGGCGGAATCGCTGGCGGCCTTGTTCATGGCGAGCAGCGCCGCATACGCAGCAGGATCGGACTTGCTGAGATTAACCCTGGGTTCCATGCCTAGATGCTAGCCCGGCTTGTCGACAAGTAGTAGAGGGGCTGAATGCCGGCCTCAGGAACCCGGCAGCCCGCGTTTGGACAGATGGGCCCGTACATTGGGCATCAACAGGTCCTGGCGATATTCGCCGATGCGCTGCACGAGGCCCTCTGCCTCCGCGGTGACGCCGGCGGGGCTCCACGCTTGATCGCGTTTCCCGCGCCCACCGAATTTGAGGGCTCCCGCATCAACGAGCTTCTGGATCCCCGAGTTGGCGGCGGTTTCGCTGGGATTCAGGAGCCGCGCGGTCGTTCCGACCGCGAGCAAGGGTTGGCCAGGGTTCAGGCCCTAACCTTGGCTGACTCCATTGGATAGCGGCTGTGTTGACCAAGGTTGGCTCCCCAACCTTGTCCCGCCCGTGCATCGGGAGCGTGCCCGCGACTCGCACTGCCCTGCCAGGACACGATGACATGCACGGTTTTCGATTGGTTGGCACGCGCGGGCGTCGGTTAAGCTGGTGGTTGGCTGGCTGTGGCCACCGTACGCCACAAGCCCTGAAGCCGAACCACGAAACGAGGAACCGTAGTGCTTGAGCAAATCACACTGACCGTCGATGGGGAACAACGCGAGGTGAATGCCGGCACTACCGGGGCCGAGCTGTACTTTGACGACCGCGAGGTCGTTGTCATGCACGTCGATGGCGTGCTGCGCGATTTGGCCCGCCCACTGGAGGCCGGAACCGCCGTCGAACGCGTCACCATCGATTCCCCCGCCGGGCTCGAGGTCCTGCGCCACTCCACCGCGCACGTGATGGCCCAGGCCGTGCAGCAGCTGCGCCCGGACGCCAAGCTGGGCATCGGCCCGTACATCACCGATGGCTTCTACTTCGACTTCGACGTCGCCGAGCCGTTCACCCCCGAGGATTTGAAGACCCTCGAGAAGATGATGCTCAAGATCGTGAACCAGAACCAGAAGTTCGCCCGCCGCGTCGTCACCGAGGACGAGGCCCGCAAGGCCATGGCCAACGAGCCGTACAAGCTCGAGCTGCTGAACAAGGCCAACGAGGCAGATTCCGCCGGCGAGGGCGTCAACGTCGAGGTCGGTGCCGGCGAAATCACCATCTACGACAACGTCGACCGCAAATCCGGCGACGTGGTTTGGTGCGATTTGTGCCGCGGCCCGCACCTGCCCAACACCAAGCTGATCTCCAACGCCTTCGCGCTGACCCGCACCTCGGCCGCCTACTGGCTGGGCAACCAGGACAACCAGCAGCTGCAGCGCATCTACGGCACGGCCTGGCCGACCAAGGATGCCCTGAAGGCCTACCAGGAGCGCATCGCCGAGGCCGAGCGCCGCGACCACCGCAAGCTCGGCGTCGAGCTGGACCTCTTCTCCTTCCCGGACGAGCTGGGTTCGGGCCTGCCGGTGTTCCACCCGCGCGGCGGCATCATCCGCAAGGAAATGGAAGACTACTCCCGTGCACGCCACGTCGAGGCCGGCTACGAGTTCGTCTACACCCCGCACATCACCAAGGGCCACCTCTACGAGGTCTCCGGGCACCTGGACTGGTACCGCGACGGCATGTTCCCCCCGATGCACGTGGACGCCGAGCTCAATGAAGACGGCACGGTGCGCAAGCCCGGCCAGGACTACTACCTCAAGCCGATGAACTGCCCGATGCACAACCTGATCTTCCGCTCCCGCGGACGCTCCTACCGCGAACTGCCGCTGCGCCTGTTCGAATTCGGTTCGGTCTACCGCTATGAGAAGTCCGGCGTGGTCCACGGGCTGACCCGCGTGCGCGGCATGACCCAGGACGACGCGCACATCTACTGCACCAAGGAGCAGATGAAGGATGAGCTGACCGAAACGCTGAACTTCGTGCTGGGGCTGCTCAAGGACTACGGGCTGGACGACTTCTACCTGGAGCTCTCCACCAAGAACCCGGAAAAGTTCGTCGGCGACGACGCCATCTGGGACGAAGCCACCCGCACCCTCGCCGAGGTCGCCGAGGCCTCCGGCTTGGAATTGGTCCCGGATCCGGGAGGAGCGGCGTTCTACGGTCCGAAGATCTCCGTCCAGGCCAAGGACGCGCTTGGCCGCACCTGGCAGATGTCCACCATCCAGCTGGACTTCAACCTGCCCGAGCGCTTCGAGCTCGAATACCAGGCCGCCGACGGCACCCGCCAGCGCCCGGTGATGATCCACCGTGCGCTCTTCGGCTCGGTCGAACGCTTCATGGGCGTGCTCACCGAGCACTATGCCGGCGCCTTCCCGGCCTGGCTCTCCCCGGTTCAAGTCGTGGGCATCCCCGTGGCCGAGGCCTTCAACGAGTACATGTTCGATGTGATCGACAAGCTCAAGGCCGCGGGCATCCGGGCCGAGGCCGACATCTCCTCGGATCGTTTCCCGAAGAAGATCCGCACCGCGTCCAAGGACAAGATCCCGTTCGTGCTCATTGCCGGCGGCGAGGACGCGGAGGCAGGTGCGGTGTCCTTCCGCTTCCGCGACGGCAGCACTGACAACGGCGTGCCGGTGGACGAAGCGGTGGCACGCATTGTCGCCGCGGTGAAGAACCGGGAAGCCTAGAACCCATGGGGGAGTCCACACGCGAACACGCCATCGAAGCACCGCGCGGTATTTCGCAGGAGGAACAGGACGCGGCCATCACCGACGATTTCGAGATCGCCGGGGTGCCCGATTCCTTCCAGCGCCTGTGGACTCCCTACCGGATGGCCTATATCAAGGCCGGCCAAAACCGGGACAAGGGCGAGGAGGCCTGCCCGTTCTGTGTTGGGCCGACCCGCAGCGACGAGGATGCGCTGATCCTGCACCGCGGGAAGACCGCGTATGTGATCCTGAACCTCTTCCCCTACAACCCGGGGCACCTGCTCATCTGCCCGTACCGGCACGTTCCGGACTACACGGACATCACCGAGGAGGAAACCGCGGAGATGGCGGCCCTGGCGCAAAAGTCCATGCGGGTGCTGCGCCACGTCTCCCGTCCCACTGGATTCAACCTGGGCATGAACCAGGGAGTCACCGGAGGAGCCGGCATCGCCGCACACCTGCACCAGCATGTCGTGCCGCGCTGGGCGGGGGACGGGAACTTCTTCCCGATCATCGCCCAGACCAAGGCGATCCCCGCCACCTTGAGCGACATCCGTGAGGACCTGGCCGCCGGTTGGCTTGAGATCGACTAAAGACGAATAGAAATCCATGAATGGACTGCCGTGCGTGTGCGCGGCGGTCCATTCAGTTAAGTCCCGGGCGCCCCTAAGTGGACTTGGTCTTGCGCTCGGCGGGATTCCTGTGCGCCGCCGACAAAACCCTATGATCCAGCGGAAAACGATGTTTTGCTGGTAGGCGGGCAGTCCGAAAAATATAGGGGACTTATCTACTGATATTCATTTGTGACGACATGACCGAGGTCTTTATTACGTCCCCGTCCTACGATGATTCGCATACTGCTCACCTTATTGAAAGGAAACCAAGGTGTCTGAAAACGAAGGCGTCTCGACCCCCGCAACTACCGTAGGTAGCGACCGCGTCAAGCGCGGCATGGCGGAAATGCTCAAGGGCGGCGTCATCATGGATGTTGTCACTGCCGAACAGGCCCGCATCGCCGAAGACGCAGGCGCCGTCGCCGTCATGGCGCTCGAGCGCGTCCCGGCCGACATCCGCGCCCAGGGCGGCGTTTCTCGCATGAGCGACCCGGACATGATCGACAGCATCATCGATGCCGTGTCGATCCCCGTCATGGCCAAGGCCCGCATCGGCCACTTCGTCGAGGCCCAGATCCTTCAGTCCCTGGGTGTCGACTACATCGACGAGTCCGAGGTCCTTTCCCCGGCCGACTACGAGCACCACATCGACAAGTGGCCGTTCAAGGTCCCCTTCGTCTGCGGCGCCACCAACCTCGGTGAGGCACTGCGCCGCATCAACGAAGGTGCTGCCATGATCCGCTCCAAGGGCGAGGCCGGCACCGGCGACGTCTCCAACGCCACCGGGCACATGCGCAAGATCCGCGCCGAGATCGCCAAGCTGGCGGCCCTGCCCAAGGACGAGCTGTACGTGGCCGCCAAGGAACTGCAGGCCCCGTACGAGCTGGTCAAGGAAATCGCGGCCACCGGCAAGCTCCCGGTCGTGCTCTTCACCGCCGGCGGCATCGCCACCCCGGCCGACGCAGCGATGATGATGCAGCTGGGCGCCGACGGCGTCTTCGTGGGCTCGGGCATCTTCAAGTCCGGCAACCCGGCACAGCGTGCAGCCGCCGTGGTCAAGGCCACCACCTTCTACAACGACCCGGACGAGTTGGCGAAGATCTCCCGCGGCCTGGGCGAGGCCATGGTCGGCATCAACGTCTCAGACATCCCGGCGCCGCACCGCCTGGCCGAGCGCGGCTGGTAACACCTGACGCTCACCTGTTGGTAGATCCGGTTTTGCCGGTGGTCGGGCCTGTCGAGACCTTTGTCTCGGCGGGCCCGGCCACTTTCGCTTTTAAGTAAGGATTTCACCCCATGCACCGTTCACAGGCCTTCCTGCCTACCTCATCGCACCACTGAAGTACGACGGCGAACTCGAGCCGAGTACTTTGATTCTTGGTGCGAAACGCTGCTGCTGCGAGGATGTCCGGTGTGACCGTTCTTGCTACCTCGGATGCCGGTGTGACCTTCTTTCACGGTTCCCGGGCGCTTCCGATTTGGGCCCGAATTTGGGCTCGAACCCGAATTGGATGAGGCACTCCTTTGCTGCGTACGGTGGAGCCCACGCGGGCGCTATTGTTGAAGGCGCGAAATTTGTCGGTGGAGAAGTTATTGAGAGACGGACAGGAGTAGAGCCGTGGTAGCAAAAAATGATGGTGCGGGTGCGGATAAGCGGGATCCGGATCCGGATACTGAGTTCACTGAGCAGGATCTACTACTTGGAAGGAAGGCCTCGAAATTTGTAGACATTATTTGTATCATTTCTTTTGTCGTAAGCATATTAGTTGCAATTTTCGTTTTTATGAACGTTCCATTGGACACCAGAATGCCTTACGATGGAAAATATGATCGCAGTGGAAGTGGAATTCCCATGCCGATTGCGTTGGTTATGTCTCCGATATTCATTGTTATTTTTTGGCGAACAGGCAAGAAACCTGACGCTCATCATATGCGTAAAGGATCAAGAATTGGCTTGTATATCCTTGGGCCGGCCTTGATGGCAGTAAGCGTCTATTTTCAATTCGTTTTTGCGGAGGGGATTCTCGTTGAAGGGGGATACCTTGCGGGGTGAAGTGATTCTGGGGTCCGGGCATCGGTGGTCTGAACCGAAGTAACTCGGCTCACCCCAAGACCCTTCCTTGATGGCGTGTCGCAGGATCAGGTCGATGCCCGGGTATCGGGTGTGGGTCACGGTGAGGCTCAGGCATGGTTCCTCGAAAGCAGGAGATTCACGCTTCGTCGTCATCGGATCCAGGGTGATCGTCAGTCGGCCCAGGGTCTGGACTTGGGTGGCGGGGTCGAAGTGATTCGTGTCGACGCACGGCCGTTCCCGGATGGTGTGGCGCAGGACCCGGCCGGTGCCGGCGTAGCGGGTCTGGGTCTCGGTCAGGTTTCGGCATGGCTCGGCGACCGCGCCATCTCGTGGCCCATGGGCGCCGCGGCCAGGGGGTCGTCAGGAAGCCCGGGGCAGTGGGATCGATGTCGCCGGTTGCTGTGAGGATCCGCCGAACCGACGAGAATCCCGCCCGCTAGCGCTCCCAAGGCGTCCCGCGTCGACCAGTCCTTGCGAGGGGTGGTGCCGTAGTGCATTCCCGTGTTGACAGTGTCTCCGCCGATTCCGTTGGAGACCGCAGACCTGCCCATCTGTCGTCCCGGCAACCTCGCGATGTAGCGCCCAGCACTCGTGCTGACACGCGATTCCTGACCGAGCAAGGGGCAGACCGAGTTGGAGGCATTGCTGTTGGTCGGGTGAATACCGAGTTGCATCCTGGTGTCCCGGAACGCGAGGATCTCTGGAACGGTGGAGTCCAGGGATTTGTCATGGGAGGCAGCGGGCCAGCGACTGGCCGTCATTCTAGCGGTTGGTGAAACGAGTTGTAGAGGGATATTGATGACTAGCGAGAGGCCGGCTCAAAAGGCGGGCGGGCAACGATCCAAGTGGTTCTGGAAAATCGCTGCAATTTTCACGATTTTTGGCGCTGCCGGCGTTCTGTTAATCCCTCTGTGGAACTCAATTGGGGTCGAGGCAATTCAGTGCGAGGTGGTGTCTGCGGAGCCGCGGACGAGCTCGGGGCTCGAGGGGTTCGGTGTCGAGGGCAGGGGTGTTGGTCAACACGTCGAATTGCGGGGATATCTACGTCGACCGCGGCGTCAACTTCGATAACCAGGAGGAGGTTGCGGCTTCCTTCACGGCCGGTGATGAGTATGAGTTCGACATTGGATGGTTCTCCCGGGTCATTATGGAGGGAAGCTTCGACCAAGGCCTGTCTGCACAGGAGTATCGCCTGGTGCCCTGAGCGAGGGCAACCAGGGTAAGCCCCGTGGTCGACCCTGACCCCGTGGATGATTCCGGCGGTGGCCATCAGAGACAGACGGATCTGCCGTTTTGGCAGCCGCCCGCCGATCCCTACGGGCAAGGACGGGGTTGATGACCCATCGACCCCCGGCACGGTCCCGTTACTGATCCGCCGGGCGCACGTTCGTTATTGTGCGAGGAACCTCGGAGCGCGGCCTGGTGCCAGGGGGTGCGTGCGTATGACCCGTCCGTTCGCGGTTTTCTGTCGACTGATCCCTTGGCGCCGGTCCTGGGTGCGGGGTGGGATGGCAACCCGTATGCCTATGCGGGCAATAATCCGCTGAATGCGACGGATCCGACGGGGCAGCGTCCGCTGACCGACGCTGAGTTGAAGGCCTACGACGGATCGGTCGGCGGCAGTGTGGTTTCCGCGGTGGGGGATTGGTGGAAGGGCAACTGGGAGTATGTCGCCGGGGGTGCGATGGTGGTTGCCGGCGGCGCGCTCATGGCCACCGGTGTTGGGGGGCCGGTGGGGATGATGCTGATCGGTGCCGGTGCGGACACGATCATTCAGAAGGCCACGACCGGCGATGTGAACTGGGGGCAGGTGGCCCTGACGGGAGCTGTCGGGCTGGTTGCCGGCCCTTTGGCCGGACGGGTGGATGGCCTTGTCGCTTCCGGAGTCGGACGTGCCGGGACCGCGGTGACCTCGCGGTTGCTGCCGGCTGCGGGCCGCATCGGCTCCGCAGCGGTTTCGGGGGCAAGCCGGGCGGGTGCGGCCGTCTCGGCGGTTTCCTCGCGGGCTGGTTCTGCGGTGGCTTCGGGTGTCTCGCGTGTCGGTTCGAGTGTTGGGGGCTACGTCGCGAGGTTGCCGGGACGGCAGATGGTCAGGTCTGCGGTCTCCAACGGCATCGGCGGAGGCGCGGTCAACACGGGAATGTACTACGGGACACACACCTCGAAAGGATTGGTCGACGCGGGGCGGTTTGGGAGCCGCTGCGGGCGGGTTCCTAGGCGGTGCGGTCGGTGGCCAAGGCGGGTATCTCTTCCCTCGCGCAACAGGTCGAATCCTGCGCGCTGCCCAATACGTTACGGGCGGAGGGGGAAGCTGGGCCGGCGGGTACCTCGAGCATGCCATTACGGGGGAAGATTACGACGGGATGGAAAAAGGGTACGACATTGCTGGTGGACTCCTTCTTTCACGGTTCCCGGGTGCTTCCGATTTGGGCTCGAATTTGGGCTCGAACCCGAGTTGGATGACGCACTCGTTTGCTGCGTACGGTGGGGCCCACGCGGGCGCTATTGTTGAAAGCGCGAAATTCGTGGGTGGAGAAGTTATTGAGAGATGGACAGGAGTAGAGCCGTGGTGAGCAAGAGCGAAGATTCTGGGCAGAAAAATGAGGCTTCGGAAGACGTTCTTACTGAGCAGGACTTGATTCTCGGTAAGAAAGTCACGAAATATATGAGGACGATTTGCGTTGCCGCTTTTACGGTTTGCATGGCAGTGGCAGTTTTTGTCTTTATTAGCGTTCCACTGGATACTTCAGTCCCTTACGACGGGAAATACAACCGTGGTGGGGGTGGGGTTCCAATGCCTATCACGCTGGTTCTGTTCCCGATCGCTCTCATCCTTCTGTGGCGAACTGGGAAGAAACCGGACGCGCATCATATGGGCAAGGGCGCAAGGGTGGCTGCATATATTATTGGAACCATATTGGTAGGCGTATGTGTTTATTATCATTTCGTTTTTGCGGAAGGGATTCTCGTCGAGGGGGGATATCTCGCGGGGTGAAATGATTCGGGGGTCCGGACCTCGGTGGTTTGAACCCAAGTAACTCGGCTCACCCCAAGACCCTTCCTTGATGGCGTATCGCAGAATCAGGTCGATGCCCGGTTTACTTCAAGATGGTTTTTACGAAATGAGGGAAAGTGGTCAACCCTTCCAGACGCGGTGAGCGACCAAGTGTGAAGAGCAAGATAACGTTCTTCTCGATTTTGGGAATAATCGTACTTCTTGGACTATTAATTATAGTGGGATTGCCGGCATTATTCGCGTATGACCGGAATAATCTGGACTCTATAGTGTGCACCGTTTCCAGTGTCGAAGAAGAGGTCGGTCCTCGCACAGGAACTTCCATCCTAATCAACACACAAGAGTGTGGCCAACTTAGATTCTCGGACGGAGTGACATTCGAAAATTGGAAATCCGTGGCAGAGAATCTCGAGCTTGATAGCCGTTATGAGTTTCAAGTCGGGAAGATTTCCAAGGCGGCAATGTCAATTGCCGGATCAATTGGATGGAGCGTTTCGGTGTGGTCATTTCGGGAGCTGTAGCGAGGTGTGCATCGTGCACCATGAATCCGGGCGATAACCAAGAAATGAGACGACGAGAACACCCTGCAGAGAGGGGATGACCATCTGTACATTGACGGTACAGTTCCTGACGACTCGGTGCGTACGATGATTTTAAGATCACCAGCCAAAAAGGTTGAGGGCTACTTTTCGAAGCATAGAAGAGCCAGTTTGGTCCTGCCGGACGGTTGGTACGGGCGACCTTTCGATTCGCTCTTTTCACTAACGCTTGCTGAAGATACGGCAAATGGTCTGAGGATTGAGCTTGAAGGCGGGCGACAGCTGATTTTTCAAGGCGACTTGGATATTGTCAAGACGGGCTTTGAAAAGTTTCCTGCTTTGAAACTAGACAGGTATCGATCATTTTCCTGGTGGCCGCATGACGGAATCTCTGAGGAACGTAAATTCGGAAATTCGGGTCCGGTGTTTTTTGTTTCTTAACGCTTGAACGGATAGGTGGCAGCTTCGGTTCGGCCGCGACGGAAGGGTTCTCGGTTCTTCAAGACTCGATATTTATTGGGACCAACCGTTCATGGCACAATTGCGGATGCTGAGGTGGAAGGTCCGGTCATTTGGTATACGAATGCTATTCGCAAAATTGCTCGCGAGTGCCCCAGGCCTTGTTGTGAAGGCGCTTTCTTGCGGCAAGAAGGAGAGCGATTCCTTCGAGGCCTTTTCGCAGTTGCCGACGTGGTCCAATTAATCGGGCAGCCCCGTCGCCGCCGATGCTGAGGTAGGTTCTGTCTGGGGTGTTGTGGTGGTCAAGCCAGGTTGACTGGGACAGCTGTGCCGTCTGGGTTCGATGTGCGGGAGCACGCAAAGATACATTCGTTGGTCCAGGTGCAGTGCGGTCGATCGACTTTTCGGTTGGCCCACGAAGTACGGGTGGATGAACTCCTGCTCCATATTCCGGCCGCCGAGAATTTCGCGGATTCCTCTCAAGCGCGGGCAGGCGAAGGTGGTGTCAGTGATGAGCCGGAAGCGAGGGGGCTCCTCGAGAAACGAACGCGGGATTGCACCTTGCAAAGCTTAAACACCTGTGAAGGCGACGCCCGCTCCCAGACCCCGGTTTCTTCCGGATCAAAGGCCATCTTGCGGCAGCCCATCGGCGCATTGGCCTTGTCACCGAGCAGACGTCTCTGAGCCCCGCCGCAGCGGTACACGAAGAACGAACTTCGGGCCCATGTGTTGCGCCCGGAGCCGTTCTTCGTGTACCACTTGTCGAGGCTGGATGTCAGCGCAGCACGAGGTGCCGTCCGCGGCCGAGCAGGCGCATGCCGTTGGCCTCAAAGAACGGTGCCGAGCGCGGGGAAGCGGCGGCTATGAGTTCGATGCTTGATTCCTCGTCCAGCCCCAGCGGGTTGACCATGCCGCGGGCCAGCCCATTGAGCAGGGCCGATCCAATGCCAAGCCGGCGATGCGCAGGCGAGACAGCCAGTCCGTGGATGGCCAACTGGCCGCCGAATGCCTGCTGGGCAAAGGCGCGGCCCACCAGATCGCCCTCGAGGGTGCGTGCGGTGGCTTGCTCGACGCGGCGCAACGCCGGGTGTCCGGCGCTGAGGCCCGCGGTGGCCGGATCGCGCCACAGGTTGGCGACCTGGAGTTCCTTCGCATCGGGACCGACGGCCTCGGGGATGTCCGTTCCCAGGCGCACGCGCCCGTCCCAGGGCTCCTCGGGTCCCACCAGTTCCCCGGCATGCCAGGAAATCTGTGCGGCATCGGAGAAGCCGGCTGCCTCCAGCGGGCCCGAGGGTGCACCGGAATTGACCCAGGCATCCACCCGGCGTGCACCGAGGCGGGTTCCCTCGGCCAGGCCCGGGCGCAGTCCGGCTTCCTGCGCGTGGGCTGGGAACAGCAAAACCAGCCGCGCTCGGGCCGGCTGCCAGGCCCACGAACATCCGTGGGTGGTGAACAGCTTGCCGCCCGTGGCAATGGCTACCGCCTGGTGCCAGTGGGAGAGCGCCTCCTGGGCAAAACTAATGGTTGTCACGCTTTGATTTCCTTTGCCAGGCCGCGGCGAAGCAGCAACGGTTCGATCAGTGCCGGGCGGCCGCGGAAGATCTCATAGGATTCCAGCGGGTCCCGCGTGTTGCCGCGCGAGAGCAGCTCCGTGCGGAACCTTTCCCCGTTCTCCCGCTTCGGCCCGCCGTTCTCGGTGAACCATTCAACCGTGTCGGCGTCGAGCACCTCGGACCAGATGTAGGAGTAGTACCCGGCCGAGTATCCGCCGTCGAAAATGTGCTTGAAGTACCCGGTGCGGTAGCGCGAAGGGACCAAGTCCGGGATCAGCCCGGCCTCGGTGAGCGCCCGCTGCTCGAATGCGAGCGGATCTTCGACGAGTTCGCCGTCCGTGAGCGAGTGCCAGGCCAGATCCAGGACGGCGGCGGAGAGGTACTCGGTGGTGGCAAAGCCCTCGCCCCACAGGGCAGCGGCCTCCAGCGCCTCGACCGTGCCGTCGGGCAGCGGGTCCCCGGTGCGGGTGTGCGCGGCATAGCCTGGCAGCACCTCGGCGTGCAGGGCCCACATCTCGTTGACCTGCGAGGGGTATTCGACGAAGTCCCGCGGGACGCTGGTACCGGCCAGCGAGGGGTAGACGCCATTGGAAAAGAGCCCGTGCAGCGCGTGCCCGAACTCGTGGAAAAGCGTGTTGACCTCGTCCAGGCTCACCAGGGCAGGCTCGCCCGCCGCCGGCTTGGGAATGTTCAGGGTGTTGGTGACCACCGGAAGCTCGCCCAGCAGTGACGCGGATTCGCGGATGGAGTTCATCCACGCGCCGCCGGCCTTGGTGGATCGGGCAAAGTAGTCGCCCAGGAACAAGCCGAGGGTCGACCCGTCCTCGTTGAAGACCTCCCAGGTGCGCACGTCAGGGTGGTAGGTCGGCAAGTCGAAGCGCTCGGTGAAGCTCAGCCCGTACAGCCGGGTGGCGGCGGCGAACACGCCGCGCTCGATCACCGCATCGAGCTCGAAGTATTCGCGCAGCGCCACGGTGTCCAGCGCGTGGCGTTCGCGCGCCACGGCGGCCGAGTAGAAGGCCCAGTCCCAGGGCATGATGGGGGAGCCGGAGATCTTTTCCAGCTCCTCGGCCTCGGCGCGGGCATTTGCCACTGCCGGGGCAATGAGTTCGGCAAGACGTGCGCGCACCGCGTCCAGGCCCGGGGCGGTGGCCTCCTGCAGCACGACGTCCGCATGGGTGTCGTGGCCCAGCAGCCGGGCCCGGGTCGAACGCAACGACGCCATCCGGGACGCCAGCTCCAAGGTCTGGTTCTCGCCCTCCAGCCCGCGGTTCAGCGACGCCTCAAAAAGGCGGCGGCGGGAACCGGAACGCTCCAGCCGCTCCAGCAACGGCTGGGAGGTGGGCAGCACCAGGGTCAGTAGGTAGCCGTCAGCGTGGCCGGCGGCCCGGGCTGCATCGGCCGCTGAGGCAAGTTCCCCGTCGCTGAGCCCCGCCAGTTCCGCGGCATCGGCGAAGTGCAAAGCTGCCTCGTTCATGGCGGCCAGCAGCCTGCGCGAGTATTCGCTGGATAGGTCGGTGACCTCGCTGTTGAGGGCACGCAGTCGTGCCTTGCTTTCGGCATCAAGTTCGGCGCCGGCGGCACGGAAGGTGCGCAGGGTCTCGGAGACCAGCCGGGCATCCTCGCCCACCAGCCCGGCGGCATCCAGGGAGACCAACCGGGCGAAAAGTTCCTCGTCCAGGTGGATGGCATCTTCGTGCGCCGAGACCAGCGCCTGAAGCTGGGGGTCGATCTCGCGCAACTCATCGGTGCCGTGTGCCGAGAACACCGTCCAGTACGCCATCAGGGCCCGGCGCAGCAGCGCGCCGCTGCGTTCCATGGCCACGAAGGTGTTCTCGAAGGTTGGTGCCTCGGGGTTTTGTGCAATGGCCCGGAGTTCCTCCAGCTGACCGTCCACGCCGTGCCGGACCGCGTCCAGGTAGTGGGGAGCTTCCAGGGCTGAATAATCTGGGAATTCAAACGGCAAGGTGCTTCGCTCAAGCAACGGATTATGCATGCTGTTAACCCTGTCATAAGCCCGCGGTGCTGTCCGTTTCCCGCGCCGCAAGACCCGGCGCAGGGTTAGGCTTTTGGCTATGTCTCATCGATTCGTGCGCGGCACCGTTGTCCGAAGACGCGCAGCCCTGTGCGCGGCGTTGCTGCTCGTCTCCGCGTTGGGTGCCTGCGCCCCGGCGCCGCCTTCGCCGGGGCCCTCCGGAAGCACCGCGGCGACGGCTTCAAGCCTCTCCGCTCCCACCGGACAGCCTGCGCCAACCGCAGCTGCGAGCGCGCCGGGGACCCCGCCCAATGCCGCGTCGGCGTCCCCGAAGGACCCTGATTGCCCGGGGGATGAGTGCATCGGGGTGGCCGTGGCCGGCGACATCCTGCTGCACCCGGCCTTGTGGGACCAGGCGGAGGAGGATGGGAAGGGTGCCATGGACTTCGGGCCGCTGCTGGAGGGTATCGAACCGTACCTGGCGGACAGCGACCTGGCGCTGTGCAACCTGGAAACCCCGGTCGCGGCCCCGGGCGGGCCGTTCAAGGGGTACCCCATGTTCAGCGTTCCGCCATCGGTCATCCCCGCACTGAAGGACGTTGGCTACGACGGCTGCACCACCGCCAGCAACCACTCCATGGACGCCGGCGTGCCAGGGGTCAAACGGACCCTGGATGCGCTCGATGCGGCGGGGCTGGTCTCCACCGGTTCGTACCGCAGCGCAGCCGAGGCCGCGAAGCCGTTGATGGTTGAGGTCGGTACCGCAAGGGTCGCCGTCATTGCCGGCACCTTCTCGCTCAACGGGGTCGCGGAGGATGCTCCGTGGCGGGTGGACGACATCGCCAAGGCCTCGCTGCTCTCCCGGGCAAAGGCCGCACGTGCGGCCGGCGCCGACATCGTCATGGCGGCGCTCCACGACGGGGCCGAATACAGCAGCGAGCCCACCGCATCCCAAATCACGCTGAATCGCTCGCTGGCCGAGAGCGGAGAATTCGATTTCATCTACTCCCACCACACCCACTCGGTACTGCCGATCGAGAAGCACCAGGGCACCTGGATCGTCTACGGACTGGGGAATTCGGTGGCCAAGCACGCAACCAGGACGGTGCTGAACCAAGAGGGCCTCACGGTGAAAATGCAATTCGTGCGCACCGGGAAAAGCTGGAGTCCCGGGAAGCTGGCGTGGGCACCGCACATCATGAAGCAGGACCCGCTGCGGTGGTGCGCGCTGCCCGCCGCCGACGGGGAACCCTGCACCACCAAGCGCCAGGACAGCGCCTCGCTCAAGCGCACCACCGACACCGTGAACTCCATGAACGCACGCACCGATGGCGCGAAAATGTGGTCGTTGCCACAGCCGTAGCCGTCCGACGCGCCCGAGAGCGTCATCAAAATATTGCCGGAAGGCCGCCCGGGTTTACGCTGAGCTGTCCACGTGCTCCATCGCGGTGCGCCGGCCACCCACCATTGATTTCCACGAACCAGAAAGTGATCCACGATGGCGCCACGTATTGGGGTTCTTGCCCTGCAAGGGGATGTACGCGAACACCTGGCCGCACTTGATTCACTGGGCGCGCTGGCGTTGCCGGTGAAGTCCCCGCGCGAGCTGGCAGACCTTGACGGGTTGGTCATTCCCGGCGGCGAATCAACGGTGATCGACAAGCTCTCGCGCATGTACGGCGTGGCCGAGGTGCTCAAGGCCAGGATCGCCGACGGGTTCCCGGTCTACGGGTCGTGTGCCGGAATGATCATGCTGGCCGACACCATCGCCGACCCGACAAGCAACCTCAAGGGCGAACCCCAGCAAAGTTTCGGGGGAATCGATATGGTGGTCAAGCGCAACGCCTTCGGGCGCCAGGTCGACTCCTTCGAGGTGGACCTGGCGATCCGCGGGCTCGAATCACTTCCAAGCCAGGACCCGAACCGGGTGACAGCACCGGTGCGGGCGGCATTCATCCGCGCACCGTGGGTCGAAAGCGTGGGCGAATCGGTGCAGGTACTGGCCAAGGTCCCCGCCGAAAACACGCCCTTGGGCGCGGATGGGCTTCGGGTGGATAGAATTGTTGCAGTACGTTCGGGAAATTTGCTGGCGACCTCCTTCCACCCAGAGGTGGGCGGAGAGCGTCGGATCCACGAACTCTTTATCCAAATGATCAGAGGAGACGCGTAAGCATGTCCGGCCACTCCAAATGGGCTACCACCAAACACAAGAAGGCTATCCTCGACAGCAGGCGTGCCAAGTCCTTCGCCAAGCTGATCAAGAACATCGAGGTCGCCGCCCGCGCGGGCGGCGCCGACATGGCCGGAAACCCGGGCCTTGAACTTGCGGTATCCAAGGCCAAGAAGACCTCGGTCCCCAGCGACAACATCGATCGCGCCATCAAGCGCGGCGCCGGCCTGACCGGTGAGGTCATTGACTACACCGAGATCATCTACGAGGCCCGCGGCCCGCAGGGTTCGGCGTTGCTCATTGAGTGCCTGACCGACAACAAGAACCGCGCCGCCTCCGAGGTCCGCCTGGGAATCACCCGCAACGGTGGATCAATCGCCGATCCCGGATCCGTGGCCTACATGTTCACCCGAAAGGGCGTCGTGGGCCTGCCGAAGAACGGCCTGACCGAAGACGACGTGCTGATGGCAGTGCTCGACGCGGGTGCCGACGAGGTCAAGGAAGCCGGGGAATCCTTCGAGATCCACTCCGAACCCACCGACCTGCGCGCCATTGTTGCGGCACTTGAGGAAGCCGGCATCGCCTACGAGAGCGACGAAATCGAATTCGTTCCCTCGATGCAGGTGGAACTGGATGCCGACTCGGCCCGCAAGTTCCTGAAGCTGGCCGACGCGCTCGAGGAACTGGACGACGTCCAGAACGTCTACTCGAACGCCGACATCAGTGCCGAGGTCATGGCAGAACTCGAACAGGACTAGTCCTCTTCCATGCCCTTAAGAGTGGTTGGCGTCGACCCCGGACTGACCCGTTGCGGTCTGGCCGTGGTCGACGTCGAGCCCAACCGTCGCGCCACGCTGATTGATGTATCGGTGGTGGGTACCCCTCCGGGCACCCCGCTGGACCAACGACTGTTGGCCATCGCCGATGGCATCGATGCGTGGCTTGACGAGCACAAACCCGACGTGGTGGCCCTCGAGCGGGTCTTTAGCCAGCTGAACGTGAGCACCGTGATGGGCACCGCCCAAGCCTCGGGAGTGGTCATCGTTGCCGCGGCACGACGCAACATCCCCGTCGCATTGCACACCCCCACCGAGGTCAAGGCCGCGGTGACCGGCTCCGGAGGAGCCAACAAGGACGCCGTGGGCAAGATGGTGGCCAAGATCCTGCGCCTGGATGCGCCTCCGTCGCCCGCCGACGCGGCAGACGCCGCGGCCCTGGCCATCACGCACGGCTGGCGCGGTGCCGCATTTGGCGCCGCCGGTGCCGCCGCCTCCGCCTCGGGCTCACGCCCCGCAGGCGGGTCTTCGGGGCTGACCCCCGCCCAGCGCGCATGGATTGCCGCCGAAGCGAAGGCCCGTTCGGTCAAGGCCCGGTAGCCCGGAGGGCGGCGCCTCCGCGGGAGGCGCCCTCCGAACCTGTAAGCTGTTCGTAGATATATTCGCATGGCTTGCGTGTCCGGGAACCACCGCGCAGCCCGGTACCACGGAGGAATACCCACATGATCAGCACGCTGCGAGGAGTGCCGCAACAGGTCAACCTGAACAATGCGGTCATTGAGGTCGGCGGCTTCGGCATGCTGATCCAAGCCACCCCGCAGACGCTGGCCACCTTGCAGGTGGGCCGCGAAGCGCTGGTGCACACCTCCATGGTGGTGCGCGAGGACTCGATGACGCTCTTCGGCTTTGCCAGCGGGGACGAGCGCGAGATCTTCGAGGTTCTCACCGGGGTCTCGGGCATCGGGCCGCGCACCGGGCTGGCGATCCTCTCGGTGCACACCCCCGAAGAGGTCCGCATTGCCGCGAGCACCAAGGACACCAAGGCCTTCACCAAGGTCTCGGGCATCGGACCCAAGGGCGCCGAGCGCATCGTGTTGGAACTCAACGGCAAGCTCGTCCCCACCGGGGCCCCGGTGCCGGCAGGCAGCCCCGTGGCCGCCAGGTCCTGGGAACCGCAGGTCCTCGAGGCGCTGACCGGCCTGGGTTGGACGGAGAAGGATGCGGTAAAGGCCCTGGACGCCCTGACCAAGAACGACCCGCAAATCGTTGCAAGCGGCAGCGTGCCGGAAATCCTGCGGGCGGTGCTGCGTTCCCTGGGGCGCGGCAACCGGCCGGGAAACTAGGAGTAGGCCATGGCAGAAACCGGTGCGTTGACCGACGCCGGCTCGGAACCCGAGGAGCGGGTGCTCGAGGCGGCGTTGCGCCCCAAGAACCTGGACGACTTCGTTGGCCAGGCCCGCGTGCGCCAGCAGCTTTCGCTGGTGCTCGAGGCCTCCAAGATCCGCGAACGCACCGCCGACCACGTGCTGCTCTCGGGCCCGCCTGGCCTGGGCAAGACCACGCTGTCGATGATCATTGCCGCCGAGATGAACGCGCCGCTTCGCATCAGCTCCGGCCCGGCGATCCAGCATGCCGGCGACCTGGCCGCCATCCTCTCCTCGCTCACCGAGGGGGAGGTGCTGTTCCTGGACGAGATCCACCGGATGAGCCGCCCGGCCGAGGAAATGCTCTATATGGCCATGGAGGACTTCCGGGTCGACATCATCGTGGGCAAGGGTGCCGGTGCGACGGCGATTCCGCTTGAGCTTCCCCCGTTCACATTGGTCGGTGCCACCACTCGCGCCGGGTTGCTGCCCGGGCCGCTGCGCGACAGGTTCGGCTTCACCGGCCACCTGGAGTTCTACAGCGTCGAGGAACTCGAGCTGGTGCTGCGCCGCTCGGCGATGATGCTCTCGCTGAAGGTCAATTCCGCGGCGTTCTACGAAATCGCCTCCCGCTCGCGCGGCACCCCCCGCATCGCCAACCGGCTGCTGCGCCGGGTGCGCGACTGGGCGCTGGTGAACCGGCTCGAAAGCATCGACGCCCGCGCAGCCTCCGCCGCCCTGGACATGTACGAGGTCGACGCCCGCGGTCTGGACCGCCTGGACCGTGCAGTGCTCCATGCCCTGTGCACCAAGTTCGGCGGGGGACCGGTGGGCCTCTCGACACTCGCGATTGCCGTGGGCGAGGAGACCGAGACGGTGGAGACCGTCGCCGAGCCGTTCCTGGTCCGCGAGGGCCTGCTCGGGCGAACCCCGCGGGGCCGCATCGCCACCGCGGAGGCTTGGAGCCACCTGGGACTCCGGATGCCCGCCGATGCCGTATTTGCCGGGCAGGCCAGCTTCGAGCTCGACGCTGACGACGAGGAATAGGCGACGGCCAATGCCCCGCGCCGGCGCGAGCCATGATTCAGAGGACATTCGCAGGCCAAAACGCCTGCGCGGTCGGGGTTTGGCCAGAAAGTCCCTATAGTATGGAAAAGCCCACCGGCTGCGCAATTGCGATTGTGCGCGCCGTTGACCATGACTTAGAAACAGGTATTATCTCGTGACCGAAAACGTTTTGGCCCAAGCCGCTGCCGGCGGAGCGGCCCCGTTCGACCCGACCATGTTGATCATGCTCGCCGCCTTTGGCCTGCTGATCTTCATGATGATGCGTGGCCGTAAGAAGGCGGCCAAGGCTCAGGAGGAAATCCGCTCGAATCTTGCCCCGGGCGCCGAGGTGATGACCCAGTTCGGTCTCTTCGGCACCATCTCGAGCATCGACACCGATGAGAACAAGATCGTCCTGGAGGTATCCCCGGGCAGCTTCGTCACCGTGCACTCCCAGGTCGTTGCCAAGGTTGTCGCCCCCGAAGCGGCCGAAGCCGACGCCGTTGAGGTCCCGAACGATGCATCATCGCTGACCTCCGAGCAGGCCGGGAACACCGAAGCCGCCGACGTCGAAAGCCCCGAGGAGACCCTGCGTCGCCTCAACAACGACGACAAGGGCCCCAAGGCCTAACGGGGCCGTGCCCCCCCCGGGCACCCCCCCTCACCCCCGTAGCAGTGAACGGTGGCCGGATTTCTGTGGGCCAAGGGCCCACAGGTGAGCAACCCGGCCTCGACCGAACTTCACCAAGCGGCCCGGAGCCGCCCCGGATCCCTCTGAGGGGGGAGTTGCGGCCGGCTTCGGGTTTTCCGCGGAATCTTCGTCCCCGCGAGGGCGACGGAACAACCAGAAAGCCCCACGATGTCATCTACTGGTCCGATCAAGCAGGCGCGTAAATCCCTGCTGTGGCTCGGCGTGATCTTCCTTATTTCGGCAGCCATCCTCATTACCGGCGTGCTGAGCGGGAAGGCAGCATTTGCCCCCAAACTTGCCCTCGACCTTGAGGGCGGCACCCAAATGATCTTGGCCCCGCGAGTTGAGGGCGGTGCCGCGGCAACGCAGGAGCAACTGGACCAGGCGGTGGAAATCATCCGCCAGCGTGTGGACGGCACCGGTGTGTCAGAAGCCGAGATCACCACCCAGTCCGGGCGCAACGTCGTGGTCTCCATGCCGGGCGTTCCGGACACCCGCACCCGCGAACTGATCCAGGCCTCGGCCAACATGGAGTTCCGTCCGGTCATCCTGGCCGGGCCCTTCACGGCCGTTCCCGAGGACCAGCGACTGCCGGAGGCGGAGCTTCCCAAGCCGTCTGCCGAGCCGGAGAACGGTTCGGACCTGAACTGGATCGACGCGGCCCTGTACCAGCAGTTCGAGGCCTACGATTGCCCCGCCGAGCTCGGCCAGGGATCCGAGGAATCGCACGACCCGTCCAAGCCGATGATCTCCTGCGACCCGGACATGGGACAGAAGTACATCCTGGGTCCGGTCGAGGTTCCCGGCGCCGACATTGCCGATGCCTCCTTCGGCATGGTCCGCGGCCAGCAGGGCGCGGTCACCGGCCAGTGGGGCGTGAACCTGGAATTCAACAACGAGGGCAAGACGAAGTTCGCCGAAGTCACCCAGCGACTGGTTGGCATGCAGGGCGCGCAGAACCAGTTTGCGATCGTGCTTGACGGCACCGTGATCTCCGCCCCGACTGCAAACGCGGTGATCCCCGACGGGCGCGCCCAGATCACCGGCAACTTCACCGAGCAATCCTCCAAGGCCCTGGCCGACCAGCTGAAGTTCGGCGCCCTGCCGATCAGCTTCGACATCCAGTCCGAGCAGCAGATCTCCGCGACCCTTGGTTCGGACCAGCTGCGCAGCGGCCTCATCGCGGGCCTGATCGGCATGGGGCTGGTGGCCATCTACTCGCTCTTCCAGTACCGACTGCTGGGCATGGTGACCATCGTGTCGCTGATTGTTTCAGGACTGCTGACCTATCTGGCGCTGGTGCTGCTGGGCTGGTCCATGAACTACCGGCTCTCGCTGGCAGGCGTTGCGGGCCTGGTGGTGGCCATTGGCCTGATCGCCGACTCCTTCATCGTGTACTTCGAACGCATCCGCGACGAACTGCGCGACGGACGTCCGCTGACCTCGGCGGTGGAGATCGGCTGGAAACGCGCCAAGCGGACCATCCTGGCCTCCAAGGCCGTGAACATCCTGGCCGCGGTGGTGTTGTACATCGTTGCCGTGGGCAACGTGCGGGGCTTCGCCTTCACCCTGGGCCTGACCGCAATTGTCGATATCGTCGTGGTCTTCCTGCTCACCCACCCGACCCTGCAGCTGCTGGCCAAGACCAAGTTCTTCGGCGAGGGGCACCGCCTCTCCGGGCTCGACCCGTCACTGCTGGGAGCGGTGCCGCTGTACCGCGGTGCCGGACGCGTCCGGAGCTTCAGCCCCGAGGCCGAGGCGGCGCGCGGCAAGAAGAACGCCAATGCGGCTTCCGAAGCCGGGCGCCGGCAGACCATCGCCGAACGGCGCAAGGCCGCTACCAGCGTCTCGGCGCCCACCAAGCAGGACGAACCAGCCGGTAAGGATTCTTCAAATGGCTAATCTCGCAACATGGGGCAACGAGCTCTACACCGGCAAGCGGTCATACCCGTTCACCGGACGGCGCAAGCTCTGGCTGGTGCTCTCCGCGGTCCTGGTGCTGCTGGCCATCCTGGTCCCCGTCGCCAAGGGCGGATTCAACCTGGGCATCGAGTTCCGCGGCGGGTCCGAGTTCACCATCTCGAAGGTGGAACACACCGAGGTGCCCGCCGGGGAGTCCGCCGTCGTGGCGATCGCCCCGGACCACCACCCGCGGGTCACCAACATCGCCCCGAACACCATGCGCGTGCAGACCGACAAGCTCACCGACGACCAGACCCTGGACGTCGCCGAGGCACTGGCCGGCGCCTACGGCGTCACCAAGGCGGAAGTGACCTCGACCTTCGTCGGCCCCACCTGGGGCGCGGACATCTCGAAGCAGGCAATCATCGGCCTCATCGTGTTCGTGGTGCTGGTGGCGTTGCTCATGGCAGCCTACTTCCGCACCTGGAAAATGTCGCTCGCGGCAATCATCGGGCTGCTCCAGGTCGTGGTGATCACCGCCGGGATCTACTCGCTCTCCGGCTTCGAGGTCACGCCCTCGGCGATCATCGGCTTCCTGACGATCCTGAGCTATTCGCTCTATGACACCGTGGTGGTCTTCGACAAGGTGCGCGAAAACACCGCGGGGTTTGAGGGGCAGTCCAAGCGAAACTTCGAGGAACTGGTGAACCTGGGCATCAACCAGACCCTGGTGCGTTCCATCAACACCTCGGTGGTTGCAGTGCTGCCGGTGGCCTCGATCCTGTTCATCGGTTCCTACCTGCTGGGTGCCGGCACGCTGAAGGACCTGTCGCTGGCGCTGTTCATCGGCATCATCGTCTCGGCTCTCTCGACGCTCTTTGTCCAGGCTCCGCTCTACTCGCTGCTGCGCGACGGCGAACCGGAGATCGAACGCCACAACAAGAAGATCGAGGCAAGCCGACTGGCGAACGTCTAGTCTTTGCCTGCACACCGGGTTGAACCGGTGCATTGGACGGCGGGGCCCCCGGAGGATGACTCCGGTGGCCCCGCCGTCCGCCGTTGGCCCGGAAGTGCTATAACCTAGCAAGAGGAAGTTGGAGTGGCCTTCGCCGGCACCGCCCGCAGCGGCACCCGGAACGAGGGCCTGTTTCGACTTCCCGTGAACTTATTGCGGCGGCAGCGCCACGGCGACGGACCCTGATCGAAAAGGAGGCACCCGATGGCCGAGAACCACGGTGTCATGATGCCAGGGGCCCCGAATCCCGCACCCAGGCGCGGGACGATCTCCCGGCTGGTCCGCCTGGCCGGACGCGGGCCCAGTGCCCAGCCCCCGACCCTGGAGCCGTTGCTGCGCACTGTGCGTGCCCAGAACCCCAAGGCGGACCTCGACCTGCTGGCCCGCGCCTACGCCGTGGCCGAACGCTGCCACGAGGGCCAGAAGCGCAAGAGCGGTGATCCGTACATCACCCACCCCGTGGCGGTGGCCACGATCCTGGCGGAAATGGGCATGAACGGGGCGATCCTTGCCGCGGCCCTGCTGCACGACACCGTCGAGGACACCGACTACTCCCTGGAGACCCTCACCCGCGAGTTCGGCGAGGAGATCGCCAAGCTGGTGGACGGGGTCACCAAGCTGGACAAGGTGCAGTTCGGGGAGGCCGCGCAGGCGGAGACCGTGCGCAAGATGGTCATCGCGATGTCCAAGGACATCCGCGTGCTGCTGATCAAGCTGGCCGACCGCCTGCACAACGCGCGCACCTGGCGCTACGTCTCCCCGGAGTCCAGCGCCAAGAAGGCGCGCGAGACCCTGGAGATCTTCGCACCGCTGGCCCACCGCCTGGGCATGAACACCGTCAAGTGGGAACTTGAGGACCTGTCCTTCGCCGCCCTGCACCCCAAGGTGTACGAGGAGATCGTGCGCATGGTCGGGGAACGGACCCCCGAACGCGAGAAGTACCTGGGCACGGTGCGCAGCGCCATCGCCGAGGACATCGCCGCCGCCCGGCTCAAGGCCGCCATCAGCGGCCGGCCCAAGCACTACTACTCGATCTACCAGAAGATGATCGTGCGCGGCAAGGACTTCGATGACATCCACGACCTGATGGGCGTGCGGGTGCTCGTTGACACGGTCAAGGACTGCTACGCGGTGCTGGGGTTGATGCACGCGCGCTGGACCCCGCTGCCGGGGCGGTTCAAGGACTACATCGCACTGCCCAAGTTCAACCTGTACCAGTCGCTGCACACCACCGTGATCGGGCCCGACGGCAAGCCGGTGGAGATCCAGATCCGCACCCACGACATGCACCAGCGCGCCGAATACGGTGTGGCGGCGCACTTCAAGTACAAGCACGGCGCCGCTTCCGACGGCCGCTCGGTCGAGGAACAGGACATGGACTGGCTGCGCAGCCTCATGGACTGGCAGAAGGAAACTTCCGACTCCAACGAGTTCCTGGACTCGTTGCGCTACGAGATCAACACCGCCGAGGTCTTCGTCTTCACCCCCAAGGGACAGATCATGTCCCTTCCCGTGGGATCCACGCCGGTGGACTTCGCATACTCGGTGCACACGGACGTCGGCCACCGCACCATCGGCGCGCGTGTGAACGGCAAGCTGGTGCCGCTGAATTCCGAGCTCCACCACGGTGACATGGTGGAGGTCTTCACCTCCAAGGCAGAAAACGCCGGACCGTCCCAGGACTGGCAGGGCTTCGTCAAGAGCGCCCGAGCGCGAAACAAGATCCGCCAGTGGTTCACCAAGGAACGCCGCGAGGAAGCCATTGAGAAGGGCAAGGAACAGCTGACGAAGGCGCTGCGGAAGAACAACCTTCCGCTGCAGAAGCTGATGACCCACGACGTGCTTTCCGCCGTCGCCCAGGAGCTGCGCCACCACGACATTTCCGCGCTCTATGCGGCAGTCGGCGACGGGCACACCTCCGCGCAGAACGTCATCGAGCACCTCACCGCACTGGTCGGCGGGGAAAACGGCGGCGTCGCGGAGGTTCTGGAGGAAACCCCCATCTACGCGGTGCCGGGCCGGTCGATCGATTCCGACGCCGGGGTCATCGTCCCGGGCGCCGGAGAGGTGCTGGCCAAGCTGGCACGTTGTTGCACGCCCGTGCCGCCGGACCCGATCCGCGGGTTCGTCACCCGAGGCTCCGGGGTGTCGGTGCACCGGACCGACTGCGTGAACCTCAAGCAGCTCGAGGAACAGCCCGACCGGCTGGTAGAGGTGCAGTGGGCGCCGACCAAGTCCAGCGTCTTCCTGGTGGAGATCCTGGTCGAGGCGCTGGACCGCAAGTCGCTGCTCTCCGATGTGACGCGTGTGCTCTCCGAGAACCACGTGAACATCCTGGCCGCCAGCGTCTCCACCTCGCGCGACCGCGTTGCGTTCTCCCGCTTTGCCTTCGAGATGGGTGACCCGAAGTACCTCAGCCACGTGCTCAATGCCGTGCGTCGGATCGACGGTGTGTACGACGTGTACCGCACCTCTGGCGGGACCCGCCGCTCCTAGCCGCCGGTCCCGGCTCGAACGCCTTCAGCCCGCTGCGGGCAGCTCGGTGTCCATCAGGCGGGTGATGGCCATCAGCGCGCGACGCCGACCCGGCCGGCGCACCTGCGCGTTGATCTGCTCGAACATCTCCCGGTACCCGCAGCGCAGGCGGGCCGAGTCGTTGATGGCGGCCAGCACCGGCAACGATTCGCGCAGCTCGGAATTGAAGGCAATGTCCATCGCCGTGCGCAAGGGCGAGGTGACGGCGATGCCTCCCACCGTGCAGATCTGGTCTTCGTCCATGGCCCCTTCGCTCAGGCGCAGCACCATCCGCGGCGTTGGCGCGCAGGGCCGGTGGTAGCGCGGCACCACGATGTCCAGTTCGCGCGGCATCGGCGCGCAGCCATAGACCCATGCCGCCGTGCACTTGCACAGGGCACGGCCGGGCACCAGTTGCTCCCCGGCCACCGCGGCGGCCACCCGCGCGCGGGTCACTGAATTGTCCGGGTGGGCGGCGGAGACGTAGGCTCCGGGAAGCATCTCGCGCAGGGAACCGCGCAGCCTCAGCGCCTGCAGCTCGTTGAGGGTGAACGGCGCATCGACGAGGATGACCTGCAGGGCGCCGAGGACCGGGGCCGGGTGCAGGAGTTGTGGTTCGGCCGGTTCGCTCCGGGGGATTGTACGTTCCATTCCCCCACTCTCACAGGCGAGGGTGCCAGGTGGCAGGGGAGTGGCGGAAACTGTGGATAACCTTCGAGCACCCCCGATGCCGCGGGCATCCGCTTCCGGGGGGGGATTAAACGCCGCAGGGCGGGTGCGGTTCGAAGGAACCGTACCCGCCCGGCGGAGCAGTGCGTGTGTGCCGTTACTGGAAGTCCGCGGAGGACTTCTGCAGGGTCTCGAGCCACAGGCGACGCGCATCCAGGGCTTCCTGGGCGGCCTTGACCTTGGACTCGACGCCCTTGGCCTTTGCCTTGGCCAGGTCCTCCTCGAGGCCGGCGATGGCCTCCTCGAGCTGGGTCAGCATGGAGTTCGAGCGTGCCTTGGTCTCCGGGTTGGACCGGCGCCACTGCTCGTCCTCGGCCGAGCGAACGGCCTCTTCGACTTGACGCAGCGAGGACTCCACGCGCTGCATGTCGGCACGCGGAACCTTGCCCGCCGCCTCCCAGCGGTCACGGATCGAATCCAGCGACTTCTTGGTCGCGGCCAGGTCCTTGATCGGCAACAGGGCCTTGGCCTCGACCAGCAGGGCCTCCTTGACGATGAGGTTCGCGCCGAACTCCTCGTCGATGGCGGCGTTCGCGGACTGGCGGGCCTCGAAGAACACGTCCTGCGCGGCGCGGAAACGTGCCCACAGGGCGTCGTCGTCCTTGCGCGAAGCGCGCTTGGAGGCCTTCCACTCGTCCATCAGGCGACGGTATTCGCCGGCGGTCGGTCCCCAGTCGGTCGAACGCGAGAGTTCCTCGGCGCGTGCGATCAATGCTTCCTTGGCGGCCTTGGCCTCGGAGTTGGTCGCATCGAGCTGCGAGAAGTAGGCCCGGCGGTGGCGGTCGAAGGTGGTGCGGGCGCCGCGGAAGCGCTTCCACAAGGAATCCTCGGTGGATCGTCCCAAGCGAACGCCTGACTTCTGGGCGGTCTTCCAGGCGTCGAAGAGGTCGTTCATGCGGTTGGAGCCTTGCTTCCACTGCACGGTCGTCGGATCCGTGGCGGCCAGCGCCTCGGCCTCGGCGACGATGGCCTCGCGGGCGGCGAGCTCGGTGGCGCGCAACTCCTCATTGGCCTTGCGCTCGGTGGCAACCAGTTCGGCGACGGCGGCGCGGGCGGTCTCGATGCGCGCTTCCAGTGCCGGGATGTCCCCGACCATGGCACGCTCGGCCACCGTGGCGGCGAGGTGGTCCAAGGTCTTGTTCATGTCAGAGCTCGGGGCCTTGGCGGCGACGCGCTGCTCCAGGAGCATGAGCGAGGAGACGACCTCGTCGTGCTTGCGCACGAAGTAGGCCAGGGCCTCTTCGGCGGTGGCATCCGGGTACTGGCCGACCGGGTGCTCGGCGCCGTCGACGAGAAGGAAGACATGGCCGTCCTCGGAAACACGGCCGAACTTGGCGGCTTCCTCCGGCGGGGTGGTAAACGTCGGGGGAGCGGCCACGGGGGTGGCGACCTTCGCGGCGTGCTTGCCCGATGGGCGCGCGGACGGGGCCATGGCCGCCGGAGTCGGCACGGCATGTGCAGCGGGCTTGGCTGCTGCCGGCGTTGCCTCGGCGGCGGGTGCTTCCTGGGCCGCTTCTTCCTCAACTGCCGGGGCTTCCGTTTCGGGTGCCTCCGCTGCCGCTTCGGGTTCTGCAACCGGGGTTGCCGCGGCAACGGGTGCTTCCTGCGCTGCCGGGGCTTCCGTTTCCGGTGCCTCCACTGCAGCTTCGGGCTCGGCAACCGGGGTTGCCTCTACCGTGCTTTCGGTTTGCTGCTCCTCGGCCGCTGCTGCTGGCTGGAGATTGTCGTCGGATTGCTGACTGGTGGTCACCGCTGAAACTCTTTCGCTAAGGTTCGGCCCCGGTTATGCGCCGGGACACAACTGTCTCCGCCACTTTACCCGCCATGTCCCAACCGCCGGTACTCCTGCGCCGCAAAACCCTGACGCATTCGCGTCGTTTCGCCATCGGCGCAGTGGCGCGCCATTAGACTTGGTTCCCTACGTGCCCGCCGCCGATGGCCGAATCCCTCGGACCGGCGGCCCGCGGACCGTGGCAACCAACCAGTTTTCCCCCTCACTAGGAGTACAGACTTCATGGCACGCAAGGCCTCACTATCCGGCTTCCCCGAATGGCTCCCGCAGGAGCGTGCGGTGGAGCAGCATGTATTGGACACGCTGCGTCGGATCTTCGAGCTGCATGGGTTCGGCAACATCGAGACCCGCGCCGTGGAAACCGTTGGACAGCTGCTGCGCAAGGGCGAGATCGACAAGGAGGTCTACGGCCTTTCCCGCCTGGCCGCCGAGGAATCCGCCAAGCACGACCCCAACGCGCTGGCCCTGCACTTCGACCTGACGGTCCCCTTCGCCCGCTATGTGGTGGAAAACGCCGGACACCTGGCCTTCCCGTTCCGCCGCTACCAGATGCAGAAGGTCTGGCGCGGCGAACGCCCGCAGGACGGCCGATTTCGCGAATTCACCCAGGCCGACATCGACGTGGTGGGCGACGGCGAACTGCCCTTCCGCTACGACGTGGAACTGGCCCTGGTCATCGCCGAGGCACTTTCCGCCCTGCCCATCGGGGACTTCCGCCTGCGCGTGAACAACCGCAAGCTCGCCGAGGGCTTCTACCTTGGCCTGGGGCTCGAGGACACCGCCGGCGTGTTGCGCTCCATCGACAAGCTGGAGAAGATCGGTGCCGAGAAGGTGGCCGAGCTGCTCAAGACCGAGCTCGGCGCCAACGACGAGCAGGCTGCCGCTGCCCTGGCACTGGCGCAGATCTGCACCGCAGATGTCTCCTTCGTCGGGCAGGTCCGCGCACTGGGTGTCACCCACCCGCTCATGGAAGAAGGCCTTGACGAGCTCACCCAGGTGATCGAGGCAGCCGTGTTGCGCGCCCCGGGCAAGGTCGTCGCCGACCTGTCCATCGCCCGCGGCCTGGACTACTACACCGGCACCGTCTACGAGACGGTCCTGGTCGGCCACGAATCGCTCGGCTCGATCTGCTCCGGCGGGCGCTACGAATCCCTGGCCTCCACCGGCAAGAAGAACTACCCGGGCGTCGGGCTGTCCATCGGGGTGACCCGCCTGGTCTCGCGCATGCTCGCCGAGAACACCGCCGTAGCTGCACGTTCGGTGCCCAGCGCCGTGTATGTCACCCTGGCCAACGACGATTCCTGGAACGATGCCCAGGACGTGGCCGCCGAGCTGCGCTCCCGCGGCATTGCCTGCGAAGTTGCCGCCAAGGCGGAGAAGTTCGGCAAGCAGATCAAGTACGCGGACAAGCGCGGCATCCCCTTCGTCTGGTTCACCACCGCCGAGGGCACCCACGAGGTCAAGGACATCCGCACCGGTGCCCAGGAAACGGCGGACCCGGCCCTGTGGACCCCTGCGGCCGAAGACCTCAACAACCTGGTTGGCGCGCCGGCCCCGGCCGTGGCCTAGCAAACCCCTCTGCCGAGTCACGAAAGCGGGTGCCGCCTGCCACCGCTTTCGTGACTCGGCACACACCTTTCCCGGTTCCGTGGTTGCCACCGACCGCATGCCGGTAAACTCGCACATAGATTCTTCCCAATTCCGCGCTCCCCATGGGGGGTGCGCCCGTGCCGCGGGCGCCCGCCCGTGACCGGAAACCCACGCGGAAATTTGCACCTTTGTAGAAAGGAATGCAGTGCTACGCACTCATCAGCTCGGCACCTTGACCGCCGAGCACATCGGAGAAACCGTCACCCTCACCGGTTGGGTGGCCCGCCGCCGCGACCACGGCGGGGTCGCCTTCCTTGACCTGCGCGACGCCTCGGGCTTCGCCCAGGTCGTGGTGCGCGAGGAAGAGGTTTTCCACCCGCTGCGCAACGAATTCGTCCTGCAGATCACCGGCAAGGTCGAGCGCCGCCCCGAGGGCAACGAGAACCCGGCGCTGGCCACCGGAGAGATCGAAGTCATCGCTGAATCCGTCGTCGTGCTGAACACCGCCGCGCCGCTGCCGTTCCAGATCGACGAGCACGTCGAGGTCGGCGAGGAGGCGCGCTTGCGCCACCGCTACCTGGATCTGCGCCGCCCCACCCCGAACCGCAACATCCGCCTGCGCTCCGAGGCCAACCGGATTGCCCGCAACCTGCTGCACGACGACGGCTTCGTGGAAATCGAGACCCCGACGCTGACCCGTTCCACCCCCGAGGGCGCCCGCGACTTCCTGGTCCCGGCCCGCCTGGCCCCCGGATCGTGGTACGCCCTGCCGCAGTCCCCGCAGCTGTTCAAGCAACTCTTGCAGGTCGGTGGCTTTGAGAAGTACTACCAGATCGCCCGCTGCTACCGCGACGAGGACTTCCGCGCGGACCGCCAGCCGGAGTTCACCCAGCTGGACATCGAGGCCTCCTTCGTCGAGCAGGACGACATCATCGCCGTGGGCGAGGCCCTGGTGAAGGAACTGTGGAAGCTGATCGACGTCGAGATCCCGACGCCGATCGCCCGCATCACCTACCACGAGGCCATGGCCAAGTACGGTTCGGACAAGCCGGACCTGCGCTTCGGCCTCGAGCTGACCGACATGACGGAGTTCTTCAAGGACACCGAGTTCGGCGTCTTCAAGGCCCCGCACGTCGGTGCCGTGGTCATGCCCGGCGGCGCCTCCCAGCCCCGCCGCACCCTGGATGGCTGGCAGGAATTCGCCAAGCAGCGCGGCGCCAAGGGCCTTGCCTACGTGCTCTACAAGGAGGACGGCGAACTTGCCGGCCCCGTTGCCAAGAACCTGACCGACGTTGAGCGCGCCGGCCTGGCCGAGGCCACCGGAGCCAAGCCCGGCGACTGCATCTTCTTCGCCGCCGGTTCCAAGAACGAGGCACGCGCATTGCTCGGCGCCGCCCGCGTGGAAATCGGCCACCGCACCGGTTTGATCAAGGAAGGCGACTGGGCATTCGTCTGGGTCGTCGACGCACCGATGTTCGAGCCCGCCGCTGCAGCTGTCGCCTCGGGCGACGTGGCCGTCGGGTCCGGCGCCTGGACTGCCGTTCACCACGCCTTCACCTCCCCGAAGCCAGAATTCATGGACACCTTCGACACCGACCCGGAGAATGCACTCTCCTACGCCTACGACATTGTCTGCAACGGCAACGAAATCGGTGGCGGCTCGATCCGTATCCACCAGCGCGACCTGCAGGAGCGCGTGTTCAAGATGATGGGCCTGGACCAGGAAGCGGCACAGACGAAGTTCGGGTTCCTGCTCGAGGGCTTCAAGTACGGCGCCCCGCCGCACGGAGGAATCGCCTTCGGCTGGGACCGCGTGCTGCAGCTGCTCACCGGCTCGGACTCGATCCGCGACGTCATCGCCTTCCCGAAGACCGGTGGTGGATTTGATCCGCTCACCTCCGCTCCGGCTCCGATCACGGCCCAGCAGCGCAAGGAGGCCGGCGTCGACTCGAAGCCGGAGGCCAAGAAGGCCGACTCCAACGAGCCTGCCCCGGCCGAAGCCAAGTAGTCCGCACCGCGCTTAAGCGGTTGCCGGGAGGGCGTCCACCATCACGGTGGGCGCCCTCTTGTTTGCCAGCGGGGTTTTGCGCGGGGGAGCGGCAGGGTGTCAAGCGGCAGGCCAGGGCAAATCCGGCGGGCGTGGCGGGGGTCTTGGGAATGGAAACGTCGCCTTGTCGGCGACCGATTTGTTGTGCCCGGCGCTTGCTGTGCTGTCGCATCCTTGCCGTGCGCTGACGACATGTGAAGGAAGGCGTGGAAAACAGGTGCGAAAAGTGGACAACCTTAGTAATATTAATTATCTAGATAAATTTTTGACTTAGTCCGTCTTTTGTCGGCGTGCGTCATGACGGTACCTCACCCCCACAGAAAGGCCACGACATGAACCCCTTGATCCCGGCGTCCTCACGCCGTTTCGCCCCGAATCATGGTGCCGAACAACGCCGCAGGGCGGGGGAGCAGTCATGCTGAGCAACGACAAGGCGTTTCCCGGTGCGTGGCAACGGGCGCTGCTGCCCTTGAGCCTGCTCGATGCGCTGGAGGCAGGACCCAACCACGGCTATGCATTGGAGCGGATGCTCGAAGCGCGCGGGTTCTCTCCCATCAAGGGATCGACGCTGTACCCGGCCCTGGTCAAGCTGGAGGCTGCGGGACTCATGGACAGCATCTGGGAAGACGGCGACGGGGCACCGGGCCGCAAGGTCTACACGCTCACCGGCACCGGCCGTGGCCACCTGGCCGCCCAACGCGAACTATGGGCCTTCTTCCAGGACGCGGTGCTGCGGGAATGATCACGTGCCCCAATGTCGATGTCCATCAGTTGTGCCGGCGAGTCCGGCCGGCCCTCCGCGTTGCCGATGCCCGGGATCCCCTTGTACTTCAGCAGGATTGACCAGGGTGCCGGGTGGGGTGTGACCGGCTCAGCCGGGCAGGTCGTCGGTGTCGACGATGAGGGTGTACGGTCCTGAATTCACCAGCGACACCTCCATCATCGCGCCGAAAACGCCGGACTCTACGTGCGCCCCGAGCTTGCGGAGCTGATCCATGAACTCCTCATACAACGGCTCGCTCACCGCGCCGGGAGCCGCGGCGGTCCAGCCGGGACGCCGACCCTTGCGCACGTCCCCATACAGCGTGAACTGGCTGATGACCAACAACGGTGCCCCCAGGTCCTCGCACGATTTCTCGTTCTCCAGCATGCGCAGACGCCACACCTTGGCCGCGAGCTTGGCCGCCAACGCCGGGGTGTCGCCGTGGGTCACGCCCAGCAACACCACCAGTCCGGGTCCGTCGATCTTCCCGACCACCAAACCTCCAACCTCGACCGAGGCCCGGGAAACCACCTGCAACACAGCCTTCATTCATCCGCCTTCTCATCGTTGTCCATCGCCGCGGCGCACTTTCGCCGCGCAAGTGCCGCCGAACGTAGCGAGCCTACCGTTTTGCCCGGGCCCGGGCCCATTCGGGCGACGCAGGGACACCGCCCCACTTCCCCGCACAACCGGGACGATCCCGGGGCAGGCGCGGGCCGGAAGGCGGACACTGGTGGACATGGGCACACCTCTAGCTGCGCCACTTTCGGCGCAGGAGTTGACCGCGGAGCTTGGCCGGAAGATGGCCGCCGTGGCACTTGCCCTGTCCGAGGTCACCGCGCAGCTGGGACAGGTCGCGCTCGATGCGGCCTCCGGTGCGGCGATGATGGGCCTGCTCGAGCGCAGCCACCGCGCCATCGCCTATGGCCAGCTCGTGGTCGTCCAGCGCGCCGCAGCCGCCGAGGTTCACAGACTTGAACCTGTCATCGCCCAGGAGATCGACGAACTCGTGGCCCACCCCGAGGAGCTGGCCAGGGGCACCGCCGCCATCCCGACCGAACAATTGCGCCCCGGGATGGCGCCGCACCGCAACATCCTGGCCTACATGCAGGCGCACCTGCATATTTCCAGTTCCGATGGCCGACGCCGCATCACCGGCGCCAAGCTCCTGGTGGCCCCGGCCAAACCAGTGAACGACGACGGACCCCCGGCGGCACCCAGCTACCCTATTCTGGCCAGGGCCGCCGCCGACGGCAGCGCCGACGTCGGCAACCTCGCTTCCGTCGCCGGCCGGCTCGACTCCATGCAGCCGCGCATCAAGCCGCGGCCCGACGCCGGCAAGGTCAACAACGCCATCGAGGAATCCCTGGTCCATGAGGCACGCAACGGCGAGCCCAAGATGTGCGGCAAGGCACTGCAGGACTGGGGCGGCTTCCTGGCCGAGAACGGGACTCCCCTCAGCGATGAGGAAATCCGCGCCAGGCGGGGCTGCTTCTACCGGGGATTCCGTGACGGCACCGACGAATACCTGCTGCGTTGCGATCCCCTCGACTCGGAAACCATCGTCGCCTTTGGCGAGGCTTGGACCAATCCCCGCTCGCTGAAGGCCCCGCCGTACTCCGCCTCCACGAACCCCGGTCCTGCCACGTCCGCCCCGGATGACGACACTGCCGCCCCCGCCGGTGGGGCCGCCACCGGGACCCCGCGCTTTTCCCCGGCGGGCGCACCCGCACCGGGGTGGGCCGTGCCAGCAGATGCCGGGGACGAGGACATCCCGCTGAGTGGAATGGCCTGCGGACTTCCCCCGGAAGGCCCGGGGCTCGCGGCCCTGACGGCACAGGACCCACGCACCAGCCCGCAGCTGCTCCTCGATGCCCTCGTTGCCGTATGCTCCGGAGCATTGAACGGCACCGACATATGCGAAACCGGCGGCATGCGAGTCAAGATCGGCGTTCTGATCGGCTACCGCAGCCTGCTGGGCCAGTGTGAAGAAGCGGGATTGACCGCACACAACCGTCCCATCTCCGCGGCCAACATCAGGAGACTCGCCTGCAATGGCGACATCCTGCCGGCTGTCCTCGGAGAAAACGGGGAGGTCCTCGACCTGGGCCGCGAAGTCCGCGGCTTCTCCAAGGCTCAGCGCAAGGCCATCGCCATCAGGGATCGCGGGTGCATCATGCCCGGCTGCACGCGGCCCGCCTCGACCTCCGAATGCCACCACGTCATACCCTGGCTCGAAGGCGGCGAAACGAATGTGGGAAATTCGGCACTCCTGTGTGAATACCACTATGTCCAGGTGCATGCGGGACTCATTACGCTTAAGTCGATCGATGGTGTTCCCTATGTCATCGCCATCGACGGACAACCTCGCGGCGCACCGCAGCGGAACCTTTACTGGCACCCCGAGCTTCGCACCGTCGGATTCACGGCGCCCCTGTTCGACTAGGGCCGCCAGCGATTCGCGACGGCGGCACGCCGGTCGTGCCGCACCAAACTCCCGGGTGTTGTCTTTCCTGCTGGTGGGGTTGTCCCCAGCACCGCCGTTGGGACTGATGTGACAGCACCCGGGCCCTACCGCCGACGAAGCGCCGTCAGACGCTTTGGGGCGCACCGATGCATCCACGGTCCCGTCAAGCCCCGCCGAGGGGGAAAACCACCCTAATCGGGGGCGGGGAATCGTCGGCGGCAATGCTGAACTAGGCTGGTGGAGTGAACGATCTGCTCAGTGCCTTGGGTGACGACGAGGAAAACGACGAAGAACATGTGCGCCCGCGCGCGCCCTTGGCGGTACGCATGCGCCCGCGCTCGGTCGAGGAACTGGTTGGCCAGCAGCACTTGCTCAAGGCCGGCTCCCCGTTGCGCCAACTGGCAGGCATCGACGGGCCGGGCCCCTCCGGGCCCTCAAGCATTATCCTCTGGGGTCCGCCCGGCACCGGAAAGACCACCATCGCCCACGTGATTGCCCGTGCCCCGGGCCGCCGTTTCGTCGAGCTCAGCGCCATCACCGCCGGAGTCAAGGACGTCCGTCGCGTCATGGACCAGGCGTTGGAGGACCGCGACTTGCGCGGCTTCACCACCGTCCTGTTCCTTGACGAGATCCACCGCTTCAACAAGGCACAGCAGGACGCCCTGTTGCCGGGGGTGGAAAACCGCTGGGTCGTACTTGTCGCGGCAACGACGGAAAACCCGTCGTTCTCCGTCGTCTCCCCGTTGCTCTCGCGCTCATTGCTGCTCACGCTGCGCCCCCTGGTGGAGGGTGACATTGCCGCGCTCATCACTCGCGCCCTGGCCGACGAACGCGGATTCAACGACGAGCTGGTTCTGGACCCGGCGGCACTTGACCATTTGGTGCGCATGGCCGGAGGGGATGCGCGCCGGGCGTTGACCGCCCTTGAGGCCGCCGCCGCAGTGGCCTGGAGCGCCGCCGAGTCACACGGACTGCTGGCCCGCCGCACCGCGCAGAAGTCGGAGGCGGAATCCGCCGGGGAACCTTCGGACGCACAGCCGGGGAAGGGCCCGGCGGAGGAACCACCCGGAGCACCGCTGGATCCTGACACTGCCAGTGGCCTGGAAGCCGAGACCAGCGACGGAGACCGTGACGCCCGTGGACTGAGTCCCACCGGCCAGATCATCATCACCATCGAGCACACCGAACGCGCCATGGACGCAGCGGTGCAGCGCTACGACAAGGCGGGGGACCAGCACTACGACATCATCAGTGCCTTCATCAAGTCCATCCGCGGTTCGGACGTGGATGCGGCCCTGCACTACCTGGCAAAGATGTTGGAGGCCGGGGAAGACCCGCGCTTCATCGGCAGGCGCATCATGATCAGCGCGTCGGAGGATATCGGCATGGCCGATCCCAGCGCCCTTCAGACGGCCGTCGCCGCGGCCCAGGCCGTTCAGCTCATCGGCATGCCCGAGGCCCGGCTCATCCTGGGACACGCCGTCGTGCACCTTGCCACGGCTCCGAAGTCCAACGCCGCCTACAACGCCATCAACGCCGCCGTCGCGGATGTCAGGGCCGGCCGCGGCAGGGGAGTACCCATGCACTTGCGCGACGCCCACTATGCCGGCGCCCAAGGGCTGGGTCACGGCAAGGGCTACCAGTATTCACATGACGCCCCGCATTCGGTGGCCACCCAGCAATATGCACCCGATGACCTGCTGGGGGTCGATTACTACAAGCCCACCGCCAACGGGGCCGAACGTTCCATCGGTGAGCGAGTTGAACGCATCCGCGGAATCATCCGGGCCAAGGACCGCCGGACGAAGTAATCGATCGTGGGCAGCGGACAGATCTCACATGCCCGCCACCCTCCGAAGGTTAACTTTGGGTTTGGCGGCGGTGGTAGGATTGATCCTTGGCTGGCAAGCTGTCCAACTGCACACCATCCGAAACCCCGGTCTCGGACGGTGCGCAATGTGGCAGTTGTAGTGAATAGGGAAGCGGCTTCCCACAACTCTCCATCATGGAGGCCAGACCCAATGACAGCCGCTCACAAAAGATAAGGACACTCGTGGCTAACAACACTCGTGCCCGCCGCAAGGTTCGCCTCTCGCGAGCCCTCGGCCTTGCCCTGACTCCCAAAGCTGAAAAGTACATGGAGCGTCGTCCCTACGGTCCGGGCCAGCACGGCCGTGCCCGCAAGAAGCAGGACAGCGACTACGCAGTGCGTCTTCGCGAAAAGCAGCGTTTGCGCGCCCAGTACGGCATCCGCGAAGCACAGATGACCCGTGCCTTCGAAGAAGCCAAGCGCACTGCGGGCCTGACCGGTGAGAACCTGGTTGCCCTTCTGGAAATGCGTCTGGATGCCTTGGTTCTGCGTGCAGGCTTCGCCCGCACCATCGCCCAGGCCCGTCAGCTGGTTGTGCACCGCCACATCATGGTCAACGGCCAGCGCGTGGACCGTCCGTCGTACCGCGTGTCCGAGGGTCAGCTGATCCACGTTCATGAGCGTAGCGAAAAGATGGGCCCGTTCCAGATCGCCGCTGCAGGCGCCCACCGCGATGTTCTCCCCGCCGTTCCGGCCTACCTGGACGTCAAGCTTGAAGCCCTTCAGGCCAAGCTCGTCCGCAAGCCGAAGCGCTCCGAGGTTCCCGTAACCTGCGAAGAGAACCTCGTCGTCGAGTACTACGCACGCTAAATCCGTCGGGTTCACGCCCAACGAATTGAGCTTGCAACACGAAGCCCGTGGCCACGCGCCGCGGGCTTCGTGTTATCCAAGACGTTTCGGTTCCGTGCTATCGCCAACCTTTCGGTAAGGTGGAAAAGCACATGTCACCAACCGTAGAGGAAAAGCACATGACAGGGTCGGATATCGCCGGACTCATCGCGGCAGGCGTTTTTGCCGTGCTGGTGGCACTGCTTGCCATCCCCATCTGGAAGCTCGGCAAGGTGTTCGATGAGCTCCGCGCCGCAGTGAAGGACGTCTCCGACGGCACCACCCCGCTGCTGACCGAGGTCACCAGTACCGTGGCCACCACCAACGACCAGCTGCGCAAGGTCGACGGCATCACCTCGCACGTCTCCGACGCATCGGCGAACATCAGCGCCTTGTCCTCCTTGACCGCAGCCACCGTCGGGAGGCCGCTGATCAAGGTCGCGGCATTTACCGCCGGGGTCCGTTCGGTCCTCGACACCAAGCCGAGCGGCAAGGGACGACGCTCGCGCTGATTCCTGCCCGCGGCAACGAGGGCACCGGTCGCGGCCGCCTGCCGGTACGTGCCATGCAGCAGCACCAGGCAGGGCACGAACCAACCATCCACGAAACGAGGAAACCGCAGATGAAGAAACTATTCTGGGTCGGCATCGGAATCGGCGTCGGCGTCCTGACCGCCCGCAAGCTCGGCCAAGCCAGGGATCTTGCCAGCTCCGACGGACTGAACCGCACCGTTGGGCGCATCGGCGATTCGCTGCAGGAACTGGCCGAGGCCTTCCGCACCGGCATGAATGAACGCGAAACGGAATTGCGCCAGGCCCTGGGCCTGGATGAAACACCCGGCCCAAGCCACCACTAGACTTATTTTCGTGGCACGCGTGCCGGTCGCCTCCGCCATGGGGGTTCCCGGCACCACGCAGTTCCCTGGCCGATAGGCCCCGGGGGAGCGGCACGTGTATGCCACACCCGAGCACAGCGCCCGTAAGCACGAAGGGATCGAAGAGGAACGATGAAATCGCAGGAAATTGCACGCCGGTGGGTCGACTACTTTGAGTCGAAGGGCCACACCGCGGTTCCCAGCGCCTCGCTGGTCTCCTCCGACCCGTCGTTGCTGTTCACCGTCGCCGGCATGGTGCCGTTCATCCCGTACCTGACCGCCCGCGAGGAGCCGCCCTTCAACCGGGCCACCTCGGTGCAGAAGTGCATCCGCACCGGCGACATCGAAGAGGTCGGCAAGACGGTGCGCCACGGCACCTTCTTCCAGATGTGCGGCAACTTCTCCTTCGGGGACTACTTCAAGGAAGGCGCGATTTCCTACGCCTGGGAGCTGCTGACCAGCTCCGTCGCGGACGGCGGCTACGGCTTGCCTGCCGAGAAGCTGTGGATCACCGTCTACCACGAGGACACCGAGGCGCTGGAAATCTGGCGCGACAAGATCGGCATCCCGGAAGAGCGCATCCAGAAAATGGGCAAGGCCGACAACTACTGGTCCACCGGCCAGCCAGGCCCCGCCGGTCCCTGCTCGGAGATCTTCTATGACCGCGGACCCGAGTACGGCATCGAGGGCGGCCCGGAGGCCGACGATACCCGCTACATCGAGATCTGGAACCTCGTGTTCATGCAGTACCAGCGCGGCGAGGGCACCGGCAAGGACAGCTTCGAGATCCTGGGCGAACTGCCCAAGAAAAACATCGACACCGGCCTGGGACTCGAGCGCCTCGCGCTCATCCTGCAGGGCGTCGAGAACATGTACGAGACCGACCAGGTCCGTCCGGTGCTCGACAAGGCAGCTGAGCTCTCGGGCAAGGCATACACCTCAACCGAGGATCCCGCAGACCCGCACCACGCCGACGACGTGCGCATGCGCATGGTCGCCGACCACATCCGTTCCTCGCTGATGCTGATTTCCGATGGCGTCTCCCCGGGCAACGAGGGCCGCGGCTACGTGCTGCGCCGCCTGATCCGCCGCGCCGTTCGCGCCATGCGCCTGATGGGCGTGGAAACCGCGGTGCTCCCCGAGCTGCTGCCGGTCTCCCGCGACGCCATGAAGGGCGTCTACCCGATCGTCGAAACCGACTTCGAGCGCATCGCCCGCATCGCGTACGCCGAGGAGCGTGCCTTCCTGCGCACCATCGCCTCCGGCACCACGCGCCTGGAAGAGGCACTGGAGGTCTCCAAGTCCAAGGGCGGCTCGCTCTCCGGTGAGGACGCGTTTTCACTGCACGACACCTACGGTTTCCCGATCGACCTCACCCTGGAAATCGCAGCCGAGGCGGGCTTGGCCGTTGACGAGCCAAGGTTCCGCGAGCTGATGAACGAACAGCGCACCCGCGCGCAGAAGGACGCCAAGGCAAAGAAGGCCGGCCACGCCGACCTGACCGTCTTCACCCAACTGCACGATGCGGGCGACGTCATCTTCACCGGCTACGAGGAACTGACCAGCGAATCCACCGTGCGCGGCATCGTGCACAACGGCTCCCTGGTGGAGGTGGCCGAACAGGGCCAGCAAATCGAACTGGTTCTCAACGAGACCCCGTTCTACGCCGAGGCCGGCGGACAGGCCGGCGACGTCGGACTGATCACCGGAGACGGCTTCGTGCTCGAGGTGCTCGACGTGCAGGCCCCGATCCGCGGGCTGAACGTGCACCAGGCGATCGTGCGCGAGGGCGAACTGCCCGCCAACGCCAGCGTGCTGGCCGAGGTCGACCGCCAACGCCGCCACTCCGGGGAACAGGCGCACTCCGCCACCCACCTGGTCCATGCTGCACTGCACGAGATCCTGGGCCCCGACGCCCTGCAGTCCGGTTCCTTCAACAAGGCCGGCTACCTCCGCTTTGACTTCTCCTGGACCGAGGCGCTCTCCACAGCTGCCCGCAACGAGATCGAAGAGGTCGTGAACCTGGCCATCCGCAACAACCACCAGGTGAACACCAACGTCATGCCGCTGGCAGAGGCCCGCGCCATGGGTGCCATGAGCCTGTTCGGCGAGAAGTACGGCAACACCGTGCGCATGGTGGAAATCAACGACGCATGGAGCCGTGAGCTTTGCGGTGGCACCCACGTGGGTGCGACGGCGCAGATCGGCACGCTGACGCTGTTGGGCGAAGCCTCCGTGGGTTCGGGCAACCGGCGTGTCGAGGCACTGGTGGGCATGGAGGCCTTCCGCCACGGTGCTGCCGAGCGCGCCCTGGTGTCCGAGCTTTCCTCGATGTTCAAGGTCCCCGCCGCACAGCTCAACGAGCGCATTTCCGACACGGTTGCGAAACTGCGCACCGCCGAAAAGGAAATCGAGAAGCTCCGCGGCGCGCAACTTGCAGCCCAGGCGGGCGCCCTGGTGGCCAAGGCACGGGAGATCAACGGGATCAAGGTCCTGGCCCACGATGCCGGAGAGGTCCCCTCGGCCGAAGCCCTGCGCACCTTGGCCCTCGACCTGCGGGACCGCCTTGGCTCGGAGGCGTCCACCGTGGCGCTGGCCGGCGCGGCCAACGGCCGCCCGCTGGTACTGGTCGCAACCAACGACGAGGCCCGCACCAAGGGTGCCAAGGCCGGTGCCCTGGTGCGCACCGCGGCCAAGATCCTTGGCGGCGGAGGCGGCGGCAAGGACGATGTGGCACAGGGTGGCGGCCAGGACGTGGCCAAGATCGCCGAGGCGCTTGACGCCATGGTCCGCTCGATCCAGGAGCTGTCATAGCCTCGGCGCCCGGCCCCTTGGCACCGACCCCGCGTCCCGGGGTGCTGCTTGGCGTCGACGTTGGCATGGCCCGCGTCGGCGTCGCGGCCAGTGACCGCGACGGGATGCTCGCCACCCCGGTCAAGACGCTGAAACGCGACGTGAAGAAGTCCAGTGACATCTACGTACTGGTGAAGCTGGCCGCCGAGCGGGAGGTCGCACAAATCTTTGTGGGCCTGCCGCGCTCGATGTCGGGCGGGGAAACCGCTTCCACCACGATGGCGCGTGATTATGCCCGTGATTTGGCGAATGCGCTTATGCGTTCCGGTTCTAGCGTGGACGTGCGACTGGTGGATGAACGCCTGACCACCGTCAGTGCGCACCGTTCCCTGCACGAAGCCGGACTCGACGGGCGCAAGCACCGCGCAGTCGTTGACCAGGTCGCCGCGGTGGAGATCCTCCAGCAGGTCCTCGAAATGCGCCGCAACGGCCAGCACTCTCCGGGGCAGCTGGCGGCGCCCGACGTCCAGGGGACCGGCGATGACGACTGAGCCGGGACGAGGCGCCGCCCCCGGCCAGGGGCCGGCAAGGCCCGACGACCGCGATGGACTGCCCGAAAACCCCGCTTTGGGTTACGATCGCATGAGATCTCAATCGGCTGAAGAAGTGGGCCTGCGTCGCCCCTCGGCTACTACGTTGCCTGCGGGCATGGGAGAATACCGCATGACTAACGAATCGTTCAACGATTCTCCGCGCCGCGAATCCGGGGTATCGCCCCGGCGTGCAGCACGTGCCGCGCGCGAAGAGGAAGATCGCACTCGCAGTGCGGCTAAGCCCCCCGTCCCGGAGCAGGAAACTGGCCGGCGGAAATCCACGGAGCCCGCCACGGGCCCGACGGCTGGTGCCGGAAGCGTCTCCCGGGAACCCGACCGCCATGGCTCGGCCCACCACCACGGCGCGGCCCCTGATCCGGAATCCCGGGCGGCGACCACTGCCGGTGAGGCCGCCAAGGCCCAAGCCGAATCCAAGGCGGCCACGGACGCGGTGCAAGCGGAGGAAACCCGACTCCAGGTACTTGAGGAAGCCCGGGTGCTGGCCGAGGGGGAGCGGACCAAGGCTCTTGACGCCGCCCAACGGGCACGGACCCAGAGTGCCCAGCGTGCGCGCAAGGAGGCCATCGAGGCCCAGCGCGCCGCCGCAGAACGCGTCCGCCAGACTCTTCGCGCCAACGCGGCGCCGCTGCGCGACAGGTCGGCAGCCGCCCGAAGTGCCATCACCCCCGCCTCGGCTGCCGCCGCGCCGCCGGCGGAAGACGGTAATCAGGCCAACCCCGCCCGGAACACGCCCTTTGACCAAACCGAGCGGCGGGAGCCGCCCGCGAGCCGGAACGTCGCAGAGGTCCCCGATTTATCCCCGGCCAAGGTTCCTGCCCCGGCCGGTTCCCTGGTTCCGCCCCCGCCCCCTTCCAAGCCCCCCGTCGTGAAAACGGATCCTGCCGCCAGGGAAAACCGGCCAGCGACAATGGGCGCGACAATGACCGCGCCAGCGGGCAGGCCGGAAAACGCCGCCGTGGCGGATCCCTCCCACGAGGATCCGGAACCCCACTCCGAGCAGGCCGACCACACCGGCGAATCCCGCCACGACGGAGTCGACGAGGCACCCGTGGACCGGCACGTTCAACCGGGGTACAACTCCGTCGACCCCGCCGAGCCGTTCGCTCGCCAAAACCTGTTCCTGACCTCCACCGCGACAGACCCCCAGGTCCGCAAGGCCCGCCGCCGCCGCCGCAACTGGATCGTGTTCTCGGTGCTCCTGGGCTTCTTCGCAGCCATCTTCGGCGTCGTGATCTTCCTTCAGGGAGTCCTGGACCGGCTGAGTCCCCCGGACTTTCCGGCGCCCGGTGGCGAGGCAGTCACCTTCGAGGTGAAATCCGGCTGGGGGGCCCAGCAAATCGGCCGTGAACTCGAAAGCCGGGAGATCGTGGCCAGCGACAAGCTCTTCCTCGAGGCCATCCAACTGGTGGAGGCCGAGAGCCGCGAGATCCACCCGGGCACCTACGAGCTGCGTCGCGAAATGCCGGCACTGTCAGCAGCCGAGATCCTGATCGGCGAACCTGCCGCGAAGGTCTCCTACGTGGCCATCAAGCAGAACACGCGCATGAACCAGGTGCTGGAGGATATTTCCGAGGCCACCGACCTGCCGCTCAACGAACTGCGGCGACTCGCCGAGGACCCCGCGGCCTTCGGCATCAGTGCCGATGTCCCCAACCTGGAAGGATACCTGCACCCCGGTGAATACCGGTTCCCGCTGGATACCGATTCCAAGACGGTGCTCAAGGCGATGGTCGATGCGACGGCCAAGACGCTGATTGACAACGGAATCACCGACGCCGCCCAGCAATACCACGTGCTGCAAGTCGCCTCGATCCTGCAGGCCGAGGCGCGGCCAAACGACTACGGCACCGTGGCCGGGGCACTGGAGAACCGCCTGCACACCAACAACACCGAGACCAACGGCCTGCTTCAGGTCGACTCGACGGTGATCTACGGGCTGGACAGGTACAGCCTGCAAATGACCGAAGCGGAAAAGAAGGATGCGGGCAACGCCTACAACACCTACATCCACAAGGGCCTGCCGCCGACGCCGATCGGTTCCCCGGGAGACTCGGCCATCAAGGCCGCGGCGCACCCGACCCCGAACGACTTCTACTACTGGGTCACGGTGGACACCAACAGCGGAGAGACGAAGTTCGCGAAGACCTACGCCGAACACCGCGTCAACCAGAACGAATTCCGCGCCTGGTGCGCCGCCAACACGGACGTTTGCAAGTGAGTTCCGCCGCGGCCGCGTGCCGTGCGGCGGTGCTCGGCCACCCGATCGGGCACTCCCGATCCCCGCTGCTGCATTCGGCGGCCTACCGGGCGCTGGGAGTGGACATCGACTACACCGCGATCGACATGCTCCCGCAGGAAGCCGGGTCCTTTGCTGCCCGGCTGCGCACGGAGCCCGGATGGGTCGGCGTCTCGGTCACCATGCCGCTGAAGGCTGCGCTGATCCCGCACCTGGACGTGCTCTCGGAGCGCGTGCTGCGCCTGGGTGCGCTGAACACCGTGGTGGTCGAACACCTTGCCGGTTCCGTCCGGCTGACCGGGCACAACACCGACGTCGACGGGATCGTGCGTGCGATGGAGGAAGTGCTTCCCGCACGCCGTGGCGACGACGCGCCCCGGGAGAATCCCCGCGCTGCGATCCTGGGCGCCGGCAACACCGCATTGGCGGCGCTGGAGGCCTGTGCCCTGCTCGGGTACACCCACGTGGACCTGGTGGTCCGCAACCCGCAGCGCGCCGCCGCCGCACTGGTCCTGGCCGAAACGCTCGGCCTGGCCTGCGCCACGGTCGATGTTGCAGCTGCCGCGGCCCGGCTGGCTGACTACGGGTCCGTCATCTCCACACTTCCCGCCCATGCCGCGGACTCGCTTATCGCCCCGCTGGGACTTGGCCTGACACCTGCCCGGTCAGGCGTGCTGGCCCCCGGTGCCGTATTGCTGGATGTCGCCTACGACCCGTGGCCCTCGGAGATCGCGGCCGCCTGGGAGGCCGCCGGCGGCACCGTCGTGTCCGGAATGTCGATGCTGGTGCACCAGGGCGTGGAGCAGGTCAAGTACTTTTCAGGAATTCAGGACGCCGACTGGCGCCACGTCACAAATGTGATGTGCGACGCAGTGGGCCTATCCCGGCCCTAATCGGAGCGCGGGGACATGGCAGGATGGAGTACATGTTGCGTTGGTTGACGGCGGGCGAATCACACGGCCCCGCATTGGTTGGAATTATCGAGGGACTGCCCGCGGGCATTGCCATCTCTTCACAGGATGTGCGCGATGCCCTCGCGCGCCGGCGCCTGGGCTACGGCCGCGGCGCCCGGATGAAGTTTGAGCAGGACCAGGTCTCCTTCATGGGCGGGGTGCGCCACGGCGTGACCCAGGGCGGCCCGGTGGCCATCGAGGTGGGAAACACCGAGTGGCCCAAGTGGGAAAAGGTCATGAACCCGGACGCAGTCGATCCCGAGGAGTTGGCCTCGATGGCGCGCAACGCGCCGCTGACCCGCCCGCGCCCCGGACACGCCGACTTCACCGGCATGCAGAAGTACGGATTCGACGACGCCCGCCCGGTCCTCGAGCGCGCCTCGGCCCGCGAGACCGCCGCCCGCGTGGCGCTGGGCTCGGTGGCCGCGAACTTCCTGGCCCAGCTGGGCGTCGAACTGGTCTCCCACACCGTCTCGGTCGGCACCGTCGCCTCCCCGGAAGGTGCCCGGCTGCCGCGTGCGGCCGACGTGCGCGCCCTGGATGCGGATCCGCTGCGCTGCTTTGACACCGACACCTCCGAGGCCATGGTCGCGGAGGTCGACGCCGCCCACAAGGAGGGCGAGACCCTCGGCGGCATCGTCGAGGTGCTGGCCTACAACCTGCCCCCGGGCCTGGGTTCCTACGTGCACTGGGACCGCCGCCTGGACGCGCGCCTTGCAGGAGCGCTCATGGGCATCCAGGCCATCAAGGGCGTGGAGGTCGGCGACGGCTTCCTCACCGCCTCCCGCCGCGGCTCGGCCGCCCACGACGAGATCGTGCGCGGGGAAGACGGCGTCATCGACCGCTCGGGCAACAAGGCCGGCGGCATCGAGGGAGGCATGAGCATCGGCGACGTGCTGCGCGTGCGCGCGGCCATGAAGCCGATCGCCACCGTCCCGCGCGCGCTGCGCACCATCGACACCGCCACCGGCGAGGCAACCACCGCGCACCACCAGCGCTCGGATGTCTGTGCTGTCCCGGCCGCCGGCGTTGTCGCCGAGGCCATGGTCGCCCTGGTGCTGGCCCAGGCCATGCTGGAAAAGTTCGGCGGCGACTCGCTCACCGAGGTCAAGCGAAACCTGGAAAACTACCTCGGGGCCATCCCGCAGAACCTGGGGTCGGTCCGCCTTCCATGAGCACCCCGATCTTCCTGATCGGGCCGATGGCCAGTGGCAAGAGCGCCATCGGGGCGATCCTCGCCCGTCTTCTGGGCGGCACCCTGGTCGACACCGACGCGCGCGTCATCGCCGCCCACGGCCCGATCCCCGACATCTTCGCCGCCCACGGCGAGGCGGGCTTCCGCCGCTTCGAGACCCAGGCACTGGCCGATGCCGTGCCCCCCGCCCCGCGTGGCAACTGCGCGGCGGACGGCGCCGCGCCGGCCGTCGTGGCCACCGGGGGAGGTGCAGTGCTTTCGGCCCGGAACCGGGCGGTCATCGCCACGGGATTCAGCGTGTACCTGCTCACCGACGCCGCCACGGTCGCCCCGCGCATCGGGGCCGACATGACCCGGCCGCTGCTCGGCGACTCGCCGCTGGAATCATGGATCCGGATCTTTGCCCAGCGCAGCGGACTCTACGAGGCCACGGCGACCTTGTGCATCGACACCAGGGGGCGGACGACGGAGGAAATCGCCGAGTCCATCCTCACTGCCTACCGTGATGCCGGACACTGAAACCCCATCTGGCAGGCCTCAACACGTACGCTTAAGTTTGGCAACGGACGCAAAGACGCGCCCCGAGCACGGCTAGCCAGTCACCCGCGATGACGGGGTGACGCGTTTTCACTCTCGCGCCGACGGCCCGCAGCAGCACCGCGCAAGCGGAGTTCGGCCCCGGCGCGCTACGCAGCACTTTGGAGGATCCAACGATGAACCCAGCACCCACGACGATTCAGGTCACCGGATCGGCTCCTGCCGAGAACTACGAGGTGATCGTGGGCAACGGCCTGCTGGGCCGCCTGCCCGGCCTGCTGGGCGAACGTGTCAAGAAGGTCCTCATCATCCACCCGCGCGCCCTGCGTGCCACCGGCGACATCGTCAAGGACGAGCTCGAGGCCGCCGGCTACGGCGCGATGAGCGCCGAGATCCCCGACGCCGAAGAGGGCAAGCACATCGAGGTCGCCTCCTTCTGCTGGCAGGTGCTGGGCAAGAACGACTTCACCCGCTCGGATGCCATCGTCGCCGTCGGCGGCGGCGCGGTCACCGACCTGGCCGGCTTCGTGGCCGCCACCTGGCTGCGCGGCACCAAGGTCATCCACATCCCGACCTCCCTGCTGGGCATGGTCGATGCCGCGGTGGGCGGCAAGACCGGGATCAACACCGCCGAGGGCAAGAACCTCGTCGGCGCCTTCCACCCGCCGGCCGGGGTGCTGGTGGACCTGGACACGCTGTCCACGTTGCCCAAGAACGAGCTCGTTACCGGCTTGGCCGAGGTCGTGAAGTGCGGCTTCATCGCCGATGAGCGCATCCTCGAGCTCATCGAGGAGGACCCGGCCGACGCCACCGACGCCACCTCGCCGCGCCTGCGCGAACTCATCGAGCGTGCCATCGCGGTGAAGGCCAAGGTCGTCTCCAACGACCTGCGCGAATCCGGGGAGCGCGAATACCTGAACTACGGGCACACCCTGGCCCACGCCATCGAGCTGGCCGAACGCTACTCGATGCGCCACGGCGCTGCGGTGTCCATCGGCATGGCCTTCGCTGCCGAGCTGGGCCGCAGCGTGGGACGCACCTCCGACGCGGTTGCGGACCGCCACCTGTCCATCCTCAGGACCCTGGGCCTGCCCACCACCTACCGCGGGGACCGCTGGCAGACCCTGCTCGACGGGATGCGCCGGGACAAGAAGACCCGCGGGGACCTGTTGCGCTTCGTGGTGCTCGACGGCATCGGCCGCCCGCGCATGCTCGATGTCCCCGACACCTCCCTCTTGTTCGCCGCCTACCAGGAGATTGCAGAATGAGCACCGCCACGCACATGGACCTGACCCACACCGAGGCACTGCTGCAGGTGCCCGAGGGCGGACTGGCCAGCGCCCCGCGGCAAAACATCGAATCCGGGATCCCCGGGGTGCGGCTGAACCCCACCCTGATGCGCCACGAGATCTTCGACGCCGAGCTTGCCGAGGAAGTCCTGCGAACCGGTGCCCCCAGCTCCCAGGTGGTGGTGCTGCTGGCCAAGGGCGAGCTGCGCGCCGCGAGCGAACTGGTTGCCGAGACGCGGTTCATCGACCCGCAGAACTTCGCCATGCGCGTGCTTGACACCTCGCTGACCCGCGCTGCAGGCGACGCGCCCCGGGCCGTGAACCGGCTGCGCGCCCTGCTGACCGAGTTCAAGGACACCGAGCACGAGTCGATCCTGCAGCAGCACCTGGGCTTCGCCTACGTCGAGAGCGGGGACGTGCTGGCAGCGGCCAACCGCTTCCGCAAGGCCCTGGACCTGCGCACCGCAGCGGATGCCGATGCGCACCTCATCGAGTCCTCGCGCGCCTGCCTGGAATCGGTGCTGGAACACACCGCGAAAACCGCCGGAAGCGCCGATGCCCCGCATCCGGCGGCGGTGAATGCAGCCGCCCAACACCCGGCACCGGCCACCGCAGCGATTGCGCTGCAGCCCCCCGCGGCAGGCTAGGACGCGCGGCGTCCGGAAAATCACTACCGCGGGGAAACCCGCAGCGCCAAGTCGTGCGCTAAGCTTAATCTTGGATTTTTGACAACACGCCTGAGGTCGCCGCCTGGCGGCGACCTCCGTCCGCCCAGCGCCTCGTGCGCATCGCGGGCCCCGGGCGACATACGGAAGAAGAGTAGATCGTGGCATCAACCACTGACATCAAGAACGGACAGGTCCTCAAGATCGAGGGCCAGCTCTGGACCATCATTGACTTCCAGCACGTGAAGCCGGGCAAGGGCGGCGCCTTCGTGCGCACCAAGATGCGCAACGTGCTCACCGGCAAGGTCGTCGACAAGACGTACAACGCCGGCGCCAAGATCGAGACCGCGACCGTTGACCGCCGCGACTACCAGTACCTGTACCAGGACGGCGAAGACTTCGTGTTCATGGACCTGAGCGACTATGACCAGATCACCGTTCCGGGCACCGTCGTGGGCGACCAGGCCGGCTACATGCTGGAAAGCCAGACCGCCACCATCGCCATGCACGAGGGCCTTCCGCTGTACATCGAGCTACCAGCCTCGGTCGTCCTCGAGATCACCTACACCGAACCGGGCCTGCAGGGCGACCGCTCCTCGGCAGGCACCAAGCCCGCAACGCTGGAGACCGGTGTCGAGATCCAGGTGCCGCTCTTCGTTGAGCAGAACACCAAGGTCAAGGTCGACACCCGCACCGGCGATTACCTGGGGCGTGTCTCCTAGTGAGCGCACGCGCCAAGGCCCGCCGCCGGGCACTTGACATCCTTTTCGAAGCCGAACAACGCGATGTCTCGCCACTGGCAGCCATGCGTTTGCGCCGTGAAGCCACGGACATCACCATCAACGAGTACACCGTCACCCTCATCGAGGGCGTCATGAGCGAGCTGGATAGGATCGACGAGGTCCTTTCCTCCTACTCCAAGGGCTGGACCCTGGAACGCATGCCCACGGTGGACCGCACCGCGCTGCGCATCGGCACCTGGGAGTTGTTGTACAACGACGACGTGCCCGACGGCGTTGCCGTGGCCGAGGCCGTTGCCCTGGTCCGCGAGTTGTCCACCGACGAGTCCCCGGAGTTCGTCAATGGCCTGCTCGGACGCATCCAGCAGATGAAGCCAACGCTGCTGGCCTAGTCGCCCAACTCTTCTCCAGCACCGCCGGCCGGCGGGATCCCGAACCATTCGGGCATCCCGCCGGCCGCCGCCGTTAAGCGGCAATGCGCCACGTCAACGGATAGCCTGCAGCGCAGGGCGCACGGCGTGGGCAACGACACGGGCGAGGTGAAATGTGCCACACTGTGTGCTTGGGCCACGGAAACCGGCAACTGCTTGGTTCGGTCCCCGGCATCACCCCCGCATCCACCGCGTCCAGAGGAGAAACCGTTGAATTGGCTTGACCGCTCCCGTTCCCTCGCACCTGAGGGCTTCAACCGCTGGCTGATCCCGCCTGCGGCCCTGGCGGTGCACCTGTGCATCGGCCAGGCCTACGCCACCAGCGTGTACAAATCTGCACTCATCGGCCACTTCGAGGTCTCGCAAACCGCCATCGGCGTCATCTTCTCGATCGCCATCGTGATGCTGGGCCTCTCGGCTGCCTTCATGGGCACCTGGGTGGAGCGCAGCGGACCGCGCAAGTCGATGTTCGTTGCCGCCTCCTTCTGGGGTGCAGGCTTTCTGGTCGGCGCGGCCGGCATCTTCACCGGGCAGCTCTGGCTGCTCTACCTGGGCTACGGCGTCATCGGCGGCATCGGGCTGGGCATCGGCTACATCTCTCCGGTCTCCACGCTCATGAAGTGGTTCCCCGACCGCCCGGGCATGGCCACCGGCATGGCGATCATGGGCTTCGGCGGCGGGGCGCTGATCGCCTCGCCCATGTCCACCGCGCTGCTCAAGGCCTTCGACGGCTTCGACCCGGTCAGCGACGGTGCCGACTGGATCGCCTCGGGCGCCTCGGTCGGCAAGCTCTTCCTGACCCTGGGCCTGGTCTACTTCGTGGTGATGATGTACGGGGTCGCCAACATCCGCGTCCCGGCACCGGGCTGGAAGCCGCGCGGCTGGGACGCCTCCAAGACCAAGTCTTCTGCCATGGTCACCCGCGGCCACGTCTCTGCTGCAAACGCCATCAAGACGCGCAGCTTCTGGCTGGTCTGGACGGCGCTGTTCCTCAACGTCACCGCCGGCATCGGGATCCTGGAGCAGGCTTCCCCGATGATCCAGGACTTCTTCCGCGGCGCCGATGGGAACTCCGCTGTCAATGCGGCGGTCGCCGCCGGATTCGTGGGGATGCTTTCCATCGGCAACATGGCCGGGCGCTTTATCTGGTCCAGCACCTCGGATGTGATCGGCCGCAAGCGCATCTACATGGTCTACCTGGGCATCGGCGCACTCTTCTACGTGGTGCTCGCCTTCTTCGGCGGCAGCTCGATGCTGCTCTTCGTGGCCATGGCGGTGGTGATCATCAGCTTCTACGGCGGCTCCTTCGCCACCGCTCCCGCCTACCTCAAGGACCTCTTCGGCACCTTTCAGGTCGGCGCGATCCACGGGCGCCTGCTCACCGCCTGGTCGGCAGCCGGCATCGCCGGGCCGCTGATCGTCAACGGGTTGCTGGACCTGCAGGGCAAACCGGGCACCATGAGTGCCCACAACTATCTTCCGGTGCTGCTGACCATGGTGGTGCTGCTGGTCATCGGCTTCATCGCCACCACGCTCATCAAGCCGGTGGATCCGAAATTCCACGAGCCGGGCGAAGAACTCGCCCCCGCCACCACCAAGGGAGCCTAGATGTCGACGCAACAGCCCGATCCCATCGATGCAGCGGACGTTCCGGTGAACCCGGCCGTGGGCCGGCTGGTCTTCGGCTGGCTATTGGTCGGCGTGCCGCTGGCCTACGGGGTGATCACCACCCTCTCGCGGGTGGGACAGCTCTTCCAATAGACACTCTTCCAATAGACATACGCCGCATGCCGGACGGCCAGAGGCGTGGAAGGAGCCGGGTGGGCCGGGGAATGGCGGCGGTGGATGCCCGGGCATCCACCGCCGTTCCCGTTCACCCGCCCGGTTACCGTCCCGCGGACCCGGGCTTTGGGCCGATGAGCAGCTGTGCCCGTTGCCGGTGGGATTGGTGCAGCAGCGCGGTCTCCCGGGCCAGGTCCGTCCCGGAGCCGTGGCCTGCAACGATCCGCTGGCGGACCGCGGCAAGGTTCATGGCGGTGGTGGTGAACTGCTTCATGTGGCGGCTCCGGCCGATTCCTGCCGCCCATTGCCTGGCCCGGCGCCGGCCCGCGGGCGTGGCAAACATCGCCACCTCCGCGTCGGTGAACCACCCGGCATCCCGGTAGTCGGCAAGGCGCCGCTGCGTCAGCTTCCGCTCGGCCCGCTGCAACAGCACCACGGCGATCACGGCGGCCATGAACAGGGGAACCTGCAACAGGAAATAGAAGCTCAGGAAGTCGGTGAAGAAGATGCCGACCCCGCCGTTCCAGAGGAAGTGCCCGATCATCGCCGGGACAAGGCCCATGAGCAGATACAGCGGCCACCTGCCCCGCCTGCCGCGTTCGGCGCACAGCCCCAGGGCAAAACCCGTCCAGGCGGTGAACATCACGTGGGCGAAGGGGGAGAAGAGCCCGCGCAACACAAAGACCGTGGCCAGTTCGCCCGGCGTCCCTGGGTCGGCATAGCTGGAACCGAAGTACAGGATGTTCTCGGTGAACGCGAAGCCGGCGCCGACGATGCCTCCGTAGACGATCCCGTCAATGGGCCCGTCGAAATGCGCGCGGTTGATCCAGAAGATCAGCAGCACACCGGCGCCCTTGGCCAGCTCCTCCACGATCGGCGCCTGCACCACCGCGCCGAAGAGGTCCATCTCAAGCCGTCCGGCCGGGTCGAAGAACAGCTCCATGAACACGTCTCCCACCAGCAGCGATCCGGCCACCGAGGCGCCCGCGCCCCACAGCAGCCCCAGGGCCAACAGTGAGCGCGGTTCCGGGTCCCAGCGATCCACCCAGCGCAGCCCCAACAGGCACAGTGCCAAGGGGACCATCGCCAGGGCGCCGAGCCACAGCACCGTGCCGGATCCGAAGACCCCGGAGAGGAACCAGGCAACGGCCAGCAGCACTGCCGTGCACACCACCAGGGCCAGCGTGACGACGCCCCCGGGGCGGGTTGGCGGGGCACCGCCGGGCGTCGCCTGCGCGGGCATGGAGCCCGGGGCGGTGCTGCCCGTCCACGGATCGTGCAGTGCGGGATTGGGGGAGGGCTCCGGGGGCTGTGAGGTAACGCGCATGTCTCAAATCCTACGTGGAGCACCCGCTGTGCTAATTTTGATGGAGCAAGCAACCTTTAAATTCCGTCCAGTGAGGCGGGGAAGGAGGCCGCACATGAGCAACGAGCAGAACCATGCCCGTGCCACGGCGCCCGTCAGTGCCCGGATTGTCCTCTCCAGCGAAGACATCGATCGGGTCATCACCCGCATCGCCCACGAAATCATCGAGGCGAACAAGGGAACGGCAGACCTGGTGCTCCTGGGCATTCCCTCCCGCGGCTTCCCCTTGGCCCAGCGGTTGGCGCAGCGCATCGCCGCCACCGAGCCGGGCCTGGACGCCCGGGCCATCACCGGGCAACTCGACGTCACGATGTACCGCGACGACCTCCGCCACTCCACCACCCGCACCCCGGTGCCCACGCGCCTTCCGGCCGGCGGCATCGACGACAAGGTCGTGGTGCTGGTCGACGACGTGCTCTACTCCGGGCGCACCATCCGCGCCGCCCTGGACGCCATCGCCGACCTGGGCCGCCCGCGCATCGTCCGCCTGGCGGTGCTGGTTGACCGCGGCCACCGCGAACTTCCCATCCGCGCCGACCACGTCGGCAAGAACCTTCCCACCGCGACCACCGAAAAGGTGCGCGTGCACCTTTCCGAGGTCGACGGGGAGAACAACAACGAGGTCGTCATCGAGGCCCACGCATGAAACACCTGCTCTCCACCCTTGATCTCTCGCGCGCCGACGCCATCCGCATCCTCGACATTGCCGAGGAAATGGCCGCCGTGGGCACCCGCGAGGTCAAGAAGCTTCCGGCGCTGCGCGGCCGCACCGTGGTCAACCTCTTCTTCGAGGACTCCACCCGCACCCGCATCTCCTTCGAAGCCGCGGCCAAGCGCCTGAGCGCCGACGTGATCAACTTCTCCGCGAAGGGCTCCTCGGTCTCCAAGGGCGAATCGCTCAAGGACACCGCCCAGACGCTGCAGGCCATCGGCGCGGACGCGGTGGTCATCCGCCACGGCGCCTCCGGGGCCCCGGCCCGACTGGCCGCCACCGACTGGATCGACGCCCCGGTGGTCAACGCCGGGGACGGCACCCACGAACACCCCACCCAGGCACTGCTCGACGCGTTCACGTTGCGCGCCCACTGGTCCAAGGTCCGCGGGGAGGGCTCGCTCGGGGCCGATCTTTCCGGCATGAAGGTCGCCATCGTCGGGGACATCCTGCACTCCCGGGTCGCCCGCTCCAACCTCTGGCTGCTGCGCACCCTGGGCGCCGAGGTCACCATGGTGGCCCCGCCGACCCTGCTGCCGCACGGCTCCCACGCCTGGCCGTGCACCATCAGCTACGACCTGGACGCCACGCTGGCCACCGGCGTCGATGCCGTGATGATGCTGCGCGTGCAGGGCGAGCGCATGCACGACTCCTTCTTCCCCAACACCCGCGAGTACTCGCGCCTCTGGGGCTTCGACGACGCCCGGCTGGCGGCGCTCGACGCGCAGCCCGGGACCGAAACCATCATCATGCACCCGGGCCCGATGAACCGCGGCCTGGAAATCTCCTCGGCCGCAGCCGACTCGCCCCGCTCCACCGTGCTGGCCCAGGTGGCCAACGGCGTCGCGGTGCGCATGGCCGTGCTGTACCTATTGCTATCGGGGGACCAGCAGCGTCCCGCCGGCCTCTAAAGAACTTGTCAAGAAACGGGAGTAAATCCTCATGAGCACCACCAACAACGCCTATCTCATCCGCGGCGCCAAGCCGCTGGGCCACGAAGCCAGCGACATCCTCATCCAGGACGGCGTCATCGTCGCCCTCGGCACCGACGCCGCAACGCACGCAGCGGCCGCCACCGCCACGGTCATCGAGGCCGCCGGCCAGATCGCACTGCCCGGCCTGGTCGATGTGCACACGCACCTGCGCGAACCCGGCCGCGAGGACGCTGAGACCGTGGAAACCGGCACGCGTGCCGCCGCACTGGGCGGCTTCACCGCCGTGCACGCCATGGCCAACTCCAACCCCGTGGCGGACACCGCCGGGGTCGTCGAGCAGGTCTGGTCGCTGGGCAAGCGCTCGGGCTGGGTCGATGTGCGCCCGGTCGGTGCGGTCACCGTGGGCCTGGCCGGTGACCAACTCTCGGAAATCGGCGCGATGGCCGACTCCCGCGCGCAGGTCCGCGTCTTCTCCGACGACGGCATCTGCGTCTTCGACCCGCTGATCATGCGCCGCGCCCTGGAATACGTGAAGGCCTTCGACGGCGTCGTCGCCCAGCACGCCCAGGAACCGCGCCTCACCGAGGGGTCCCAGATGAACGAGGGCGAGGTCTCCGCGGTACTCGGCCTAACCGGATGGCCGGCCGTCGCCGAGGAATCGATCATCGCCCGCGACGTGCTGTTGGCCGAACACGTGGGCTCCCGCCTGCACGTCTGCCACGTCTCCACCGCCGGGAGCGTGGAAATCATCCGCTGGGCCAAGTCCCGCGGCGTGAACGTCACCGCCGAGGTCACCCCGCACCACCTGCTGCTCACCGACGAACTGGTCAAGAGCTACGACCCGGTCTACAAGGTCAACCCGCCGCTGCGCCGCGAGGCGGACGTCATGGCGCTGCGCGCCGGTCTGGCCGACGGGACCATCGACGTCATCGGCACCGACCACGCACCGCACCCCTCCGAGGCGAAGGAATGCGAGTGGGCCGCCGCGGCCATGGGCATGACCGGGCTGGAAACAGCGCTCTCGGTGGTGCAGCACACCATGATCGAAACGGGCATGATCACCTGGGCCGACTTCGCGCGCATCACCTCCACCGCCCCGGCGGCCATCGGTCGGGTTGAGGACCAGGGCCGCGAGCTGGCCGTGGGCGAACCCGCCAACATCACCATCGTGGATGCCGACGCGCGCTGGGTTGTGGACCCGTTCGCGATGGCCACCAAGGGCCGGAACTCCCCGTTCAAGGGGCTCACGCTGCCGGGCAAGGTCACCGCGGTGTTCTTCCACGGCCACCCCACGGTGCTGGGCGGAGCGTTGAACACCCCGCGGCCCACCGAGGCCGCCTAAATGGGCCAGTACACGGCAGCCGTGGTCATCACCCTGGCGATCGTGGTGCTGATGGTGGCGCTGATCCTGCTGGGTTGGCGCAACCGCCTGCGCCGCCAGGCATCGGTGCCGGCCCCGAGCCCGGTTCCCGAGGACGCCGACGGCGCCCCCGCCCTGGGCGCGCAACTCGGGGACAGTGCCGAGGGCATCTACGTGTGCACCACCACGGCCGGGGACTGGCTTGACCGCATCGCCGCGCACCGGCTGGGCATCCGCACCAACGCGGACCTGTCCATCCACGCTGCCGGCGTGCTGCTGGCCCGCCGCGGGGCAGCCGACCTCTTCATCCCCGCCCACGACCTGACCGGGGTTTCCCGGGCCAGCGGCATGGCAGGGAAATTCGTGGAGAAGGACGGCCTGCTGGTCATCAGCTGGATGCTGGGCACCATGGCCGTGGACACCGGCTTCCGCCCCCGCTACCACCAAGAACTCCCGGACCTCGCCGCGCGGATCGCCGCGCTGGCAGGCACCGGAACCAACGACACGCAACCACCCGCCGAAACAAAGGAAAACCAGTGACAGCAGTACAGGGAACCGAGCAAGCCCTCTTGGTGCTCGAAGACGGACGGGTTTTCCGCGGCCGTAGCTACGGCGCCATCGGCACCGCCTTGGGCGAAGCGGTCTTCTCCACCGGCATGTCCGGCTATCAGGAGACCCTCACCGACCCCTCCTACGCCCGCCAGATCATCGTGCAGACCTTCCCGCACATCGGCAACACCGGGGTCAACGACGACGACGCCGAATCGAACCGCATCTGGGCCGCCGGCTACGTGGTCCGCGACGCCGCGCGACGCCCCTCGAACTGGCGCGCCCAGCGCAGCCTCGACGAGGAACTGCGGGCCTACGACGTCGTGGGCATCCAGCAGGTCGACACCCGCGCCCTGACCCGCCACCTGCGTGACCGCGGCGCCATGAAGTCCGGGATCTTCTCCGGCGACGCCGCCAAGGCGTCCGTGGAAGAGCTGGTGGCGGCAGTGAACGCCCAGCCGTCCATGGAGGGACAGAACCTCTCCGCACTGGTCTCCACCAAGGAGGCATACACCGTCGAGCCCAAGGACCACGGTTTCGCCGGAGAGCCGCTGTTCTCCATCGCCGCGATCGACCTGGGCATCAAGTCGATGACCCCGCAGCGCTTCGCCGAGCGCGGGGTGCGCGTCCACGTGCTGCCGCACAACGCCACCTTCGAGGACGTGGCGGCCCTCGGCGCCGACGGCGTGTTCATCTCCAACGGCCCCGGTGACCCCGCAACGGCAGCCACCCAGGTGGAACTGGTCCGCCAGGTGCTCGACGCGAAGATCCCGTACTTCGGCATCTGCTTCGGCAACCAGATCCTGGGCCGCGCCCTGGGCTACGGCACCTACAAGCTGCGCTTCGGCCACCGCGGCATCAACCAGCCGGTGCTGGACAAGGCCACCGGCAAGGTGGAGATCACCAGCCAGAACCACGGCTTCGCCGTCGACGCACCCCGCGAGGGCGCAGCAAACGCCCCGCTGGAGCGCTTCGGCCGCGTAGAGGTGTCCCACATCTCGCTCAACGACTCCGTCGTCGAGGGCCTGGCCTGCCTGGACATTCCCGCCTTCTCGGTGCAGTACCACCCCGAGGCGGCCTCCGGGCCCCACGACGCCAGCCACCTGTTCGACAGGTTCATCACCAACATGCGCGCGGCCAAGAACACCGCCGCCACCGCATCCACCCAGGGAGAGAAGTAATGCCGAAGCGCGAAGACCTCAAGTCAGTCCTGGTCATCGGCTCCGGGCCGATCGTCATCGGCCAGGCAGCCGAGTTCGACTACTCCGGCACCCAGGCGCTGCGGGTGCTCAAGGAGGAGGGCCTGCGGGTCATCCTGGTCAACTCGAACCCCGCCACCATCATGACCGACCCGGAGTTCGCCGACGCCACCTACGTCGAGCCGATCACCCCGGAGGTCGTGGAGAAGATCATCGCCAAGGAGCGCCCCGACGCGATCCTGCCGACCCTGGGCGGACAGACCGCACTGAACACCGCCATCGCCCTTGACAAGGCGGGCGTGCTGGAAAAGTACAACGTCGAGCTCATCGGTGCCAACATCGAGGCCATCGAACTCGGCGAGGACCGCGAGAAGTTCAAGGGCGTCGTGGAGCGCTGCGGCGCCGAGTCGGCCAAGTCCGTCATTGTGCACACCATGGACCAGGCCTTCGCCGCGGTCGAGGAACTGAACTACCCCGTCGTGGTGCGTCCCTCCTTCACCATGGGCGGCCTGGGCTCGGGCATGGCGTACAACGCCGAGGACCTGCGCCGCATCGCCGGCGCCGGCCTGCAGTACTCGCCGACCACCGAGGTGCTCCTGGAGGAGTCGATCCTCGGCTGGAAGGAGTACGAGCTGGAAATGATGCGCGACAAGAACGACAACGTCGTGGTCATCTGCTCCATCGAGAACTTCGACCCCGTGGGCGTGCACACCGGCGACTCGATCACCGTGGCCCCGGCCATGACCCTGACCGACCGCGAGTACCAGAAGCTGCGCGACATCTCCATCGCGGTCATCCGCGAGGTTGGCGTGGACACCGGCGGCTGCAACATCCAGTTCGCCATCGAGCCGGACACCGGGCGCATCGTGGTCATCGAGATGAACCCGCGCGTTTCGCGTTCCTCCGCGCTGGCCTCCAAGGCCACCGGCTTCGCCATCGCGAAGATCGCGACCAAGCTCTCGCTGGGCTACACCCTGGACGAGATCCCCAACGACATCACGCTCAAGACCCCCGCGGCCTTCGAGCCGGCCCTTGACTACGTCGTGGTGAAGGTCCCGCGCTTCGCCTTCGAGAAGTTCCCCGCGGCCGACGCCACGCTGACCACCACGATGAAGTCGGTCGGCGAGGCCATGGCCATCGGCCGCAACTTCACCGAGGCCCTGCAGAAGGCCCTGCGCTCCCTGGAGCAGAAGGGCAGCGAAATCGAGTTCAACAAGCCGATGGACTTCGAGATCGAACAGCTTCTCGAGGACTCGGTCAAGGGTTCCACCAAGCGCCTGTACAACGTGCAGCGCGCCCTGCTGGGCGGGGCCACCATCGAGCAGGTCTTTGAGAAGACGGCGATCGACCCGTGGTACCTTGACCAGCTCGCGCTGATCAACGAGACCGCCGCGATGATCGGTTCCAACCCGGACCTCAACGAGGACGTGCTGCGCGAGGCCAAGCGCCACGGCTTCTCCGACGCGCAGATCGCCAAGCTCACCAACAAGACCGAGGCCGTGGTCCGCGGGATCCGCCATGCCCTGGGCATCCGCCCGGTGTTCAAGACCGTCGACACCTGCGCCGCCGAGTTCGAGGCCTTCACCCCGTACCACTACTCCTCCTACGACGAGGAGACCGAGGTCGCGCTGCACGAGAAGCCCTCGGTCATCATCCTGGGCTCGGGCCCGAACCGCATCGGCCAGGGCATCGAGTTCGACTACTCCTGCGTGCACGCCACCATGGCGCTGCGCAATGCCGGCTACGAGACCGTGATGGTCAACTGCAACCCGGAAACCGTCTCCACCGACTACGACGTCTCCACCCGCCTGTACTTCGAGCCGCTGACGCTCGAGGACGTGCTGGAGGTCATCCACGCGGAGGAATCCACCGGCGGGGTGCTGGGCGTGTTCGTGCAGCTCGGCGGGCAGACCCCGCTGAAGCTCGCGCAGGAACTGGCAGACGCTGGCGTGCCGATCCTGGGCACGTCCCCGGAGGCCATCGACCTGGCCGAGCACCGCGGCGCCTTCCAGCGCGTGCTGGATGCCGGCGGGCTCATCGCCCCGAAGAACGGCACCGCCGTCTCCTTCGAGGAAGCCAAGCGCATCGCCGACGAGATCGGCTACCCGGTCCTGGTCCGCCCCTCCTACGTTTTGGGCGGGCGCGGCATGGAGATCGTGTACGACGAGGCCAACCTCGCCCGCTACATCAAGAACGCCACCGAGATCACCGAGGACCACCCGGTGCTGGTGGACAGGTTCCTCGAGGACGCCATCGAGATCGACGTCGACGCCCTGTTCGACGGCAAGGACCTCTACGTCGGCGGCATCATGGAGCACATCGAGGAGGCCGGCATCCACTCCGGCGACTCCGCCTGCGTGCTGCCCCCCATCACCCTGGGCCGGGACGTGCGCGACCGCGTGGTCGAAGCCACCCGCGCCATCGCCGAGGGCGTGGGCGTGCGCGGGCTGATCAACATCCAGTTCGCGTTGGCGTCCGATGTGCTCTACGTGATCGAGGCCAACCCGCGCGCCTCGCGCACCGTGCCGTTCACCTCCAAGGCCACCGGCGTGCAGCTGGCCAAGGCCGCGGCGATGATCGGGGTCGGCGTGTCCATCGCCCACCTGCGCTCGGTGCACAAGATGCTGCCCGAATCCGGCGACGGTGCCAACCTGCCCGAGGGCGCACCGGTCTCGGTGAAGGAAGCCGTGCTTCCCTTCGCCCGCTTCCGCACCCCGGAGGGCAAGGTCGTCGACTCGCTGCTCGGCCCGGAAATGCGCTCCACCGGCGAGGTCATGGGCATCGACAAGTACTTCGACACGGCCTTCGCCAAGTCCCAGGCCGCTGCCAACAACCCGCTGCCGACCAAGGGCAAGGTCTTTGTCTCGGTCGCCAACCGCGACAAGCGCTCCATCGTGATCCCGGTCAAGCACCTGGCCGACATCGGGTTCGAGATCATCTCCACCGGCGGCACCGCCGAGGTGCTGCGCCGCAACGGCATCCCCTCCACCGTGGTCCGCAAGGTCCGCGAGGGTTCGGTCGAGGGCGAGTCCAACATCGTCGACTTGATCACCGAGGGGGAGATCGCAATGATCCTGAACACCCCCTCGGGCGGCGAGGCACGCGGGGACGGCTACGAGATCCGCGCCGCGGCCGTCTCGGTGGGCACCCCGATCATCACCACCGTCGCAGAATTCGGCGCCGCGATCCAGGCGATCGATGCGATGCGCCACTTCGAGTGGACCGTCACCTCGCTGCAGGAGCACGCCAAGACCCTTCAGGCCGCCGGCGTTGCCGAGGCCAACGCCGCAGCTGCCGCGGTGAATCGGGACGGCGCCAATGCCTAGCGCCGAAGCGCGGGCGGCGGCGGCGGCCGCCCGCGCCCCCTTCGGGCAGCGGCTTGCGGCTGCCATGGCCGAGCACGGTCCGCTGTGCGTGGGCATCGACCCGCACCCGTCGCTGCTGGCGGCCTGGGGGCTGGGGGACGACGTGCACGGGTTGCGCAGCTTCTCGCTTTCTGTCGTCGAGGCCCTGGTCGGCCAGGTAGCGGCACTCAAGCCGCAGGTGGCACTCTACGAACGCCACGGCTCGCGCGGCCTGGCGGTGCTGGAGGAAACCCTGGCGCTGTGCGCCCAGGGCCACGTCCTGTCCATCGCCGACGCCAAGCGCGGGGACATCGGCTCCACCATGGCCGCCTACGCGGATGCCTGGCTGGGGGAGGGCAGCCCGCTGGCCGCCGATGCCGTGACGCTGAGCCCGTACCTGGGCTACGGGTCGCTGCGCCCCGCCCTTGACCTCGCTGCGGCCACCGGCCGCGGAGTGTTCGTCCTGGGCCTGACCTCCAACCCGGAAGGCAAGTCCGTGCAGCACGTCGGCGGCGCCGACTCCGTGGCCAAGGGCATCATCGGACAGGTGGCCGCCGAGAATGCCGGTGCGACCCCGTTCGGGTCCACCGGACTGGTCATCGGCGCCACCGTGGGCGCGGCATTGGAGGAGCTGGGCATCGACCTGGCCGCCTCCAACGCCCCGATCCTGGCACCGGGCCTCGGCGCCCAGGGCGCAACGGGTGCGGACATGAAGGCGTCGTTCGGCGCGTTCTGGCCGCAGGTGCTCGGCACCTCCAGCCGCGACGTGCTCAAGGCCGGTCCCGACGCCGGGGCCCTGCGCGACGCCGCCGCGGCAACCCGGGATTCGCTGCTCTAGCCACGGGATCCCCGTGCAACCGGTATCGGTTCCATGTCAATGCCCCCGGCGCACCCACCCAGTGGGTCGCGCCGGGGGCATTGACGTCCCCTCCCTGGCACCTCGGGGACGGACGAATCGGCCAGGCGGAACCAGGCGATGGCCTGATCCGTCCCGGCGCCGGGCGAGTGGCACATCGGTGCATGTGGGGCGCGCATCGGACCCCGGGAGAAGAATGCGGGATGATCTTGCTTACACCCCTGTCCCGGTAACCCGCCCCACGACCGGAATTTGCCACCCGTTCACGCATTAGCGGTAGCCACAGCGCGATTAACCATTGCATCGAGGCCCATCATTAGTTATCTTCAGTTCAGGGCTTGTTGCCCTGGTGCTTGACCCAATAGATGGAACGGCGGCAAAAGGCATGGTACTGCGAGAACTCTCAGACGAGGACCGTATTCGCGCACGGGCAAAGGCGTTGGCGGCCCGCACGCGCCGGGCCGAAATCAAGAACCAGTTCGGCGCCGGCAAGCTGGGCATCAATGAACTCCTGGACCTGGTTCCCCACGACGAGGCCATCGGACGACTGCGGGTCATGGACCTGCTGGAGTCGGTCCCGGGCGTCGGCGAAATCCGCGCCCACACGCTTATCGATAGACTAGGCATCTCACCCAGCCGACGCCTGCGCGGGCTGGGGCGCAAACAGCGCATCGCATTGGTGGATCATTTCCAGCAATCGCCACCCAAAACGAAAGAGTAACGAAGCACACCATGACGGTTAGCCCCCACCCCGCGGTCACAGTCCTCGCCGGTCCCACGGCCGTAGGGAAGGGAACGATCTCCACCTACATTCGCGACAACTATCCCCAGGTGTGGCTCTCGGTTTCCGCCACGACGCGCAACCCGCGCCCGGGCGAAGTCGACGGTGTGCACTACTTCTTCGTGGGTCCGGAGAAGTTCGGCGAACTGGTCGAAGGCGGGGAAATGCTCGAGTGGGCAGTCGTGCACGGCCAGAACAGCTACGGCACCATCCGCACCAAGGTCCAGGAGGCGGTGGCCGCGGGGAAGCGGGTGCTACTGGAGATCGACCTGCAGGGCGCACGCCAGGTGAAAGAGAATTTGCCGGACGCGACATTCGTGTTCCTGGCCCCTCCCAGCTGGGAGGAATTGGTGCGCCGACTTGTGGGCCGCGGCACCGAAACCCCCGAGGAGCAGCAGCGCCGGCTGGAAACCGCTAAACTGGAACTTGCCGCGGAATCGGAATTTGACGTGACCATCGTCAACGACGACATTTCGCGGGCAGCAGACGAGCTGGTGACCCTCATGGGGCTGACCCCGCACGCACGCTAAAAAAACTTTTGTGCAAGATCCGCCGCGTCCCGGCGGATGCAGTACCCCCTTACGTCTTGATCCACCATCTAGTTATTTGGAGGCTTCGTGAACACGAACCTTGAAGGCATCATCAGCCCGTCCATCGACTCGCTGCTGACCACCACCGATTCGAAGTACGCCTTGGTGATCAACTCCGCCAAGCGCGCACGCCAGATCAACGCGTACTACGCCCAGCTGCACGAGGGCCTCTTCGAGTACGTCGGCCCGCTGGTCGACACCCGCCTGAACGAAAAGCCGCTGTCCATCGCCCTGCGCGAAATCAACGAGGGCATGCTCAACGTCTCGAAGATCGAGGAAGCCGCCGAGTAGCCACTCGGCCGCAAACGATTACAACGCGTGGGTGCCGGCGCACCTGGGAGGTGCGGCCGTAACGGGCCACAGCCCCCGGGCCGGCGCGACGCACTAACGCATCGGTGGTAGCAGTGAAGCGCATTGTCCTAGGTGTATCCGCAGGGATCGCCGCCTACAAGGCAGCTTTGCTGCTACGGCTGTTTAAGGAGGCCGGCCACCAGGTCGACGTCATCCCCACGGCAGCCTCGCTCGAATTTGTCGGCCTTGCGACCTGGGAGGCACTGAGCGGACGCCCGGTGCGCACCAGCGTCTTCGAAGCGGTGGACACCGTCAACCATGTCCGCCTCGGGCAGGAAGCGGACCTGGTGGTCATCGCACCCGCCACGGCCGACGTCATGGCCCGGGCCGCCGCCGGGATGGCCAACGACCTGCTCACCGGCACGCTGCTGGCCACTGGCGCCCCGGTGGTCATGGCCCCGGCCATGCACACCGAAATGTGGGAGCACCCCGCCACCGTCGCCAACGTGGCGCTGCTGCGCAGCCGCGGCGTGCACGTGATCGAGCCCGCCGTCGGACGCCTGACGGGCAAGGACTCCGGTGCCGGCCGGTTCCCCGAGCCCGAGGACATCTTCGCGGCCCTCGCGCCGTATCTGGAAGGAACGCCGGGTGCGTCCCTTCCCGACGCGGCGGGTGCGGTGGACTCGGCTGCAGGGGCCACCGTTCCGCTGGCCGGGAAGATCGTCGCGATTTCCGCCGGAGGCACCCGGGAGCCGCTGGACCCCGTGCGCTACCTGGGCAACCGCTCCTCGGGCCGGCAGGGCATCGCCCTGGCCAAGGCAGCACTTGCCGCCGGCGCCACCGTCCGCTTCATCGCCGCCCACATGGATGTGCCTGCACCTGCGGGCGTCGAACTCAGCACGGCCTCCACCGCCCGACAGCTGCAGGTGGCCGTCACCGAGGCCGCCCGAGGCGCAGATGCGCTGATCATGAGCGCAGCGGTCGCCGACTTCCGGCCTGCCGAATACGTGGATTCGAAGATCAAGAAATCCGACGACCACGCCGACCCGGTGATCACCCTGGTGCGCAACCCGGACATCCTGGCAACGCTGGTTGCCGACCGCACCGCCGCGGGCAGCGCGGGCGAACTGCCGCCGCTGATCGTGGGCTTTGCCGCGGAGACCGGCGACGCGGAGGCGGGAGTGCTCGAATACGGGGCGGCGAAGCTGAAGCGCAAGGGCTGTGAAATGCTCGTCGTCAACGAGGTGGGGGAGAACCTGACCTTCGGGACCGACGAGAACTCGGTGACCATCCTCTTCGCCGACGGCGCCGCCGCGGTGCACGCCTCCGGGTCCAAGGACGAAGTGGCCGCCTCCGTCATCGATGCGGTTGGACGGGCGCTGGCCCCGGCCCGGCGGCACTGACGGCCCCGGCGGCGGGGAGAAGAGCCAGTCCACTTCCGCGCGGCGTCATGAAGCGCCGCGGTGCGCCACGAATTGTCATCATGACGGTGTGGCCACTTCCACATGACCTCGACGATCCGCGGATCTGACCGGTGTGTGCTGTTACCGGTAGAGTGGCACAGTGACTTTAGAATCCCCGCAGCTACGCCTCTTCACCTCCGAATCGGTTACGGAGGGCCACCCGGACAAGATCTGTGACCAGATCTCCGATGCCATCCTCGACGCCATGCTGGCCCAGGACCCCAACTCCCGGGTCGCCGTGGAGACCTTGACCACCACCGGACTGGTGCACGTGGCTGGCGAGGTGACCACCGACGGCTATGTGGAGATCCCGGAGATCGTGCGCCGCACCATCCTGGACATCGGCTACGACTCCTCGGCCAACGGCTTCGATGGAGCGCGCTGCGGCGTCTCGGTGTCCATCGGGCAGCAGTCGCAGGAAATCTCCGACGGCGTGTTCAACTCCCTGGAGGTCCGCGAGGGCACCGCCGTTGACCCGCGCGATGCGCAGGGCGCCGGCGACCAGGGCCTGATGTTCGGCTACGCGTCGGATGAGACCGCGACGTTGATGCCCACCCCGATCCACCTGGCGCACCGCCTTTCCGAGCGGCTGACCCAGGTCCGCAAGGACGGCACGCTGTCGCTGCTGCGCCCCGACGGCAAGACCCAGGTCACCATCGGCTACGACGGGGACCAGCCGGTCTCCGTGCAGACCATCGTGGTCTCTTCGCAGCACGCCTCCGAGTTCTCGCTGGAGGACCTGAAGGACGGCCTGTTGGCAGAGGTCGTCAACCCGGTGCTTGCCGGCACCCAGCTCGACACCTCCGAGACCCGCATCATCCTGAACCCCTCGGGCCCCTTCATCATCGGCGGACCGGTGGGCGACGCCGGGTTGACCGGCCGCAAGATCATCGTCGACACCTACGGCGGCTACGCCCGCCACGGCGGCGGCGCCTTCTCCGGGAAGGATCCCTCGAAGGTCGACCGCTCGGCCGCCTACGCCATGCGCTGGGTGGCCAAGAACGTGGTCGCGGCCGGCCTGGCACGACGCGTCGAGGTCCAGGTCGCCTACGCCATCGGCGTGGCTCGCCCGGTGGGCCTGTACGTGGAGACCTTCGGCACCGAGACCGTCGACCCGGCCAAGATCACCGCCGCGATCAATGAGATCTTCGACCTGCGCCCGCTGGGCATCATCGAGGACCTTGACCTCAAGCGTCCGATCTACCAGAAGACCGCCGCGCACGGCCACTTCGGCCGTGAGGAGGCCGACTTCACCTGGGAAAACCTGGACCGCGTCGACGCCCTCAAGGCGTACTTCAACGCCTAAGGGGCGATTCTCCGGCCGGAAGACGTTTGGCGGGAATCGGGTGTCGCGCCCGCAAGGCGATGCGGCACCCGATTCGCGGTTAAGCGCGGTTAAGCGCGGTTCGGCCGGGCTGGCCAAGGTTGGCCGGATGCCGACGGTAGGGTAATTCTCAAGGCGGATAAAGGGGAGGTGCGGTGCATGGAGCGCTCGGCCCAACCATCGTTGTTGGCGGGCTTTGACCTGTCATCCCCGCTGCCCGGCATCCCCAACATGGCCGAGGAACTGCCCGTCGCCCGGGTCGTGATCGATTCCCCCGTCCCGCACCTGGACCGCCCCTTCGACTACCTGGTGCCGGCCGAGCTCGACGAGGCGGCGCAACCCGGGGTCCGGGTCAAGGTTCGCTTTGGCGGGCAGGAACTGGCAGGTCTCCTCGCCGAAAGACTCGAACACTCCGATCCCGGGATCAAGCTGCAGCCGCTGCGCACCGTGGTGTCACCGGAGGTTGTCCTCTCCGCCCCGGTGCTTGCAGTGGCCCGCGCCGTGGCCGAACGCTATGCCGGCGGGGTCTGGGACGTGCTGCGCTCGGCCGTCCCTGCCCGCATGGCCAGGGTCGAGACCGAGAAGGACGCCGTCGGCGAATCCCCGGCGGAGGAACCCTCGCCGCACGGGCCCGTCGAACCCTCCGCCGCCTTGCTCTCGGAGTACCACGGCGGTGCGGACTACGCCCAGGCGCTGCGGACCGGAGGAGCGCCGCGCGCGGTGCTCTCGGCGGTGCCCAACAGGCCCGGGGACTGGCCGGCGCTGCTGCTCGAGGCCGCCGAACTGACCCTGGCCTCCGGACGCGGCGTGCTCATCGTTGTCCCCGACGCCCGCGACCTCACCCGGCTTTGCGCCACCCTCGATGAGCGCATCGGCGAGCACGGCTACGCCCGGCTCAGCGCCGAGGACGGCGCGACCCCCCGCTACCGCAACTTCCTGCGTGTCGCCCGCGGAAACGCGCGGCTGGTGGTCGGCACCCGCAATGCCGCCTTCGCCCCGGTGAAGGACCTGGGCCTGGCGATCATCTGGGACGATGCCGACAATTCCCACGCCGAGCCGCGCGCCCCGTACCACCACGCCCGCGAGGTGCTGCTGCTGCGGTGCGGGATCGAGGACGCCGGCCTATTGCTTGCTGCTCCAGGGCGAAGCGCCGAGGCCCAGCGGCTGATCCGCAGCGGCTGGGCCGCCGAACTGGTCGCGGAGCGGAAGCTGCTGCGCGCCCACGCGCCGCGGGTCATCGCCGCCTCCGACGAATTCGAGGCCGACCGGGACCCGATGCTGCACGCGGCCCGGCTCCCCGCGGCCGCCTGGCGCGAGGCCAAGGCGGCGCTGGCCCACGGGCCGGTGCTGGTGCAGGTGGCACGGACCGGGTTCATGCCCGCGCTGCGCTGCGAACGTTGCCGCACCCCCGCCCGCTGCACCGCCTGCAACGGCCCGCTGGCCCTTGACGATGCCCGCGGGGCGCCGGCCTGTGGCTGGTGCGGACTGGTGGCAAACCCCTGGAACTGCGTCGAGTGCGGATTCATGCGCCTGCGCGCCGCATCCATCGGCGCGGACCGCACCGCCGAGGAACTGGGCCGCGCCTTTCCCCATGTCAAGGTCGTCGCCGCCACCGGGGCCAAGCCGCTGTACACCGTGCCTGCGACCCCGGCGCTGGTCGTGGCAACCCCGGGTGCCGAGCCGGTGGCCCAGGACGGGTACGCGGCGGTGCTGCTGCTGGACGGGGACCGGATGATGGCCCGCGAAGGGCTGCGCACCGGCGAGGAAGTACTCAACCGCTGGATGGGTGCCGCGCACCTGGCCCGCGGGCGCGATGCGGCCGACGGCCGTCCGGGCGGCGGCACCGTGGTGGTTGCCGGGGAACCGGGCGAGCCGATGCGCGCCCTGGTGCGCTTCGACGCCGCGGCCTACGCGGAGGCCGAACTCGATGAACGGCGCACCCTGGGCCTGCCCCCGGCCGTGCGCACCGCCATGGTCAAGGGACCCGCGGCGACCGCCGACAAGTTCATGGCGGCGCTGGAGGTGGGCGATGAGGTGCGCCGGCACGGGCCGGTGCTGCTGGGGGAGGGAGAGCACCGTTGGCTGCTGTTCTTCTCCTACGCCCAGGGTCCCGCGGTCACCGCTGCCCTGCGCGCGCTGCGCGCCACCTTCAGCGCGGCGAAGGAGCCCGTCGTCTCCATTCGCATCGATCCGGACGGGATCCTCTGATCCCGTGGCCGATCCGGTGGCAGATGCCGGCGGTTGATGCCGGCGTGCCGCGACGTTCGCCCGGGCCCTAGTTGTTGTGCTGTGCGTGGTTGCCTGTCGCCACACCCGCGGTCCGGTCACGGTACGTGGTGCGCGGCATGCCTTGCGGCACCCAGGGATGCTCGGAGGCCAGGAAGTCCTCGATGAGCGATGCGGCCTCGGCCGCCTTTTCGTAGTGGATCAAGTGCCCGACATCGCCAATGACCCGCATCCGGGCCCGCGGGAAGCTGCGGGCGAGGGCGCGCTGGGCGCGGATCGATCCCAGTTCGTCGTGCTCGCCGACCACCAGCAGCGTGGGCTCGTTGATGCGGGCCGCGACGTCGCGCACCGTCGCGGTGATCGAGGCGCCATAGGCCTCGCGCAGGGTGCTGCGTGAGGTGAAACCGGAGAAGTAGCGCCGGTGCTGGTCAACGACATAGGAGCGCATCGCCGGGTCCCTGGACTTGAGCATGGCCAGCGACATCACGTCGGTGACCAGGCGCGAGCGCAGCAGCGCCTCGCCCGCTGCGGCAGGCAGCCTTTCCCCGGCGGCGTAGTACGCCCCCGCAGCCCGGGACATCGCCGCCTGGCTGCCCTCCAGCGCGGGCTCGCAGATCGGGTTGATGAGCACCAATTGTGCAAAGGAACCCGGGTGCCGCGCCAGGTACGTTGCGGCGACGATGGTGCCGAAGGAGTGCCCCAGCAGGATGGTCTCCGGGCCCAGTCCCAACTGCCCGCGCAGCGCGCCGATGACCTCGCCGTAGCCTGCCACGTCGTGGCGCGGGGCCGCCGCGGGGGAACCTGCGTTTGGATCCCCGGTGAAGGGCGTCGAGGCGCCGAAGCCGGGCAGGTCAGGCACGATGATCGCGTAGTCCGGCAGCTGGCCGATGATGCGGGCCAGGCCGTGGTGGTCGCCGCGGAAGCCGTGAACCGCCAGGATGACGCCGCGGCAGGGGCCCAGGGCCGGGTACATCCAGCTGGAAACCTCCGAGCCGTGGATGTGGTGGATGCTTTTCAGGGCGCGGCGCGAGGCATGCGGCGGGATCGGGAGCATGCCTCCAGCCTATCCGCTGCGCGGGGGCTGAACGGGTGAATGCGCGCGGAAACGGGCACACATGCGGCTCCGGTTCGGCAACGATTCGCCTACGCTTCACCCGCGGGGCTATGCGGTCGCGGCGGTGCCCCGGTAATGTCGACAAGACCATGTGAAGCACGCTTTACGCCCACTGCAACACCGAAGGATGGCCCCACCGTGGAAGCCGCAGCGACCCACCGATCCCAACTGGCGGCACTGCGCGCCCGGCCCGGAGCCAAGGTGCTCATCGTGGGCGGTGGCATCAACGGCGTGGCGACCTTCCGCTACCTGGCGCTGCAGGGGGTCGACGTGGCGCTGGTGGAACGCGGCGACTATTGCCAAGGTGCCTCGGGCGCCTCCTCGCACATGATCCACGGCGGCATCCGCTACCTGGAAAACGGCGAATTCCGCCTGGTCCACGAGGCGGTACGGGAACGCAACACGCTGCTGGAGATCGCGCCGCACTACGTCAAGCCGCTGCGCACCACCGTCCCGATCTTCTCCACCTTCTCCGGGCTCCTGGCCGCCCCGTTGCGCTTCGTGACCCACAGACCCGGGCTGCGGGCCGAACGCGGGGCGCTGCTGATCAAGATCGGCTTGGTCATGTACGACTTGTTCGCCGGGGCCATCGGCCGCAACACCCCCTGGCACCGGTTCCGCGGGGCCAAGGCCTCCCTCGCGGTGCTCCCGAAGCTGCGGACCGACGTGAAGTACACCGCCACCTACTTCGACGCCTCGGTGCACAATCCCGAGCGGCTCACCCTGGACGTGCTGCGCGACGGGCTGGAGGCAAACCCGCACGCGAGGGCCAGCAACTATGTGTCCCTCATCGGGCACGGCGAGCGCGGGGCACACTTGCGCGACGAGCTCACCGGGGAGGAGTTCGACTTCGACGCCCAGGTCATCGTCAACGCCACCGGGGCCTGGGTGGATGAGACCAATGCGGTGATCGGCACCCCGAGCCGCTTCATGGGCGGGACCAAGGGCAGCCACATCGTGCTGGATCATCCCGAGCTGCTGGCCGCCTGCGACGGGCGGGAGATCTTCTTCGAGCACTCCGACGGGCGCATCGTGTTGATCTACCCGCTGGGGGACCGGGTGCTGGTGGGCACCACGGACATCGACGCGGACATGGGGGAACCGGCGCGCTGCACCGATGCGGAAGTCGCGTACTTCTTCGAGCTGATCGGCCACGTCTTCCCCTCCATCAAGGTCGGTGAGGAGCAGATCGTCTACAGGTTCTCCGGGGTGCGCCCGCTGCCGAGCCATGAGAACACCGCCCCCGGATTCGTCTCACGGGACTACCGGATCGAGCACTCGCGGCTGGCCGGGGGCACCCCGATGCTTTGTCTGGTCGGCGGGAAGTGGACGACGTTCCGCGCGCTGGGCAAGACGCTGGGCAACAAGGTGCTGGCCGAACTCGGGGTCTCCCCGGCCCCCGGCACCCGCATGCTTCCCATCGGCGGGGGACGGGACTACCCCAAGACCCCGGCGGAACTGGAGGCCTGGTTCGCCCAGCGCGCCGCACTGGCGCCGCGGGCGCGGCTCGAGGTGCTGCTGCAGCGCTACGGCACCCGCGCCGACGCCGTGCTGGAACACATTGGCCCCCACGACCCGACGCTGCCCGGGTGTCCGGAACTCTCCGCGGCCGAGGTGCGCTACCTGGGCACGCACGAGCAGGTCGGGACGCTGGCCGACGTGTTCATCCGCCGCACCTCGCTGGCCTTCCGGGGACGGGTCACCGAGTCGCTGCTGGCCCAGGTGGCCGAAGCGCTGGCACCCGTGCTCGGCTGGGACGCGGCCGAAACCGCAGCGCAGGTCGATGACTGCCGGCGCGTGCTCACCGAGGAGCACGGGGCGCATGTGGCCCTGAGCAACGCCTGACACCGCGCACCGCACGACGCTTTCCGCCGTCGAGCGCCACCCCCCTCTGAACGGCACCTTTGAAAGGCACCGACATGAACAAGTACGTCATCGCGATCGACCAGGGCACCACCAGTTCCCGGGCCATCGTCTTCGACCATGCCGGCACCGTGGTCTCCACGGGACAGATGGAACACGAGCAGATCTTCCCGCATGCGGGATGGGTTGAGCACGATGCCGTGGAGATCTGGAACAACGTCCGCAAGGTCATCGGCATCGCACTGGCCGAAGCCAACCTCACCCGGCACGACATTGCCGCCGTGGGCATCACCAACCAGCGCGAAACCACCGTGGTGTGGGACAGGCGCACCGGCAAGCCCATCCACCACGCCATCGTCTGGCAGGACACCCGCACCCAGGGCATCGTCGAGGAGCTGGCCGCCGACGGGGGAGTCGACCGGTATAAGGAACGCGTGGGCCTGCCGCTGGCACCCTACTTCTCCGGCACCAAGGTCAAATGGATCCTGGACAACGTGGAGGGCGCACGCCAGGAGGCCGAGGCGGGGAACCTGCTCTTTGGCACCACCGACACCTGGGTGACCTGGAACCTGACCGGCGGCACCGATGGCGGGGTGCACATCACCGACGTCACCAACGCCTCGCGCACGCTGTTCATGGACCTGGAGAAGCTGGAGTGGGACCAGGGGATCCTGGCCGACTTCGGGGTGCCGGTCTCCATGATGCCCGCCATCAAGTCCTCCTCCGAGGTCTACGGAACCGTGCACACCTCGCAGCTTCTACGCGAGGTGCCGATCGCCGGGATCCTGGGCGACCAGCAGGCGGCCACGTTCGGGCAGGCTGCCTTCGAGGCCGGGGAGGCCAAGAACACCTACGGCACCGGCTGCTTCCTGATCTTCAACACCGGGACGGAAATCGTCCGCTCCAGGAACGGCCTGCTGACCACCCTGGGCTACAAGCTGGGCGACGCCGCACCGGTCTATGCGCTGGAAGGGTCGATCGCCGTGGCCGGTTCGCTGGTGCAGTGGCTGCGCGACAACATCGGGATGATCTCCACCGCTGCGGAGGTCGAGGAGCTGGCAGCCAGCGTGGAGGACAACGGCGGGGTGTACATCGTGCCCGCATTCTCCGGGCTCTTCGCCCCCTACTGGCGTGCGGACGCGCGCGGGGCCATCGTGGGGTTGACCCGCTACGCGAACAAGAACCACATTGCCCGTGCGGCGCTGGAATCCACCGCCTTCCAGACCCGGGAAGTGCTGGATGCCGTGAACGCCGACTCCGGGGTCCCGCTCACCGAACTCAAGGTCGACGGCGGCATGGTCGCCAACGACGGGCTGATGCAATTCCAGGCGGACCTGCTCGGGGTTCCGGTGATCCGCCCCAAGGTCACCGAGACCACCGCGCTGGGGGCCGCCTACGCCGCCGGGCTGGCCGTCGGCTTCTGGAAGGACCTCGGGGAGCTGGGCGCCAACTGGTCCGAGGACAAGAGATGGGAACCGGCCATGGAACCGGCGGAGCGCGATCGGCAGTTGCGCCTGTGGAAGAAGGCCGTCACCCGCACCTTCGACTGGGTCGATCAGGACGTGCTGTAGGCCACTGCGGCTGGCCCCCGGGGGCGGGCGTGCATCCGGCGCGCCCGCGGGGCCGGCGCCTTGTGGGGTAGAATATGGGGCATGAACGCAGTGCTCTTGCTAAGTTAGCCGCATGGGATAAACACCCCCCATGCGGCCGCCCCTTGCATGCAAGGGGCTTTTGTGTGTCAGGGGGCCTACGCCGCCGATGCACGCCAGCAACCAGCAGGACAGCCACGTTCCACCCACAGGCGCATGAACAGAAGAAGGCGAAACCCGATAGTGAGCACCCAGCCGACCGGCACCGAAACCGCTGACAACGAGTCCGCCGCAGCGGCCTACAGCTTCCAGGAGATGGAAGCCAAGTGGGCCCCGGTGTGGGACAAACTCGGGGTCTTCACGCCCAAGGACGACGGCAGCGCCGAACGCCGCTATGTGCTTGACATGTTTCCCTACCCCTCCGGCGACCTGCACATGGGCCACGCCGAGGCCTTCGCCATGGGAGATGTCGTCTCCCGCTACTGGCGCCAGCAGGGCTATGACGTGATGCACCCGATCGGCTGGGACTCCTTCGGGCTCCCGGCCGAGAACGCTGCCATCAAGCGCAACGCCCACCCCGCCGAGTGGACCTACAAGAACATCGACACGCAGGCCGCCAGCTTCAAGCGCTATGCGATCTCCGCCGACTGGGACCGCCGCATCCACACCTCGGACCCGGAATACTACCGCTGGACCCAGTGGCTGTTTACCCGCTTCTACGAAAAGGGCCTGGCCTACCGCAAGAACCACCCGGTGAACTGGTGCCCCACCGACCAGACCGTGCTGGCCAACGAGCAGGTCGTCAACGGCGCCTGCGAACGCTGCGGAACCGTCGTCACCAAGAAGTCGCTGAACCAGTGGTACTTCAAGATCACCGACTACGCCGACCGCCTGCTCGATGACATGGAAGAGCTCAAGGGCCACTGGCCCGAGCGCGTGCTGGCCATGCAGAAGAACTGGATCGGCCGCTCGGAGGGTGCCCACGTCGACTTTGTCATCGAGGCCGCCGGCGGCAAGGAAGCCCACAAGACCACGGTCTTCACCACCCGCCCGGACACCCTGCACGGCGCCACGTTCTTCGTGGTCGCCGCCGACGCCGAGCTGGCGAACGAACTGGTCACCGAGGAACACCGCGAAGTCCTGGAAGCCTACCAGGAGCAGGTCAAGGCGCTGAGCGAGATCGAGCGCCAGGCCACCGAGCGCGAGAAGACCGGCGTGTTCACCGGCCGCTACGCCACCAACCCGCTCAACGGCGAGAAGCTGCCGGTCTGGGCCGCGGACTACGTGCTGGCCGACTACGGAACCGGCGCGATCATGGCCGTCCCGGCACACGACCAGCGCGACCTTGACTTCGCCCGCACCTTCGACCTGCCGGTGCGCGTGGTGCTTGACACCGGCGAAGAGGACCCGGCCGAGACCGGTGTCGCCACCGCCGGCGAGGGAACCCTGGTGAACTCCGGCGAGCTGGACGGCCTGCCCAAGGCCGAGGGCATCGCCCGCGCCATCGAGATCGTCGAGGCTGCCGGAACCGGCGAGAAGTTCGTCAACTTCCGACTGCGCGACTGGCTGCTGAGCCGCCAGCGCTTCTGGGGCACCCCGATCCCGATCATCCACTGCGCACACTGCGGCGAGGTCCCGGTTCCCGACGACCAGCTGCCGGTGCGCCTGCCCGATGACCTGCGCGGCGAACAGCTCGCCCCGAAGGGCACCTCCCCCCTGGCCGCGGCCGAGGACTGGGTCAACGTTCCCTGCCCGAAGTGCGGGGCCGCCGCCAAGCGCGACACCGACACCATGGACACCTTCGTGGACTCCTCCTGGTACTTCCTGCGCTTCGTCTCCCCGCACTACACCGAGGGACCGTTCGACCCGAAGGCCGTGCGCGACTGGATGCCGGTGGGCCAGTACGTCGGCGGGGTCGAGCACGCCATCCTGCACCTGCTCTACTCGCGCTTCTTCACCAAGGTCATCTTCGACCTGGGGCTGATCGACGTGAAGGAACCCTTCAGCGCGCTGCTGAACCAGGGCCAGGTGCTCAACGGCGGCAAGGCCATGAGCAAGTCGCTGGGCAACGGCGTGGACCTGGGCGAGCAGCTGGACAAGTTCGGCGTCGACGCCGTGCGCCTGACCATGATCTTCGCATCCCCGCCGGAGGACGACGTGGACTGGGCCGATGTCTCCCCGGGCGGATCGGCGAAGTTCCTGGCCCGAGCCTGGCGCATGGCCCAGGACGTCGACAGCACCCCGGGAACCGATCCGGCCAGCGGCGACAAGGCGCTGCGCCAGGTTACCCACAAGGCGGTGCACGAGGCGGCCGGCATGCTCGAGGGGGGCAAGTTCAACGTCGTCGTCGCCAAGCTGATGGAGCTGGTCAACGCGACCCGCAAGACCATCGACTCCGGCGCCGGCGCGTCGGATCCGGCGGTCCGCGAAGCAGCGGAGGCCGTGGCCGTCATCCTCTCGCTCTTCGCCCCGTACACGGCCGAGGACATGTGGGCGGCGCTGGGCCACGAGCCCTCGGTCGCCAACGCCGGCTGGCCGACGGTCGACGAGGCCCTACTGGTCCAGGACACCGTCACCGCCGTCGTGCAGATCAAGGGCAAGGTCCGGGCACGCTTGGAGGTCTCGGTCGACATCACCGCCGAGGAACTCGAGGCCCTGGCCCTGGCCGACGAGGCGGTCGTCCGCTACCTTGACGGCGCCGCCATCAACAAGGTCATCGTGCGTGCGCCGAAACTGGTGAACGTGGTTCCTGCCTCCTAGGGGCGGCAGGTAGCCTACAGATATGGACGCCTCCCAGCCACCCCCCAATCCGCAGCGGCCCACCCGCACCGGCGGTTGGATGGGGCGGCTCTGGAAGCAGCGCGTTGCGGATCCCGCCCACCGTGCCCGCCCCGCCCGGGGCCTGGTTCCGGTGGGCGTGGTCAGCGACTCCGCCGCGGCGCTGCCGGAGGACTGGGTGCGGCAGCACGCGCGCTTCCTGCGCGTGGTGCCCATGCCGGTGATGGTCGACGAGCAGATCTTCTCCGAGGGCACCGACGATGTGCCCACCGAACTGGCCCTGGGCCTGGCGATGGGCAAGGCGGTGCGCACCTCGCGCCCGGCGCCGGGACAGATGCTGCGCGCCTACCGGGAACTCGCCGATGCCGGGGTGAAGGAAATCATTTCCATCCACCTCTCCTCGGCGCTCTCCGGGACGGTGGACGCCGCACGCCTGGCGGCCGAGTCCTCGCCGGTACCCGTCACCGTCGTCGATTCACTCACCGTGGCCCTGGCAGAGGGCTTCACGGTGATGGACGTCGTGGAACTTGCCGCCGCGGGTGCGCCGCTGGCCGAGCTTGAGGCAGTGGCCAACCGCGCCGCCGAAAACCACGTGTACTTCGCCGTCCCCTCACTGGAGCAGCTGCGCCGCGGCGGGCGCATCGGCACCCTGGCCTCGGTGCTGGGCACGCTGCTGAACGTCAAGCCGATCCTTTCGGTGCGCGACGGGCAGATCGTCGCCCACGAAAAGGTGCGCACGCATTCGCGCACGCTGGCCCGACTGGTGGCCATTGCCCGCGACGAGGCGGCCGCCCGGGGGCCCGAAGCGCGCCTGGCGGTGCACTACTTCGGGAACCAGGACGCCGCCGAGGAGATCGTGCAGGAACTGGCCGGGGCCTCGCTGTTGGAAGTGCTGGCGGTCCCGGTCCCCGCAGTGCTTGGCGCCCACACCGGGGCCGGCGTGCTGGCCGTGGCGATTTCCGGAGGCATCGCACCCCCGGTGCCCGGACCTGTACGGCACGAACCCAAGACAAAAGCGGAACCGAAACCAAGGCCCGAACCAAAAGCGAAACCGGTGGCTAGGCCCCGCAACATTGAGCCGCGTCGGGAATCGCGCCGCCGCACAGCCTCGCCCTCGGCCCAGGGTACGCCCGTCACGCCAACCTCGGCGTCACCGGACGAGCCGGCCAATCCCGAGGCTTCCGGAACCCCTTAGCGCATTCCCCGCCTCAGACCTTTGGCTGTCGCGGGCCGTGGTTCTCCACAACCCGGCGGTTCCCGTCCCGCACGGCACCGGGGGTCGTGTGCACTGGAGGACATGGGCTCTCACGAGTGGGTGGATCATGCCGAACGGAGCAACCTGGCTCCGGTCCCGGGCCGCCTGCGCGTGCTCATTGGCAGGTCCGCCGCGATTGTCCTGATCCTCGGAGCCCTGACCTGGATCTCGGTGTCGTTGCTGTTCAACCCGCCGCCGCGTGCTCCAAGCGGTGCCGAGTCCATCCCCTTGGAAGTGGCGGAGAGCGGCCACACGGATCCCGCGGCGGAGCCGGGTGCCCAAGATCCGCCACCGGAACCGGGGGAGACCCCGGAGACGGAGCAAAGACCTCCGAAACCGGGCACCACCGGCCCGCCGGGAAGCGGTGCGAGCGCCGTGGTCCACTTGGTTGGAGCCGTGAAGAAACCCGGGGTGTACTCCCTGCCGCTGGGATCCAGGGTGCTTGACGCGGTGGATCTGGCCGGCGGGCTGGCGAAGGATGCCGCTCCGGAGGCGATCAACTTGGCGGCACAGATCCGTGATGGCGAACAAATCCGCATCCCGCGCCGTGGCGAGACCGGGCAGGTTCCGGTGCCCGGGGTTCTGGATTCCGGCCGTTCGGAGGGTGCGGGTGGGCCAGGCGCGCCGCCGGGGAAAATCAATGTGAACACCGCGGAGCAGGCGCAATTGGAGGAGCTGCCGGGCATCGGTCCCTCGCTGGCGGGCAGGATCCTGGAATTCCGTCAGGCCAACGGGCCTTTCAAGAACCTCGGGGAACTTGATGCCGTCAGCGGCATTGGCCCGGCGCTGCTGGGCAACCTGCGCGAACGCGTGGTCTTTGAATGAGTTTCCCGGGCCGTGGCCGTGTCGGAGGCGGGGTCACCGGGCTGCTTGGTCACTGAAGGACGGCCGGAAGGGGATGCCCGCCCTTGGCTCCGGCACAGCCGGGAAGTTGGGGGCCTGCGTTCCCTTGGTCTGCCTGGCCAGGAAGTCCAACAACTCCCTTCTGTGGCCAGGAGTTGCCCACAGGGGGCCTTCGTGCGGCAGCCGGGGAATTCGACCTTACGGAGCGCGCGCTCGTCACGCACTGTCTGGGCACGTGGTGCACCGACGGCCGTCCACCACGCATAGTGACCGTGGCCTTGACGGTGTTGGCCGGAAATTTCGCGCTCAAGCGCAGAGGGTGCCCAGCGTGCAGGCAACCCGTTGGAGCTTGTCGCTCGTGGACGGCGGGCGAGCGGAAGGCTTCCCTCAACGCGTCGGGCCGGGCGGCCCATGTTCGGCGGACCGGCAACTCATGGCCTGTCGCAATGCGGCCGAGGCGATCGGTGCAACGAATCGAGTGGCGGACAATATCTAAGTCCGGCACGTGTCAAGCATGGCGGATGCTTTACGCGCCCGAATGGCCCGGCGGCCGAAAGCGGAGCCGGATACCGAGCCCGGTCGGGTCGATCTCCGCGAGTGCTGGGCGTTGGCCGGTGTCTGAGTTGCGGCACTGGGAGGATTGCAGCTGCACCAAGTGTTCTGTGCGGTGGGTGTGTGGCTGTTTCGGCTTTGATAACGTTGTCAAGCGTCGTCCATACCAAAGGCTAAATGCATAGCCTTTGGTATGTTTGGATGGTGACCATAGATAAGCAGCAGTCCGGCGTCTGGCCGGCGACCGGATACGAAGCACGCCCGTGGGTGCGCGCCGGGAACGAAGTCGCCTCACGTAGGGCCAAGCTCCAGGCCCGCGGCGACTACCGGGCCGCCGTCCCGCCGCTCATCGCTGCAGCACCGGTTGCTCTGCCCGCCGAGGTGATCGCCCTGGCCGATGATGCGAGCCAGGAACTCGCCCGATTCGACGCCGAGGCCGGAACGATGGCCGCCCCGTTCGCATCCATCCTGCTGCGAAGCGAGTCTGCTTCCAGCTCGGAAGTGGAGAACCTCACCTCCAGCGCCAAGCAGGTGGCCCTCGCGGAGATCGGTGAGTCGAAGTCCGGGAACGCGCGCTTGGTCGTCGCAAACGTTCGCGCCATGACCGCGGCCATCGCGCTGTCCGACCATTTGGATGAGCACTCGATCATCGCGATGCACGATGCGTTGCTGCGGGACACTGCGCCCGAATATGTCGGTTATTGGCGCAACGAACAGGTATGGATCGGCGGCGGCAGCATTTCGCCGCACGCCGCAGCGTTTGTGCCGCCCCACCACACCCGCGTTTCCAGCCTGATGGCCGACGTTGTCGCATTCGCCCGGCGCACGGACGTGCCGGTGCTCATCCAGGCGGCGATTGCGCACGCGCAATTCGAGACCATCCATCCCTTCCCCGACGGCAATGGCCGGACCGGACGGGCACTCCTGCAGGGCATGCTCCGCCACGGCGGCCTGACCCGCAATGTCACCGTGCCCGTCTCGGCCGGGCTCCTCTACGACACGGATGCCTACTTCCGAGCGCTGACCGAGTATCGGGCCGGGAACACAAGCGCCATCGTCACCGCCGTGGCGGAGGCATCCTTTGCCGCGATCCGGAACGGCCGTGTACTCGTGAGAGACATCCAAGACGCAGCTGCGCGCTGGGACGACTTGATCATGGCCCGAAGCGACTCATCCGTGCACAAGGCGAAGAGCTACCTGCTCCGCCAACCCGTGGTGAACGCAAAGACCCTGGCCGGTGAGTTGCAGATCAGCGACGTCGCGGCCCAGAAAGCCATCGACCGGCTGGTCGACGCCGAGGTGCTCACTCAGACCAACACCGGCCGCAGGAACCGTGTCTGGCAGGCGCCGGAGATCCTCGCCGCACTCGATGCGTTCGGCGCACGGGCCAGGCGCCGTCGCGGCTGAGAGTCGCAAAGCCCGATGTTCGACACTCGCAGAAAGATCTAGACATGCCCTTATCTGCCAGTTATCTCGGGGAACACATTGAGTCCTGGAGCATGGGAACCGAAGCGTGGGCCGCGCCTAGGCGCATCTACCGCACATCGGGGCCAACCTTGGCCCGTGTCCGAACTGGTGTCCCGACGCGGAAGCCCCGGGGGCAGTGCCGAAGAAGCCCTGGAGGCCGACTGCGGACTCTGCTTCGATGAGCCGACCGCCTGGATCTGAACCACCGATGAACCTGGGCTACGACCAACAGGCATTTTTTCCTTAAGTTGCTGACGCCCGGCAGAATCACCTGAATCGCCCATCGGACCGGCCAACCCCGGGAGTGCGGGAACCGGTCGGCGCCCCTCTTCTCGTTCTCCGGATCATCGGGCGTGTTTCTCCACAGTCGGGCGCCGACGCTGAATGCACGGCAGCGGAAACGTGTGCACTGGAGGGCATGGGTTCCTACGCGCGGCGTGATCACACCTCAGAAAGCAAATGGCACGCGGCACTCGCCATGGGCAGGCTCGCGGACCTGATGCATGCAGCCTTGTCCCGGCGTTCGAAGGGGGAGTCGGATCTGGAGCCCGGCCGCGTAGACCTGCGCGGGTGCTGGGCGTTGGCCGGGGCGTGGGTGGCGGCGTTGGGCGGGGTGCAGCTGGGCCAGCTGCACCAGGTATTTTGGGCAGTCGGTTTGTGGTTGGTGGCCGGTGCAGGTCTTCTGGCGTTGTTGCGCCCGCGGCATGGGCGGCTGGGCCCGGCCGCGACCCCCAGTTTTGCCGCACCCGCCCTTGGCTGTGCCGCGGCGGCCCTGGTCTTCACGCAATTGTTCTTGTCCGGGGCGGGCACGAACCCTGACTCGCTTGAACAGGCAGCCCGCGCTGGGACGCCGGTTCGCATCCAGTTGTCGTTCACCGAGGCCCCGCGGGCATCGTTGCAAACTGACAAGTTCTCCGAAGATGCCAGGCCCCACCGGCAATTCACCGTCGCCGCGCGTGCTCTGGTGGTCGCCGGCAACGGCAGTTGGCGGATCTCGGGGGTACCGGTGCGGCTCAGCTACCCCGAATCCCGGGCGCCGGACATTCCACTGGCCGGCGGGAGCACCGTTGAAGTGCTCGCCACGGTCTCGAACAGCGAGCCAGGGGATAGGCAACGCTTCTGGCTCAATGCCTCCGCCGATCTCCTGCCCCTGGGCAAATCCACGGCGCCGGGCGTTTTCCAAGGCATGCGGGAACGCTTTGTCGGTGCCAGCGACGCACTTCCACAACCCGCCCGCGCCCTGCTCCCTGGCATGGTGTTTGGTGACCGCAGCGGGGCGGACGAGGAATTGTCGGAAGCGATGAAGGTTGCCGGACTGTCCCACCTCAGTGCTGTCAGCGGGGCAAACTGTGCGATGGTGCTTGGTTTTGTCATATCCGTCGGCCGTTTGCTGGGATTGGGTCGGCTGCCCACGTTGGGCTTGGGCTTGGCGGCATTGCTCGGCTTCGTGTTCCTGGTGGGTTACGAACCCAGCGTGTTGCGCGCAGCGGTGATGGGCACCATTGCGGCCGTGGGCCTGCACGCGTCCCGCGGCAGGAATGCCATGGCGGCCCTGACGCTGGCCGTGGTGGTCCTGCTGGCCATCGATCCGTGGTTGGCCGGTGAGCCGGCGTTCCAACTTTCGGTCCTGGCCACTGCCGGCATCGTGATCATCGGCAGGCCGATGGCGGCACGGTTGAATCGGTGGGTGCCGTCCATCGTGTCCGATGGAACGGCCATTGCCTTGGCCTCGCAGATCGCCTGCCTGCCGGTGCTGGTGGCGCTTAGCCCGGCCTTCTCGCTGTACTCGGTGCCGGCAAACCTCCTGGTTTCACCGTTCATTTCCCTCATCACGGTGGCAGGGACGCTCGCCGTGGTCGTCCTGATGGTGTTCCCGCTGGCGGGAATGGCGCTGGTGTGGCTCGCCGGCATGCCCACCATGGTGGTGGGCCTCGTGGGAACGTGGATTGCTGCTCTCCCGGGGGCGCTGCGGCCATGGCCGGTCGGGGTGGCGGGCGTCCTGCTGGCTTGGGGAATTGTCTTGGGAACCCTGCTTGCCCTGGGCCACGTGCATCCCGCCGCAGGATCCTGGCAATCACGCATGGGGTTGGCGGCGCAGGGCGTGGTGACGGGGTTGCTGCTCGGGCTGCTGCTGCCGGTCACCGCACTGGTACCGGCACCGGCCGTCGACTGGATGGTGGTGTCCTGCGACGTAGGCCAGGGCGACGGGTTGCTGATCAACGCCGGGGATGCCGGGGCGGTGGTGGTTGACACGGGCAAAACGGCCGAAGATATCGCCGCCTGCCTGAAGCACATGCGCGTCACGCGGGTCGCTGCCCTGTTCATCACCCATCGCCATGCCGACCACGACGGCGGGATTGCAGGGGTCGGCGACCGGCGACCGGTTGACAAGATCTACTACTCGGCTGCTGACGACCCCGCGGATCCGCCACATCTGACCGACTCCCGGGGCAGTCTGGTGACCGCCAGCCAGCTTGGATCGGGGGCGACCGGAGCCGCAGGCCCCGTGGTCTGGAAGGTCCTGGGCCCGATCCCGGACGGTGTGTTCACGGGAGAAAACGACGCGTCCCTGGTCGTCCGCTTCGAGATAGAGGCGGACGGTTTGCAGCGGCGCATTTCCATCCTGGCAACCGGGGACATGGAAGATGAGGCCATGGACCAGCTGATCGACAAGGGGCTGATCGGACACGCCGACATCTTGAAGGTGTCGCACCATGGTGCCGAGAACGGTGGCGTGCGCACGGCGCCAACCGTCCGTCCGGCTCTGGCATTGATCAGCGTGGGTGCAGACAACACCTATGGGCACCCCTCGGATGAGGCCTTGCAGGCACTCGAGGAGAACCACGTGGCAGTCTTCCGCACCGACCTGCGGGGCACCATCATCGTTGGCTGGGACGGGAAGTCGCTTCGGGTCTCGTCATTGGGTCCGACAGCGGAACGGACGTCGACACGGGGACCGTCAAAGGGTGGGGAATGATGAAGCATTTGGCGTTGGAGATAAGATCGATGGGGTTCGTTAAACACTATGTAAGGGTCGGTCATGGCAGCGCCACGAGGCACATCCAAGAATGCGGGCATTTCATGGCGGTCAGTGGCGCCCGCCCCGTTGATCCTGCTGCAGGGCTCCGAGGAGCTGCTTGCCACCAGGGCCTTCGAAACCGTGCGCAACACCTTGCGCGGGGGTGCCGAGATCGAACTGACCCGCTTTGAAGCCAACAGCTACGAGCGCGGGGAAATGCTGCTGGCGTCCAGCCCGTCGCTCTTCAGTGAAACCAAGCTCATTGAGGTCCGCGGGCTGGCCACCATGAACGAGGATTTCCTCAACGACACCCTCGCCTACGCGAAAGCCCCGGCACCTGAGGTCACCTTGATCATGCACCACGGAGGGGGAGTGCGCGGCAAGAAACTGCTTGACGCACTCAAGGCCGCCGGCGCGGTAGTCGTTGATTGCCAGCCGTTGAAAAAGGACGCGGAAAAGATCGACTTCGTCACCCAGGAGTTTCGGACGGCCAAGCGCAAGCTAAGCGCCGAAGGCGCACGCGCCCTGGTTGCCGCCCTGGGCAGCGACCTGTCCGAACTGGCCGCAGCCTGCTCACAGCTCCTGCAAGACACCACGGGCGCCATCGACCAGGACATGGTGGACAAATACTACGGCGGTCGCGTGGAGGCCACGGGGTTCAAGGTCGCCGATGCCGCGCTGGCCGGTCGGGCGGACATCGCGCTGAGCACGCTGCGCCACGCCTTGGCCACGGGCACCGATCCGGTGCCGATTGTCGCCACGCTGGCCATGAAGCTGCGCCAAGTCGCGAAGGTCGCGGGGGCGCGCAAATCCTCCGGTCAACTGGCCAGCGAACTGGGCATGCCGCCCTGGCAGGTCCAGCAGGCCCAGGAGCAAGCTCGGCATTGGAACGTCGATGACCTTGCCCGTTGCATCCGGCTGGTGGCAGAGGCGGATTCGCAGGTCAAGGGCGCCTCGCGTGACCCGGAATACGCCGTTGAGCGGGCCGTTACCCAGATTTCGTTGGCGGCGCGCCGCTAGGGCAGGTAACGCCACGCGGCGCCGGCCGAAAACGATCAAGACAGTTTGCACGTGGCCTCACCACCGGAATGCCCACGGCCATGTCCAAACCCCAATCCAAGGGGCAAGCCATACGCGGGTTGGGACGCTAGGATCGACACATGAAACGGCGGTGGAAATTCGTGCTTGCCGTTGGCGTGTTTGGGGTTCTCATCGCTCTTGTTTTGGTTGTAGTGCGACCCGGTCTCGCGTGCCCGGCAGCGGGGTACGCGGATCTGGGCGACGTTGAACTTGAATTTACCAGCGAGCCGGACTCGGTTGCTGCCTGCTTCGGGGACGAGTGCACTCCACAACCCGTCCAGAGATCTGACGACGGCAAATGGAAAGTTCCGCAGTCCTACCCCTACATGCCGCAAGATTCGGACCTGCATGGCAACGTAAGGCCGGGCAATGTCACCGCCATTCGAATCATGGCTGCACGCCCGTCAGCCGCACCGATCGTCAGTATTATGGCCATCCATTCGGAACCTGCCGAAGGCGGCCAGTTCTGGTCCACGTGTCCTGGTCCAACGAGGTACATGCCGGTGCAGGTTCCCTGAGAACGTCAGCGGCGGCATAATGGTCGATTCGGAGCATCGGCTGGTACCGGCAATCATTGTGATACAAAAATCGCCCGGCCGGGAATACTACAGGAGCTTCCCATGGCCCCCCTGTGATCCCCGGCTTCGAAGAACCATATGAGTGGTTAAACACGAAAGGCTCCCTTTCCCCTAGATATGGAGGAAAAGGAGCCTGACGATTCAGTGAAGCAATCCTTAGAGGGCGTTAACCTTCTTGGAGATGGCCGACTTGTGGTTGGCTGCGTTGTTCTTGTGCAGCACACCCTTCGTAGCGGCCTTGTCGATCTTGCGACCAGCTGCAACGAGTGCTGCTGATGCTGCATCCTTGTCTTCGGCTGCAACGGCAGTGTTCACTGCGCGGATTGCGGTGCGAAGCTCGGACTTGACGGCAGCATTGCGCTGGCGCGACTTCTCGTTGGTGAGAATGCGCTTCTTCTGGGACTTGATATTAGCCACTGTATTAAACTCTCTTGCTCATCGCTTGTATGGTCGGTGAGGGATATCTTCCGGGCCATTGACTGAGCGGCGTGGGGATACCTATGGCGACCCGGGAGAAGTGCCCGTCGACCTGCGCGGACACACAAGAAATAATACTAGCAGGTTCGGATGGCCATCACGAGTCGTTACCGCCCGCCGTGACTGTGAGCTACTTCTGCCGTGGCGAAGCGGGGTTCGCAGGTTTGGCCATGTATGGAGTTGCCCCTCATGGACGACGAACGGCCCCTGACCGTGAAGTCAGGGGCCGTTCGGGCCTACAGAAGCTGCCTGTTATTTAGAGGGCAAGTTCCATCAGGTCCTCCATCGATATGCCGGTGTCGGTGGCCGGACGCCCCAGGATCGAGGACAGCACCTCGAAGAGCGCGGCCTGCGGGTCTTCAACCATGCGATGTGACCTCCAGCCGATGTGCTTGTCAGGGCGGACCAAGATAACGCCGTCTTCCTCGACTTCTCGTTGGTGCAGCCAGTCTCCGTAGAGGTCCTGCACTTCGAGGCCCTCGCCGATGACCACGGCTACCAGATCGATGCCCAGCCGGGAGCCGAGCTTGACCGCCGCATCCGCCCATGCCTGCCCGGTGATGCCGGTGAATAGCGTGAACTGGGTGCCCTTGGCGATGTCGTGGGTGGAGAACTTCCGGTCCCTGTCTCCGATCCAGGCATGCGGCAGGCGCAGTCCCGGATAGGTGGACTTCTGGTGGTGGAGCATCGGGTCTTCCGTTGGCTCCGGGCGTGTGCCGCCGTCGGAAACCACGGCGCTCGATTCGTAGAACTGGCCGATCTCCGTGCCCTGGGCATTAAATTCGTAGTCCTTGTTGTCCAGCGCCTCCCGGAGCGCCTTGCGGCGTGCCGCGCCTTCGGGGGAGTTCTCCTTGCGCAACTTGAGCTTCTCGATGAACTCCTCGTCCGTTGCCGCATCCGTGACTCCCAGGGCATCGAAGATCGGCTTGTACTCGCGTCCCGAGTCGTTGGCGCGGGTGACGATCTGCTTGGCCACCGGTGCCCGTTCAGCCGAATAGGTCTCCAGCAGCTCCTCGCCGGCCTGGCCCTTGAGTACTGCCGCCAGTTTCCAGGACAGGTTGTACGCGTCCTGGATGGACGTGTTGGAACCCAATCCGTGGCTCGGCGGGTGCTTGTGGATGGCGTCTCCCGCGCAGAAGACGCGGCCCTTCTGCAGGTGCGTGGCGTATTGCTCGTTGTTGCCCCACAGCGAGTAGCCCAGGATCTCGACCTCGAGGTCGTCGATGCCCACCAGGTTGCGGATGACCCTGATCGCTTCGTCGTTGTCGAGCACCGGGGGTTCCCCGTTGATGTCGAACCCCCAACAGATCAGCCACTCGTTCCACGGCCGGACCATGCGGATCAGTCCGGCGCCCAAGCCGCCGATGTTGGAGCCCGGGTTGAAGACCCAGTAGAGGATCGACGGACGGTGGGCGGCCAGGTGGGCGAGGTCCGCCTTGAAGGTGATGTTCATGGAACCGCCGATGTCCATGGCGCCTTCCATGGGCAGGTCGATGTCGGTGGCGACCTTCGAGCGGGCGCCGTCGGCGCCAATGAGGTACTTGGCGCGGATCGTGTACTCGTGGCCGGTGAGCCGGTTCAGTACCTGCACGCTTACGCCCTCGCTGTCCTGGGTGTGTCCCAGGTACTCGGTGGAGAACTGCGTCTGGGTGCCGCGCATGGTGGCGTTCTTCAGCATGATCGGTTCCAGCAGTGTCTGCGGGATGTCGCAGGGCATGGACGGGGAGGCCAGTTCGTAGTCGGCCCGGCGGTCCGGGCGCAGCCCCCAGGTGGGCCGGCGCCCGATTTCCTCGCCGGCCATGGACTCGCAGTAGACGGTGTCACCCATCAGCTCGTGAGGTGTCGCCTCGGCCAGGACCTGGTCCTCGATGCCTGCATCGCGCAGCACCTCCATGGTGCGCTGGTTGGTGATGTGCGCCCGCGGGGTGTTGGCTGTCCAGCGGTATTTGGTGATCATGATGTTCGGGATGCCCTGGTTGGACAGGAACAGTGCGGCCGAGCTGCCGGCAGGACCGGATCCGACGATCAGGACGTCGGTCTGGACCACGTTCGCGGTCTCCGGAGAAACGGTATCGGTGATTCCATCATTGAAAACAGGCATTGCGTGCCTCTCTTACTTGGACTGGTGCTCACTGCCCGGGGCGGGTGGAGCTGGGTATGCCACGAGTGTTGCAGCTCACATGCCCACGGTGGGTGGCCCTTCGCTTTGCTGGCCGCACAGTTGTAAAAGATGTCCGCTGAGTGCAAAACCCCTCGGACACCCTTGGAGGCCGGTGGCGGGGTAGCGTCCGCCTTGCCTCATGTCAATATGCTCGCGAAATAATCCCGCATGCCTCAACTAATTTGCTCGCCAAATAGGGCATCCCCGGACTGCGCGCGCATCTTGGCCCGGTTGATGAGATGGTTCTGGATGGCATTGATGCGGCGAGTGATGGCCGCCGGATTCAGGTCCCCGTGGATGCCCGCCAGGGCCTTGGCATGTTCCGGGTCCATGGCCTCCAGATCCATGATGCGCTGGTACGCGGTCCGCGGCCGGTCATAAGTCCGCTTCCTGCGACCCGAACGTGCGGTGCCGTAGCCGTTGGCCTTGACCATCGGCAGCAGGTGGTTCTTGCGCTGGTTCACCAGCGCCCAGAGCTCATTGAGCAGGGCCATCTCCTCCGGACCCTCGTAGCGGAACCTGAAGGCATGGCGACGGACCCAATCCCGATTTCGCTGCTCGACATGCGCATTGTCGTTATGCTTATACGCCCGCGCCCTAGTCAGATCAATGTTTCGTTCCTGCGCCCACTCGATGAGCTGGGTGTTGATGAATTCACCGCCATTGTCGAAATCCAGGGCCCGCATCGGGTAGGGCAGGGACCGGACCAGCAGGTCGACCCCGGCCACGACATGGCTGTGCGCACGGTTTTTCACACACGTGTTCACGGTCCACCCGGTGAACACATCTGTCAGGGTGATCGAATACAGGAACTCGCCCTTGAGGCTGTGTCCGCAGTGGGCGACGGTGTCGATCTCGAAGAACCCCGGTTCCTGCTCCATGGGCGTGCCCGACCACCGCACCGGGATCTCCGAACGCAGCATCGCCCCGGGCTTGGTCGAGGACAGTGCCGAGGGGTATCGAGCGGCGCGCAACGGCTTCAGATACCGATCCATCGTGGAGGCCGACATGGATAGCAGCTCGTCCCTGACCTCGTCGGTCAGCAGTCCCGCCACTGTCCCGAGTTCGTCGAAGCGTTCCAAACGCTCGAGCTCGTCGGCCATGATCGGAGCCAAGTATTTCCCGCAGGGCTCTCCGGAAAGCGTCCAGATTCGTTCCAGGAGCTTGAGGGCCGCCGGCCCGTACTTGCGGGGCCTGCGCCGCGGCAGGGGCTTCGGAATCCCGCGTGCGGGCTTACGCAGTTCCGTGGCCAGACGCCGGCGGGCGTTGGCCCTTGACCAGCCGGTCGATGCGCACAGGTAGTCGAGCATCACGCCCTTCTGTCCCTTGGTCCCTTTCGCATACTCGGCGGCGAAGCCGCTGACGAGCTCTCGCCGGGTGTGCATCGATATCCCCTGTTTCATCTCCCCAGCACAGCCTGCTGCCCGCCCTGGTGGCCAGAGTTTCGCGAGCATTCTTAAATGAGGCACGCACCTCATTTCGCGAGCATTACTAGTGAGTCAACGCGGCGTCTTTTGGTCCGTTGTGATTCCGGATACAATTGTGGCTCCATGGGCCACAATCAAGATGATGCCGAACGGGCATCCGTTGCCGAGCAGGGACAAGACCGCGCAGTTGCGCCCGGATCCAGGCCGGCCAAGCAACTGCGCTTCAGCACCAACGGCATTCCGGCAACGAATCGGGTTGAGTTGTGGGAGCACCACAACGCCAAGGCGCTTATTCCCCTGGACATCAGGACCATTGATGAGGAGCCGCTTGAAGCCAGGGAAGTCAGCCTGGGCTACGGCTCGCTCAGGTTTGGCGGCGTCACCGGCAGCGCCCAAGTCGTGGAACGCAGCGAACGTTTCATCCGGCGGAATCCCACGGATGCGATAGCCGTCTTCTTCACGCTTCGCGGGGAGGCGCTCTTCTACCATCGCGATGGCCACGAGATCGTGAGGCCCGGCCAGGCCATCATCTGCGACGCGGACCGCCCGTTCATGCGCGGTTTCAGCAAGGGACTGAAGGAAATGGTCCTGACCATCCCGCGTGAAGAATACCTGGAACTTTCCGCGGGACAGCCGCTGCTCAAGCCCCGGATCATCGATTTCAGCCAGGGGGCGGCGTCAAATCAGCAGATGCGCGCGCTGGCCGGACTGGTTAGCTCCACACTCACCGGGCAGCCAGGGAATCGGCCGTGTCCCGAAGGCTCCGCCCTGGACCTGCTCCAGATCCTGGTATCAGGAGGAAGCAGGGAGACCGGTGCCGGGTACCTGGCTGCGGCGCATGCCCATATCGAAGACCATTTGTGCGACCCGGAACTCGGGACGGCCAAGATAGCTGCTGCCATCGGCATCAGTGAGCGGCACCTCTCGCGCATCTTCTTAGAAGCGGGAGAGCCATCCGGCAGCTACATCAGGGAGCGGCGCCTGGAGTTGGCCCGCGGCATCCTGACCGACCCGGCCAGGCAATCGGTGCCGGTCGGGGCTGTGGCACTGCAGGTCGGCTTCGCGTCGCAAAGCTATTTCACGCGCGCCTTCAAGTCCCATTACGGCATCACGCCGTTGGCTTCTCGCCGCGAGGCGCTGTGGGGCACCTAAGGGGGTAGGTCAGGCAACGGATCTTGCCGCCGGTTCGCGGTGAAGTTGAATCAGGCCGCGGCGAGTCGTTCGGCGACTCGGGTAAAGGCCTGCTGGCCCAGGATCGCGCCCTCGCGACGGATACCCGCCTCGTGCAGGCGAATGACCCGATCCAATTTCACCTCGCTGGGACGGCCCTGCCGATCCCAGGCACCGGTGCCGATGTCCACATAGTCGCGGTCCTGGGCCTGCCCGTTGTTGCGGTCCTTGGAGGTGAGCATCAACGCCAGCAGATACTGGCCGTCGCGCCCGACCAACAACACCGGGCGGTCCTTGCCCTGCGCGTGGTCCTCCTCGTAGGGAACCCAGGCCCATACGACTTCACCCGGGTCCGGGCGTCCGTCGGCGCGCGGGGAATACGCTGCGTTTACCGCACCCCGGAAGTCCCCGGGGTAGCCGCCGAACTCCCAGCTGGCGGTCTCGCCCGAGGCCGGAGACGTGGCCGGGTCCCGCCTGCGGGTCGAGGTGGAGCCGGGGCGATTGCCGGCCGGGCGGCCGGTGCTGCGCTGCTGCCTTGCCGCGCCCCTGAGGGCTGATTCGAGTGCGCGGCCCAGGAGCCTGAGGATGGAGGCGGTGTTGAACTTCATGTGGTCAAACTACCAGTTCGGTCATGCTCCTGAGTCGCAATGCGACACCGTGCCCCAAGCATGGGAGAATGGCCTGTGCGAAGTATTTTGCACCCCCCTGAACATTTTCGTCCCCCATTAGCGAGGTCCCTTACGTGTCACCCATGGCCCGCACCGCACCGGTGCCTGCCGCGACTGATCCGGCGATCATCAGAAACTTCTGCATCATCGCCCACATCGACCACGGCAAGTCGACCCTGGCCGACCGGATGTTGCAGCTCACCGGAGTCGTCTCCTCACGCGATATGAAGGCCCAGTACCTGGACCGGATGGACATCGAGCGCGAGCGCGGCATCACCATCAAGTCCCAGGCCGTTCGCATGCCGTGGGAGGTCGACGGACAGTCCTACGCGCTGAACATGATCGACACCCCCGGGCACGTCGACTTCACCTACGAGGTCTCGCGTTCGCTGGCCGCCTGCGAGGGCGCCATCCTGCTGGTTGACGCCGCCCAGGGCATCGAGGCCCAGACGCTGGCGAACCTTTACCTGGCCATGGAGAATGACATGACGATCATTCCCGTGCTCAACAAGATCGACCTTCCGGCAGCGCAGCCCGAAAAGTACGCCGCCGAGATCTCCAAGCTCATCGGCTGCGACCCGGAGGACATCCTCCAGGTTTCGGGCAAGACCGGCATGGGCGTCGAGGCGCTGCTGGACAAGGTCGTCCGCGATCTGCCGGCACCGGTCGGCGATCCGAACGCCCCGGCCCGGGCCATGATCTTCGACTCCGTGTACGACACCTACCGCGGCGTTGTCACCTATGTCAGGGTCGTCGATGGCAACCTCTCGCCGCGCGAGAAGGTCCAGATGATGTCCACCGGCACCGTCTACGATCTGCTCGAAATCGGTGTTTCCTCCCCGGAGCCAAAGCCCAGCAAGGGCCTGGGCGTCGGCGAGGTGGGCTACCTGATCACCGGCGTGAAGGACGTGCGCCAGTCAAAGGTCGGCGACACCGTCACCAACTTCGCCAAGCCGGCCGAAAAGTCCCTGGGCGGCTACCAGGACCCGAAGCCCATGGTGTTCTCCGGCCTGTACCCGATCGACGGTTCTGACTACCCGGCCCTGCGCGATGCGCTGGACAAGCTGCAGCTCAACGACGCCGCGCTGACCTACGTCCCGGAGACCTCCGTGGCCCTGGGCTTCGGTTTCCGTGTGGGCTTCCTGGGCCTGTTGCACCTGGAAATCACCCGTGAGCGCCTCGAGGCCGAGTTCAACCTTGACTTGATCTCCACCGCACCCAACGTGGTGTACGAGGTCATGACCGATGACAAGAAGCTGCGCACCGTGACCAACCCGAGCGAGTTCCCCGACGGGAAAATCCTCGAGGTCCACGAGCCGATGGTGGCCGGCACGATCCTGGCACCGAACGAATTCGTCGGCGCCATCATGGAACTGTGCCAGTCCCGCCGTGGTGTCATGCGCGGCATGGACTACCTTTCCGAGGAACGCGTGGAGATCCGCTACTGGCTTCCGCTGGCGGAAATCGTCTTCGACTTCTTCGACGTGCTGAAGTCAAAGACCCGCGGCTACGCCTCTCTGGACTGGAAGGCCGACGGCGAACAGGTCTCCGACCTGGTCAAGGTCGACATCCTGCTCCAGGGAGAACAGGTTGATGCATTTTCCGCCGTCACGCACCGCGACAAGGCCTACGCCTACGGGCTCATGATGACCCAAAAGCTGCGGGAACTGATTCCGCGCCAGCAATTCGAGGTGCCGATCCAGGCAGCCATCGGTTCACGCATCATTGCCCGTGAGTCCATCCGCGCCATCCGCAAGGACGTTTTGGCCAAGTGCTACGGCGGCGACATCAGCCGCAAGCGCAAGCTGCTGGAAAAGCAGAAGGCCGGCAAGAAGCGGATGAAGATGGTCGGCCGCGTGGAGGTTCCCCAGGAAGCCTTCATCGTCGCCCTGTCATCCGACGAGCCCAAGAAGAAGTAGCAATGCCTTCTGCCTTGCCCCTCGGGGACCCGGCGCCGTCGGACGGGTTGCTTCCGGCAACCTGCGCCGAGGGCGCCGCGGACCGGAGTTTTTCGGTCTACGTCCACATTCCGTTCTGCGCGGTGCGCTGCGGTTACTGCGACTTCAACACCTACACGGCCCACGAGCTGGGATCCGGCTCCAGCCAGGACACCTACGCCGAGGCGGTCTCCGCGGAAATCGCCTTTGGCGCGAAGGCCCTGGAGGAATCGGGCGTGCCGCGCCGCGAGGTCTCCACCGTCTTTTTCGGCGGCGGAACCCCCACGTTGCTGCCCGCCGAGGACCTGGTCCGGGTGCTGGCCGAGATCCGCACCCAGTGGGACCTGGCGCCCGACGCCGAGGTCACCACCGAGGCCAACCCGGATTCGGTGACGCCCGAATCCCTGCAGCTGCTGGCCGACGGCGGGTTCACCCGCGTGTCCATCGGCATGCAGTCGGCGGTCCCGCACGTCCTGAAGACCCTTGACCGCACCCATGACCCCGCGCGGGTTGGCCAGGCCGTGCAGTGGGCCAAGGACGCCGGCCTGCAGGTCAGCGTCGACTTGATCTACGGCACCCCGGGGGAGTCGGTCGAGGACTGGCGCACCAGCGTGGCCACGGCCTTGTCCTACGATCCCGACCACATTTCGGCCTATGCGCTGATCATCGAGGAGGGCACCCGGCTGGCCGGGCAGATCCGCCGCGGTGAAGTCGCCAATATCGACGACGACGACCACGCCGACAAATACCTGATCGCCGACGAGCTCTTTGCCGCCGCCGGCTACAAATGGTACGAAGTCAGCAACTGGTCCAAGGACGAATCCACGCGTTGCCTGCACAACCTTGCCTATTGGCAGGGCGGCGACTGGTGGGGAGCGGGCCCCGGCGCGCACTCACACGTGGGCGGGCTGCGCTGGTGGAACGTGAAGCATCCGGCCGCCTACCAGCAGCGCATCGACGCCGGCACCTCGCCAGCGGCAGGACGGGAAACACCTGACGCCGAGGCGCGTTACCTGGAGAAGGCCATGCTGCTGACCCGCATCGTGGATGGAATGGACACCGCGGACCTTGAGCCCGCGGGCCGCACGGCCATTGCCGGGCTGATCGCCGATGGATTGGTGGTGCCCGAGGCGGCCTTCGCCAGGAAGGTCGTACTTACCCTGCAGGGCCGGCTGCTGGCCGATGCCGTGCTGCGGCGTTTGCTGGATTTCTAGTCCCAGGCGATTTGGCAGGGCACAAAGGAAGGTGTGGTCGGAAACCCCGAGGGGATTTCGACCACACCTTCCTTTTTTGGACGTTTCGCTGCTACCGGAAGAGGCGCAGGTTCAATCCGTAGCGGTAGGGGCGGGACTTGTTGACGTTGATTCCCGCACGCACTCCGCTGATGGTCAGGAAGAGCCAGATGGCCACCACCAGGATCGCGAAGATCCAGCCAATCCCGGGGATCATCGAGAACAGGTGCAGCACGATGGCCAGGACGGTCAGCGGGAAGGTGAAGTTCAGCGCTTCCCTGGATTCCTGGGCAGTGAACGGGCCGCGCGCCCGGAAGACCGCGTAGATGACCAGGGAGGGAATGCAGCCCAGGATCGCGCCGAAGTGGGCGATCGTGGCCCATTGGCGGTCCTCGGAGGGGGTCAGGGGCAGGGGCGCGGCCGAGGAACCTTCGAATCGATCCGACTGGCTGTCGCCGCCGGGAGCATTTCGTGCCTCGTTTACCACTGCTGATGTCCTCTTCGTTGGGTTGGTTGAACCGTTGGCCAGTTTATCCCCAATCGGGTGACACCGGCGAACACGAAATGCCGTTCGTTGTGCAATTGGGACCAGCTGGCGGATTTGGCCGGGATTCCGCGTTATCCCCGATGGTCCCACGTGCCCGTTCGCGTCGGCGCGGTGATCAACCTCACGCGCGGGTGGGCGGGTCAGTGGTCCCCGGCGGTCAGGAAGTCGATGACTTCCTCGACCCGGCCCAGCAGCGACGGCTCCAGATCGGCGTAGGAGCGCACCTGCCCCAGGATCCTCTCCCAGCCCTGGGCGACATCGATCTGCTCCTGGTGCGGCCACCCCAGCCCCTTGAGGATGCCGGTCTTCCAGTCGGTGCCGCGCGGCACGACCGGCCACGCCTTGATCTTCAGCACGGAGGGGCGGATGGCCTGCCACACATCGACGTAGGGGTGCCCGACGATCAGGACGTTGCCGGCAGCGCCGGGAACGCGCATCGCCTCGGCGGCGATCCTTGCCTCCTTGGTTCCTGCGACGAGGTGGTCGACCAGGATGCCGAGCTTGCGCTGCGGGGAGGGCGCGAAGGCACGGATGGCACCGGCCAGGTCGTCGACGCCGTGCAGCGGTTCGACGACGATGCCCTCCACGCGCAGGTCGTGGCCCCACACCTTCTCGACCAGCTGGGCATCGTGCTTGCCCTCGACCCAGACGCGGCTGGCACGCGCCGTGCGTGCCTTCAGGTCGGTGACCATGCGTGAGCCGGAGGCGCTGCGTGCGGTTCCCTGGGGAGCCGGGGGAGCGGCGGCGGGTTCGATGATTTCCACCGGCTCGCCCTCGAGCAGGAAGCCGAAGCCGGCGCGGAAGGACTTGGTGCGTCCGTGGCGGTCCTCGAGAACCATCACGCGCATGCCGCCGGATTTTTCGGTGCGAACCACCTCGCCGACCCATCCGCTTTCCACGTCCTCCAGCAGCAGGCCGCGGGCCAGCGGGACCTTGCGCAGTGTGCGTTTCCTGGGGGCGCTGATGTCCTGGGCGCCCCAGCCGTGGTAGCTCATCGTGTCACTTTCAGCTAGTGGTCAACAGGTCCCGGACCCATGTACGCAGCGGATTCGTTTGCCAGGGGCCGGGCAGCGTTCCGCCCTCCCACTGGCTGATGTGTCGAACGCGGCATCGCGGTCACGGACCAAACCATGCTAACAAGGGATGCGAAAGGTATTAGACTTAGCAGTTGAACGTGTCGAGTGCCAATGCCTGCCGTCGGGCCTCGGTGCGCGGCCGGGGGTGTGGACACTGCCCCCTGGACCATGGTGATCCGGCTTGCTGGGAGAGGTGAGAATGACCGAACCACGTAGGCTCGAAGTCCTTCGAGCCATCGTTGAGGACTACGTGCAGTCACGGGAGCCCGTTGGTTCGCGTGCCCTGCTCGATCGCCACGATTTGGGCGTCTCCGCCGCCACGATCCGCAACGACATGGCATCGCTGGAGGAGGAAGGGCTCATCGTGGCCCCGCATACCTCCTCCGGGCGGATCCCCACGGAAAAGGGCTACCGGCACTTCGTTGACCAAATCGGGGACATCAAGCCGCTCTCGGGCGCGGAACGACGCGCCATCGCGGCGCTGCTCGAGGGATCCCACGACGTCAACGACGTGCTGGAAAACACCGTGAGGCTGCTGGCCAGCATCACCCGGCAGGTTGCCCTGATCCAGGTGCCGCACTATTCGAACGCCACCGTTCGCCACATCGAATTGGTGGGACTGGGCGGCGGGCAGACCCTGGTGGTGCTCATCGCCTCCAGCGGCAAGGTCGAACAGCGCGTGATCCTGCTCCCGCCCTCCTTGGGGGAGTCGGACCTGCAACAACTGCGCGCGGTGCTTCTCTCCGTCCTGGACGCCAAGCCGATATCCGACGTCGTCCGGCTCGCCCAGGGTGTCCCGGAACTCGTCGAGCCGCGCCTGGCACCGGCGGTCCGTGCGTTGGCCGAGGCCCTTGGCGCCCTGGCGCGCAATTCCTCGGTGGACAGGATCCTCACCGCCGGCACCGCGAACCTGGCCCGCGCCAACCTGGATTTCCCGCTGAGCATCACCCCGGTGCTGGAGGCGCTCGAGGAACAGGTGGTGCTTTTGCGCCTCTTCTCCGAGCTAGAACAGGACGCCCACGGCATTGCCGTGGGCATCGGCACGGAAAACCAATACGGCGCCCTGACCGAGGCCTCGGTGGTCGCCACCGGATACGGTCCCGGCGAGCAGGCCATGATCGGCGTGCTGGGTCCGACGCGGATGAACTATCCCACCTCGATGGCCGCGGTTCGCGCCGTCGCCCGATATCTTTCCCGAATCCTGGCCGGCTAATGCGGGTCGTAACATATTTCTTGAAGTACGAAAGGACACAGCGAGCACTGTGAGCACCCATTACGAAGTCCTGGGCGTCAGCAAGGACGCCACCGGCGAGGAAATCAAGAAGGCCTACCGCAAGTTGGCCCGAAAGCTCCACCCGGACGTGAACCCCGGCGAGGACGCGAGCGAGAAGTTCAAGCTGGTCACCCGCGCCTACGAGGTGCTCTCCGATGCGGACAAGCGCGCCAACTACGATGCCACGGGCAACGAGAACGGCAACGGCCAGACCGGCTTCGGCGGCGGCGGAGGATTCGGCGGGGGTGGCTTCGGTGACATCTTCGAGCAGTTCTTCGGCGGCGGCGGAGCCCAGGGTCCTGCTTCGCGCACCCAGCGCGGCCGCGACGCGTTGATCACCGCCATCATCGACCTGGCCGACGCGGTGGCCGGGACCGTCTACCCGCTGGAGATGGAAACGGCAGTCACCTGCCCGACCTGCGAGGGCAGCTGCTGCCGTCCGGGCACCTCCCCGGTCACCTGCACCATCTGCCACGGTGCCGGACAGGTCCAGCGCCCGGTGCGCTCGTTCCTGGGCCAGATGATGACGGTTGAGACCTGCGCCGCCTGCCGCGGCTTCGGCACCACCATCCCCGACCCCTGCATCGACTGCAATGGCCAGGGCCGCATCCGCGAACGCATTTCCAAGCAGCTCAAGGTTCCCGCCGGCGTTGCCAGCGGCACCCGCATCCACCTGGCCAGCCAGGGCGAGGCCGGCCCGGGGGGCGGACCGAACGGCGATCTCTACGTCGAGATCGAGGTCCGCCGGCACAAGATCTTTGAACGCGACGGCGTTGACCTGCACGCGCGGATGAACGTGCCGATGACGGCCGCCGCCCTCGGCGCGGACCTGGACCTGGAGACCTTCGACGGCTCCCAGGTGATCGAGGTCGAATCCGGCGCGCAGTCAGGGGACACTGTTCGGCTTCCGGGCTTGGGCGTCCCGCGCCTGCGCGGCGGCAAGCGCGGGGACATCATCGTCCACCTGCAGGTGGAGACTCCCACCAAGATCGACTCCGAACAGCGTGAGCTTCTTCAGCAGCTGGCCAAGCTCCGCGGCGAGGAATTCGCCGAGGGCCGCATGGAAAACAGCGGCGGAATGTTCTCGCGACTGCGCGGGAAGCTGGGCAACCTGGGCGCATGAGCAACCAGTGCTTCTTCCTGTCGCCCGGTGAGCTCAAGGATGCGCTGGTAGACGCCGAGCTGCAGCTGGACGGCCCCGAGGGCCACCATGCGGTAACGGTCAAGCGTGTGCGCGTGGGCGAAATGATCGACCTGGTCGACGGCTCGGGGGTGCGGGCGGTCGCCGAGGTCACCGCGACGCAGAAGGCGGCACTTGTCGCAACGGTGCGCGCCCTCGAAGCCGAGGCGCTGCAGCCGGTGGCCATCACCCTGGTGCAGGCGCTGGCCAAGGGGGACAGGGATTTGCAGGCGGTGGAGTCCGCCGTCGAACTGGGCATCGACGCGGTGCGTCCCTGGCAGTCGGACCGGGCCATCGTGCGCTGGAACGACGCGAAGGCCGCCAAGGCCCTCGCCAAATGGGAGGGCACGGTGCTCGCCGCGCTCAAGCAGTCCCGCCGCACCTTCCTGCCCGAGGTGCGCCCGATGCTCAACAGTGCACAGCTTGCCCGGGACATCGCCGAACGGGTCTCGGGCCCGGTTCCTGCCCTGGTGGTCGTCCTGCACGAACGCGGCACCGAGTCCCTCGCGGCCGTGGTTGCCGGGTGGCTGGAAGCCGCCCCCGTGCCGGTGCCGGACGAATCCGGGACGCGACAGGAGATCCAGCTGGTGGTGGGACCCGAGGGCGGGATCTCCGATGCCGAGCTCGACCGCTTCACCGCGGCCGGAGCCAAGGTGGCCCTGCTGGGAAGCCATGTGCTGCGCGCCTCCACGGCCGGCCCTGCCGCACTGGTGCTCACCCGGCACCTGCTGGGACAGCTCTAGGACACCAAGGATCCCCCCGTTCCCCGCCGGAATTTTTCCGGCGGGGAACGGGGGGATCTTTTTGTGCTGGTGGGGTTCCCGCCAAGCGCCAGGGGTGCAAGGCCTAGTGCTTGACGGTGAAGTCCTTGGACTCGGTGCCGGAGCGGCCGCCGGTCTGCGCGTCGACGCCCCAGGCCGTGAACGTGTATTCGCCGGGGGCCAGCACATAGCTGAAGGAAAATTCGTTGTGTCCCAGCGCATCGCCGCCGGTGTGCAGTGCACCGGAGGCCACAACGGTGTCCTCGTCGCCGGATTCGGCGCGGCGGGTGATTTCCCAGAATTCCCCGCCGGAGAAGATCGCGCTCACGCCGTGGAAGGTGACCTGGCCGGCCTTCTGTGTGGTTCCGAATTGTGGGTCTATGATCCACAGCGGCGCGGCCAGCGCGGTGTCGCGCCCGAAGTCGTGGTCCAGGGTGATGTGGTCAAAGGCCTCGTAGCCGGTTTCGCCGTCGACGAGGATCCGCACGGTGGGTTCCAGTCCCTCGGTGAGGATTCCGGCGTTCGACGCGGCCGCGGTGGCCGTGAACACCAATTGGGCGATGGAACGTTCGGCCAGTCCCTCATCGACGTCCGAGCCGAAGGCCTTGGCCGAAAGGTCCAAGGTGATGACGTTGTCGGGGCCGATTGAGGCGCCGACGGACGAGCTGGGGCGCCACGCGCTGAAATAGCGGGGGTCCGCCGGCTCTTGGGAGAGCATGTAGCGCACCGAGTCGGCGATGGGGTCGGCCGCCTCCTTGACGCGAACGAACTCCCGGTACAGGGAGACGGTTCCGTCGTTTTCCGCCAACCAGTACACCGGGATGTGTGCGGTGGTGTTCAGTGATTCCATTTCCACGCTTGGCAACGGCGCAGGAGACTGCACGCTGGTTGCCGCTTTAGGCATGGAATACCGCTCGCCCGGTACCCCCAGCCCGCACGCGGCCAGGGCACCAAGTGCCACAGTCATCCCCAGCACCGCAAGGCGGGAACGGGGGGACCGGCTGGAACGGGACATCGGAATACTGGGCTCTCTGCAGGAATCTGGGGCGAATGGCTGGACCGGCATGGCGGGGGATTGCCGTGGGTCCTTCCCCAGCTTGGCATAGGTTGTCGACCGGTAGGGCGGGAAATCCGTGATTCGCGTGGACTGTTGCCTGATTGATATGTATCGATGCAAGTTGTGCCCCAATCGTTGCCTTCCCAATTTGCAAACCATTCGCTATATGGTTTCTTGGCCGCACGCCCGTGCCGCCACACGGGTAGTCCTGGTCGGCACTTCCAAGTCCCGACGCTTCCATCCACGATAGGATTGGAAAAGTGCAGGGAACCCTGGCCGCGGAACGACCGCAGGCGCCATTCGCCGGCACGGAATGCGGAGGCTTCAACAGTCATATGGACCAACAATTGAACCAAGTGGGCCAGCCCCGGGGAACCGACGCCCTGGTCCAGTTCGACAGTTCGGACCAAATGGTCGCCACGCTCGGTGCGCACGATGAGCTGCTGCGCGTGATCACGGGAGCCTATCCGCTGGCGGAATTGCACGTCCGCGGCAACGAGCTGAAGGTCAGCGGCGACGCGGTCCAGGCCCACAAGGCCCTGCGCGTGATTTCCGAGGCCCGCACGCTGGCTGGAAACGGCACCCGCATTTCCGCCCAGACCATTGAGCAATTGGTGCGCATGCTGGAAAGCACCGGCGCCGACGAGGCCCAATCGGTGCTGGGCCTGAAGATCCTCTCGGGCCGCGGCAAGGCCATCCGCCCCAAGACCGTGAACCAGAAGAGCTACGTCGACGCGATCGACGAGAACACCGTCATCTTCGGCATCGGCCCCGCCGGCACCGGCAAGACGTACCTGGCCATGGCCAAGGCGGTCGCCGCGCTGCAGGCCAAGGAAGTCAGCCGCATCATCCTGACCCGCCCGGCCGTCGAGGCGGGGGAGAAGCTCGGCTTCCTGCCCGGCACGCTCACCGACAAGATCGACCCCTACCTGCGCCCCCTCTACGATGCGCTGCACGACATGATCGAGCCCGACTCGATGCCCAGGCTCCTGGCCGCCGGCACCATCGAGGTCGCGCCCCTGGCCTACATGCGCGGGCGCACGCTCAACGACGCCTTCATCATCCTGGACGAGGCGCAGAACACCACGCCCGAGCAGATGAAGATGTTCCTCACGCGGCTCGGCTTCGGGTCCAAGATCGTCGTGACCGGGGACATCACCCAGGTCGACCTTCCCGGCGGCACCAAGTCGGGGCTGCGCGTGGTCACCGAGATCCTCGAGGGCGTTGACGACATCGCCTTCTGCGAACTGGACGCCAGCGACGTGGTCCGTCACCGACTGGTGGGTTCCATCGTCGGCGCCTACGAACGCTGGACGGTGCGCCAGGACCCCAATTTCAACCGGTCCCAGGCGCGTGCCCGCCGTCGCGCCGGCACCTCGAAGAACCCCGAACACGCGGCCGAAAAGAAACAACAGGGCCCCGCGCCCGAAAACCAGGAGCAATCCCCATGAGCGTAGAGGTCAACAACGAATCCGCGGTTGCGGCGGACCTGGAGCGCGTCAGCGCGCTGGGACGCCATATCCTGGCGGAACTCTATGTGCACCCGGAAACGGACGTCTCCATCATCCTGCTCGACGAAGAGCCCATGAGCGCGCTGCACGTGGAGTGGATGGACCTCGAAGGCCCCACCGACGTGATGAGCTTCCCCATGGACGAGCTGCGCCCCGGCGTCCCCGGCTCGCCCACGGAGGCAGGCATGCTCGGTGACATCGTGATTTGCCCGCAGGTCGCCACCACCCAGGCCCAGGCCCAGGGGCACTCCGTGGAGGACGAGATCCTGCTGCTGACCACCCACGGCATGCTGCACCTGCTGGGCTTCGACCACGCCGAGCCGGAGGAAAAGGAGATCATGTTCTCCCTCCAGCGCCAACTGCTCGAGGACTTCCTGGGCCGCCCGGCTCCCCGGGAGACGATGGACTAGTGACCGCGGTCATTCTCGCGCTCAGTGCGCTGGTCTTCATCCTCAGCGCCGCGCTGCTCACGGCCGCCGAATCGGCCTATCTCTACCTTTCGCGGCAGCAGGCCGAAGCCCTGCGCAACGACTACGCCTCGCCGCACCTGGCGAACATCCTCGCCGATTCCCAAAGCCACACGCACGCGGTGCGCTTCTGGCGGATCTGGTTCGAGACCGCCTCCGCGGTGGCAGTCGCCATCCTCTACCTGGACCGCCTCGGCAACATCTGGCTGGCCGGGCTGTTGGCCACCGTCACCATGGCGGCGGTCAGCTTCGTGCTGGTCGGGGTGTCTCCGCGACGCCTGGGACGCAGCCACGCCGACACCGTCGTGCGCTACACCGCGCCGTTGATCCGCTTCCTGCGCGTGGTACTCGGGCCCATCCCGACCTGGCTGGTGGGCATCGGCCAGGCCATGAGCCCGCGCTCGGTCGCCGAGGAGGATGGCTTCCTGTCCAAGGAACGCCTGCGCGATCTTGTCGACAGGGCCACGGAGGGTGACGCGCTGGAGGACGAGACGGCGGAAATCATCAACTCGGTCTTCGACCTGGACGACACCTACGTCCGTTCTGTCATGGTGCCGCGCACCGAGATGAAGACCATCGACAAGGGCGAAGGCCTGAAGGCCGCGATGGACTTGTTCCTGGCCTCGGGTTGCTCGCGCGTCCCGGTCATCGGGGAGGACACCGATGACATCCTTGGCATCGTCTACCTCAAGGACGTGGCCTACAAGCTGCACCTGAGCCCGGAGAGCACCGACAAGGTCGAGGATCTGGCGCGCAGGGCACGCTACGTGCCGGAGTCCAAGTCCGTGGCCGAACTGCTGCCCGAGCTGCAGCAGGAATCCACCCACATGGCCATTGTCATCGACGAATACGGCGGAACGGCCGGCCTGGTCACCCTCGAGGACCTCATCGAGGAAATCGTTGGCGAGATCGACGACGAGTACGATCGGCAAAAGGTCGACATCGAGGAGGTGGGCGATGGCAGCTTTGTGGTGCGCGCCCATACCTCCATCGACGAACTCGGGGAGCTTTTCGACATCGACATCGACGAGGACGAAGTCGACTCGGTGGGCGGACTGCTGGGAAAGGTGCTCGAATCGGTGCCGGTGCTCGGATCCCACGCCACGTTCGAAGGCATCGAAATGAAGGTCCTCTCACTGAGCGGCCGACGCAACCGGATCGGCAAGATCCTGGTGCGCAAGGAAACAACACCACCCACGACCGGCGAACAATCCGCCGCCAAAGATGCAGGGCATCACAAGGAGCAATCATGAGCCGGAACATCAAGAAGCCACAGATGCTGCCCACCGGAGGCTGGCCCGAGGACTTCCGCGCCGGATTCACTTCCTTCGTGGGCCGCCCCAATGCGGGCAAGTCGACGCTGACCAACGCGCTGGTGGGGCAGAAGGTGGCCATCACCTCCTCGAAGCCGCAGACCACCCGCCACACCATCCGCGGCATCGTGCACCGTGAGGATTCGCAGCTGATCCTGGTCGACACCCCGGGCCTGCACCGCCCGCGCACGCTGCTGGGCCAGCGCCTGAACGACCTGGTTGCCGACACCCTCTCCGAGGTCGACGCGATCGGCTTCTGCCTGCCGGCCAACGAGAAGATCGGCCCCGGCGACAGGTTCATCGCCGCCCAGTTGGCACAGCTGCAGAAAAAGCCCATCGTCGCGATCGTGACCAAGGCCGACACAGTTGACCGCGCCGCGCTGATGGCCCAGCTGATGGCAGTCACCCAGCTGGGCGTCGAAACCCTGGGCGAAAGCGGCTGGGCAGCAGTGGTCCCGGTGTCCGCCACCGGGGACTTCCAGGTCTCCGAGGTCGCCGACGTGCTGGTGGCGCAGATGCCGCTGTCCCCGCCGTTGTACCCGGACGGTGAGCTGACCGACGAGCCGGAGGCCAAGATGGTTTCCGAGCTGATCCGCGAGGCGGCCCTGGAGGGCGTGCGCGACGAGCTGCCGCACTCCCTGGCCGTGGTCGTGGAGGAAATGGTCCCGCGCGAGGGACGCCCGGAGGACAGCCCGTTGCTGGATGTGCGGGTGAACCTGTACGTCGAGCGCTCCAGCCAAAAGGCCATCGTCATCGGCAAGGGCGGGGCACGGCTGCGCGACGTGGGAACGCGTTCGCGCAAGGCCATCGAGGCGCTGCTTGGCACCCGGGTGTACCTTGACCTGCACGTGAAAATCGCCAAGGAATGGCAGCGCGACCCCAAGCAGCTGGGCAAGCTCGGCTTCTAGTCCTGCAGCCCACCTGGATATTCGGCCCCGTGCGCAGCCACCCTTTCGGGGGACCGCGCACGGGGCCGTTGCATGGGCCGCGCGGCCTACCTGGCGATCCGGCCCACGATCATCCGCGCCAGCAGCCTGTCAATCCCTGGCAGGTGAGTGGCCCGGATGATCCACCGGCGCAGTAGCCGGTCGGTCCTGTTGGCGGGAAGGAACGACGAGGCGGCCCGCCTCCCGGAGGCTTGCGCCACGTCCACGAGGGGTTTCCACCGTCGCTCGAATTCCGCCAGGGCCTGGCCGATCCCCGCCGCCGAGTCCACCGGGCCCAGCACGTCACCCAGCAGGGCCCCGGCAATGGCCAGCGAGCCGCCTTGGCCCGCAAGCCACGACACCGCAGCGCACGCGTCCCCAATCAGCACGGTCCGTCCTCGGTGCCACCCAGGCATGACGACCCCCGCGACGACGTCGTCGTACGGATGCTCGGGACACAATTCCAGCAGCCGGTCCACCGAACCGGAAACATCCCCTGCGCGCCGTCCCGGGTCAGGAATGTCAACCGCACGGCCGACAGATGCCGTCACGGGAGGCAACCGCAGCTCGTGGGCACGCAGGACCCACCCCGCCCTGCTGGACAGTGCGGCACCGGCGGGCGCACCGGGAACACACTGGCCAGCCTGCTCTTCCCTCGGCGGTTCGCCGTCCACCGGGTCATTGGCCGCGATGGCCCACAGGGCAGCGAAGGGGCAGGGCCAGGCCACCCGGTGTCCGGCATTTGACACATTTATCCGTCAACTCACATTCGGTGTTCGTGCGGTGATATGTTGGATTAATGCATTTCGGACTACTTCTACTAAGCCGCCGCGGCGAGAACCAAACAGGACTCTAACGCGTCCTTCGGCCGACCCCTCGCTGCGGAGTCACCCACTGTCCCGGCTCACTTTCTCACCATCAAAGAAAAGGCCCCTTGAAATGCTGAACCTGCAAAAGCCCTCCGGAATGCCCGTCCACAAGTATGTGCCGTTCCAGGACCAGATCCACGTCTCCCTGCCTGACCGCACTTGGCCGGACAAGTACATCACCACCGCCCCGCGCTGGTGCGCAGTGGACCTGCGCGACGGCAACCAGGCGCTGATCGACCCGATGAGCCCCGAGCGCAAGCACAAGATGTTTGACCTGCTGGTGAAGATGGGCTTCAAGGAAATCGAGGTGGGGTTCCCCTCGGCCTCGCAGACCGACTTCGACTTCGTCCGCCAGCTCATCGAGCGCGGCATCCCGGACGACGTCACCATCCAGGTCCTCACCCAGTCCCGCGAACACCTGATTGAGCGCACCTACGAGGCGCTCGAGGGTTGCAAGCAGGCCATCGTGCACCTGTACAACTCCACCTCGGTGCTCCAACGCCGCGTGGTCTTCAACCAGGACCAGGACGGCATCGTCGACATTGCCCTGACCGGCGCGCGCCTGTGCAAGAAGTACGAGGAGCAGTTGGTCGGCACCAAGATCACCTACGAATACTCACCGGAATCCTTCACCGGCACCGAGCTGGAGTTCGCCAAGCGCATCTCCGACGCCGTGGCCGAGGTCCTGGAGGCCTCCCCGGAAAACAAGATGATCCTGAACCTGCCGGCAACCGTGGAGATGGCCACCCCCAACGTGTACGCCGACTCCATCGAGTGGATGCACCGCAACCTGGCCAACCGCGATTCCATCGTGCTGTCCCTGCACCCGCACAACGACCGCGGCACCGGCGTCGCCGCCGCAGAGCTCGGCTACCTGGCCGGCGCGGACCGCATCGAGGGCTGCCTCTTCGGAAACGGGGAGCGCACCGGCAACGTCGACCTCGTCACCCTGGGCATGAACCTCTTCGGCCAGGGCATCGATCCGATGCTCGACTTCTCCGACATGGACGAAATCCGCCGCACCGTCGAATACTGCAACCAGCTGCCCGTTGCCGAGCGTTCCCCCTACGGTGGCGACCTGGTCTTCACCGCCTTCTCCGGCTCCCACCAGGACGCCATCAAGAAGGGCTTCGAGTCCATGGAGGCGGACGCGAAGGCGGCCGGCAAGACCGTGGACGAGATCACCTGGGGCGTGCCGTACCTGCCGATCGATCCGAAGGACATCGGACGCTCCTACGAGGCAGTGATCCGCGTGAACTCGCAGTCCGGCAAGGGCGGGGTCGCCTACCTGCTGAAGAACGAGCACTCGCTGGATCTGCCGCGCCGCGCGCAGATCGAGTTCTCCGGGGTCATCCAGCGCAAGACCGACGGCGAAGGCGGGGAAATCTCGGCAGCCGAGATCTGGAACGTGTTCCAGGACGAGTACCTGCCGGTCACCGAGGGCTCGGACGCGCAGGAGTGGGGCCGCTTCAAGCTGGGTTCGGCCACCGCCGAGACCGCCGAGGACGGAAGCTTCGCGCTGACCGCCACGCTGCTCATCGACGGGGTCCCGCACCGCCGCACCGCGGCCGGCAACGGCCCGATCAACGCACTGGTCAACATCCTGGGCAACGAGGGCGTGGACGTGCGCGTGCTGGACTTCACCGAGCACGCCCTGTCCGAGGGCGGCAACGCCGCCGCCGCCGCGTACGTCGAGGCCGCCGTGGGCGAGCGCGTGCTCTGGGGCGTCGGCATGGATACCAACACCACCATGTCCTCGCTGAAGGCAGTCATCTCCGCGGTCAACCGCGCGGTGCGCGACCAGGCCTAGGCATGCCAAGCGGCGGCGGGTGCACCTTCGGAAACCCCGGAGGATGCACCCGCCGCCGCATTTCTCTGGGATCATGGACTACGTGTCACGTTCAACCTTTGCAGCAAAGAGCTACCGCACCCGCGGCATCGTCTTGCGCACCCACAAGCTCGGCGAGGCCGACCGAATCATCACCCTGCTGAGCCCCGAGCTCGGGGTGGTGCGCGCGGTGGCCAAGGGTGTGCGGCGCACCAGTTCCAAGCTGGGGGCCACGCTCGAGCCGTTCATGGAGGTCGACGCCCAGATCGTTGCCGGACGCTCGCTGCACACCATCATCCAGGCCCAGCTGCGCCACCCCTACGGCCAGGCGCTGGTGGCCGACTACTCCGCCTACACCGCCGGGGCCGCAATGCTGGAGACCGCCGAGCGCCTCACCGACGCCGACGCCGAATCCATAGCCCCGCAATACCGCCTGCTGCACGGCGCGCTGGCCACCCTGGCCCGCGGCGGGCACGAATCCGGTACCGTGCTGGACTCCTACCTGCTGCGCGCGCTGGCCACCGCCGGCTGGGCGCCCAGCTTTGCCCATTGCGTCCGCTGCGGCGCGATGGGCCCCCACCAGGCCATCAACATCCCGCTGGGCGGTGTGGTCTGCCATGACTGCCGGCCCGCCGGATCAATGTCCCCGTCACCGGCTACGGTTTCCCTGCTTGCAGCCCTGCTCGAGGGCGACTGGGCAGTGATCGACGCGGCGGACGGGGCCACCCGCGCCCAGGGCGCGGCAGTGGTGGCCAACTACCTGCAATGGCACCTTGAACGAGCAGTAAAATCCCTCAAACTCGTGGAGCGACAATGAGCAAAGCCCCCAAGATCACCGGCAAGCCCGGGCCCAGCGTTCCGGCGCTGCGGCCGCAGGACGCGCCCATGCCCTACATCCAGCCCGAGCTCATCCCGCAGCACGTGGCCATCGTGATGGATGGCAACGGCCGCTGGGCCAACGCGCGCGGGCTGCCGCGCACCGAGGGTCACCGCGCCGGCGAGGCCGCGCTGCTGGACGTCATCGCCGGGGCTGTGCAAATGGGCATCAAGTACGTCTCGGTGTATGCCTTTTCCACAGAGAACTGGAAGCGCAGCCCCGAGGAGGTTCGTTTCCTGATGGGCTTCTCCCGCGACGTGCTGCGCCGCCAGCGCGACACCCTCAACGAATGGGGCGTGCGCATCCGCTGGGCCGGACGCGAGCCGCGGCTCTGGCGAACAGTGGTCAACGAGCTCAAGGCCGCCGAGAAACTCACCGCCGGCAACCAGACCTGCCAAATGACCATGTGCGTGAACTACGGCGGGCGGGCCGAGATCGCCGATGCGGTGAAGGCGATCGCCGAACAGGTCGCGGCCGGGACGCTGAAGCCCTCGCAAATCTCGGAGAAGACGGTGGCCAGGCACCTGGACGAGCCCGAGATGCCGGATGTCGACCTGTTCCTGCGCACCAGCGGCGAGCAGCGCACGTCCAACTTCCTGCTCTGGCAGTCCGCCTATGCGGAAATGGTGTTCATCGACGAGTTGTGGCCCGACGTCGACCGCACGACCCTGTGGGATGCGGTGCGCGAATACGCCAGCCGCGACCGCCGGTACGGGGGAGCGGTGGACAAGCCGGCCATCGCCGGGGACGCGGCCGCCAACGCCTGAGAGAACGCGCTCAGCGTTGCCCGTCGTCGGCGCGCGCCCCGGGCTCCGGCAGGTAGCCGGCGCCCCAGCGGTCCATCGCCGCATAGGCTGCTGCCCTCGGCTCGGGCAGGGACGAGAACACGTCGTGCATGGCCCCGTGGAGGATCGCGTTGGTGACCTCGCTGCCCAGTTTCAGGGAACGCTCGCGCACCACGTTGACCTCGATGACACTGTCGTTGTGCAACATGGCCTCGTCGAAGCTGGTGCCCAGATGCGTTGACTTCGAGGTCAGCACCAACACCGGGACCTTGATGTCCAGGCCCCTGGCCACCTCCCGGTGCCCGGCCATCACCGCGGTGATCCAGCCGGCGGTCGTCGGGAAGGCAATCGGCGGGCGCCAGCGTGGATGCAGATCCCAGGAGCCATTGCCCTGCCGGGACAGCGAGCGCCAGTAGTTGTCCAATTCCGGCAGGTGCAGCTTGGCCCGGGGCCGTAGTCGGGCAATGGGCTCGACCACGCCCTGGGCGGCGTAGCGCACCAGGTAGCTGCCCTGCATCTCCAGCCACGGACTGTTCAGGATCAACGCGTCGAAGGCCTCCGGGTGCCGGTTGACCCACAGGCTTGTCACCAGCCCGCCGGTGGAATGCGCCAGGCAGATGCCCGTCGCGTCCGCGCCTTCGACGGAACGGATCATCTCCAGCGCCGCGTCCAGGTCCGCGTCGTACTCGTTCAGGGACGCGGTGAATCCGGGGTTCAGGTGGTGTGCGCGCAGGCTGCGACCGTAGCGGCGCAGGTCCAGCGCGTAGAACGCGTAGCCACGATCGCTCCAATACCGGGCCAGCTCGGCGTTGTAGAAGTAGTCGCTCCAGCCGTGGACGGCCAGCACGAAGCCGACGTGCCGCCCTGCCGTCGCCGACGTGCCGTCGGTGGATGCTTCCGGTGCCAACGGTCCGGGCCACAGTGCGCCCAGTGCGCTGCGCAACCGGGAGCCAAGGGCGGGACGTGCATGCGCGGGTGCAGGGGTCGGACGCTGGTGGCGCACCAGGGTGGCGCACAGCTCGCCTTCGTCGTCCTCGCCCAGGGGCAGGGTGGTGTAGCTGAAGCCCTCGCCCAGGATGTCCGGCTCCCAGGTGCCCGGCAGGGTGGTTGCGCTGTACTCCGGCCACGTTGCGCTGGGATCGTCCGGAAGCGGTGGTGCGGGTCCGGAGCCGAGGGAGGAGGCGTGCGACATGTGTTGAGCATAACCAACTTGAAGTTGTTTGGAGCCGTGGATGCGGGAAGACTAGGAGTCATGCGCATATATCCCACGATTTTCCGTCTTGTTTTCACGAAGATGGACCCCGAAAAGGCTCACCACTTTTCCTTCGACGCCCTCCGGTTGGCAGAGAAACTCGGGGTGTCTGTCATCGCGCGGAAGCTGTGTGCCCCGGACCCTGCGCTGCGCCGCACCGTGATGGGGATCGATTTCCCCTCGCCCTTCGGCCTGGCGGCGGGCTTCGACAAGGAGGGGGCAGGCATTCCTGCCCTGGCCGACCTTGGCTTTGGCCATGTGGAGGTCGGAACCATCACCGGTGTCGCCCAGCCGGGCAACGAGAAGCCCCGGCTTTTCCGCCTCGTGGAGGACAAGGCGGTCATCAACCGCATGGGGTTCAACAATGACGGCGCGCGCGCGGTGGCCCCCCGCATCCGTGCCGCACGGCTGCGCCTGGGCACCCGCTTTGGCGCCGGCCGCCCGGTCATCGGCGTGAACATCGGCAAGACCAAGACCGTGGAACTCGATGACGCCGTCTCCGACTACCTGGTCTCCACCCGTGAACTGGCCGCCCACGCTGACTACCTGGTGGTCAACGTGTCATCGCCCAACACCCCGGGGCTGCGCCTGTTGCAGGGCGTCGAGACGCTGCGGCCGCTGCTGAGCGCGGTTGGCGCCGAGGCCGACCGCGTCGCCGGACGCCACGTCCCGCTGCTGGTCAAGATCGCCCCCGACCTCAACGACGACGACATTGCCGACGTCGCCACGTTGGCCACCGAGCTGGGGCTTGACGGCATCATTGCCACCAACACCACCATTGCCCGCGAACCGCTGGTCTCCGACGCGTTCAAGGTTGCCGAGATCGGGGCCGGCGGACTCAGCGGCGCACCGTTGAAGGCCCGCTCGCTGGCGGTCCTGCGGGTGCTGCGCGAAAAGGTCCCGGCTGAAATGGCGATCATCTCCGTGGGCGGGGTCAGCACCGGGGACGATGTCATCGAGCGCCTCGAGGCCGGCGCGGACCTGGTCCAGGGCTACACCGCGTTCCTCTACGAGGGCCCGCTATGGGTCCGCGGCATCAACAGGGCACTGGCAAAGGCACAGGCCCAGGGCAGGTCCCTGGCCAGGAAGTAGGCGCATGCGCCGAGCGGGGCCCCTTCACCGATCAATCGGCGAAGGGGCCCCGACTTCGCTTGGGCCGACGGGCGGGGGAGCGAGGGTGCTCTTCCATCGGATCCCGGACAGCGAAAAGGCGTGTGGCGCCCTGCCGGGAATCCATTCCCCGGGGGTGCCACACGCCTTGGTGTGGAATCTTGAACGCGTGTGCGTATTGTTAGCGCGGATCCTCGCCGCGACGCACCTGCGGCTTGGGCAGGCGCAACTTGCGGAACTGAAGTCCGCGCATGATGCCGTAGTAGGTCACGCCGCGTTCGACCGAGCCAAAGCGGGCAATCAGCCCCTTCTTCAGTCCGCGCGACATGATGAAGGCGTCGACGGCAACGAGTGCCACCAGGATCCACAGTGCAAAGGTGATGTAAACCTGGACCGCCGGGAACCTCGAGAGGGTCAGCGAAACGATCAGGAAAGCGAAGACGGCAAACATCAGGTATTCGCCGACCATGAAGCGGCGGTCCACGTAGTCGCGGGTAAAGCGCTTCTGCGGTCCCTGGTCACGGGCTGCCATGAAGCGCTCGTCGCCGGTCTCATTGGCCAACCGCATGCGGTTCTGGGCCTCCAGGCGCTGGTTGCGCTCGGCCGCGCGCGCAAGCTTGCGGTCGGTGGGTACCAACGGGCGCTGGTTTTGCGCCTGCTGCGCACTGCGCTTTGGGGTCGGGGCATTTTTGCCGGCGGGCCTTGTGGTCTCTTCTGTGGGCGCTTCTACGGAAGCTGCCTGATCTTTCTTGCGTCCAAACACCTTTCCAGTCTAGCTTGCACCCGGCACGCCATCGTCATTCGGCGCACGGCGCGGTTGTAGGCTTTTTCCCATGACTACCAAGAACACCGCCGCCCCGGCATCATTCGGCGTGGATCGCGAGTCCCTGAGCGCACACGTAGACACCGATTTCAATCGCATCGTCTCCGAACTCGGCAGGCTGGTGGCCATTCCCGGCATTGCCTGGGAATCATTCGACCCCGACCAACTGGACCGAAGCGCCGAGGCAGTGGCGCAGCTGGTGCGCGAAGCCGGCATGGAAAATGTCGAAATCCTCCGCGTTCCCACCCCAGCAGGAGTGCCCGGGGGCCCCGCTATCGTGGCCAATCGCCCGGCCCGCGACGGCAAGCCGACCATCCTTCTCTATGCGCACCACGATGTGCAGCCTCCGGGCGACGAGGACCTGTGGGACACCAAGCCCTTTGAAGCCACCGAGATCGATGGCCGGCTGTATGGTCGCGGAGCGGCCGATGACAAGGCCGGCATCATGGTGCACATTGCCGCCCTGCGCGCGGTGCTGGACAGCATTGCGGACTTCGGCCTGGGTGTCACCTTCTTCCTCGAAGGCGAGGAAGAGGCCGGTTCGCCCAGTTTCCGCCGGTTCCTGGAGACCCACCGCGATCGCCTGGAGGCGGACGTCATCGTGGTCGCCGACTCCAGCAATTGGAAGGTGGGGGTCCCGGCGCTGACCACTTCCCTGCGCGGCATGGTCGGGGGAGTGGTGGAAGTCCGCGCCCTGGCCCATGCGGTGCACTCGGGCATGTTTGGCGGGCCCCTGCTCGATGCCCCCACCCTGGCAGCTCGCTTGATTTCCACTTTCCATGATGCCGAGGGCAACGTGGCCATCGAGGGCCTGGCCTCCCACGAGCGTGCGGTCGTCGACTACCCCGAGGACTCGTTCCGGGCGGATTCCTCGGTGCTGGACTCGGTCAAGTTGGCGGGCAGTGGCAACATCGCCGACAGGCTCTGGAACAAGCCGGCCCTTTCGATCATCGGGATGGACATCCCCTCGGTTGCGATTTCTTCAAACACCTTGTTGCCTTCCACGCGATTCAAGCTGAGCCTGCGCATCGCCCCCGGGCAGGACCCGGAGTCGGCGGTTGCCGCGCTGCGCGCGCACATCATGGGCCAGGACCTGCGCGGAGCCCAAGTGACCTTTGAAGCCGACGAGGCCGGGCAGTCCTTTTCCACCGACACCTCGGCCCCGGCCGCGCAAGCTAGCCTGTGGGCGCTGGGGGAAGCGTGGGGAGTCCCGGCGGTTGAAACCGGCATCGGCGGATCCATTCCATTCATCTCCGACCTGCTCGAGATCTTCCCCGCCGCGCAGATCCTCGTGACCGGCGTCGAAGACCCGGATTCCCGCGCGCATTCGGCCAATGAGTCGCTGCACCTGGGCGATTTCCGTCACGCAATTTTGGCCGAGGCGCTGTTCTTGGCACGCTTGAACAACCACGGGCTATGAGGTCCGGGCGGCGTCGCTGCGCCAGTACGTGCGGTCTCGTCGTACCATTGAAGGTGAGGGGCCGCGCTTGAGGCGTAGTCCAAGTGAGCAGTATATGGAGGATCACGCATGACAACTGCAGCCAACGAGACCACCGCAGACCCGACCGAGCTTCCGAGCCACGAGGTCAAGCTGTCGGAGGTCGCAGCAGAAAAGGTCCGTTCACTGCTTGAACAGGAAGGCCGCACCGATCTTCGGTTGCGCGTCGCCGTTCAGCCAGGGGGATGTTCGGGCCTGATTTACCAGCTCTACTTCGACGAGCGCCTGCTGGAGGGCGACGCCGTAAAGGACTACGACGGCGTTGAGGTCATTGTCGACAAGATGAGCGTTCCCTACCTGGACGGCGCTTCGATTGACTTCGAAGACACCATCTCCAAGCAGGGTTTCACCATCGACAACCCGTCCGCCGGGGGCTCTTGCGCCTGTGGAGATTCCTTCCACTAAGTCGGAACCAAATGCACCGCCCATACGTTGAGACATCTTCGTCCCTGGGCGGTGTTTTGGTCGGCATTCGCATGCCCGAGAGGGTAAGCTCTACGATAAGTAGTAAAACTATGGTTTTCTTCGACCTCATCAGCGTTGATTCACTTGAGTCCGGCCGCTGGGTGTCGAAGACTCATTCAGCACCAACAAAGAGGAAGGGCCGTCTGTGAGTTCGCAAGACCGAACCAGCAGCCGCCGCAAAGGCAGAGCCAAAGTCATGGCGATTGCTGGCGCCGGCGCGTTGTTGTTGACGGGATGTTCAGCGGAAGTCCAGCGAGGTTGGCTCCCAAACGTCGAACGTGACACCACCAACCACACCGGTATGATCCAGGATCTCTGGGTCAACTCGTGGATTACCGTACTTTTGATCGGTATCTTGACGTGGGGCCTGATGCTTTGGTGCATCATCGCCTACCGCCGCCGCAAGAATGACACTGGCTTCCCGCGCCAGCTCAGCTACAACTTGCCAATCGAAATTTTCTACACGGCCGTGCCGCTCGTGCTTGTCCTGACGTTCTTCACGTTCTCAGACAGCACCGAGAAGGCAATCAACACCCAGGTGGATTCCGAGCTCGTGGTCGATGTCCGTGCCAAGCAGTGGGCATGGGACTACAACTACACCTACCAGGGCCAGGAAAAGTACGATGCCACCGTTCAGGCACACCTGACCGGTGAAGAGGGCGTCGAGGAAACTCTGCCCACCCTGTACCTCCCTGTTGGAAAATCCGTCACGCTCGAGTTGAACAGCCGCGACGTCATCCACTCGTTCTGGGTTCCTGCATTCCTGCAGAAACTCGACATGATTCCGGGCAAGACCAATTACATCTACCTCACGCCGCAGGTCGAAGGACGATTCGACGGCAAGTGCGCGGAGCTCTGCGGTGAATACCACTCGGAGATGCTCTTCAACGTGCAGGTAGTGTCCGAAGCCGAATTCCTGAACCACCTGGCCACTTTGAAGGACGGCCACATCGGTGAGGAACAGGACCGCAAGCCGGGCGAGGTCAACCAGGTTTCGGCCCACGCATCGGAAGGGGAGTAATCCATCGTGACTACTTACGAATACGCAACCGATGAGGTCAAGACCCTCGCACCGCGCGTGGTACCGATTTCCAAGGGACGGATCTTCGTCAACTGGATCACCTCCACCGACCACAAGACGATCGGGTACATGTACCTGATCACCTCGTTCGTCTTCTTCTGCATCGGCGGCGTGATGGCCCTGGTCATCCGTGCCGAGCTGTTTGAACCGGGCATGCAGATCCTGCAGACCAAGGAACAGTACAACCAGCTGTTCACCATGCACGGCACCATCATGTTGCTGATGTTTGCAACCCCGCTCTTTGCAGGGTTCACCAACGTCATGATGCCGCTGCAGATCGGCGCACCCGACGTGGCCTTCCCGCGCCTGAACGCGCTGGCCTTCTGGTTCTTCTCCTTCGGTTCCACCATTGCGCTGGCAGGTTACCTGACCCCGCAGGGTGCGGCGTCCTTCGGCTGGTTCGCATACGCGCCGCTGTCGAACACCACCTTCAGCCCCGGCGTGGGTGGAGACCTCTGGGTCTTCGGCCTCGCGCTCTCGGGCTTCGGCACCATCCTTGGCGCCGTCAACTTCATCACCACCATCATCTGCCTGCGTGCACCGGGCATGACCATGTGGCGCATGTCCATCTTCACCTGGAACGCGCTGATCACCTCGATCCTGGTCTTGATGGCATTCCCGCCGCTGGCAGCAGCACTGTTCGCGCTCGGCGCGGACCGCCGGTTCGGGGCGCACGTCTTTGACCCGGAAGCTGGCGGTGCCGTCCTCTGGCAGCACCTCTTCTGGTTCTTCGGACACCCGGAGGTCTACATCATTGCGCTGCCGTTCTTTGGCATCGTCTCCGAGATCTTCCCGGTCTTCTCCCGCAAGCCGATCTTCGGCTACAAGGGCCTGGTCTTCGCAACGATCTCGATCGCTGCGCTGTCCGTGTCCGTGTGGGCCCACCACATGTACGTCACCGGCTCCGTCATGCTTCCGTTCTTCGGCTTCATGACCATGCTGATCGCGGTTCCGACCGGCGTGAAGTTCTTCAACTGGATCGGCACCATGTGGCGGGGTTCGATCACCTTCGAGACCCCGATGCTCTGGAGCATCGGCTTCATGGTGACGTTCCTCTTCGGTGGCCTGACCGGCATCATCCTCGCGGCTCCGCCGCTGGACTTCCACGTCTCGGACACCTACTTCGTGGTGGCACACTTCCACTACGTGGTCTTCGGAACCGTGGTCTTCGCGATGTTCGCAGGCTTCTACTTCTGGTGGCCGAAGTGGACCGGCAAGATGCTCAACGAGCGCCTTGGCAAGATCCACTTCTGGATGCTGTTCGTGGGCTTCCACGGCACGTTCCTGATCCAGCACTGGCTGGGCGTCATCGGCATGCCGCGACGTTACGCCGACTACATGCCGGAAGACGGGTTCACTACCATGAACCAGTTCTCCACCGTGTTCGCCTTCATCCTGGGCATGTCGATGATCCCGTTCTTCTGGAACGTCTGGACCACGCACCGCAACGCCAAGAAGGTTACCGTGGATGATCCGTGGGGCTTTGGTGCATCGCTGGAGTGGGCAACTTCCTGCCCGCCGCCGCGCCACAACTTCCACTCGATTCCGCGTATCCGCTCCGAGCGTCCGGCTCTTGACCTCCACCACCCGGAACTGAGCGCCCGCTCGACCCCGGAGACCCCGGTGGCCAAGATCTTCGGCCCGGCAGACCAGAAGGACCTGTAGAGATGAAAATTGAAACTTGGCTCTTCCTGGGCGGCATCTTCTTCTTCACCCCGGTGGCGATCGTGTACGGCATCATGACCAACTGGGAAGAACACGTAGGCTACCTGGCGTTGTTCATGCTCTCTGGCATGTGCATCATGATCGGCTGGTACCTGCTGCACACTTCCCGTCGCGTTGGTCCCCGTCCCGAGGACCGTCTTGACGGCGAGATCCACGAGAACGCCGGCACCGTTGGCCTCTTCTCCCCGTGGAGCTGGTGGCCGCTGGCACTTGGTACGGGTGCCGCGATCGGTTTTGCCGGTTTGGCCCTGGGCTTCTGGGTCCTGTACATCGGCGTTGGCCTCACGATCGTCGGCCTGGTTGGCTGGGTCTACGAGTACAGCCGCGGTGACCACGCCCACTAACCCGGGCATGTAACACCCGAAGTGCATCGGCGCAAGCGGTGCTTCTTTCCCCTCGCGGGGAGAGAAGCACCGCTTCCGCTTTTTAAGCGCCATGGCCCAGGAATGCGGGAGAATGGAAACCAGAGGGGCCGGAAGCCGGCCCACCGACACTGGAGCAAATGTGAAACCCTACGCGCCGCAGCCCAAGGTGCATGGCCTGATCGATGGCGATTCGCCCGTGAGCAAGTACCGGCAGATTCGCGAGATCCTGCGTACCCACGCAACCACGGTCTGTCAGCCCGGATACCGGCTTCCACCCGAGCGCGAGCTGGCCGAGGAATTCGGTGTGGCCCGCAAGACCCTGCGGCAGGCCATCGACTCGCTGGTCGAGGACCAGGTGCTCAAGCGGGTGGTCGGCGTCGGGACGTTCGTGGCGCACCCCAAGCTGGACCTGCAGATCCGCTTGAACTCCTACAGCGAGGAAATGATCCGACGTGGCATGGTCCCCGATGCGCATGTGCTGCGCTTCGAGGAGTCGCCGGCTACCAGCAGCCTGTCGCGCCACATGGAGATCGACGAGGGCGAGCCCGTGATCCGCTTCAGCCGTCTCCTGCTGGCCGATGGCAAGCCGATGAGCCTCGATGAGAACTTCATGCCCAGCGCGTTGGTACCCGGGTTCCTCAACGACCCCCCGCCCATTTCCCTGTACCAGTCGCTGAATGAACGCTACGGCTTGGTGCTGGAGTGGGGCGAGGACCAGATCGAAAGCACGGCGGCGACCAGCGAGCACGCCGGGCTCCTGAAGGTCGAGGTGGGTTTCCCCTTGCTGCGTATCACCCGATACGCATTTGTCGGTGAGGTGCTCGTCGACTATTCGATCTCCCTCTATCGCTCCGACCGCTACAAGCTCTTTGTCCCGCTGCAGCGCCAGGGGACCCGCAGTCCGCGCTACAGCACCGTGCGGTAGTCCAGCGCCCGGGAACGCCTCCCAGCGGCCTGGAGGGCGTCCAAGACGCCGTGCGCATGAACCTGGCAACATCGGCACGACATGCCGGTGCGCGGAGCGCTGTGTTGGTGCGGCCGACGAACGCCTCGGGGGAGCGGGACCGTCTAGGGCGCGGGCTGTTCCGGTGTAGTGCCGGAAGCCGCTGTCGAAGACGGTTCAAAGAGTTCCACCAGGTTCCCCGAGGGGTCTTCCAGCAGCAACTGCCTGCCGCCGGCACCGGTGATCACATTCGAGCGCAGTGGCACGCCTGCGGCCACGAGCCGTTCCATTTCAGCGGTGAGGTCCTCCACCAGCAGTGAAAAGCGATTCCATCCTCCGGGTGCGGGCATCGCGCCGTCCGGCATGGCCTGGCCAGCGCCGCCCGGGACACCGTGTTCATCCGTGCCGCCCGGGGCGCTGAGCATCAGCCGCAAGGCCCCCCGTCCCAGGATCGCGAAGCCCGGGCCCGTGTGTACAGGTCCACGCTGAAATCGAGAAGGTCTACGTAGAAATTGACGGCTGAGGAAACGTCATCGACGATGTAGCGGATGCTTGCCTTTTCCATGGTGTCCACCTGGAATCGTAGAGTTGCCGTCTGGGGGCTGGCAGCACGGCGACGTGAGTGGCCGATTTCAACGGTGGCATATACCGCCGCATGCCCACATCCATTGTTGCACCGGGATCGGCCCGTGTATGCCCGATTCCGGGCTTACGACGTTGGCCACGCTTCTGCGCGTGGCGTCGGTGACTGCCCTGTTGTCGGGCGCGAGTAACGGGCCGACGGCTGGCGGACGGGGGAAGGCCTTGCGGTCCCGCGGAGCTCGTCGCCGGCGGCGACGGGCTGGGCAACTGCGGGTTAAACACTGCGGGGCCCACCAAATGGTGGGCCCCGCAGTCAGGATGAAGTCCTGGCAGATACTACTTTTCGATGGATTCCGTGGAGGAACCTTCGATTTCTGCCGGTCCGTGTCCATGTTCGGCATGCACTGCTGCCAACTCGGAAGGCGTAACCGGGGCCACACGATCCTCGAAGAAGAACTTGGACAGGGCGCCGCGGCGCTTTTCGCTGCCGCTGATGTGGCCGGCCGCGTTCGGCTGGGCCGGAATGACCTTGCGGTCCTCGTAGTTGACCAGCTGGTGCAGCTTGTAGACATCCAGCGCCTCGTGGCGCTCCGAGAAGGTGCCTTCCGGCGACATTTCGATGATTCCGGTTTCGCGACCGTGCAAGACGATCTCGCGGTCCTTGCGCTGCAGCGACAGTGCGATGCGGCGGGCCACGATGAAGCCGAGGATCGGGCCGAGGAAGAACAGCACTCGCAACCAGTAAGTGACGTCGTTCAACGACACGTGGAAGTGGGTGGCGATCAAGTCGGAGGAGGCCGCTGCCCACATCACGCAGTAGGAAACGACACCTGCAACACCCATGCCCGTACGGAACGGGGCGTTGCGCGGGCGATCCAACAGGTGGTGTTCGCGCTTGTCCTTGGTGACCCAGCTTTCGATCCACGGCCATGCGAACATGATCGTGAACATGATGCCGGCAGGGATAAGAGCCGGAATCAGGACGTTCAGCGTCAGGGTGTTGGTACCCCACGGGAACGGGATGAGCCACTCGAAGGAGAAGTTGCCCAACACGCCCGGCATCAGTCGCAAGGCGCCATCGACGAAGCCGATGTACCAGTCAGGCTGGGTGCCGGCGGAGACCGGCGAGGGGTCATACGGGCCGTAGTTCCAGATCGGGTTGATGGTCAGCAATCCGGAGATCGCAGCCACGATGCCGAAGACGATGAAGAAGAACCCGCCTGCCTTGGCAGCGTAGACCGGACCGACAGGGAAGCCCACGACATTGTCGTTGGTGCGGCCCGGGCCGGGGTACTGGGTGTGCTTGTGCACGACCACCATGAACAGGTGGATGCCGACCATGAGCAGCAGGAGCGCCGGAACAATCATGATGTGCAGGGAGTACAGGCGCGGAATGATGACCGTGCCCGGGAATTCGCCACCGAAGAGGAAGAGCGAAATGTAGGTGCCCACCAGCGGGATCGACTTGATGACGCCGTCGATGATGCGCAGGCCGTTGCCGGAGAGCAAGTCATCGGGGAGGGAGTAACCGGTGAAGCCGGCAGCCATCGCCAGGATCAGCAGCACGCCGCCGACAACCCAGTTCAGTTCGCGCGGCTTGCGGAACGCACCGGTGAAGAACACGCGAAGCATGTGGACCGACACGGCGGCAACGAACAGGATCGCCGACCAGTGGTGGACCTGGCGCATGAACAGACCGCCACGCACGTCGAAGGAAATATCCAGCGACGTGGAGTATGCGGCGGACATGCCGATGCCCTTGAGCGGGTTGTACGAACCGTTGTAGATGACGTGTGCCATCGACGGATCGAAGAAGAACGTCAGGAACGTTCCGGAGATCAACAGCAGGACGAAGGTGTACAGTGCCACCTCGCCGAACATGAAGGACCAGTGGTCCGGGAAGATCTTGCGACCGAATTCCTTGACGATCACCGATCCGCCGACACGCTGGTCGACGAAGTTGGCAATGCGTCCGGTGGAAGTCTTCGGAGTGTACTCAGTTGTGGTGCTCATGGATTAGCCACGCTCCCAGTAGCTCGGTCCAACAGGCTCCTGGAAATCGCTCTGGGCGACCAGGAAGCCATTGGAGTCAACCGTGATTGGCAGCTGAGGCAGCGCGCGTCCGGCCGGGCCGAAGATGACCTTGCATTCCTGCGTGAGGTCAAAGGTCGACTGGTGGCACGGGCACAGCAAGTGGTGCGTCTGCTGCTCGTAGAGGGCCACGGGGCAACCGACGTGCGTGCAGATCTTGGAGTAGGCAACGATGCCGTCCACGTGCCAGTCTTCGCGTCCCTCGGAGACCTGCATCTTCGATGGATCCAGGCGCATCAGCAAGACAACGGCCTTGGCCTTCTCGTTGAGCATGTCCTCGGCTTCGTCAAGTCCCTCGGGAATGACGTGGAAAGCCGAACCAATCTGCACATCCGATGCCTTGATGGGGGTTCCGGAGGGATCGCGGGTCAGGCGAACGTCCGTGTCCCACATCGTGTGGCGCAGCTGCTCGACCATTTCGCCGGCGTTCTTGCCGGAACGGTCGAGGTCGCGGAACATGAAGATCGCGGGAATCGGAGCCAATGCCATGGCGCCGATGAGGGTGTTTCGAATCAATGGACGGCGCTTGATGCCCGTCTCTTCGATCACCTGGTTGATGATCTCCTCGGCGTCCTTGCGATCAGCCTCAGCGGTGATCTCGTGACGCATTTCGGAAATCTCGTGGTCCGGCATCAGGGTCTTTGCCCAGTGGACAATACCGATACCGATGCCGAGCATGGCAAAAGTGGTGCCAAGGCCGAGCATCGCGTTCTGTACGCGGATTTCCGAGATGTTTTCCGGACGTCCGAGAACGAAGTAAGCAATAAAGAACGACAGTGTTCCGACGATGGAGATGATAAACAGCAGCGCTACCTGACGCTCTGCTCGCTTCTCTGCATGCGGGTCGGTATCTGCCAAGCGCTTCCGATGCGGCGGAAGGCCGGGATCCTGGAATTTCTCCAGGGTTCCCGTGCCAGCCTTAGCAACGGTGCCCGAGTCGTCCGGACTGCCGTGACTATGGTCGCCCATGTTGTCTCTCATCCTTTTCTCAAGATTCATTAGTACGTAGTGATGTGGCGGCACGGGCCGCCAGCGACCTAGGAAGGACGCGAGGTGAGCCAGATGGTGAAGGCAATGATGATGCCCAAACCAGCGGTCCAGATGAAGAGACCTTCAGCGACCGGACCCAGCGAACCGAGCTTGGCGCCGCCCGGCGAACCCTGGGCTTCGACTTCCTTCAGGAAGGTGATCACGTCACGCTTCTCTTCGGGAGTGATGTTCGAGTCGTTGAAGACGGGCATGTTCTGCGGGCCGGTAACCATGGCTTCGTAGATGTGCTTCTCGGATACACCGGCCAGGGCCGGGGCAAACTTGCCGCGCGTAAGTGCGCCGCCGGCAGCGGCGGCGTTGTGACACATTGCGCAATTCACGCGGAAAACCGTACCGCCTGCGGCAGAGTTGCCATGGGATGTATCAAGCATGTCCTCGGACGGGATTGCCGGTCCGGCACCCAGGCTGGCCACATATGCGGAGAGCTGGGAGATCTGGGCGTCATCGAACTGTACCGGCTTGGCCTGAGCCTGGGGCCCCTGCATCTGCATCGGCATACGGCCGGTTCCGACCTGGAAGTCGACTGCAGCGGCGCCTACGCCAATCAGCGAAGGACCGTCAGCGGATCCTTCTGCATTCAAACCGTGGCAGGTAGCGCAGTTGGCGACGAAGAGCTTGTTGCCCTCCTCGATGTCACTTGCGCTGAATCCTGTAGCCGCCTTGGCCTCGTTGACGCTGCCGGCGGCCATGTACAGGCCTCCAGTGATGAGCAGGCCCATCAACAGCAGTGCGACGGCGGCGAGTGGATGGCGGCGCCTTTGCGAAAGAGCCTTCACTTGCTGGTTCCTCACTTATTTTTTAGAACGGGGAAGTTGCCGAAGTAGGCAACGTTGTTGGTTGCGCTACTTCAGGAAGTAGATGATCGCGAACAAGGCGATCCACACGACGTCGACGAAGTGCCAGTAGTAAGACACGACAATCGCACCGGTTGCCTCGTAGTGACCTAACTTACGTGCAATAAGCGCACGTCCGATGATCAGCAGGAAGGCGATGAGTCCGCCGGCCACGTGCAAGCCGTGGAATCCGGTGGTCATGTAGAACACGGAACCGTAGGCGTTGGAGTTCAAGGCAATGCCGTGAGCAATGAGCTCGGTGTATTCGTAGGCCTGAACGGAAACAAAGATGGCACCGAGGATGAAGGTCAGGACGAACCATTCAACCATTCCCCATTCCTTCAAGTTGAACAGTCCGCCGGTGCGGCGAGGCTTAAGATCCTCGGCACGGAAGACACCCAACTGGCAGGAGAACGAGCTCGAGACCAGGATGATCGTGTTGATAAGTGCGAACGGAACGTTGAGTTTCTCGGTTTCGGTCGCCCACATTTCCGGCGATGCAGCGCGGAGTGTGAAGTACATGGCGAAAAGCGCGGCAAAGAACATCAGCTCGCTGGCAAGCCAGACGACAGTTCCTACCGACACCATGTTGGGACGGTTCGGCGCAGGATGCGCCGGGGCAATTAGGGCATGAGTCGCAGTTGTCACAGAGCCATTATGTCTATAAAAGTACCTCTGACACCAATGCATTGAGCCCCGCGTGGCGGGAAATTTCACCGCTTCACGCCTACAGCCGCGGAAACACGCGGGATTAACATTTCAGACTTTCTACGATTCGTAGATAACCTAGTGGCGTGTCAACGATTCGAACGGACCCAAAGTTCCCCACATGGCCATCAATCCTCTCTGCGCTGATCGCCCGCGGCGATCTCGACAGGGACCAAGCGTATTGGGCCATGGGCGAGGTGATGACGGGCAATGCCAGCGATGCGCAGGTGGCCGGTTTCCTTGTTGCGCTCAGATCCAAGGGTGAGACCGTTGCCGAACTCACCGGCCTGGTGGAGGCGATGATCGCCAATGCCAGGCCGCTGGTCGTCGAGGGCGAACGCCTGGACATCGTGGGCACCGGGGGTGACCGACAGAACACCATAAACATCTCCACGATGTCGTCCCTGGTGTGTGCCGGGGCAGGGGCCCGAATCGTGAAGCACGGGAACCGTGCCTCCTCTTCGTCCTCGGGCTCCGCCGATGTGCTCGAGGCCCTGGGTGTGCGACTCGACGTTCCCATCGAAAACCTGAACGCTGTCTTGGACACCGCGAACATCACTTTCTGTTTCGCGAACATCTTCCACCCCTCAATGCGGAACGCCGCAGTGCCCAGGCGCGAGCTGGGGGTGCCGACGGCATTCAATTTCATGGGGCCGCTGACCAACCCCTCCGGGCCGACTGCATCCGCGATTGGCTGCGCGGACCTGCGCATGGCTCCGCTGATGGCAGGGGTGCTGGCCGCGCGGGGGGTTCGTGCGTTGGTCTTCCGAGGCGAGGATGGACTGGATGAACTGACCACGACCGCCGACAACAGGGTCTGGGAAGTTCGTGACGGCACGGTCACCGAGTCGCGCTTCGATGCGCGGGACCTCGGCATGGCCCGGGTGACGCTCGACGATTTGCGCGGGGGAGACGCCCAGCACAACGCGCAGGTGGTGCGCGACGTGCTTGACGGTGTCCGCGGCCCTGCCCGCGATGCGGTCTTGCTCAACGCCGCGGCCGGGTTGGTGGCCTTTGACCAGGATGCCTCCGGCTCCGTCCAGGATCGCTTAGGGAAGGCGGTCGTGAAGGCCGCGGAGTCGATCGATTCCGGATCCGCCCGGCTGGTTCTGGAGAAATGGGTCAAGGCGACGGCCTAGGAATTCTTGCGTGCGGATCTGCACGCCGCCTGGCGCGTCCTCCATCCTGTACGGATGGGAGGCGCGCCAGTGCCGTTTCAGGGGCCCCGCGCCCGATTTGTTGGCCAGCTCCCACGAATGTCTTTTTCGGACGCTGATGGGCCTCGTGTGGTTTTTCGGGCAGGAGCGTGCGGGCTTTGGCGGTCACCGCTGGTCGTGCGGTTCCGCAACCGAGGTCGAGCGGAGCGCGCCCGGAAACCCGAGCGGGTCCAAGGCGGTGGTTAAATGCAGTGGCGGGTGTGCCGCTTGCCTCCGTCAAGGCAAGCGGCACACCCGCCACTTTTCATGCGCTGGGGACCGGCAGTGTGGCTATTCGAGACCGAGGGAGAACGCAGCATCCAGGTCGTGGCTTGAATATGCCCGGAACGCAATATGTGTTTGGGTTCCGGTGATGCCTGGAACCTTGGATAGTTTGTTGGCGATGACTTCGGCGAGCTCTTCGTGGTGGCGGACCCGGGCGATGGCGATGAGATCCCAGTCGCCGGCGACCGAGTAGACCTCGGAGATGCCTTCGATGTCCGAAATCTTTTCGGCGCACTCGGGAATGCTGTCAGAAGCGGTTTGGATCATGACGAATGCAGTGACCACGTGGGTACCTCCAGATGGTTATGGGCGGTGGTTTTCTGAACTTGATTTGAGCCTAGTTCAGGAAGTTGGCGTGCGCACGCGGCGGCGCGCTATAAGGTTTGTGGCTACCCTGCGTCCCACCAGGAACACTCCGAGAACAATCGTTGCGACAATGATGAACGGCACCGCGGCGGTGGCGCCAAACAGCACGCGCAGGGATAGCCCCAAGGCGACGGTGCCGAGCCATACGAGGATGCCGGTGGGCCAGATGCGCGAGTGGTTGGTCCAGGGGCGTGAGAGCAGCGTCAGTGCGGCCAGTGCCAGCAGGAAAGGCGCGGCGGTCTGGAGCACGCCCAGAATGGTCAATGAATGTTGGTGGGAGCCCCGCCCGCTCAACGCGAAGATCAGGACAAGGACCACATCGATCGCGAAATATGCGATCCAGGTCTTACGAGAGGTCATGCTTTTATTCTACGTGGCGTAGTACATAGTTGTGCCCCCAACGTGAGTGTGACCGATCGGAAGTGCCTTACGGTGAGGGCGTGGGCGTTGGACTCGGTTGCCGTGCCCTGGTCGGTGTTGGCCTTGGTGCCGGTTTCGGTGGTCGTGCCTTCGAGGGCCCCGGTGGCGCGGGCTTGGTCGTGGGCGTTGCGGGGCGGGGGAGCAGGTCGAGTTCGACCAGCACAGTCTTCTCGGTGGAGCCAAAGACCCCGCCCGAGGGAGTGGCTGCCAGTCGGGGACTGAAGCGCTGCTTGCCCTTCGGGGTCCCGATGACCGCCTTGGTGCCGGCGCGGAAATCCACGACCGTGGTGGTGCCCGTCGCGCTGTGCACGAGCTTGGAACCGTCGCCCACCTGGGCGATGTCGGCGTTGGCCCATCCCGGGCGGTGGGCGGCGTTGCGAGTCGGGGTGAGGCGGTGGCGCCGGACGAGTTTGCCGTTGGCGGGATCGATGATGTTCAGGCCCTCGACGTCGGCCACCACCAACCACCCGGCGATGAGCTTGGGTGCATAGAGGGCACCGGAAGAAGCGACTGGTGAGGTTTCCCAGACCTTCTTTTTCGTGGCGATTTCCAACTTGAAGACCTTGGCCGGTCCCTTGGTGTCCGGGATGCCGTAGCCGTTGCGCACCGACGATGTCCCGTAGACATAGCGCTCATCGGCTGCCAGGCCGATGATGGAGTGGGCGCGGACGAATCCGGCACCGCCGCCGTTGAGCACCCAGCTGATTTTGTTGCTGCGGGGATCGATCATTCCCAGCACGCCGCCGGCCCGCCCGTAGTCCGGCACGGTGCCGAAGAACACGTTGCGTGAGTTCACGGCCCAGCCGAACGGACGGGACTGGTGGTATTTGCGGCTCAGCCGTTCAAGCCGCACATAGCCCCCGGGCTTGTCCTTCATTGAGCTGTCCATGCTGATGATGTCCGCCGAGCCGTAGGAACCGATGTAGCTGCGCGTGGCATCGAATTCGATCATGGCCTCAATCTGGTTGACGAGGCTTTCGTCGTCGGGGGAGTGCCAGCGTGCGCCGGTGTCGGGATTGACCGCGGCCAGCCCGTCACCCATGTAGCCGCCCACATACACCTTTCCATCGGAGTGCCCCATGAGCGACTGGATCGTGAATTCCCCGTCGGTGAGCGAAACCGTGCGCACCTTGTCGATCTTGCCGGTGGCGAGGTTGAAGGTTTCGAGGCGCAGGCCCGTGGGGATCTGGCTGGCCACGAGCACCGCCTTGGAGGTGGCGTGAAGTGCCAGGGGTGCACTGGTGCCTACCGGACCGAGCTTGGTGTCCCGCCACGTCGCGGTGTCCGTCGCGTAGAGAATTCCCTGGGAGATGTTGAAGATGCGCCCGCCGCCCTTGACCTGGGCCGAAGCGCGCCCGCCGCCTTGGGCCGGCTTCTGTCCGCTGCCCTTGATTTCCGCCGAGGCGCGGCGGGCGCCCCAGACCCGATCGACCTTGCCCGTCCACTTCTTGCTGACCGGGTCCAGCAGCAACTGGGCAGTGATGTCGCTGGCCGTGACCACGACGCGGTTTCCGATCACGTCGATGGAGGAGATGAAGCCGTTGTGCATCGGGTCGGGCAGCTGGACCTCGGTGCGGCGCCCGGGGTGGCTTGCGGGGAAGGTGAATAGCCGCGGGTTGCGGGAACCTGTCCCGACCCAGACCTGGTCGTTGGGGCCGATGGCCACGCGTCTGACGTAATCGGTGTCGGCCGCGACGCGTGAGTGGGCCCGGATCTTCTTGGTCGCCGCGGTGTAGGTAAAGGTTGCACCGTTTGGATAGGTGCCTCCCCACACGTTTCCGACCGAATCCAGGCGCAATTCGTAGAGCACCGTCGCCCCGGGAACCACCGCGACCCGGCGCACCTGCTTGGGGCTGGCTGGGCTCCAGGACAGTAGGCTGCCACTGGTGCTCAGATAGAGGGTCTTGCTGGCCCGGTCCCAGACCAGGGATTCGATCCCGCCGTTGTGGCTGCCGGGAATCGACACCACGTGCATTGGCGCCCCGGCATCGGGGTTGACGATCTGCAGTTGGTTGACCGGTCCGACGATTGACACCGCAAGCCAGGGGACCGGTGCCGAGGTCAGCCCGGGCAGGGGAACCACGGCCTTGACGTTCATTGCCGGGAAGGCCCCCTTGAAGCTCGAAATGGCGCCGCGGGTGTTGGCCGCCCGTTTCAGCGGAGTCGTCAACAAGGGGTCGCGGTGCCGCCACGGCGGTGGGCCGGGATTGGCCGTTGGCGTCGGCTTGGGCGTCGGCTTTGCGGTCGGAGCGGGAGTTTGCGGCTTCGGGACAGCCACCGGGTCCTCGGTGGGGGAGTGCAGGGGAGAGAGGGCGACCCCTCCGGCGGCCAATACCGCGAGGGACAGCAGCCCGCGTCGGGTCAGGCGGTGCGGATCACTCTGGGGGTCGTGGTGCACTGTCGGTCTTCCGGTGGTCGTAAATGGCTCGGACGGCCTTGAGACTAACAGCCGGAGATGTGGGATTTCCTGTTGAGCGCGCCGGATCATGTCGCATCTCACATCGACGATCCAGTGATCCGGCACGTTGGTGATGGGCGGGCGTGGGAGTTCTGCATGAATCCCGGCAGTTGGAACCGATGCTATGAACCGTTCTCCACCGCGTAGGAATGGATGACGGTGCCGTTGGCCATGGTCCGTGAACCGCTCAGCCGCAACCGGGCCGCGTCCGTATGGTGGATCAAAAGACCTGCCTCGGGGGCATTGCCCAGGAAAAACGGGTGGATCCACAGCCGGATCTCATCCAACAGCCCATTCTCCATGAGCGTGCCGGCGAGGCGTCCGAACCCATAGGTCAAGATGTCCTTGCCCGGTTGGACCTTGATGCGCGCTATGCCGGCGGCGACGTCGTTTGCGATGATGGCGGTGTTGTCCCACGTGGTTTCCCGAAGGGTGGTGGAGACGACGTACTTCTGCATGGTGTTGATGCGATCGGTGAACGCGTCCCCCGAGTGTCCCTGCCAGACCCCGGCAAAACCCAGGTAGGTGTCCTTCCCCAGCAGCACCGCGTCGCACTGTTCGATGAGCTCCTGCTGGATCGTGGCCTTTTCATCGCCCGGGTCCGGCAGGGAGGGCCAATGCTGCGGGTTGGTGACGACTCCGTCGAGCGAGACATAGGTTGAATTGATGATTCGACGCATGTGGAGGGCCCCTCGTCTTGAAATGTGCGGTGTGCATGCCCGATGAAACAAGGCTCGCAGTCCGGCACGGGCAATGGAACCCCTGGGCGCGGACAGTCCTCGGGCGCAGGGGGGGGTGATCGCACCGCAGCGGCCCGCTGCAGTGCGCACCCTGGCCCGGGATCCGAAAGTCGGGGCAGCAGATCTTGCTGCACCGAATCAATTCTGGAAGTACAGCTCCGTGTGCAGCTTGCATCCCGGGTTGAACGTCGCTGCGCAACGCGTGCACGAGTCGACATCGAGATACTCGGTGATCGCCAATAGGTGGCCGCAGACGCCGCAGAGCACGGCCGGCTCGTCGCGGGAATCCACCGGCCACTGCGCCGCATCATGGTCGGCCGCCTCCGCGTGGCACAGGTGGCACGGGTAGAACTCGCGGCAGCACGCGAACTGGATCGCGATCACGTCGAGCTCGGTTCGATAGTGGACGCAGCGCGTCTGGCCATCGACGGCCGGACCCAGCACGTTCGGCCTCTCCAGGCTCATCGCACACCCCGCGCGGTGAGCGCATCGCCGAGCTCGTCCGCGTGCTTGAGCGCCACGATGAGAAAGGGGACGACGAAGGTGCGCGGGCTGTTTCGGGCACCGCGCGCCCGCTGTGCATCGCGCACCTCGCCCGCCCGGCGGCCCAGCACCGGGATGGTGCTGATCGTCACCGTGAGCAGCAGCGCGATCCGCTGCGCGTCCAGGCCCAGTCGTTCCAACGGGCGCAGCCCGCGTTCGATGGCATCCAGCAGCGCTGTCACCCGGGTGGTGAGTGCCAACAGGGCGGCGATCGCGATCGCGGCGGTGAGGCGGGCGACGTTGGCGAGCGCGGGTTCCGGGCCCAGGAAGACCAACTGGCTGAGCGCGGTGATCGCGATGACCCAGCGGATCGCATGGACCTGGCGGCCGAGTTCCAGGATCCCGGACCCTCCGGGTCCCAGGCCCGCCACCGTGTAGCCCCCGATGGTCGCCGCCGCGGCGATGGCCGCCGAAGACCAATGCGAGGGCAGCAGCGAGACTCCGAGCACGACCGCCAGGACCAGCAGCAGCTTTGGGCCGGCGGGCATGCGGTGCAGCCAGCCGGTGCCCGGCCTGTAGAGCGTCAGCACCGCAGCACGGCCTCGTACCTGGCGATGATCGCGTCGGGTTCGCCGACGCCGACCATGCGTCCGCCGGCGAACATCACCGCCTGGTCGCAACGCGCGGCCAGCGCGAGGTCGTGGGTGACGAGCACCAGGCGGTGTCCGACGTCCTCGAACAGGTGGTCGGCGACCCGTCGGGCGTTGCGTGCGTCCAGGTAGGCGGTCGGCTCGTCGGCGATCACCAGCTCCGGGTTGCGCACGAACGCGCCGCACAGCGCGAGCAGCTGCTTCTGCCCGCCCGAGAGATCGTGGGAGGGCCGTTCGGCCAGATGCGCGAGGCCGAACCGTTCCATGGCCGTGGCCACCCGTTGCCCGAGCTCTGCAGGGCGGAGCTTGTCGGCGCGCAGCGAGAAGGCGACGTCCTCGCCGACGGTGGGCATGATGATCTGCGCGTCGGGGTTGCTGAAGACGACGGCGATGCGCCGGCGCAGCTCGGCGCCCCGGCGACTCGGGTCGATCCCCAGGATGCCCAGCTCGCCCGAGGTCCTGGTGGCCAGGCCGCCGATCAGCCTGGCGAACGAGGACTTGCCCGAGCCGTTCTCCCCGATGACCGCTACGGTGCGTGCGTCCAGATCGAGGGAAACGTCCTGCAGCACGTCAACGTCGCCCAGACGCATCCCGACGTCCCTGAGTTGGATTGCCGTGGTGCTCATCGAACCACCTCCAGCACTGCGGCGATGCCCATGCCGCCGCCAATCGATGCCGCGGCGACCCCGCGGGTTCCCGCCGGCGCCCCGGCGCGCACCAGGCGGCTGAAGAGGCGCACCACGGCGATCGCGCCGCTGGCACCCCAGGGATGGCCGAGCGCCAGCGCGCCGCCATCGGCACAGAGGCGCGGGTCGTCCTCCGCGATCCCGATCCGGTCCAGCACGGCCAGGGACTGTGCAGCGAAGGCCTCGACGATTTCCAGCGCATGGACATCGGCCAGTTTCCATCCCGCCGAGTGCAGGGCGTCCTGGATGGCGCCGGCGGCCCCGATGCCGGGAAGCGCCGGATCGCAGCCGAAAACGGCGGAGGCGCGGATCGCGAGCCCGGGTGCGCAACCCGCGGGTCCCAGCACCAGGGCGGCGGCGCCGTCCCCGATGCGCGTGGCGGTGCCCGCGGTGAGCGTGCCGCCGGGGAACAGTGCGGGCAACCGGGGGAGCAGCCGCTCCGCCCCGCCGATCGCGTCGTCGTAGTGGAGCCCGGACAGCGGCACCAGCTCGGCATCGAAGCGGCCGGCGGAAACCGCCGCGCGGGCTCGGGAGTGGCTGCGCGCGGCATGGGCGTCCTGGCGGGCGCGGGGGATGCCGTCGTGTTCGGCGAGGTCCTCGGCGGCCCGGGTCATCTCCGGGTCTTCGAAGCCCGCGGGCGTAAATGGCGCACGGCCGTAGGCGATGCCGTCCACCGAGCGCACGGGTGCGGTGGAAGCGCTCTCCACGCCGCCGGCGACGCGTATCCGGCGGTCACCTGCGCGGATCGCGGCAGCGGCATCGAGGACGGCCGCGAGGCCGCTGCCGCACTGCCGGTCCACGGTTGCGCCGGGGACCCCGTGGCCGAGTCCTGCCGCCAGTGCGGAGATGCGGCCGGGGTTCCCGCCCGGGCCCATGCAGTTCCCGAGGATCACATCGGCCACGGTGATCGGCGAGCCGTGCGCCGCTTCGGCGTCTTCCAGGGCCGCCTGGATGACGGGCGCCGCGAGCTCCTCGACGCGCAAGTGCGCCAGGGCACGGCCGCGGGTGCCGATCGGGGTGCGCCGGGCGGCGATGATGACTGGATCGCTAGCGGATGACAAGGGACTGCACCTCCCCGGCCAGTACCTGGCGAACGGCTTCGGCACGCGCGGGCTTTCCCGACGCGGTGCGAGGGATCTGGCCGGCGAACCAGCGGCGTGGCCGGTGCGCCGGGGCCAGCTGGGCCGCGGCATGCGGACGGACATCCACGGGTGCATCGCCCTCGAGCTCCAGCAACGCGGAAACCAAGGCTCCGACGGGCTCGCGCGGCAGGCCGAACACGATCGCGTCGCGGACGCCGGGAATCGAGCGCAGCACGGCCTCGACCTCTTCGGGCACGATCGTCGCGGAGGCACTGAGGATTGCTTCGTCGGCGCGGCCCAGCAGGCGCAGGCGGCCATCGTCCAATGCTGCACGGTCGCCGACTGTCGCCCACGCGCCGTCGCGGCGCAGCGGGCCGGGGGCACCGGCATATCCGGAGGCGACGTAGGGGGAGCGCACCCACAGTTCCCCGTCGCGGATCTCCAGCTCGACGCCGGGGAACGGGCGCAGGCCCTCGCCCTCGTCGCAGGCCACGAAGGACAGCTCGGCCGCACCGTAGTATGCGCTCACGCGGATGCCTGCCGCTTCCGCCCGCCGGCGGAGCGCCGGGTCCAGATGGGAACCGCCGATCAATGCCGCGCGCAGCCGCGGGTGCGAGCCCGCGTCGAGGACCGCCCGGAGCGCCTGCGGGGTGCCGTGCAGGACGTCGGCCTCGGGTGTCGGACGCAGCACCGGGCGAGGTCCGCCGGAAAGCGAGTGCGCGAGCGAGAAAAGGGTGAGCGAGGAAGCGGGCGGGGCGGGCAGCGCCACGGTGTCGCCACTGCCTGCGTCCAGGAACCCGCTGACGGCGGCGAAGGAGTCCGACCACGACTCGGCACTGCGCAGCACGATCCGCGGGGCGCCGCTGCTGCCGGAGGTGAGCGTGGCCCAGGCCGTCCCGTCGGGGAGCTCCGCCGCGGCAGCTGCCGCGACGGTGGCGTCCCACTGTGCCTTCGGCCATCTGGCATCGCCGACGAGCGGGACATCCCCTGCCTCGCGGATCCCGTGGAGGCGCTCGAGTAGCCCCGGCTCGGCACCGCTCACCGGGACAATCACTGGACTTTTTCCGGAACCGGTGCCGCCTGGGAGGCCCATACGCGGTGGAAGGCGCGCGGGTAGGCCCGGACCAGGGTCATGACGATGGCCGTCGCGGCCACGGCTTTCACGAGGTCACCCGGGATGAATGCGAGGCTCAGCATGGCGGTCTCGCCCAGGGGCAGGCGCGTCACCATGCTCTGCACGGGGATCCCCACGGCATAGATCACCAGGATCCCGCCTGCGAGCATGCCGAGGATCGTTCGCCACAGCACCGGCTTGCGCCCGCCCGCATGCACGATCAGGCCGATGACGAACGAGCCGACGATCCAGCCGATGAGGTAGCCAGCCGATGGGCCGAAGAACACGCCGATGCCGCCACGGCCGCCGGCAAGCAAGGGCATGCCGATCGCGACCAGTGCCAGCAGCACTGCCATCGAGAGGGCGCCAAGCTGCGGCCCGAGAATGGCGCCGGCGAGCATCACCCCGAGGGTTTGGACGGTGATCGGGACTCCGCCGGCGATGGAGAAGCCACCCGGCAGGCCCAGTACGGCGACAAGCGCCGCGAAGACGGCGACCCGCGCAAGGCCGGTGGCGTCAAGCTGCCGGGCGCCGCCTCGTATCGAGAGGGGAGAAGGATTGGTCATGGGAGTTTCCTTACGCGCTTCATGCTTGAACGTCGTTCAATTGAACAGTGTTCACTATAGTGATGCCGTCGCCAAAGCCAAAGCACTCGAAGTCACATTTCGTGAAACCGCCATCCGCGGTGTCGTGCCCGCCGTTGGTGGCCTCGGGTCATTCGAGGCCCTCGCGCCGGGATGCGAGGCACGGATTTCGGTAGTGCCGGATGGATCCGCAATAAATGCAGTTTGTCTCGCTTCACCACAGGAGAGAGGTCTCTTGCCCTCGTCGAGACCGTGCTCGCGGCTGGGGCGGGGGAGTAACCCCTCCTGCCCGTCGGAGGTCATGGCGAAGGAACGGGGGCAAGTGCTACGTGTCCACCACTTCCCACCGGGATGCCCAAGGCATCCAGCACTGGCCAGGGCTTGGCCATTGCTGTCGGGCCGCTGGCGTTGATTGATAGGATCCTGAGCATGTCCAGCCCGCGAGTCGTCAGGCTTCGTTCCCGTTCCGAAGACGACTTTGACGTTTTGTTCCGAATTGCCGACGATTTAGCCACCTGGGAGGAGCGGAGCGCGGCATCGCCTGCGCCGCTGACTGGGGAAGCCTTCAGAAGCCGGCTTGCGCAGAGCGATGCCGATGATTCAGGCAAGGACGTGAGTTTCGTGATCGATGTGGACGGTGCAGCCGTCGGCAGTGTTTCGCTCTTCGATTTCGACGAGCTCGCCCGCCACGCGGAAGTCGGGATCGCATTGGTTCCCGAAGCACGTGGAAACGGCATTGGAACCGCAGCTATCTCACAGATCGTTGAGTTTGCCTTCGTGCGCTGCAACTTGCGCCGTGTCCACCTGCAGGTGATCGAGTCGAACCTCGGCGCGATCCGTGCGTATGAGAAGGCGGGATTCGTGGTCGAGGGTCGTCTGCGCCAGCACGCCTGGGTTCGCGGAAAGTATGAGGACATCGTCGTCATGGGAATACTCCGCTCGGCCTGGGATTTCACAGCCCGGGATAAAGGTGGCCTTCCCCGGGACTGAGCGGCGCCGCGCGGAACTTTTACCGGAGCGCAACTAATCCGCGACGGGCAGGACCCTGTCAAGGAAGCCCGGCACCACTGGATCGGGGCGCGGGTAGCGCACCACCGACAAGGGTTCGCCATCCCGGAACGGCCCTATCGGATCAATTTCTTCAGTCCCTTCTTTGGTGGCACCCGCACAGGCTGGGGCCAACGGGGGCTCAGGGAATCGCCCAGCGTAGTGCCCCGTAGCTTTCGCCCGAACATGGGTAGTACCCACTCGGTGACCCACGTCCGGTGTTCCCGTGCCCGCTGGCGCACGCCGCGCGGTGCCTTCCGCTTGTCCCGGTGCGTGATGCCGTGCGGCACCCCAAGGACATCCAGGACCCTCGCTGCCATGTATTTGTGCCCGGCCTTGGACATGTGTAGCCGGTCGGGCCCCCACATGCGGGAGTTCGCATAGGCGTTGAAGGAGGCGTAATCCACCAATACGGCGCCGTACTTTGCGGCGATGAGCCGGACGCCGTCGTTGTAGGCGTGATTCTTGCGGCGCAAGGGCCCCAGAATGGGCGAGACCTCCACGTCGTAACCGGTAAAGAGCACGAGCGTTGCGCCCGTCTGCGCCAGCTGACTGACCAGGAATTCATACTCGGCCAAGATGTCAACGATCTTCGTCCCAAGATCCATGACGTCATTGCCGCCGGCATACAGCGTGATGAGCGTTGGCTCCATCGCGATGGCGGGTTCCAGCTGCTCCGCGATGATGTGCCGAAGCCTCTTGCTGCGGATGGCGAGATTCGCATATTCCCAGCCTGGACTGTCGCTGGCGAGAGCCTCGGCCAGCCGGTCAGCCCATCCCCGGACGCCATTGGGACGCCGCTTGCTGCCATCCCCGACGCCCTCAGTGAAGGAATCTCCCACGGCAACATAGCGGCCCGGTCCACGATCAATCATGAGAAATTAAACGGCTGCCTGTCTCGATTTCGAGGCAAGGGGCAGCCGGAGGGCCTCATCCGCGCTCACCGGAAACGAGAAATTCGGATCGTGAGTCGCTTCCGACGGTGGCGTCCCTGCGCGTGGGACCTGCGACTCGGATTCGGCCGGCTCCGCAAGATCGGTCGCAAAACGGGGCCGCCCGCCGTCGTGCGCACCTTGGAGCTGCGTGGCCACACCGGGCCCGTGGGAGGGGGAGTAGGAGCGGCCCGAGCAATTGGCCCAGCAGGCCATCGGAGCTGCATCCGCGTCAAAACCAATGTCCTCATGGAGCATTTCTGCCAGCGCGGGGGCAAGCTCTGGGCCAAGGTTGCCCACGCCGGCAACCGAATTTGTCATCGGCTTCCTCTCGCGCCTGCCGGAATCCGCGGGTGCTCTTCAATGGCCTGAGTGTAGAGATTCATCAGCTGCTCACACACGACCTGCCAACTGCGGCCTTGGACTTGCTGGAAAGCTGCGGCGGCGAAGGCTGCACGTTTGGCGTCATCGCCGATGAGATCCATTGCGTAATCACGCAACTGGGCCAGATTTCCTGGGGCGTAAAGCCAGCCCGTCCGGGAGGAATCCACGAGATCCACTGGGCCGCCGCGCCCGGTGGCAACGACGGGGACCCCTGATGCCATGGCCTCTTGGATGGTCTGGCAAAACGTTTCGAGTTCGCCCGGATGCACGAACAGATCGAAGGAGGCCATGGCGGCCGCCAGCTCCTCACCGCCCAGGAAGCCCGTAAAATATGCGTCCGGAAGAAGGGCTTCGAGCGTTTCCCGCTGCGGTCCGTCGCCGACGATGACTAGCCGGGTGTCGGGGATCCCAGCCAGGACAGCCAGATCCTCAACCTGCTTTTCGAGAGCCAGACGCCCCACGTAGCCAATAATTTTTTGCCCCTGTGGCGCTACTGTGTCACGGAAACTTGTGCTGCGCTTGTCAGGGTGGAAGCGATCAGTATCCACACCACGGCGCCACAATTCCAACCTCGGGATGCCGTGGCCCTGCAGTTTTTGCAGAGAGTCGCTCGAGGGAACGAGTGTTTTAGTGGCAGCTACGTGAATCCGTTTCACCCTTTGCCATGCCCAATTTTCCAGGAATGGCATGCCATAGCGGGCTGCATATCCGGGAACGTCCGTTTGGTAGACGGCAACCGTGGGAATACCCAGAGCTGCCGCGGCCCGGACGGCACGCCAGCCCAGGACAAAGGGGGATGCCAAGTGGACAACGTCGGGATTGAACTCGGCCAGCAGGGTCTTCACCCGCAGCACCCCACCCATGGCAACCCGGATGTTCCGGTAACCGGCGAGGGGAACGGCGGGCAGCCGCCTGACGGTTGCGCCTTCCATCGTAGGAGGCGCATTCTCCAACGTCGACGGGGCGATGACCAAGACCTGGTCCCCGCGCGCATCCAGATGCTGCAAGACTTTCAGCAGCGAATGGGTGACCCCGTTCATCTCGGGAAAGAACGATTCAGCAACTATGGCAACCTTCACGCCTCAACCATGACTATTGAAGGTTGCCACCGTGTCCAGCTTCGGGAACACGACGGTGAAGAGTGGGTGAACGGCTGCGTCCTATGCTGTGCTCACGACACCCCAGCGCCGACCACGCGGGCGGTCGGCATAGGCCGCGAGCGGCTTATTGCCTGTCTGAGTCGATTTCGCGCACGTGTACGCGAACAAGATCTGCGACGAGGCGGCTAGGCAGGGTCTTTTCGAGCGTGAACTGGATGGAGTGTTCGGTGGTCTTGTAATCCTTAAGCTGGTCCTTCAGCTCCTCGATCGCCCATGAAGAGGGGTAGAAGCTCATATGTTTTTTGGATGCGGTGAAGTACACGAGTGCCCGATTCCTGTATTTGAGGGTCGGCATTCCGTAACTTATGGTCTCCTCGGTGTCCGGCACGAGCTGTGTTACGAGCGCGCGGAGCCGTTCGAGTTCTGCCCGGTATGCGGGGTCGAGTGCATTGAGATACTCGTCGACACTCTTCGCTTTTTCACCCATAAGCACGAGTGTATCGCCGGTCACCGTTCCGCTTCGCTCGGACACCGGTTCTTCAGAACTGTGGCGTCGGGTAGGTAGGAATGTGGCCGGCAAACCGGCTCGCCGATCGGAGGGGGCACGGCAGCGACGTTCTTGGTCAGGGTTCGATGCTCTCCGGCTCGTCCAGGCACTGAAATCCAAAGTCTCATACATCCCGACTGTTGACCGTCGCGTTGTTTGACGATCTTCGCGTCACCGGGTTTGACGACGAGCCGCCCATGGAAATGCCCTGCCGAGGGGTTTCGGCAGGGCATTCGTTGTCTTGCTGACGGCGTGGTCGTCGTCGGTGCCGGGCTCCTATTCGCTGTTTTCGGTGATCGCGGATTGCGCCGCGGCCTGGTCGACGATGGTCTTGTTGCCGGCGTAGGTGGCGATCAACGCGGAGACGGCGAGGTTGTTCACCGCCCGCGGGTAACCCCGGGAGGCCTGGTGGATGGCGGTAACGGCATCCTCGGAGAACAGCGTGTCCGATCTGCCCGCAAAACCGAGATGCGCTTTGATATAGCTGGCTGTGTCGGCCAGGTTCATGCCGGTGAGGGTGAAACGGGTGCCGATGCGCTGGTCCAGCGCGGCCAGGACGGCCATCTTCAGGCGCCTGCGCAGCGTGGGTTGCCCAATGAGCAGCAATGCGAAGTGGGACCCGGTATCAAGGGCCGTGTTGGTGAGCATGCGCAGGGATTCCAGCTCGGTGTTGCTCAAAAGGTGCGCCTCGTCGATGACCACGACCGGCAGGCGGGAACGCTCGTCCAGCTCCCCGGCCAGCAGTGCCGCGGTTTGGGTGGCCAGTACCCCGGAATAGAAGGAAGGCTGGCCGCCCAGGGCCGAAACGATGGTGGCATGGATGCCGCGCATGGTGATGGTCGGGTCCGGAAGATAGATGACCTGGTGGCGGGAGGCCTCGAGCCCGGCCAGTGCCGCGCGCACCGCGACGGTTTTCCCGGCACCGACCTCCCCGGTGATCACACCCATTTGGCGTTGGCCGATGCACCAGTGGATCCGGGCGATCGCCTCGCGGTGCCCGGGGTGCGGATGCTGCGCCTGGGGCGGGATGTCCGCGCTGAAGGGCATGCGGGAAAAACCGTAATGGCTTTGCAGTGACGTGATGCTCACGGCGTGTTCTCCTGGCGGTGGTGCGCTTTGGCGGTGTCGGTGTTTCTGGACGGGGTGGCGAGTTTCTCGAAGCTGATCGGAGCCCCGCTCATGGTGTGTTTGTGTTGGTCCTCGAGCAGGCGCAGGTAATCGATGCCGGTGGAAACGTTTTGGGCCCCGGCGTCCCGGTCGGCGGCCGCATTCTTGGCCTTCGGGTGCACGTGCCGACGAATCTGAAGCAGGGTCGCGGTTCCGGCCGGGACTCCCAGGTGGGAGTGCACGGCGATGGGGGCGGCCAGGTCGAAGGGATCATAGATGAGTTCGACCCGGGTTCCTGCCAGCACCGGGTCCACCTGGTAGGTGTTGCCCAGCAGGGAGATCGTGGCAGTCTTGGTGACCTTACGTTTCTCGGACCAGAGGAATGCCTCACTGACCTGGTCCGGGGATTTGCGTACCGGGGTGCGTTTGACCCAGCTGGCATCCCAGCGCTCAAGCGGTGTTTGCCCGGTGGTGGAGTGGATGGTGCGGTGATAGAGAACCTGCACCCAGGAGGTGAAGAGCGCGTTCAGTTCTTGCAGGGTGGAGATCTCCGATCCCTGCCCGGTGCCCGGAAGCGAGGGCTGGTTGGTGACGGTGATTTCACCCAGGAATTGCTGGGTCACGGTATTGAAGAACCGCTCAATTTTGCCCCTTCCCTGCGGGCGGTAGGGGGCCGAATGAACCAACCTGATCCCCAGCTTCGCCGTGACCCGCTGAAGTGCCTTGTCAGCAAAGGCACTGCCGTTGTCGACATAGACCTGACGTGGTATTCCGTGGGTTTGCAGGGCCGGACGCAGCACCGCGGCCAGGCGGACGGTGTCCTCGGCGAAGGCCCACCGGGAGGCGACCACCATCCGGGAATGGTCATCGAGGAACGCGAACAAATAGGTTTTGCGTCCCTCGATCCGCGGCCCATGCAGGGCATCTCCCACCCAGATTTCGTTGGATTCCTCGGTTTCGAAGCGGCCGGTGGCGGCCCCGGGAACGCCGGTGGAAATGTCCAGGGACCGGAAGTGGCGCAGCAGCGTCGTTTCCGAGGGTGCATCGCCCAGCGTGGTGGCGATGATCCTTTTGATTTGGGCGGCAGTGCCGTGAGGCTTCTCCCGCTTCAAGGTCTCGGCCAGCAGCAGCACCCGGGGCTCGGTGATCGGGCCTTGGGCGCGTTGGGTTGGCTTCAACCCGTCAAAGCCGTCCTTCTTCCAGGCCTTGATCCAGCGATCGATACTTTCCCGGGAGAACCGCTTGGTGCCCCCGAAAGGCCAGGGATGGTATTGGGTGGCCAGTGCGCGCACCATGACACCTCGGGCCTTGGCACCGAGCTGGTCATCGGCTGCTTCCCGGATGAGCTGGTAGCGGAACAGGGCGATCTGCTCGGCGCGTTCGCTGCGTTTCACCGGTCCTTTCACCGGAGCCGAGGACGGTGCCGGTGTTGCCGGTGGAGGGTCGGCTGCAACAAAGGTTTCCGGACGCTGTTCCGGGATCAGGGCAAGTGGCATCAAGGCGGTGTCCTTTCAGGGAAACGGTATTTATCGGCACCACCTGCACCGGGGCGCAGGTCATGCTTGTTGCCCACTTTCGCCCATCAACACCCCGCCCTATCAGGGCCAATTGGTGTTGCAAGCCTTTTCACCCACCAGGTGCCGCTGAACACCCACGGCCCGGCGCTGGCCAACGCGGCAGCATGCCAAGGAACCGCACTGGCTTCCGGGACCGCAAAACGCTCGCCCACCACCCGGGCATAGGCCAACAGAACCCCCAAGGCCTGGGCAAGAATTCCACGGGCGGACTGCGGCCAGAGCGACGCGGCATCCGACGCGTCCCGGAGCAGCAGAGACCGAAACCAAGAACACAGGGACGCGGCGGAAGAGCCGAAAGACCGCAGCCAACCACGCACCGTGCTCACCGGCCGGCCCACCCGATCCGCGATGGAGCGGTGGCCGAGCCCCTCGAGGGCCTTGGCTTCGATGGCTGCGGCGATCACCAAAGCCTCATCAGCCTTCCGTGCCGCCAGAACAACCGGCAACAGCACATGAGTCATCCGGCATCCGGTGCACCGGGCCCGCAACGGGCAAAACACCGACACGGACGGCCCCGCGGTTCCCATGCGGATCCGTCGTTCCCGTGCATGGCCCCACGGACGCAATGCCCCGGCGCATTCGGGGCATGAAAGGAGCCCGCCACGCAGATCAGATTCGACAGCGGCGGGCGCATAACTTACCGTGATCATTAGCGCGACTCTTTCGCGTTAGAACGACCCGGCGCAGCCTTCGAAATCTGGCGCTGGGTCGTTTGCCTTAAGTTTGGTTATCGTCAGCTTGCCGCCGCCAATAACCGAAGATCAAGACCTACAAGTCGAAACCTTGCATCGGCACCGAACTCGACGGCTCATCCCCAAACAACGCGACGCTCAACACCCGACAGCCGCAACCGGAGGAAATCCTCACCAGACAACTCTGACTGCGTCAACCACGAACTCGGTGGCGGTACCCCGGTGGGCTCGAGGCCCGCTTTCACCGCCTCCGGGCGCTCGAGGGGCCGTGAATGGCGGTGTGGGCCACGAATGGCGCTTGATCGGCCGGTGCGATGCGGTTCCCGCGTCGCGCTAGCCGCATGCTTATCGGGCAATGGCCGAGATTGCTGCGTGGGGCCGGCCGCCTGGATCCTGGCGTGTTTCTGTATCAATCACGTCGAACCCGGCGTCATGCAGCAGGCTACACATCTGAGCCACCGACCAGTAGTACGCCGGCGCAACAGTATGGTCGAACGGTTCTGCAGCCTCACCATCGAAAAAGCCTACGAGCAGGTGCCCTTGAGGCGAAAGAACGCGGGCTAACTCACAGAGAACGGGCGGCAAGTCCGCTGGGGGCAGGTGAATCAGTGAATACCAGACGAGCACTCCATTCAGGCTTCCATCGGCTTCGTCGAGGGCGCGCAGCGAGGAGACTTGGAATGGCACATCGGGGAAGCGAAGACGGGCGCTTTCAATGAATTCGGGTACGAGGTCAATGCCTGAGATGTCTGCACCCCGTTTATGCAGAAAGTCAGTCCAATGTCCTGGTCCGCATCCCGCGTCGATGATACGGCCGCTAATCTGCTGAGCCCAATGCTCTATGCGGTTCCGATCCGGCTCATGCATGTCATCGATAGCCCCAAGAATAGTCGTGTACTCGGATGCCCGAGCGGCGTAGGCCTGCTGAACTTGGGAGTCAGTCATGTAAGTAAGCCTAGAGACTCTTTAGCACGACCGTTGGCGCGACATCCTCCAGCGTCGTCCCGACAGGAGCGTCCCGGACAGTTAGCAGAGGAACAGAAAAAGGAAATAGAACCAAGCCCGACAGGGGACCCCGTAAGCGGAACGCTAAGCGGGACGGAATTCTAGATCTTGAGGTCTTCCCATTCGAAATGGGTCACGGTGCCATTTTTCCAGTCTTGGCGCAGGATCGAGTAGGCAATGGAGGCGATGTGTCCGCCGTCTTTGGTTGGCCATCCCAATCGGTAGTGCGCTTCCTTGAGGAAGCCTGCGCGGAGGAAGGTCTTGCGCATGGCGATGTTGTCTTCTCGCGTTTGTCCCTCGAAGCGGAGCATGTTCGGCCTCGACTCGAAAACCAAGTCGCAGAGGGCACGCAGCACTTCGACTCCCACGCCTTTGCCGCGTTGGGCTTCCTCCAGGCGCAGGTCGAAGAGCGGAGAATCGACTTCTTGCAAATCCTCCAGAACAGCCATACCGATACGATGTTCGTCCCTCATGACCCAATAACCTTGGGTGTCTTCGTTCCAGAAATGGCCATTCTCAATCTTCGTTCGTATGTCCGTGGCCTGAGGTGCGGCTTGAACATGGAACGGGAAACGGTTTGAGGTCAAGAAGCCGATGAGATCTTCGGTGTCGGCTGGTGTCATTGGAACAAAGTCGATGGACATGCTCCGACTCTAACTACACAGACGGAACCTGTCCCGAATCAAGGAACGCTCTACGGAACACGATTGCCTCGATTGCCTCGGTTCATCCAGCGGAGACAAATCCTCGCCAGATCAACTGAGCAGGACATGCTGTTCTGCGGAAAAGTATGTCCATGAACCACAGGCAAGCGCAGGACAAATCCATTGGGTCATTGGCCGTTCCTGAGAACGCCAAGAGACGAGCCATTGACGTCTTACTATCGATTGGAGAACAATGGCTCATTCGATCTTCGCGATTAGAAAAGTGCAACTGACTAGTATTTGGCGTCTCAACAGCGACAGAAGTATGACGATGATGCACAACTTCCGCGAAGTACCTTCACTAGGTTCCAAGGGGATCCATGCAAATCGCCATCAGCATTGCGCTCGTTGCCGTTTCCATCGCGGTGGCACACCTGCTGATCACCTCTAGTTCACGCCAAGACGCGAAGTCCCCTCGCGTGAAGTGGACCTATGTCGGGTTGTTCATTGCCTTCTGCGTGCTCTTGGGCGTCAGCGATCAATTTGGCTCTCCCGTCCTCGACGCAGTGTTCTTGGTAGCCCTTCCTGCGCTGGGAACCGTACTTTGGCACGCTGTAGCGGCGAGGAAACCCCGCCGCGGCTAGGGACACGCCGTCTGCTGCCCCTGGCGAATCGCTTTGAGTGACTGCACATGCACGGTCGGGCGTGCTGCGGCTCTCGCCGATACTGATCAAGCACGAGGCAGGGGTACGGGCTGGGTCGCACCACGATGGCCCTCCAAGCATTGCTGAAATGGACATGAGGCCCTGAGATGTCTGGACTGTCGATGTCTTCTCCTCTGGTCGTATGCATAGCAGTTGCCGTCCCGGTTGGGGAATGCTCTGCGGGGCAGCGCTAGTTGACCGCAACGTGGTTGAACTGACACTCTCAAGTACATGCGTCCCAACCTGATAGTTATCGCGAGTATCGTCGCCACCCTCGTCGCAAACGTCGCGTTGGACATATTCACAGATATTCCCATGTTGTTTCGTTGGACTGTTGCGGTTGGGCTTGGACTGGCCGCCACATTCGTACTGACTAAGCTGTCCAAACGCCGGCCAGAGAGAAATACCAGCGGGGCATTGGACCGCACGTAGGTCGTCAATGGATCAAACTTCCAATGCCGAGGTTGTCGTTAGCAGCACCTGGAACAGCACAATCGTTCATCCCCGATTTCTGTCTCCACCAAGGAACGCTCTATGGTTCGGTCACTATCGAGATGGCCGACTTAGGTAGCCCTGCCTTTACCGCGGAACCATGCCAGAAGTCGTGGGCGGCGTTGCGGGATCGCTGCGGCCTGAAAAACCTCTCGACCTGAAAGTTCGAAAGCGCGCCCGAAAAGCACCGACTCTGTGCTGGGGGCTCCTGGGCCTCGAGGAAGAACCCCGGTGGATGCCCACAATGATTCACGCAACCATTGGCCGAATCCATGGACCCGGCGTATCTATACGATTTAGAGATTTCAGGGCGTGCCTCGTTCCAGTGTGCTTCCGCGCGCGTGACACATACATGTCAGAGGTGCTTTTTAGATGCGCCATAAGCTGTACCCATGGCTACTCTTCCCGCACAAAAAATCGGCACGCTAATCTTCCCCCTACTCGGCCTAGCCGTGCTGTCAGGAGCTGTATTGGGGTCGCTCGCCTTGTTGCCTTTGCTGCCTTCCGGCGAATTGATGGAGAGGCAAGACTGGCACTGGACCAACGTCCCACTGATGCTTTTTTGGGCTGCGGTTTGTGGCGCCGTCATTTCGATTCCTCCCGCAATCGGCGCGGCGGTGGCCGTGGCCATCCAGGGAAAGAAGCACTTTCCGACCTCGGGAAACCGTCAAGCGCTCGTCGCTGCCCTGGGTGCCGCGGCAGGAGCGATGGTCCCGATTCTGGCTTACCTGTTCCTCTTCGAACGAACCGCAATTGAAGTTGAAGGACCGTTGAACGTTCCGATCATCGCACCGATCTTCATCTTGGTCTGCTCCTGTTTAGCCTGGGCGGCTTTTAGAGGCGTGCTGTCCATCCTCAATAAGAGAAATAAGCAGTCCGCAGGATCTTAACCCAGACCTAAGCGTCGGTCGTTGGGGCCGCCGCAGAGAACGGCAAGAATCGTGCGCTAAGGCATCCTTAAGGCGCGTACCAAGTACGGGTAAAGCTTGCTGATGGAAAAGGGGTGGCTTGTGAATTAGTCAAATATCCGACGCTAAGCCAGTGTGGTGTCGGGTAATGATCGTTATCGGGCGCCGGTTGGAGTGGGATTTTGGTTTTAGATGGTGGAGTTCTATCGGCGTTTTGTGGTGGCCGTGTCAGCTGGTGATACTGATGACATGGGTGTTCTGGCGGTTTCGAGGGTAAGCGCGGTCCCGGGCCGCGCCGTTCACCTGGGTTGGCAGGATCGTTGTTACGGTGCTCCGGTCAGCTCAGCGGTCTTCGAAGAGCAGCAACTGCCCAGCGCCGGCGTCGCAGGTCCAGTAGTGGCCCTCTTCGTCAGCACCCAGGCAGTGTCCGACCTTGGGCACCTGAACCTCTCGGATGAGTTCCAGGCCCTGGGGTGAGACCGCCAGGGTGGCGATCGTGGTGCCGGGGTCGCTGCGGACGTAGAAGTGGTCTGGGCCGGGAGAATACGCCGGCAGGGATTCCCCGCCGCCGACTTCGTACTCATCGATTATGTGGCCGTCGTTCACATCCAGCAGCGTGACCTTGCCGTTTTCCGCGCAACTAGCCAGCAGGATACCGTCGCCCTCATCGACCCGCGGGAATCCATGGGTCGCCTCGCAACCACTGGCCCAGCGCGCGGCGACAGTCCGCGCTTTGACGTCGATCTTGGCGACCTCGTTCCCGGCGTGGGTGTAGGCCGTGGCCCCGTCGGAGGTCAGGGTGAGACCCTTGGTTCCGCCGGGTACGGGAACGAAACCGACCTGGCGGGGGGCCGTTTCGAGGTCCTCGTCCACAGTGAAGATCTCGATGCCTTCCCGAGAGGGTTCACTGACCCACAGCTCCTTGGTCGCCGCAGCGTAGCGCACGTAGTCCGCTCCGGCAGCGGTGGAGACCGAGGACATTACTTGGCCTTCGGGATCGAGGACCTGGATCTGCCGCCCGCTGCAGTCCAGCACGAAGATCCCTCCTTGCCCGGCGTCCACGGAGTCCACGGAGCCGGAGAACGGCACATCGGCGGCCTGCCCGGTTTCCGGATCGAGGAGGTAGAGGCCGTCTTCGCGGGCCGGAACCAGCGCCGAACCCATGGCCGCGGCGTACACCACGTCATCGAAGTCGATGTCTTCGCCCGCCCCCGGCAACTCCACCGCCTGCGCCGATGGACCAGGCGCGGTACTGGGACTGCAACCAGCCAACCCGGCCATCAACACCACCGCCGTGGAACCCACCGACAGCCCCCGATGAATCACCCGCATCTCAACCACCCCTTCGCAGAACCACAACATACACCAATAGGTCACCGTGGTTACATGCATATGTCCACATCCAACCCGCGGACCGCACGCGATGTTTCACAACCGCCAGCAGCTCAAAACGCTTGCCTGCTGAGACGCAGAGGGCCCGGATACCGGCCCGCCGTTAGATCTTTTCAGGGCGAGTTTTGAGGTGTTCTCTTGCCTGCTAGAGCTGGAGGACCTTGGCGGTTTCGGACATGATTTCCCGGGCCAGCTGTGGGTTCTCGTTTAGCTTCACGCCGTAACCGGGGATCATTTCCTTGAGCTTTGGTTGCCATGCGGCGACCTGCTGCGGGAAGCAACGTTCGAGCATTTCGAACATGATCGGTGCTGCGGTGGAAGCTCCAGGGGAGGCCCCGAGCAGGGCGGCGACAGAGCCATCCGATGAGGTGATCATTTCAGTGCCGAACTGCAGGATGCCGCCCTTCGTGGGGTGTTTTTTGATGACCTGCACGCGTTGTCCGGCGGTGATCAGCTCCCAGGCGTGGCCGGTGGCTTCCGGGTAGTACTCGCGCAGGCCTTCGTTCTTGGACTCACGGCTCTTGAGCACCTCGGTGATCAGGTACTTGGTCAGGTCCAGGTTGTCCTTACCGGCCGCGAGCATCGGAACCAGGTTGCTGGGCCGCAGGGACAACGGCAGGTCCAGCAGCGAGCCGCGCTGGAGGAATTTGGTGGAGAACCCGGCGTAGGGACCAAAGAGCAGGGATCGCTTGCCGTTGACGAACCGGGTGTCCAGGTGTGGGACGGACATTGGGGGTGCCCCGACGGAGGCCTGGCCGTAGACCTTCGCGTGGTGCTGGTCGACGACTTCCTCATTGCCGCAGCGCAGGAACTGCCCGCTGACCGGGAAGCCGCCGAAACCTTTGCCCTCGGGGATGCCGGAACGTTGTAGCAGTTGCAGCGCACCGCCGCCTGCGCCGATGAAGACGAAACGCGCCCGCACGGTGGTTTCCTCGTCGGTTGCGCGGTCCTTGACAGAGACTTCCCAGCGGCCATCGGTGCCACGGGCGATCTCGGTGACATCCGTGCCGAAGTTGAGGTCTACGCCGTTCTTTTCCATGAAGCCGGTGAGCTCACGGGTCAGGGAGCCGAAGTCGATGTCGGTGCCGCCTTCTACCCGGGACGCGGCGACGCGCTGCTGTGGGTCACGGCCCCCCATGACCAGCGGGGTCCATTGAGCCAGCGTGGCGTGGTCTTCGGTGTGTTCCATGGTCTCGAACAGCGGTTGTGGCTTCAAGGCCTCGTAGCGGCGGCGCAGGTAATCCGCCGGGCCGTCGCCCCAGACGAAGCTCAAGTGCGGAATCGGGTTGATGAATTTGCGGGGCGCGCCGATGTGGCCGGCAGCGACCATGTGTGACCAGAACTGCCGTGAGACCTGGAACTGCTCGTTGATTTTGATGGCCTTGGTGGTCTCGACCGAACCGTCCGCGGATGCAGGACTATAGTTCAACTCGCAGAGGGCGGAGTGGCCGGTGCCGGCGTTGTTCCAGGAATCCGAGGCTTCCATCCCTGCCTGGTCCAGGCGCTCATACAGGCAGATGTCCCAGCCCGGTTCCAGTTGCCGGATGATGGAGCCCAGCGTGGCACTCATGATGCCGCCGCCGATGAGAACAACATCGGCAGTTTTATGCGAATAAGAGGCAATGGTTCGGTCGGTCAAGGTTATCCCTCGGTTGTCTCGAATGGTGTGGGGGTCGGTCAGTTAGGGCAAGAATGTCAGGGGCAGGCTCGCGGCGGCGCAGACACCAAGCGTTCGCAACACGCTCCAGCGGAATTTGAAGATCATCACCATTGCCGCGATCGTTAGCAGCAGCGCCCAGGGCAGCAGGCTGGCGAGGACCGGTATCTCCATGCTGACGGGCCCCCATTTGATGGGGCTTGCATCTGCGAAGAGGGTATGGATGGCGAAGTACACACCCAAATTCGCTATCACCCCGACGACAGCTGCAGTGATCCCAGTCAGAGCAGCCGAGAGGGAACGGTTCCCGCGCAAACGTTCAACGTAGGGGGCACCGAGGAAAATGAACAGGAAACTCGGTACGAACGTCACCCAAGTGACTAAAAATGAGGCAAGTATGGCTGCCGTCCACGGATCGAGGGAGCCTGGATCACGGAAGGCTCCGAGGAAGGCCACGAACTGCACCACCATGATCAGCGGCCCGGGGGTGGTCTCGGCCAGAGCCAGACCTCTAACCATCTCACCTGGCACCAGCCATCCGTAGGTGGCAACGGCCTGCTGTGCCACGTAGGCCAGCACCGCGTAAGCTCCGCCGAAAGTGACCAGGGCGGTCCCGGAGAAGAACAGGCCTTGCTGGGTGAAGATGCTTTGGGGGCCGGTCAGGGCGAAGGCGATTCCAACCGGTGCAAGCCACAAAGGGATGCCGAGACCCAAGACCAGAAGGCCTCTCTTCCAGGAGGGTTGAGCGTGGTGCAAGGCGTCATCGGATATCAACGGTTCAGCCGCGTCCGCGGTTTTCTTGGCGGGTGCGTCCATCAGGCCGGGGCGGGCCCGGCCTAGGGCCCATCCGGTGCATGCGGCTGCGGTGATGACCACCGGAAACGGGACATCGAAGATGGTCAGGGCAGTGAACGCGGCCACGGCCATGGCCACGAGGATGGGGTGGTGCAGCGCCCGTTTGGCGATCTTGATGACGGCCTGGGCGACGATGGCCAATACCGCTGCAGCCAGCCCGACGAACAGGGCGGAGATGAGTGCTGTCTCGCCGAAGGTTACGTAGACCGCGGACAGTGCCAGTAAAGCCACCACACCGGGTAGCACGAAGAGCACGCCGGCAATCAGCCCGCCCCGCACACCATTGAGCAGCCATCCGACGTAGACCGCCAGTTGTTGGGCCTCCGGTCCTGGCAGCAGCATGCAATAGGACAGGGCGTGGAGGAACCGGCGTTCCCCGATCCAGCGGTGCTCGTCAACCAGGCTGCGTTGCATGACCGCGATCTGCCCGGCGGGACCACCGAAGGTTTGCAGGGAGATCTTGAACCAGGCTTTGGTCGCTTCCCTCAGGGGAACCAAGTCGTGGATACGGGGTGTGGCGCTCATGCGGGGTTTCCTCCAGCGATGACGCTGCGGCGGATGTAACCGTAGACGGCATCGAAAATTGGGGCTGTCATGCTGAGGACTTCCTTATCGGTGTGTGCCAACGCCAACGCACGCAGGATCAGGTCGAAACCGGCTGCCTCCGGTGCATCGTAGTGATCATCTTCCAGGTCGGCCTCGTGCACGATCGCGGCAATCCGCCACAGCACCGGATCAGCCAGGTCATAGCGACGCAGGATCGTCTCGAACGTGCAATCACTTCCGTGGTGGCCGAGTTCCGCCCCACGCATATCGAAAGCAGTGGCATCGTCGGGGACCTCATCAGGCCCGGAGACAAAGACGAACTGCGCCTGCGGATCAAGATGGCGCACGATCAGCCACGCACACGCCGACCGATCGATATGCACTCCAGCACGGGTCGCCCACCTCACGATGAGACCTCCATCGGAGCAACCAATTCCTGTCCGGCAAGGTCTTTGAGTGCCTGGCGGGCCTGCTCGCGCTGGGGCGGGCGGAAAAAATCGCGGCGTTCGACCCGACGCATCTGCGCCCGCAGTCTCCGCAGGCCGCGCGTCCGTTCAGGTTCAGCGGCATCACGCGCTAACTGAGCCTGCCTGGCAATTTCGGCATACTCACCCGCCCGGGCCTCATTCATCGGCTCAATGACTGAACGCTCCAACGCCCGCGTCGAGGGACGTGCGACCCACACCCCCGCTGTTCCGCCAGCTTCCTCGATTTCTTCGGCCGCCCACTCCAAATGCTCCCGGGTCCGTACATCGGCAGGAAGCGCCACCAACCCGTCAGCAAGCTGCGCCACACCCAACCGCTTGAACTTGCGCCACAACGCCAGCCGCGGAGCCGAGGGCACACGCGGCAACCGGTACGTCAGAAACACCCACTCGCCGGGGGCAGGCACACTATCAACCATGAAAACCATGTAACCACGGTTACGGTACCACTGCAAAACAAGGCGTCCCATTCCGTCGTTGAGCAGATGCAGAAGGTCGATCTTCGTCTCTTGACAATCGCGGATTGGGGGCGCTTAAAGTGTAACCATGGTTACTATCATGACGCGGGAAATGAAGTGGGCAGCTGGTTCTCTGGCGAGCAGCGTGGTGCTGTTGACGGGCCGCACAGCAAACCAAGACGCAGGGCCAGCGGCGACTGCCAACACCGGCGTTCACTCCGAACAAGCAGATCAGCCCGACGCCGCAGCGCCCCCCGAGCTGACGACCGAGACGGACTGGGAAGCCGTCGCCGACACACTCGAGTCTGAAGGGAAGCCGTCAATATCCTCGATCGTGTCCTTGAGCCCATCGCCGATCCATTAGATGACGTGGCGTTCGTGCTGATCGCCGCGGCTGGTCTTTACTGGATCATCCGAGTCCTCGGCGCGGGCCCGAAAGAGCCCGGCCGCTGACCAAGGAACTGCCCTTTCACCTAACCGGGCGTTGAGGACCCCGCTCATTTCAAAATGAGGGTCAGGATTGCTGCGCTGGCCGAGGGATCCGCATGTGGCGTCAGCGCAGCAATCGAAGGTTGCAGAGGCCACCCGAAAGGCCGGCCCAAAATTCTGCGAAACTTCGATGAATTGTCGGCGGGAACCTAACAAATGATGGCAAGTTACTTGCTGAGCCAGTCACCATCGAGCAGCTGGTCACTGCCAACGAACTGATTGCCGCTGGGCACCTAGGGCTTAAGACGGAGGACGCCCGATGCCTCAATGTGGACTGATCAATCTGTACTGATCGCTTGCTCCCGACGCCTGAGGCAACGAGTGCAGTGGGCTACGGAAATGTGTGCAGACGACTTCGGAAGGTGACATCCCGTCGACGTCTGAAAAACGATCGTTCGTGAGACACTCTTCTTCCGGTTTCTTGGCCCGCGGATTCCCGCGGTCGATTTTGTAACGCTTGCCGTGTACGCGCCAATGTAACGCTCAACCGGGTTGGTGATACATTTTCGTCATGCGAATCGGATACGGGCGTGTCTCAACACGCGATCAGCACCCCGAGGCCCAACACGATGCCCTGCGCGCGGCCGGCTGCGAGCAGGTGTTCCTCGACACCGCCTCGGGGAAACTCGCCCGCAGACCCGAACTCGACAAGGCGCTACTCTCGGCCAACCGGTCCGGCGATCAGCTCGTTGTCACCAAGCTGGACCGGCTCGGGCGGTCGCTGGAAAACCTCATAGACCTGTCCAAGACGCTGCAGGAGCGCGGCGTGGACCTGGTGGTCCTGGATCAGGGCATCGACACCTCATCACCCGCCGGACGGATGTTTTTCCAGATCATCGGCTCGATCGCCGAGTTCGAACACGCGCTGATGTCCGAACGAACCCGCGACGGGCTGGCCGCCGCCCGGGCACGCGGACGGACCGGCGGGCAGAAACCAAAGCTCGGTCCCCGCCAGGTCAAGCTGGCAAGGGAAATGTATGAGGAAAAAGATGCCGACGGGAAACGGGCCCATACCGTCGAGCACATCGCCCAGGAATTCGGCGTCAGCCGTCCCACCATCTACCGGCATCTGGCCAAACCATGACCCACGGGCATGGTGCTCCGCAGCAGCACCAGGACAAGTCCGTAGATGGCGGCCTTCCAACTAACAAGGATTTCTGACATGGCCCTGCGTTCCCTGCTCACGACTGCCGAACGCGGCCAGGTCCTTGAAATCCCCACCGGCACCGAGGACCTGGCTGCCCACTACACACTGGGCGAAGCGGACATGTCGTTGATTCGCCAACGCCGCGCAGATGCCAACCGGTTGGGCTTTGCCATCCAGCTCTGTCTGCTTCGGCACCCGGGTATCGCACTGACCGACGAAACCGAAGTACCCACTGAAATGATCGACTGGCTTGCGGCCCGCCTGGCCATCCCGGCCGAGGCCTGGGACGAATATGGGAAACGTGGGGAAACTCGGCAGGAACACGGTAGAGAGATTCGTGCGTATCTGGGCATGTCCGCGTTCGGAATCGCGGATTTTCGCCAGCTCGTGGAGCATGTGGGCGAGGTTGCCGCGCAAACAGACAAGGGCCTTGTCTTGGTCGAAGGCGCGCGGGACTTCCTGCGCTCAAGGAAGGTTGCCTCGCCCGGGGTGGGGATCATTGAAAGGGCCTGCGCGCAGGCGCTGACCCGGGCGAACCGGCGAATCTACGCCATCTTGGGAGACCAACTCTCCGGCGAGCACCGAGGTCGTCTGGATGGTTTGTTGCTTCGCCGCACCGATAGTTCCTTGACCGAAATCGGCTGGCTGCGCCAGGCACCACTGCGACCCAACGCACGGGCGATGAACGAGCATATTGACCGGCTCACCACCTGGCGTGCGCTTTGCCTGCCCTGGGACGCCGGCAAACTGGTGCATCGGAACAGGTTGCTGAAGTTGGCCCGTGAGGGCGCCTCCATGACAGCGGCGGACCTGGCCAAGTTCGAGCCCGGACGCCGGTACGCGACCCTGTTCGCGATGTCCGTGGAAAGCATGGCAACGGTCACCGACGAAATCATCGATCTGCACGACCGGATCATTGGCCGGATCATTCGCACCGCCCGGAACAAGCAAAACCAGAACACGCTGGCCTCCCGCACCACCGTCGCAGCCATGATGCGCCTGCACTCCAAGCTCGGCGATGCCCTGATCACGGCCAAGGAGAACGGGGAGGATCCCTTCGCCGCGATCGACACAGCCATCGGCTGGGAAACCTTGGCCGCAAGCATCACCCAAGCCAAGGAACTGACCCGGCCCGCACACGAGGACCACCTCGCCCTCGTCAGTGCACACTTCACCACGATCCGCCGCTACACCCCGGCATTTCTTGCCGTCCTTGACCTCCAGGCAGCCCCCGCCGCACAGGACCTGTTGGCCGCCATCAAGGTCATCCGCACCATGAATACCGCCGGTGCCCGAAAGATCCCGGAGGATGCACCCACGTCGTTCATCCGGTCCCGGTGGAAGCCCCTGGTTTTCACCGACAACGGAACCGACCGTGGATTCTACGAGTTTTGCGCCCTCGCGGAGCTCAAGAATGCGCTGCGGTCCGGAGACATGTGGGTCACCGGCTCCCGCCAGTTCCGCGACTTCGATGACTACCTGCTGGCCGGCCCCGACTACACGGCCATGAAGAACGCCGGGGACCTTCCCCTGGTCATAACCAATGGCGGCGAAGAATATCTCAAGGACCGACTTGCCCGGCTCAGCGAACGGCTGCACCAGGTCAACGAGCTTGCCTCCCGTGATGAACTGGCCGGGGTGCTGATCACGGAAAACGGCTTGAAGATCACTCCGCTTGAGACGATCGTGCCGCAACACGCCCAACCCTTGATCGACCAGGCCAGCGCCATGTTCCCGCGGATTCGGATCACCGACCTGTTGATGGAAGTCGATGGCTGGACGGGCTTCACACGCCACTTCACCAATCTCAAGTCTGGCCAACCTTCCAAGGATAAGCAGCTCCTGCTCACCGCAATCTTGGCCGACGGAATCAACCTAGGATTGACGAAGATGTCCGAGTCATGCACCGGCGTCACCTACGCCCAATTGGACCGCCAGCAGGCTTCCCATATCCGGGATGAAACCTACAGTGCCGCCCTGGCCGAGCTGGTCAATGCCCAGCACGCACACCCCTTCGGTACGCACTGGGGCGATGGCAGCACCTCGTCCTCGGACGGGCAACGCTTCCGCGCCGGCAGCCATGCCGAATCCACCGGGCACGTGAACCCGAAATACGGGGCCGAGCCCGGGCGGATGATCTACACGCATGTCTCAGACAAATATTCGCCCTTCCACAGCAAACTGATCAACGTCGGTGACCGCGACGCGACCTATGTCTTGGACGGGCTGCTGTATCACGAGTCTGATCTGGCGATCCAGGAGCATTACACCGACACCGCAGGGTTCACCGACCACCTTTTCGCCCTCATGCACTTACTTGGATACCGGTTCGCGCCCCGGATCCGCAACATCGGCGACACCCGCCTCTACACACCCACTAACGATCCGGAGCTTGCCACTTTGGCGCCGTTGGTCGGCGGCACCATCAACACGCAGACCATCACCGCGCACTGGGATGAAATCCTCCGCCTGGCGACATCCATCAAGACCGGCACCGTGACCGCCTCCTTGATGATGCGCAAACTCGGCGCCTATCCACGCCAGAACGGACTCGCCACCGCACTGCGGGAACTGGGCAAACTGGAACGAACTCTCTTCCTGCTGGATTGGCTCCAAGATCCCGACCTGCGCCGCAAGGTCACGGCCGGGCTGAACAAGGGCGAGGCCAGGAACACCCTGGCCCGGGCCGTTTTCTTCAACAGACTTGGAGAGATCCGCGACCGCAGCTTCGAGCAGCAGCGCTACCGGGCCTCAGGGCTGAATCTTCTCACCGCGGCCATCGTCCTCTGGAACACGGTCTACCTCGACCGCACCATCACCACCTTGAACCAAGAGGGCAACGCCACCGACCCGGACCTGCTGCGGTTCCTCTCACCCCTGGGATGGGAACACATCAACCTCACCGGCGACTACACCTGGCCACGCACCAACAAGATCAAACCCGGCAAATACAGGCCACTACGGCGCTCGACAAAACCTTAGCGTCGGATATTTCACTTTTTCACAAGCCACCCCGAAAATATTTCAAGGCGCCCGCAGGGGGACCCTCTGCGAGACACTCTTCATTGCCAACCTGGCGCTTAGGGCGACCAACTTTGGTAGTCGCTAAGCCCTTCGGCAAGCCCGAATTTCACGGCTGGCCATGCGGCTTCGATGATGGAGAAAACCACGGTGTCAGGGACGGTGCCGTTCTCGAAGATCGTGTGATTGCGAAGAATGCCGTCTTGTTTGGCACCGAGTCGTTCGATTGCGCGCCGGGATTGGTGATTATGCCAATGCGCCCGGAACTCCACTTCAATGCACCCGAGTTCCTCGCACGCTCGCTGGAGCAAGTGCATCTTGGATGCGGACTCGATGCGCATACCCATTGCTTTCGATCCGATCCAGGTTGACCCGATTTCAAGACGACGATTGGCTGGTTTGAGGTTCAAATACGCCGATAGCTGGCGATCCAGTAGCGGTTGGCGCGCCCCACCCCGGGCAGGTCTCCCAAGCGGCGGTAATCCCATCCCACCGTGGCGCAGAGGTTTGCGGTGGTCAAAAACTTTCTGGTCCTCGGCCTTGACCTTGGCATCGGGTCGGACATCGACAACGACGCCGGTGCCGTCGGCTCGGCGAACAAAGTAGTCGGGAACATGCCAAGTTTGGGGGAGTGGCTCCGGAAACGTGATCCTTAAGGGCTGAGAGGCAATGCCCGTGACGGTGGCATCAAAATCCAGGCGATTCAGGTGGTCGCGTTCCAGCCAGGACTCGAAACCGACATGCCGGTTGATGGAGGCGCACCACCAGAGGCCGGAGAAATTTCATTTTCCCTTGTAGGCAGCAACGCGGCGAACCGGTGGCGAATTCTCGAAGTCGGTCGCCCAGCAACGCGCCAGAAGGTCGCTGGTTGTGACGGAGGAAAATTGCTCCCTGACGACCAGGGAGCCGGCAGGATCCTTGGACCCGGCCGCAACGTCGGACGCCAACAGCGCGCGTCCCATCGCACCCAGTGTAAGCCGAGAACACCCGAATGCTTCGGGTGTAGTGAGAGCATCTGTAATGAGACAGGACAACGACTGCTTTGAGTTGCACTAGCACGAGAGGGGCTCCCGAAACCTAAGTTGACATAATGTAGATTATCGGCGAACTGGAAACGGCTGGGGAAGTGGTGAAATCCAACATTTCGCTCACATCTTCCAGTGACTGTTTAGCGCGTCTCCATGTGTCGGCTTGGCGCGCGGTGCCGCCCGGTGACCGGGCGCCCGACCAGAGCCCGAGCCTTGGGACCGGGCGCGCCGGACCGATGGCGTCCGGGGTTGGTGAAAACGTCCCGAGTACCGTTGGGACATGCGTGGGTCTATCCCAATCGGCCATTCTCCCGCCAGCGTCCTGGCCAAATAATAAACACTTGACATAACTACCTGGTGCCGTGTTTTGGTACTTGCATAGTTATTCAGGGAAACTCGATGGTATGCCACACCCAACGTCGCCCGTTCAGGGTTCCATCCTGCGCGGCGCATCCCGGCACGTCCGGCACGCCATAAAGCAATCCGTCGAAATCCGTGCGACTTCCGAACACCTGCAACTCGATGCCAGGCAGTATGAAACCATCGACCTGCTGTCCGGCAATGCCGCAGCTCATCTGTCTCCCCTGGGTCGCTCCCCCGGGAAAAACCATGTCTATCTCTGGGGACCTCCGGGGCGCGGCAAGACCTGGTTGCTGGGAGCGGTCTTCGACGCCCTGCCGACTGAGCGCAAACTGCGTGTGCATTTCCACGACTTCTTCCGCGACCTCCATGCAACAGCCCACAAGGCCACCACGGTTGCCCTTGAGCAGATCGACGAACCCGACTCACTCGGGGAAACGCGCGGACGCGCCGACCGCGTGGCGGCACGCACCAGCGCCATTGAACGGTCCATCGAGACCATGCTCGGCGGTGTGGAGGTCCTGTGCTTCGACGAATTCCACTGCAACGATCCCGGCGATGCCATGTTGCTGGCACGCACCGTCAAATACATTATTGACCGGGGCATCCTGTTGATCACCACGTCGAACTACCCGCCGGAGGAACTCCTCTCGGACGAGTACTACCACCACCTGGTTCTGCCGACGATAACGACCATCCGCGAGAACATGACGGTGCACGAACTCGATGCGCAACGCGACTACAGGGCGATCGAGCGCCAGGCGGCACAGCGATCCGGATTCAGCATGGGAACACTGCTGCGCTCCCCCGACTCAGGTGACCTCGATCGCCTGGGGTTGACCGAACCCTGCGCCGGCGACACGGTGCGGCTTACGCCGACAAGCCATGGAATCCGTGCGTTGCGCATTGACGGGCGGCAGATATGGTTTGGCTTCCCAGATCTCTGTGAAGCCCTGACCTCCACCGTGGACTACCTGAAGCTGGTACGCGACCACGATCACTGGATCATTTCCGGCGTGCCGGGCACCGAACGAATGACGCCCTATGGGCTGCGCCGGCTGGCCAACGTCATTGACGTCCTCTACGACCACCAAGTCCGCCTGGACATGTTCGTGGAAGATGGCTTCACTGACTCCTTCAACCACCTGCCCGAACTCGAGGCGGCCCGACTACGCAGCCGCATCAACGCACTGGACACGGGCAACGAACAGATATCGGGAACTACCACTTCGCTGGAGGGCGTCCACTCATGAATCCAAACGGCGAATCGACAGCATCCGCCCCCTGGTCCACCGAAGCCATCCGGGCCGGGGTCGAGGAACTGGTCCGACTTCACGAGGCGGGTGTTCTTCCGCCCATCGTGCAGTTGGGGCATCCGGTGCTGCGGATGGCCGCGGCGGACTTCACCGGCCAGCTGGAACCCGGTCTGTTGCGAGCCTTCCTAGACACCATGCGCGCGGTCATGCTCGATGCCCCGGGAGTCGGACTCGCAGCCCCGCAGCTGGGCATCCCCCTGCGCATCGCCGTTCTGCAAGACCTTTACGAATCCGTTCCGGAGGTCGCCCTCGCGCGGGAACGTGAGCCGCTGGAGTATCTCGAAACGGTCAACCCCCGTTATTGGCCCGTCGGTGACCGCACGGTCGCCTTCTACGAGGGGTGCCTGTCATTCAACGGATACCAGGGAGTTGTGGAACGGCCTGCCGACATCGACACCACGTACCGGGACGCCGAAGGCACCACCCATGAACGGAAATTCTCCGGGTGGCAGGCGAGAATATTCCAGCATGAGACCGACCACCTCGATGGCACCGTGTACATCGACAAGGCCGTGACCCGGTCGTTGTGCGCCAACCACGAATATCCACGCTGGGCCCACCCGGGTATTGCCGCGGCCAGGAGCGGGCTCGGATTTTAGGGACGGCCCAACGCCGTCACTCCCCCGGCACAGGGCACAACCCCGGCTCCTTGCCCGGCCATGAAGGCCGGGCGGCGCGCCCGCGCCTACTACAGTGGTCAGAAGGCCACGCCGCAAGACCGGTCAACGAGCCGGTTGCAGCTAATCACCACCCCCAAGAATTGACACCATTGGAGCAGCTCATGAATCCGGACGAGGGTCTTCGCTGTCCCGTTTGCCGAGAGGGGTTGCGTCTGCAGCAGCAACCCGGGAGGCCCGACCGGCTCGGCTGCGATGCCGGACACGCATTTGACGCCGCGAAGCAAGGCTATTTCAACTTGCTGGCCGGCAAGGGAACGAACTTCAAGGAAGACGGGGCGCAGATGGTTGCTGCCCGGGCTTCCTTCCTTGATGCCGGGCACTATGAGTCGCTGGCCGAAGCCCTGGGGCTCCGAGCCCGCAAGGCCCTGCGCGGATACGAGGAACCGCGGATCCTGGACGCGGGCGCAGGGACCGGATACTACCTGAGGCAGGTGCTTCAAGCGCTTCCCGGGTTCTCCTCCGCCAGCGCTGTTGCGTTGGATATTTCCCGCTATGCTATGCGGCGGGCAGCGAAGGTGCCCAACACCCTGGCGCTCGTGTGGGACCTGTGGCGCGAACTTCCCTTGGAGGACGAGTCGTTCGACGTGCTGCTGAACATCTTCTCCCCACACAACGGCAAAGAATTTGCCCGGGTATTGCGCCCGGGTGGAACGGCCCTGGTCGTAACCCCGCTCCCCGGACACCTTGCGGAGGGTGCGGAACTTCTCGGGCTGCTTGCAATCGCCCCGGACAAGGCTGCCGGAGTCGTGGCTTCCATGGGCGACGGCTTCACGCTCAATGCAACCGAGGAGGTCCGGATACCGTTGGTGCTGGATTCGGCCGCAGCTTTCGAGCTGGCCATGATGGGACCGGCCGGTCATCATCTGGACCCCGAGGAACTGCGTGGCCGGTTGGCTGATGCAGGAAACGCCATGCTCATCACCGCGGCATTCCGCATCCAGGAATTCCGCCAGAACCAATAGCCCGGCGACCTCAGCGGAGGTGCCGCCGATCATCGCAATGATGAGGTTGCGTAGGTTGAACATCCTCCCTTGTGCTGATTCGATTTGGCATGCCGATCGGGCAAGATGGTGTACGAGGTTGGTGTGTATCCAACGCATCCGGACTTGAGGGGTAAATATGTATGTGTGGCTTATAGACAACGCTTGGGTGGTCTGGCTCGCGCTCTTCCTCTTGCTGGCCATCATCGAAATGATTTCCCTTGACTTGTATTTCATCATGTTGGGCGTTGGAGCGCTTGGTGGTGTGGGAGTCGCCTTGGCGGGCGGCGAATTCTGGTTGCAGGTCGTGGTCTTCTCCGTCCTTTCCCT